>JAPLQE010000023.1 GCA_026399835.1 Burkholderiales bacterium | reverse complement strand
CCCCGACGCGCCCGCCCGGTGCTCGCCCCCGGACACGCTCGACCGCTCAGCGCTGCCAGCAGGCCTCGCTCGCCTCGTTCACCTTCACGTTCCCGCCATCGAGCACGCCGCGCTGTCCGATGTGGTCGATCGCCAGCGGTCCGCCGCAGGCGCTGTCCGCAGTCGCCTGCCCGCCCTGCGGCGTGGCTGCAAGCACGAAGGTGCCGGCCGTCGGCCCCGAGGCGAACGCGATCGTGTAGCGGGCGGTGCCGCTCGGGGGCGTCTGACCCCAGCCGCGCGTGGCCAGCAACGCGTCGCCGACCGTCGCGCCGGACGGGTCGGCGTCGTAGCGGAAGGTCGCGGCCTGGTTGCGCTCCATCCACATCGCCGCCATGTGCAGCGCCGACTTCGCCTCGGCGCGCCGGGCCCGCGTCACGTAATCGGTGTAGCTCGGGATGGCGACCGCGCTGACGATCCCGATGATCGCCACGACGACGATGACCTCGATGAGCGTGAAGCCGGTGATGCGGGGTCGGGTCGTCATCTCACCAGTCTCCAGCTCGCGCGTCCGAGCGCCTTGCGATCGCCCACGCCGGCGAGTCCGCTCGAGCTGGGCTGGGCCCCGCCGATGACCGCGGGATTGTTGTTGCCCGCAGCGCCGTTGCTGCTCGTGCTCGTGTCGATGTTCAGGCTCGGGAACACCAGGTACGCGGTGCCGGACGACACCTTCGGTCCGAGCAGCAGCTGGGGCGTGCTGAACTGCGCGCCGCTGACCGCCATCGCCGTAGGCGGACGCTTCGTGTCGCCGCTGCCGATCTGCACGCGGTCCTGGTCGTTGACGTTCCCGTCGCTGCTGAAGTCGAAGGTGTCGGCGGTCGGCGGGCCGGAGACCGGGCTCGCCTCGAAGATCCAGCTGCGGGCGGGCTGGCACGAGGTGGGGCTCGAACCGGCCACGATCGGCCTCACCGTCGTGAGGCGCAGCTGACCGTTGGGCTGCAACAGCGGCGGCGAGACCGCGTGCTCCTTGGCCCCCAGCGCCATCATCCAGCCCCGCTTGCCGCCCACGTAGTCGATCGGCGCGCCTTCGGCGATCCGAAAGTCGATGCCTGCGGCGTTGGCGGACGCGCTGTAGGGCTGCGTGACCAGGCTGGCATCACTCACGGTCGCGCCCTTTCCGAGGTCGAGGATGCCGACGAGCTGCTGCGTGTCCGTGTTGGTGGTGCCGATCAGCGGGCTCAGATAGGCCCCCGAGCCGACGATCACCTGCCAGCAGCCTCCGACCTGCGCGGGCGGGCACGCGCCCGCGCCGCTGTTGCGCATGGCCAGCGGCGCGGTGTGGATCGGTCGCTCCGCGCCGCCCGCGTAGAGCTTGGTCACGGCGGGCGCCGACAGGTTCTTCAGGTCGAATCGCCACAGGTTGCCCTTGATGTCGCCCGCGTAGACGATGTCGGCGCGACCGTCGCCGTCGGTGTCCACCGGCCGTGGGGTCGACAGGCCGTTGTTCGTCGACAGCGCTGCGTCGTTGCTGGTGCCGAGGAGGCCGTCGACCGCGAACCGGCGCCAGCGCGGCAGGGCGCTGTCCAGGTAGAACGCGTAGAGCACCGGACGGCCCGGGCCGCTGGCCGCTTCGCCGCCGCTGGTGTCGTTGCTGTCGACGCCGTTGCCCACGAGCACGGCCCAGCGGCCGTCGCTCAGCCGCACGATCTGGTGCGAGCCCATCGCCTCGCTCCAGATCGGCGGGCTGACGATGTAGCCGAGGTCGGCGAGGTCGGCGTGTGTCGTGTTCGAGTACTCGAACAGCACGCCCTTGCCGGCACTCACGTCGGTCTTGGTCACGTCGATCGCCGTGATCCCGCGGCCGCCGCGCCCGAAGGGCACGACCGCCACGGTGCGCCAGTCGATGCCGCCGCCGTTGCCGATGTTGGCGTGGCCGACCATCGGCTGGGCGTCGACGAAATACGGCCTGCGTCGCACCTCCGCGAGGGTCGCGTCGCTGTAGCGTGCGGCCTGGCGGAGCATCGCGTCCGGCACGAGCGACCAGGTCTCCTTCAGGCCGGCAGCGCCCACCGAGGCCGCATGGATCGCACCGTCGTTGCCGCCCCAGACGACCATCGGCTCGGACCGGCTGACGTCGCGTCGGTACACCGTGTAGCCGGGGTGGTTCGCCTCGGAGAGGCCGGCGATCGCGCGTTCCGGTATCACCGTGGGCGCGGAGTTGATCACCGGGCCCAGCGGACCGCCTGGCCGGGTACGGAATCCGTAGGTGCCGTCGGTGCCCTGCAGATACCCGATGCGGGCCGTGCCCTTGCCGTCGTACAGTCCGGTCAGGCCGATGTCGAGCGCGGCGCGCTGTCCCGCGGCGGCGTTGGCGTAGTCGAGCAAGACCATCGACATCGAACCCGGGTCACCGGGTACGACCGGCTTGGACAGGTACATCCGACGCGTCGGTGCGCTCGACGCGGTGACCGACGACGACAGCTTGGTCAGCGCGTCGACGTCGAGCTTCAGCGTGTCGGTCAGCCCCATCGACCACAGGTCGCCGGAGAAGGCCTTCAGTGCGTAGCGGCCCTGCAGCACGAAGGTCCGCGATTCGCCGCTGGCCAACGCGCCGGACAGCGCCCGCGTCGACGTGGCCGCCGCGGCCGCGGCGTAGCCGTCGGAGCCCGCGCCCGACCACATCACCTTGTCGGCGACGATCGTCTCGAGCGCCACGGACGCCGCGTGGGCGGCGCCGGTGGTCACGGTCAGCCGCGAGCCGGCCTCGCAGGTGGCCGGCGAGGGCACCCGGGTCATGAAGCAGACCTGTCGCGGCGGCCCCTTCCACGTCACGTCCACGCCCACCGGCCCGGTGCTGTAGAGGTTCCCCGCGCTGAACATCTGGAAGTTGATGGTCAGCGTCGGGTAGGTCTCGTAGGGCACGTCGCTGATGTCGAGCGCGAAGCTCCCGGAGGCGAAGGTCCGGTTCGGATTCAGGCTCCCAGGCAGCAGCACGCCGCTCGCGTCGCGCAGCGTGACCTTGATCTGGGACAGCCCCGTCAGGCCGCCCCAGCTCATCGACTGCGACACCCGTATCTTGTCCCAGCCGGTGACCTGCGCGGCCGCCGGGTCGCAGCGGTAATGGTCCGCGGGCGTGACCTTCAGGATCTTCGGATCGGTCGCCGATCCGGAGTCGCTGCAGGCGCCGAGCGTGGTGACGTTGAGCTGGTAGGCGATCGCCGCGTCGCCCAGCATCAGCAGGCAGTCGGGGCGGGTCGGGTCGAAGCGCACCGAATACGTCCGGTCCCACTGGCTCGTGAGCTGCGGGAAGCCCGGACAGACGGCGTCCTTGGAGAAGTCGAAGCAGTTCACGCCGTAGCCGTTGCTGCGCGGCATGAAGATCCGGCTGCCGTGGACGGCATTGAAGTTGAGCGAATAGAGGTAGATGGTGTATTGGTCCAGCCACGAGCGGTTGCCGACCGCAGACGCCGTAGGGCGCACCGATCGTGTCCGGGATCGGGATCACGCCCCCCTTGCCGCCCATCGGCCAGCCGTTCGCACCGTTCCAGCCGGCGCAGGGTGCGCCGGTCTGCGGATCGTGGCACCACATCCGGTTGGGGCCGTTGAAGAACATCTTCCCGTCCAGCTGCGTGGAGGTGTAGTAGTACATTCCCCCAGGCGTCTCGAGCAGGTTGTAGACGGTCGTGCCGCAGGTCTGCTTGAGCACGTAGTCGAAGCAGAACAGGCTGCCCTTGTTGTCGAGCACGTAGTACTTCGAACCGAAGGTCTCGAAGTTCACGTGGCGCTCGTGCACCGCGCCGGGCGAGGCGCCGAGCAGCCACGCGCCGCAGCTCTTCAGCGTGTCGAGGTTCGTGCAGACCACGTAGGTGCCACCGGCGGCGTTCACGCCGACGAAGAGCTCGCCGGTCTCGTAGTTCAGCGCCTCCATCGACGAGTGCGGCGTGTACGACCGCCAGGTCGTGGTGGTGCCGAGGGCCACGCCCGCCTGGTCGGTGAAGGTCAGGCCCTTGGCGTCGGCGGGGAAGCCCGGGCAGTTCGCGCCCGTGGTCGCCGTCCGGCAGTTCAGCGGCCGGATGTCGTTCGAGTCGGCGTGGTGGTTCACCACGTAGAAGTTCTTCTTGTACGGGATGACTCGGAAGCCGTCGCCGGTGCCGGAGAAGTTGGTCGACTTCTCGGTGGTCGAGAAGTCGATCTTCAGCATCGGGTCCGTGTGCCAGCCCACCGCGGTCAGGTTCATGCCGCCGGTCGGCTCCGATGCGTTCCAGGTGCTGTCGACCTTCCACCGGGCCGTGGTGTTCGGCGGCATCCGCAGCGAGCCGGCCTCCCACCGATGGCCTGAGGGCACGGTCTGCTCGGCATCGGCCACCCACGGCCCGGGCTGGCGCGACTGGAAGTACTGGTACCACTTGACGATGTCGCCAGCGCTCGCGTCGTGCGTGCTGTTCAGCGTCGGCGAGGTCGACGGCCCGGTCACCTGGCCCTCGAGCCTGACGTGGCTGCCGATGAGCGTCTGCGCGTGCGCGACGCCGAACAGGGCAAGCCCGAGCGCCGTCGCGAGGCGGGCGATGGACAGGGCCCTCATCTGCATGGTCGGTAGACCTCCTGCAATTCGGAGACGGTTTCGCCGGAGCCGCCGTATCCGCGCGCGGTGATGCGGAACAGCGGCGTGGGCTCGCCGGTGCCGGTCACCGCGACGTCGAACGCATCGATGTGGTAGCGGGGCTGGTTGGAGACGCCCTGGATGGTCGGCGCGCCGGTCTTCGCGCCGAGCTCGACCGCGCAGGTGCCGACGGCGCACGCTCCGCGGGCCACGGTCCAGTCCACCTCGACCGGCGGCGCGCTCGGGTTGGTGCCGAGCAGGCGAATGCCCGAGCCGTCCGCGGTCGGCATCATCTGCGAACAGTGCGGCGCGATCGAGACGCAGTACGCGTTGGCCGTATCGGGCGAGAGGACCTGCACGAGCAGGCCGTCCTTCCACCCCATGCAGGCCACGTCGGCCTCGGCGTCGCGCAGCGCCGCTTCGGCCGCCTGACGGGCGATCGACAGGTCGCGCTCGTCGCGGGCGCTGCGGAACAGGCCGCCGAGCGAGTTCGCCTGCGAGAGCGCCAGCATGCCGGCGACCGCCGAGAGCAGCAGGATCACCAGCAGCGCCACGCCCTGCTGGCGGGCCCTGCGTGCCGGTACGAGGCGTCGCGCGTGCGTCGCCGGCCGCGAGGGGGCGGGGGCGCTCATGGCAGCGCCACCGCGGAGCGTACCGCGTTGCGGACGGTCATCACGAACCGGTGCGCACGGCGCATCCGGCCATCGGACATGTCGGTCGGGTTGCCGGCGCAGTCACGGCTGAACACGTTGACCCCGGTGCCGCCGTAGTCAACGCCGTCGGCGCCGCCCGGGTTCATCTGCGGCAGCGCGTACTGCACCTGGAACTGCTCGACGTTGCTGGCGATCCGGATCGGCGCATCGGGATTGCCGTTGCCGACGCACATCAGCTGCAGGGTCAGGGTATCGAGGTAGTAGCGG
>JAPLQE010000041.1 GCA_026399835.1 Burkholderiales bacterium | reverse complement strand
GTACCCAACCCACGGATACGAGTCTGGTTCATCGCCGCAGCATCCCGCCCCAGTCGCATCACCAGATCGATCGGAATTGCCACCAAATGAGACCAACCATGTGACCGCAGCGCACTCTTGACGGTGGCGACCATACGAGGCAAAAGCTGTCTGAGCCCCTGAAAGGGGCGAGTTCTTTTGCCGGCCCGTCGGGCGCCTGCGCGAGACGGGGACCCCGGGCGAAGCCCGGGGTGCGGGCCTCGGAGGAAGCGGCGGCCTGAAGGGCAGCGGCGCCGCGCGCCAACCATCGAGCGTGGCCCTCAACGCCGCCCGAATCACCCGCCCGAATCACCCGCCCGAATCACCTCACCCGAATCACCCCGTCCGCGGCATCCGCCAAGGCAGCATCAGCCGCACCACCGTCGACGCGAAGCGCGGCACGTTCAGCGTCTCGTGCATCGAGGTCACGCGCTCGCCGAGCAGTCCGCTCTCGAGCACCGAGCGCACGTAGAACGGCGTGTCCTCGAGCGTCTCGACGACGCGCGCGGGCGTGCCCGCGTCGGTGCGCATCGTGCGGCCGATGCGCCACGCGGTGCGCGGCAGCGCCTGGCGCGGTGGCGGCTCGAAGGACTCGACCTCGCCGTCGGACCGGAAGCGCGCGGCGATCACGCGGTCGGCTGCGGCCTTCTGGCGCACGTCGTAGACCACCGCCACCGAGCCGTCGGACAGCGACGCGCGCGACCAGTCCCATTCGACGAAGGGCCGGTCGACCGGCTCGTCGCCCTCGTTCGAGTCGAGGTAGCCCGGCCCGGACCACGACAGCGACGGATCCTGCATCGTCACCTCGACGCGCGACGACGGCGCGATCGGGCCCCAGCGGTGCCGGCCCGCATCGTCGAGCGTCGTGGTCCAGCGGCACAGCGCGTCGGGCGTCACCGTCACGCGGCCGCGCACCCGCTGCCCGAAGGGCACCGCGCGCTCGTCGATGTCGATCGTGAGCCGCGTGCCGTCCCAGCGCACCGACGACGGGCCGATCGTGAAGCTCGACGCGTCGCGCGTGACCCGCGAGCGGCCGCGCTCGGTCATCGTCCAGCGGCGCGCGCCCGGTCCGTACAGACAGACGTTGAGCGAGCAGTGGTCGTCCGGATCGCCGTTGCCGCGCCCGTGCGCCCAGGCGTAGTACGGCGAGAACACGCTGCCGACGAAGGCGATGATCGTCAGGCCGAAGCGGCCGTCGTCGCTCAGGGCGTCGACGTACCACCAGAGGTAGCCACCGGGGACGACCGGCTGGTCGAAACGAGGCTGGCCGTCAGGGCCGCGGCCGCCAGTCGGCCCGACATGGCCGCCATCGGCACGCCCGGCCCCGGATGCACGCTGCCCCCCGCCAGCCACAGGCCCGGCAGCCTGCTGCGCGAGGACGAGCGGCGGAACTGGGCCAGCCAGCCATGCGAGGCCCGGCCGTAGAGCGCCCCGCCCGTCGCCGGGAACAGCCGCTCGAAGTCCGCGGGACTCGTCGTCACCGCGTCGCCGGGCCGGCGCTCGACCTGCAGGCCGCAGCGGGCCAGCAGGGAAAAGGCGCGTCGTTCGCACTGCTCGATCTCCGGAAGGTCGAAGGGCCGCGCGTCGCCGGCGGCGGGCGCGTTCACCAGGCACAGCAGCCGCTCGGGGCCCGACAGTTCGGTGTCGTCGCCGCGGTCCTGCGCGCAGACATAGACGGTGGGCCTGGTCGGCAGCTGGCCGCGGCCGAACACGTCCGAGAACTCGGACGCGTAGTCCTCGTCGAAGAACACGTTGTGGCGCGACAGCGGGAAGCCGGACGTCGGGGCGCGCATCGACCAGGTCAGCGCCGACAGCGAGCGCGCCGCGGGCGGCACGGCCGCGGTGGCGCCGCGCGCGGGCGCGCCGAGCAGGCCCGAGGCGAGCGCGCCGACGTCGCCGTTGAAGACCACCGCGTCGGCATCGATGCGCTCGCCGTCGGCGAGCATCACGCCGCGCGCGCGGCCGCCCTCGACGACGATGCGCTCGACCTGCGCGTTGCAGCGGATCGTCGCGCCGCGCCGGCGCGCCACGCGCGCCAGCATCCGTGCCAGCTCGACCATGCCGCCCCCGACCGACCAGACGCCGTCCATCTCGACCTGCGCGATCAGCACGAGCGTGGCCGGCGCGCGGAACGGCGAGGCGCCGCAGTAGGTCGCGTAGCGGCCGAAGAGCTGCTGCATCCGCGGGTCGTGGAAATGGCGCGCGAGCGAGCGCCACAGGTCGCTCATCGGGCCCAGCCCCCAGAGCGCGGCCAGCCCGTCGATACCGAGCCCGCGCATGATCTGCATCGGCCCGGGCCGCGGCGAGCGGATGTAGGGGCCCTCGAGCGCGCGGTAGACGCGCCGTGCCTCGTCGCGGAAGGCGGCGAAGCGTCGCGCCTCGGCGGGGCCGGCGAAGGCCGCGATCGCGTCGGTCGAGCGCGCGGCGTCGGCGAACAGGTCGAGCCGGCTGCCGTCGTGCCAGGCGTGGCGTGCGAGCACGCCGAGCGGGGCGAGCGGGAGCTCCGCCTCGAGCGTGGTGCCGGCATCGGCGAGCAGCGCGTCGAACACCCAGCGCATGGTGAAGACCGTCGGGCCGCTGTCGATGCCGGCGCCGTCCACGACGACCTGGCGCAGCTTGCCGCCGGGCTCGGCGGCGCGCTCGAGCACGACGACCTCGATGCCGCGCGAGGCGAGGTCGAGCGCCGTCGACAGGCCGGCGATGCCCGCGCCGACGACGACGACCCGGTGCTCACGCAAGGCGGCGGCCCCGCCACGAGCCCTGCGCGCCCTCGGGCACGAAGCGCACGAACATCGACTCGGAGAAGAATGCGCCCTGCGCCGACGCGCGGATCGCGGCGAGGTGCGCGCCGGTGCGTGCGTAGGCATCCATCGAGCCGACGCTGTCCCAGAGCGTGAAGGTGGCCTGCCGCAGGTACGGCGCCTCGCCCACGCCGGTGGCGAGCAGGCAGCCGTGCGCGGCCTCGAGCTCGAGCTCGGCCTGCGGCTCCATCCGCCAGAAGCGCCGCGCCCGCGTCGGGCGGATCGAGGCGCGGGTGAGCGCGGCGATCGGGCCGTCGACGGGCGCGGCGGCGCCGATCGCCGGGCGCATGCCCGCCCAGCTGCCGCGCACCGAGTACGCCCGCAGCTTCACGGTGAAGCACTCGCGGGCCCGCGCGCGCCAGGCCTGGAACGGGCCGGTGGGCGACACGAAGGCGTCGGCCGAGGCCGCGTCGTCGAACACGCAGAACAGGCCCTGGATCGTCGCGCTCGGCGTGGTGCCGAACCCGCCGCCGCGGCCGCTGCCCAGCACCTTCACGAAGCGCAGCCCCGGCGCGCCGCGAACCGCGAGGCGCCCGGTGACGAAGCGCAGCCAGCCCCAGCCGCGCGATCGCGGCTCGAGGTCGACGAGCGCCAGCAGCGCGACCTGGGACGACAGCACGCCCGGGTCGGGCGGGCGGACGTGATCGGAAGCCCGGGCCTGGGGGCCGGCCACGGCGGACGTGCCGTCAGCGCTCGCCGGCACCGGCACCGGCGCCGGCGCTGTCGGGCGTGTAGTCGCCCAGGCCGTAGCGGCGCAGCTTCACGTACAGGCTCTGGCGCGACAGGCCGAGCATCTCGGCCGCCGCCGCGCGGTTGTCGCGCGTGAGCTGCAGCGCGGCCTCGATGCACAGCTGCTCGATCATGTCGGTGGTCTCGCCGACGATGTCCTTGAGCGGCACGCGCCCGACCAGCTCGGTGAGCTGGCCGACGGTGCGCGACAGTCCGACCGAGCTGCGGCCTTCGGCGGGCAGGCGCCGACCGATGTCGCGGACCGTGAAGCCCAGGCAGGCATGGTCGCCCGGCACCGCGGTGGCCGAGATCTCTACCGTGGTCTCGCCCCCGAAGCGCCCGCGCATCACCGTCGGGAAGAGGCGCACGGCATCGTTCTGGCGCAAGGTCGCGATCAGCACGCCGAGGTCGACGCCCGCGCGGCCGAGCCAGCGCTCGAGCGGTTCGCCCTGCACCTGTTCGGCCGAGTCCATCTGCGCCATCGCGACGAAGCTCGCGTTCGCGTAGAGAATGCGGCCGCCCGGATCGGTGACCACCAGCGCGTCGGGCGCGCGGTCGACGGCGGCGAGCACCGCGCGACGCGTCGGCGCGGCCGAGACGTCGACATCGGTTGCGGGGGGCGCGACGCGCACCAGGAACAGCGACACGCTGTCCTGGCGGAACAGCGACACCGAGACCGAGACCTGGCCGCCGGAGCCTGCGACCGCGAGCCGCGTGTCGTCGGCCTGGCGCGCGGCCCGTGCGAGGTCCAGCAGCGACTGCAGTCCCGGGCGGCTGCCCGCATCGAAGCAATCGGCCAGCACCCGGCCGATCAGGCGGCGGGCCGCCTCGTCGAGCACGCGCGCGGCGGCCGGGTTCGCCTCGATGATCTTGAGCGTCGTCGCATCGACGATCAGCACGCCCTCGGACACCGACTGGAAGAGGGCGCGATAGCGCGTCTCGAGCTGGCGCAGCCGCAGGTAGTCGCGCTCCATCGACTGCTGCGCGGAGATCAGACGCTGCTGGATCGTCGCGAGCGGGCGCATGTCGCGGCCGATGGCGACCACCTGCTTGCCCGGCCCGGTCTGGATCGCCGAATACATCATCGGCACGTCCACGCCCTGCGCCGAAGGATGGTTCACATGCCGCCAGCGCTGCACCGGACCGCCGCCCGGATTGCTCAGCAGCGCCTCGACCTTCGGACGGCTCTCGATGGTGACCGTCTCGGTCCAGCGCTTGCCGATCCAGTCGTCGTGCGGCAGCTCGGCCAGGTCGGCGTTGCCGATCGAGACGTCGCGGATCACGCCGGTCTCGTCGACCAGCAGCGCGACGTCGGCCGCGGCGGCGATCAGCGACGCGGTGCTCTCCGCACCGAGGGCGGAGAATGCGTGGAGGAAGGCTTCGGGTCGGTTCACGAAGGTCGTTGGTGTTGCGGCGGGCCTGCCAGCGGGTCCGGGCCGCGTCGGGCGCCGGGCCATCAGGCTGTCCGCGCTCAGGATTGGAGGCTGCGCATGGCGACGAAGGCGTCGGCCCGCTCGACGGCCTGGCGGGCATCCGCGGCGGTGAAGTCGGCACCGACCTCGGAGACCAGCTGGGGCCGGTCGACGAGGAGCGGGCCGCCGACCATCACGCCGACATGCGGGTTACGGGAGGCGCGGCGCAGGGCGAAGATGACCGAGCGGACCGGCTGCAGGTGCAGGTCGGCGCCGATCGACAGCCCGACGAGGTCGAACCATTCGCTGCGCATCAGCGCGGCCAGGTCGCCCTCGCTGGCGCACGGATCGGACCAGACGTCCCAGCCGGCACGGCGGAAGAACTCGGAGACCATCAGCAGCCCGAGCGTGTGCTGCGAGCCCGGCGCGGCCGCGAGCAGCGCGCGGCGCGGCTGTTCGGGGCGGGCGGTCCAGGCGCTCGGCAGCTGCGGGCTCAGGTCGAAGACGAGGTTCTGCAGCCGCCACAGTCCGAGCGTGACCTGGGCGAAGTCGCACTTGTCTTCCTCCCACATCACCCCCAGGCGGCGCGCGGCGGGCGCGATCAGGCCGAGATAGACGCGCTCGAGCGCGACCTCGCGCTCGCGCAGATCGGCGACGAAACCCGCCAGGGCGTCGGAATCGTCGCGCAGCACGAGCGCGGTGAAGGTGTTCACGTCCTCGCCACTGATGGCGTCGGGGTCGTCGACCCTGCCGTCGGGCTCGGCCAGCGCCGCCGCGCCGTGCGCGAGCATGAGCCGAGGGATGATCTCGGTCTCGATCGTGCGCTGCAGCCACTCGCGGGGTTCGTGGGAAACGGCCAGCGCGCGTGCGCGGGTGGCGTGCTGCTGGGTATCCTGCGAATGCCGTGAGCCTGTTGAGGCTGCTTCTTCGGTCGACCGTTCCATATGCCCTCGCCCTCGACCGGCTGCCCTGCGGCGGGTCCGGTCTGCTTCGCTCGGCCGCGTCCTGGCTCTGCGAATGAACTGTCGGTGGGCGGAGCAGAGGCTCGATGGGCCGGAAGGCCGCGTCGGCACGGTACCCCGATAACGCGATGACAGTGTCTTGTCGGGGCTCGGCGACTGTCAAGGAGAACGGACGCCGGTCCCGGTCAGGACTCGAATCTAGTGTCATGCGAACTGTACGTCAAGTTTGATTGACACATCTCCCGGCCAGGGCTAGATTGCCTCCATGGGCATCGAAACGGACGGATTCGCCGGGTCGTCGGGTCCCCGTCACTCCGGCGGGCGCACCCCTCTGTACACGGCCGAGCAGCGCAAGCGGCGCGACGCATCGGGCTGGACCTTGGTGCAGGGGATCCTCGCACCGCTGCAGTTCCTGGTCTTCCTGGTCAGCCTGGCGCTCGTGCTGCGGTTCCTGGCGACCGGCGAGGGCCACCTCGCGGCCACGGTCTCGGTGGTCGTCAAGACGCTGGTGCTCTACACGATCATGGTCACCGGCTGCCTCTGGGAGAAGGACGTCTACGGCGTGTACCTGTTCGCGCCGGCCTTCTACTGGGAAGACGTCTTCAGCATGGCCGTCCTGGCCCTGCACACCGCCTACCTGGTGGCGCTGGCCACCGGCTGGATCGACGCCCGGGGCCAGATGCTGCTGGCGCTCGCGGCCTACGCCACCTACGTCGTCAACGCCACGCAGTTCATCCTCAAGCTGCGCGCCGCGAGGCTCGACGCTGCCCGCGACGCCATGCCGTCGACCGGAGCCGCCACGTGAACGCCGCGATCCCGATCCGCATCGAAGAGGCCGGGTGCGGCGCCACCGAGGTGCTGCGCCAGCGTGGCCAGCGCGAGGTGTTCTGCGGCCTGACCGGCATCGTCTGGCTGCACCGCCGGATCCAGGACGCGTTCTTCCTGGTGGTCGGCTCGCGCACCTGCGCGCACCTGATCCAGTCGGCTGCGGGCGTGATGATCTTCGCCGAGCCGCGCTTCGCGACCGCGATCATCGACGACCGCGATCTCGCCGGCATCGCCGATGCGCAGGACGAGCTCGACCGCGTGGTCGTGCGCCTGCTCGAGCGCCGGCCCGACATCCGGATGCTGTTCCTGGTCGGCTCCTGCCCGTCCGAGGTCATCAAGCTCGACCTGTCGCGCGCCGCCGCGCGGCTGTCGCAGCGCTTCTCGCCGGCCGTGCGACTGCTGTCGTATTCGGGCAGCGGCATCGAGACCACGTTCACGCAGGGCGAGGACGCGTGCCTCGCCTCGCTGGTGCCGACGATGCCCGAGGCCGCGCCCGATTCGCCGCCTGCGCTGCTGGTGGCCGGCGCGATGGCCGACATCGTCGAGGACCAGTTCCGCCGGGTCTTCGATGAGCTGGGCATCGGCCCGGTCGCCTTCCTGCCGCCGCGCCGCGCGAACGATCTGGCCTGCGTGGGGCCGAACACCCGCGTGCTGCTCGCGCAGCCGTTCCTCGCCGACACCGCGCGGGCGCTGGAGAACCGGGGCGCGACCGTGATGCCCGCGCCCTTCCCGCTCGGCGAGGAAGGCACGACCGCGTGGCTGCGCACCGCCGCCGACGCCTGGGGCGTGCCCGCCGAGCGCTTCGAGCAGGTGGTCGCCGCCCGCCGCGAGCGCGCACGCCGCGCGGTGGCGGTGCACCGCGAGCGGCTCGCCGGCCGCAGCGTGTTCCTGTTCCCCGACTCGCAGCTCGAGCCGCCGCTGGCGCGTTTCCTGTCGCGCGAGCTGGGCATGACGCTGGTGGAGGTCGGCACGCCCTACCTGCATCGCCAGCACCTCGCGCCCGAACTCGCGCTGCTGCCGGCGGGCACGCTGATCTCCGAGGGTCAGGACGTCGACCTCCAGCTCGACCGCTGCCGCGCCGCGCGCCCGGACCTGGTGGTCTGCGGCCTGGGCCTGGCCAACCCGCTCGAGGCCGAGGGCCTGACCACCAAGTGGTCCATCGAGCTCGTCTTCACGCCGGTGCAGGGCTACGAACAGGCCGGCGACCTCGCCGAGCTGTTCGCGCGCCCGGTGCGCCGCCGCGGCCTGCTGGCCGCCTGACCGGAACGCGACGATGCAGCTCACGCTCTGGACCTACGAAGGACCGCCCCACGTCGGCGCGATGCGCGTGGCCACCGCGATGCGCTCGCTGCACTACGTGCTGCACGCACCGCAGGGCGACACCTACGCCGACCTGCTGTTCACGATGATCGAGCGGCTGCCGCGCCGCCCGCCGGTCACCTACACGACCTTCCAGGCGCGCGACCTCGGCGCCGACACCGCCGAGCTCTTCAAGACCGCCGCCCGCGAGGCCTTCGAGCGCTACGCGCCCGAGGCGATGATCGTCGGCGCGTCGTGCACCGCCGAGCTGCTCCAGGACGACCCGGGCGGCCTCGCCGCGGCGCTGGCGCTGCCGGTGCCGGTGGTGCCGCTCGAGCTGCCCTCGTACCAGCGCAAGGAGAACTGGGGCGCCGCCGAGACCTTCCTGCAGCTGGTGCGCCGGCTGGTGCCGCCGGTGCGCCGCGCGCCGCGCGAGCCGGGCGTGCGCGCCCGCTGCAACGTGCTGGGCGGCACGGCGCTGGGCTTCCGGCACCGCGACGACCTGCGCGAGGTGCTCGGCCTGCTGGCCGGGATCGGCGTGGACGTGAACGTCGTCGCCCCCTGGGAGGCCTCACCCTCGGACCTGATGCGCCTGGGCGACGCCGACTTCAACGTCGTGCTCTACCCCGAGACCGCCGGCCTCACCGCGCAGTGGCTCGCGCGCACCATCGGCCAGCCGGCGACCAAGGTCGTGCCGATCGGCCACGGCGCCACCGTCGACTTCGTCCGCGAAGTCGCCGCGCTCGCCGGCGTCGACCCCGAGCCCTTCCTCGCGGCCAACGGCTCGCGCGCCCCCTGGTACGCGAAGTCGGTCGACTCGACCTACCTCACCGGCAAGCGCGTCTTCGTGTTCGGCGACGCCACCCATGCGATCGCCGCGGCCCGCATCGCCTCGCGCGAGCTCGGCTTCGAGGTCGTCGGCCTGGGCACCTACTCGCGCGAGTTCGCCCGCGAGGTCCGCGAAGCCGCGAAGGGCTACGGCCTGGAGGCGCTGATCAGCGACGACTACCTCGAGATCGAGGAGCGCGTCGCCGAGCTGCAGCCCGAGCTGGTGCTCGGCACGCAGATGGAGCGCCACATCGCCAAGCGTCTCGGGCTGCCGTGCGCGGTCATCTCCGCGCCGGTGCACGTGCAGGACTTCCCCGCTCGGCACGCGCCGCAGATGGGATTCGAAGGCGCGAACGTGCTCTTCGACACCTGGGTGCAGCCGCTGATGATGGGGCTCGAGGAGCACCTGCTGACGATGTTCCGCGGCGACTTCGAGTTCCACGAGAACGCCGCTGCCTCGCACCTCGGGCGCACCGCGCCGGCCGTGCCGTTCCCGGCTGCTGCTGCCCGCGCCGAACCCGTACCCGCTGCCGCCGCCGCGCCGATCGCGCCGCCCGCGGCCGAGGTGCCGATCGCCCCGGCGGCGGCCCCGATCCAGACCCCGACCCCGACGACGGCGCTGACGCGCGCTGCTGCCACGACCGCTGCCGCGTGGGCCGCCGATGCCGAACGCGAGCTGCAGAAGATCCCGTTCTTCGTCCGCGGCAAGGCCCGGCGCAACACCGAGCGCTTCGCGCTCGAGCGCGGCGTGGCGCTGATCACGGTGGAGACACTCTATGACGCCAAAGCGCACTTCAGCCGCTGACACGACGCCGGTGAACGTCGTCCTCGTGACGATGGACACCCATCTGTCGGCCGCCATGGCGCGGGCGACGGCGCAGCTGCGCCGCGAGCTCCCCGGGCTCTCGATGCGCGTGCACGCCGCCTCCGAGTGGACCGACCGTCCGGACGCGCTCGAGGCCTGCATCGCCGACATCGCCGCCGGCGACATCGTCATCGTCACCATGCTGTTCATGGAGGACCACTTCCTCCCGGTGCTGCCGGCGCTGCGCGCGCGTCGCGACGCCTGCGACGCGATGGTCTGCGCGATGTCCGCGCCCGAGGTCACCAAGCTCACCCGGCTCGGCCGCTTCACGATGGACGGCACCTCGGGCGGCCCGATGGCGCTGCTGCGCAAGCTGCGCGGCAACGCCGGCAAGCCCACCGCCGGCCAGCCCTCCAGCGCCGGCGCGCAGCAGATGAAGATTCTGCGCCGGATCCCGCAGCTGCTGCGCTTCGTGCCCGGCACCGCGCAGGACGTGCGCCAGTACTTCCTCACGCTGCAGTACTGGCTGGGCGGCTCCGAGGAGAACGTCCTCAACATGGTCCGCGGCCTGGTCGATCGCTACGCCGACGGCCCGCGCCGCGGCCTGCGCGGCAAGGTCAAGGCGCAGCCGCCGGTCGACTACCCCGAGGTGGGCGTCTACCACCCGCGAATGAAGGGCCGGATCGGCGATGCCGCCGAGTCGCTGCCCCGCCTCAAGGGCGAGGGGCTGCCGCGCGGGCGCGTGGGCCTGCTGCTGATGCGCTCGTACCTGCTCGCCGGCAACGCCGCCCACTACGACGGCGTGATCGCGGCGATGGAGGTCGAGGGCCTGGAGGTCGTGCCGGCCTTCGCCTCCGGCCTGGATTCGCGACCCGCGATCGAGGCCTTCTTCATGAAGGACGGCTCGGCCTCGGTCGACGCCGTGGTCTCGCTGACCGGCTTCTCGCTGGTCGGCGGCCCGGCCTACAACGACTCGCGCGCCGCCGAGGCGACGCTCGCCGCGCTCGACGTGCCCTACGTCGCCGCGCATCCGGTGGAGTTCCAGACGCTCGAGCAGTGGGGCTCGTCCGGCCGTGGCCTGCTGCCGGTCGAGAGCACCATCATGGTCGCGATCCCCGAGCTCGACGGCTCGACCGGCCCGATCGTGTTCGGCGGCCGCGGCGGCGCCGCCGGCCACACCTGCGAGGGCTGCAGCAAGCGCTGCACCTTCGACGCCTCGCAGGACGCGCTCGACATGCGCCCCTGCTCGGAGCGCACCTCCATGCTGGCCTCGCGCGTGGCGCGGCTGGTCGCCCTGCGCCGCGCCGAGCGCGCGCAGCGCAAGGTCGCGGTGGTGCTGTTCGACTACCCGCCGGCCTCGGGCAACAGCGGCACCGCCGCGCACCTCGCGGTGTTCGAATCGCTGCACAACACGCTGCTCGGGATGAAGGCGCAGGGCTACACCGTCGACGTGCCGGAGACCGTCGAGGCGCTGCGCGTGCGCGTGCTCGAAGGCAACGCGTCGACCTACGGCACGCCCGCCAACGTCGTCGCCAAGATCGGTGCCGACGAGCACGTCCGGCGCGAGCGCTGGCTCGCCCAGATCGAGTCGCAGTGGGGCCCGGCGCCCGGCCGCATCCAGACCGACGGCCGCTCGATCCTGGTGCTCGGCGAGCGCTTCGGCAATGTCGTGGTGGGCGTGCAGCCCGGCATGGGCTACGAGGGCGACCCGATGCGGCTGCTCTTCGAGAGCGGCTTCGCGCCGACCCATGCGTTCTCGGCCTTCTACCGCTGGCTGCGAGAGGACTTCGGCGCCCACGCGGTGCTGCACTTCGGCACCCACGGCGCGCTCGAGTTCATGCCCGGCAAGCAGGCCGGCATGACCGGCGACTGCTGGCCCGACCGGATGATCGGCGACCTGCCGAACCTGTACCTGTACGCGTCGAACAACCCCTCCGAGGGCACGATCGCCAAGCGCCGCGCCGGCGCCACGCTGATCAGCTACCTGACGCCGCCGATCGCGCAGGCGGGCCTGTACCGCGGCCTGCTCGAGCTCAAGGAGTCGATCGGCCGCTGGCGCGCGCTCGAGCCCGAGGACCTCGCGGCGACCCGCGAGGGCATCGCCGCGACGATCCAGGCGCAGGCCGCCGAACTCGAGCTCGCGCTCCCCGCGCCGGCCTGGGACGCGTCGGTGCAGGGCGATGCCGAGGCGCGCATCCACGCACTGCAGGGCGCTCTCCACGAGATGGAGGTCGCGCTGATCCCGCACGGCCTGCACGTGGTCGGCAAGCCGCTCGACGACGGCCAGCGCTTCGACATGCTGACCTCCATGGCCGAGGCCGCGATCGACGCGGCGGTGCTGCCGCGCACCGCGATCGAGGCGCTGGTCGCCGGCGCCACGCCCGAGGCCGCGCTCCAGGCCGCCGGCACCGCGCCCGACGAGGCGCTGCTCGCGCGGCTCGCCGAACTGCGCGAGGCCGACCGCCAGCTGCGCGAGGACACCGAGATCGCGGGCATCCTGCACGCGCTCGACGGCCGCTGGCTGCGACCCGCGCCGGGCGGCGACCTGCTGCGCAACCCGTCGGTGCTGCCGACCGGCCGCAACCTGCATGGCTTCGACCCGTTCCGCATCCCCAGCGCCTGGGCGGTCCGCGATGGCGCGGTGCAGGCCGGCAAGCTGCTCGAGCGTCACCTGCAGGACGGCAACCCACTGCCGGAGTCGATCGCGATGGTGCTCTGGGGCACCGACAACCTGAAGACCGAGGGCGGCCCGATCGCCCAGGCCCTCGCGCTGATGGGCGCCCGCCCGCGCTTCGACTCGTACGGCCGGCTGGCCGGCGCCACGCTGGTGCCGCTCGCCGAGCTCGGCCGTCCGCGCGTCGACGTGCTGGTCACGCTGTCGGGCATCTTCCGCGACCTGATGCCGCTGCAGATCAAGCTGCTCGCCGAGGCCGCGTGGCTCGCCGCATCGGCCGACGAGCCGCCCGAGTCGAACTTCGTGCGCAAGCACGCGCTGGCCTACCAGGCCGAGCACGGCTGCGACCTCGAGACCGCGGCGCTGCGCGTGTACGGCAACGCCGACGGCGCGTACGGCTCGAACGTGAACATGATGGTCGAGAACGGCCGCTGGGACGACGAGGACGAGCTGGCCGAGACCTACACGCGCCGCAAGGGCTTCGCCTACGGGCGCGGCGGCCGCCCGGTGAAGCAGGCGGCGCTGCTCGCCAGCCAGCTCGCCGACGTGCAGCTCACCTACCAGAACCTCGACTCGGTCGAGCTCGGCGTCACCACGGTCGACACCTACTTCGACACGCTGGGCGGCATCAGCCGCGCGGTGCGTCGCGCGCAGGGCGGCCAGGACGTGCCGGTGTACATCGGCGACCAGACCCGCGGCGAAGGCACGGTGCGCACGCTCTCCGAGCAGGTCGCGCTCGAGAGCCGCACGCGGATGCTGAACCCGAAGTGGTACGAGGGCATGCTCGCCCACGGCTACGAGGGCGTGCGCCAGATCGAGGTCCACCTCACCAACACGATGGGCTGGTCGGCGACGACCGGCCAGGTCCAGCCCTGGGTCTACCAGCAGCTGACGCAGACCTTCATGCTCGATCCCGAGATGCGCGAGCGGCTCGCGCGTCTCAACCCGGCCGCCTCCGCGAAGGTCGCCAATCGCCTCCTCGAGGCGAGTGCTCGGCAGTACTGGACGCCGGACGATGCGACGCTCGAAGCGTTGCGCCGCGCCGGCGAAGAACTCGAGGACCGCCTCGAAGGCATCACCGAAGGATCCCCCGCATGAACGTCACCAATGTCCCGATGACCGAGATCCGCCGCCCCGGCCGGCCGCCCGACGGCGAAGGCAGCGTGCAGGTGCAACTCGATCCGAACCAGAAGATCGGCAACGCGAAAGTGTTCGCCGTCTACGGAAAGGGCGGCATCGGCAAGAGCACCACCTCGTCGAACCTGTCGGTCGCGTTCTCCAAGCTCGGCAAGCGCGTGATTCAGATCGGCTGCGACCCGAAGCACGATTCGACGTTCACGCTGACCAAGAAGCTGGTGCCGACGGTCATCGACGTGCTCGAGTCGGTCGACTTCCACCCGGAGGAGCTGCGCATCGAGGACTTCGTCTTCGAGGGCTACAACGGCGTGATGTGCGTCGAGGCGGGCGGTCCGCCGGCAGGCACGGGCTGTGGCGGCTACGTCGTCGGGCAGACGGTGAAGCTCCTCAAGGAGCACCACCTGCTCGAGGACACCGACGTGGTGATCTTCGACGTGCTCGGCGACGTGGTGTGCGGCGGCTTCGCCGCACCGCTGCAGCATGCCGACCGCGCGCTGATCGTCACCGCCAACGACTTCGACTCGATCTTCGCGATGAACCGGATCGTCCAGGCGATCAAGGCGAAGGCGAAGAACTACAACGTCCGGCTCGGCGGCGTGATCGCCAACCGCAGCAAGGACACCGACCAGATCGACAAGTTCAACGACCGCGTCGGTCTCAAGCGCATGGCGCACTTCCCCGACCTCGACGTGATCCGTCGCAGCCGGCTGAAGAAGTCGACGCTGTTCGAGATGGAGCACTCGCCCGAGCTCGAGGCGGTGCAGAACGAGTACATGCGGCTGGCCGCGGCACTGTGGGCCGGTACCGACCCGCTGGCGCCGGATGCGCTGAAGGACCGCGAGATCTTCGACCTGCTGGGATTCGATTGACATGGCTGCAGACGCTTCCTACGTCGAGCGCCGCGGGCGCATCGAGCAGTACTTCGACCGCACCGCGGTCGAGGCCTGGGCACGGCTGACCTCGTCGGCTCCGGTCAGCGGCATCCGCGCCACGGTGCGTGCCGGCCGCGATCGGATGCGCGCCACGCTGCTCGACTATCTGCCGACCGACCTGCACGGGCTGCGTCTGCTCGATGCCGGCTGCGGCACCGGCGCGCTGGCGGTCGAGGCGGCGCGGCGCGGTGCTCACGTCGTGGCGATCGACCTGTCGCCGACGCTCGTCGAACTGGCCCGCCAGCGTCTCCCCTCGGACCTCGGCGACGGCCGGATCGAGTTCCGCTCGGGCGACATGCTCGATGCGGAGCTCGGGCACTTCGACCACATGGTCGGCATGGATTCGCTGATCCACTACGAGCCGGTCGACGTCCTGCGCGCCTTGTCGGCATTGGCGCCGCGTGTCCGCAGTTCGATGGTCTTCACCTTCGCGCCGCGTACGCCGCTGCTGTCCACGATGCACGCCGTCGGCAAGCTGTTCCCGCGTGCCGACCGGGCCCCGGCGATCGTGCCGGTGGAGGAGTTCGCGCTGCGTCGCGGCATCTACACGGCGCCTGAGCTGGCCGGCTGGGCGCCCGCCCGCACCAAGCGGGTGGCCTCGGGCTTCTACACCTCCCAGGCCATCGAGGTCGTTCGCCGATGAGCAGCATGGCCCGGCCCAAGCTCTGGCAGACCTGGACGCGCGTGGCGCCCGGTCTGCTGCCGTTCGCCGACGCGGCGACCGACGAGCTGCCGCTGGGGCGTCTGCTGCGCCTGTCGCTGTTCCAGGTGTCGGTCGGCATGGCCACCGTGCTGCTGATCGGCACGCTGAACCGGGTGCTGATCGTCGAGATGGGCGTGGGCGCCTGGCTGGTCGCCGCCCTGGTCGCGCTGCCGATCCTGGTCGCGCCGTTCCGCGCGCTGATCGGCTTCCGTTCGGACACCCATCGCTCGGTGCTCGGATGGCGGCGCGTGCCGTACATCTGGCTGGGCACCTGGCTGCAGTTCGGCGGTCTGGCGATCATGCCGTTCGCGCTGATCCTGCTGTCGGGCGACATCACCCACGGCCCGTGGTGGATCGGGCACGCGAGCGCCGCGCTCGCGTTCCTGATGGTCGGCGCCGGCATGCAGACGGTGCAGACCGCGGGCCTGGCGCTCGCCACCGACATCGCCCCCGAGGCGGCCCGCCCGCGCGTGGTCGCCCTCATGTACGTGATGCTGCTGGCCGGCATGGTGGTGAGCGCGGCGGTCTTCGGGCTGCTGCTCGCCGAGTTCAGCCAGGTGCGGCTGGTGAAGGTGGTGCAGGGCACCGCCACCGCGACCATGGTGCTGAACCTGATCGCGCTGTGGAAGCAGGAGCCGCGGGTGCGTGGCCGCCGCGACGACGCGACCGACGACACGGACTTCCGCGGTGCCTGGGCGATGCTCGCCCGCGCCGGACGCGTGCGCCGCTTCCTCGTCGCCACGGGGCTGGGCACGGCCGCCTTCAGCATGCAGGACATCGTGCTCGAGCCCTACGGTGGCGAGATCCTGCACCTGGGTGTCGGCGCCACCACCGCGCTGACCGCAGTGATGGCCATCGGCTCGCTCGTCGCCTTCGGTCTGGCGGCGCGCTGGCTGGGCCGCGGCGCCGATCCGCTGCGGCTCTCCGGTCTGGGGGTGGTCGTCGGCCTGTTCGCGTTCTCGGCGGTGATCTTCGCCGAGCCCTTCCAGTCCGCGACGCTGTTCCGCATCGGCGTGCTGGCGATCGGCGTCGGCGGTGGGCTGTTCGCCGTCGGCACGCTGACCGCTGCGATGGCGCTCGACACCGACGGCTTCAAGGGTCTCGCGCTCGGCGCCTGGGGCGGCGTGCAGGCGACCTGCGCCGGCCTCGCGATCGCCGCCGGCGGCGGCCTGCGCGACGCGGTGGCCTCGCTCGCCGAACGCGGCGTGCTCGGCGAGGTCCTCGCCCATCCGGCGACCGGCTACGCCGCCGTCTATCACGTCGAGCTGCTGATGCTCTTCACCACCCTGATCGCGATCGGCCCGCTGGTCAGGTCCTCGCGGCGCGCCCCCGTGCCGTCGTCGTCGAAGTTCGGCCTGCCGGTGCTGCCCGGTTAGGGCCGCCGTCGGACATCCAAGGAAAGCCAAGGAGCACCATCATGGGATTCGGAGCCATCACGCAGTACGTGGACGTCGCGCAGATCGTCCTCTACATGTTCTGGGCCTTCTTCGCGGGCCTGATCGTCTATCTGATCCGCGAGAACAAGCGCGAGGGCTACCCGCTCGAGACGGCCAACGGCACGGTCGAGGGCTGGCCGCCTGCGCCGCGTCCCAAGACCTACCTGATGTCGGACGGCAGCACCGCGCAGGCGCCGAACGGCAAGGGCATCGCGCGCAACTACAGCGCCGAGCCGGCGAACCGCTTCAACGGCGCGCCGCTCGAGCCGGTCGGCGACCCGCTGACGGCCGGAGTCGGCCCGGGCGCCTGGGCCGAGCGCTGGGACCACATCGAGCACACCTTCGGCGGTGCGCCGAAGCTGGTGCCGCTGCGCACTCTGCCCGACTACGACGTCGCCGCGCTGGACCGTGATCCGCGCGGCCTGTCGGTGATCGGCGCCGACGGCGAGACCGGCGGCACGGTGGTCGACGTGTGGGTGGACACCTCCGAGGTCGTGGTGCGCCACCTCGAGGTCTCGGTGCCGCTCGCCGACGGGGCCACCCGCAGCGTGCTGCTGCCGATCAACTTCTGCCGCATCACCCGCCGCGGCGTGCGCGTCGGTGCGCTGTACGCGGCGCAGTTCGCCGGCGTGCCCGCGACCCGCGATCCGCAGCAGATCACGATGCTCGAGGAAGAGAAGATCATGGCCTACTGGGGTGCCGGGCGGCTGTACGCGGACGACGACCGCGCCGAGCCGCTGTTCTGATCATGGACGGACATCGCCACGGCCCCGGGCCGGAACACGACTACGAACCGGTTCTCGGACTGCCCGAGCCGCTGCCCGCGGGCGAGCGGATGCTCTGGCAGGGGGCGCCGGATGCCCGCTCGCTCGCGCGGCGCGTCTTCCACGTCCGCAAGGTCGCGGTGTACTTCGGCGTGGTCGGCGCGCTGCAGGTGGCCGGTGCGCTCGCCGACGGCGAGGGCCTGCGCGAGGCGCTCGGCGGCCTGACGCTGCTGGTGTCGGTCGCGGCACTCGCGATCGGCCTGCTGGTGCTGCTGGCACAGCTGTCGGCGCGCACCACGCTCTACACGATCACCGATCGGCGTGTCGTGATGCGCGTGGGCATCGTGCTGACCATGACCTTCAACCTGCCGTTCTCGCGGATCGCGTCGGCCGGGCTGCGCCAGCATGGCGACGGCACGGGCGACCTGCCGCTCGAGCTCGGCGAGGCGTCGATCGGCTATGCGCACCTGTGGCCGCACGCGCGTCCCTGGCGGCTCGGCCGCCCCGAGCCGATGCTGCGCTGCGTGCCGGACGCGCAGCGCGTGGGCAGGCTGCTGGCCGACGCCTGGGCGCAGAGCACCGGCGGTTCGGTGCGTGCGATGACCGCCGCCACCGCGGACGAGGGCGCATCGCGCCAGCGCCCCGACGGCCAGACCGCGCTTGCCGGCCGCTGAGCCGCGGCGCATGATCAGGAGCCTGCGATGAGTGCCCGACCCGCTGCCGCCCATGACCCGATGATCCCGCGCGGCGCGATCGTCGCGATGGCCTCGATCGCGCTCTTCGCCTTCGTCGCGGCCGGTGCGGTGCGCCTGTCGGGCGTCGAGGTGCGCGAGCCCGATGCCGCCGCGGTCGAGACGCGCGCGCTGCGATTCGAGGACTTGCCCGACGGCTCGATCGCGGTCATCGACCCGCGAAGCGGCGCGCGCATCGAGACGGTCTCCGGCGAGCAGGGCTTCCTGCGCGGCGTGCTGCGCGGGCTCGCCCGCGAGCGCAAGCGCAGCGATCTCGGCTCCGAACAGCCCTTCGAGCTCATCGGCCGAGCCGATGGGCGCCTCACACTTCGCGATCCGGCCACCGGCCGGCTCGTCGATCTCGAATCCTTCGGTCCGACCAATGCCGCCGTGTTCGCCCGGCTGCTGAGGGCCGCACCGCAACGCCCCTGAACGGAGACTCCGACATGGCGCAAGACACCACGATCGACAGCCAGGAACAGGTGATGGCGCACGCCAAGGCGAGCACCCTCATCAGCCCGCGCTTCTACACCACCGACTACGACGCGATGAACCGCATGGACGTCTCGCCGATGCGTGCGGAGTGGGACGCCCACATGCTGGAGTATGCGGGCGACAACAACCACGACCACTTCCAGCGCACCGGCGACTTCCTCGCCGAGATGCACGATCTCGAGCCGGCGATGCGCCAGGAGTTCCTGGACTTCCTGGTGACGTCGCTGACCTCGGAGTACTCGGGCTGCGTGCTCTACAACGAGATCCGCAAGAACGTCACGAACCCGGACATCAAGCAGCTGATGACGTACATGGTGCGCGACGAGTCGCGTCATGCGAACTTCATCAACATGTCGCTGAAGGACTTCGGACTCGGCGTGGATCTCGCCACGCTCAAGGCGACCAAGGAGTACACCTACTTCAAGCCGAAGTACGTGCTCTACGCGACCTACCTGTCGGAGAAGATCGGCTACGCGCGCTACATCACGATCTTCCGCCAGCTCGAGCGCAACCCCGAGAAGCGCTTCCATCCGATCTTCAAGTGGTTCGAGCGCTGGTGCAACGACGAGTTCCGCCATGGCGAGTCGTTCGCGCTGATGATGCGCGCCAACCCGTCGCTGCTGCGCGGCGGCAACGTGCTCTGGATCCGCTTCTTCCTGCTCGCCGTCTACGCGACGATGTACGTGCGCGACCACACGCGGCCGATGCTGCACCGGGCGATGGGCCTGGAGTCGGATTCGTTCGACTACAAGGTCTTCGACATCTGCTCCGAGATCACCCGGCAGGTGTTCCCGATCGTCCTGGACACGGACAATCCGAAGTTCCGCGCGGGCCTGACGCGCCTGCATCACCTGAGCGAGGCGGCCGAGGCGGCGAAGGCGCGCGGCGGCGTGGTCGGCGCGATCAAGCGTGCGGCCTGCGCGGTCGGTGCGGCCGCCACCTTCGCGCGGCTCTACGTGCTGCCGGTCAAGCGCAACGCGCTGCCCGAGCAGGTGCGCGTGGCCCCGGCCTGGTGAGCTCGGGACGACCGGTGCGCTGATGCAGTACGCATTGCCCTTCGCATTCACGGTGCTCGTCTGGTGGGCGAGCACCGGGGCGATCCTCTACCTCGACGGCCTGCCCAAGCGGACGTTTCCGTACACGATGACGGGTACCACCGTCGTGGCGGCGCTCGCGGTCTGGGGCCTGTGGTACAGCAGCGGGCAGACGACGGTGGCGGGCGCGTACTGCGGCTTCACCTGCGCGATCCTGATCTGGGCCTGGCAGGAGGTCGGTTTCCTGCTGGGCTACGTGACCGGCCCGCGGCGCAGCCCGTGCCCGATCGGCTCGACGGGCTGGTCGCGGGTGCGGCATGCGTTCCAGACGGTCGCCCATCACGAGCTCGCGCTGGTGGTGCTCGCGCTCTTCGTGTTCTTCGCGACCTGGGACCGGCCGAACCAGACCGGGCTGTGGACCTACCTCGTGCTGTGGACCATGCGCCAGAGCGCGAAGCTCAACGTCTTCCTCGGCGTGCGCAACCTCAATGCGGATTTCCTGCCCGAGCACCTGAAGTACCTGCAGACCTACTTCGTGCGTGCGCCGATGAACGCGCTGCTGCCGGTGTCGGTGGCGGCCGCGACGCTCGTCGCGATTCCGCTCTGGCAAGCGGCGGTGGCACCGGGCGCGGGTGCCTTCGAGGTCGCCTCGCTGACGCTGGTGGCCTCGCTGCTGTCGCTCGCGATCCTCGAGCATGCGCTGCTGGTGCTGCCGCTGCCCTCCGAGCGGCTCTGGTCCTGGGGCATGCGCTCGCACGCGGCGACCGCCGCGGCGGCTGCGGTGCCGGTGCGCCCGCCGCACTGACGCACACGGGGCGGCGAGCCGCGCAGGCCCGATCAGCCGAGTAGCGACCGCCCCGCCGCCTCGGCCACCCGCAGGCCCAGCCGATCGAGCAGCGGCGCCCCGATGCGCGCCACCAGCCAGTGCAGCGGCACGTCGAGCGGCGTGCAGGGCTGGCCGCGAACGATCAGCGCGGTGCCCATGCGCTCCTCGATCAGCTTCACGCGCTGGGAGACCGCCGAGGGCGTCACGCCGAGCGCGCGCGCCGCGCGCTCGAAGCTGCCTTCGCGCAGCACCGCCGCGACGGCGTCGATGAGGGCATAGTCGAGCACGGTGTCTTCCGATGAAGCAAAACTGAACCGACCTTAGCATTCCTCGCTGGTACGGGGTGCATCCGGCGGGCGAAGCTGCGCCGATGGTCGACCTCCAGGGCTTCGCCCCGCTTGCCGCGGGCTTCGGGCTGGGCGCGTCGCTGATCGTGGCGATCGGCGCGCAGAACGCCTTCGTGCTGCGCCAGGGCCTGCGCCGCGAGCACGTCGGCGCGGTGGTGGCGGCCTGCGCCATGATCGACGCGTTGCTGATCGCGGCCGGCGTGGCCGGTCTGGGTGCTGCGCTCGGGCCGCATCCGACGCTGCTGCGCGCGCTGTCCTGGCTCGGAGCGGCGGTGCTCGCGGCCTACGGGGTGCAGGCGGCGCGCCGTGCGCTGCATCCGGGCACGCTGCAGGCGCAGGGCGAGGCGCCTGCCACGCGCCGCGCGGTGCTGCTGCAGGTGGCCTCGCTGTCGCTGCTGAACCCGCACGTGTATCTGGACACGGTGCTGCTGGTGGGCTCGGTCGGCGCGCAGCAGCAGGGGGCCGCCCGGCCGCTGTTCGCCCTGGGGGCGGCGGCGGCGAGCGTCACCTGGTTCACGCTGCTGGGCTACGGTGCGCGCGCGGCCGCGCCGCTGTTCTCGAGGGCGCTCGCCTGGCGGCTGCTCGACGCGGGCGTCGCGCTGACGATGTGGACGCTCGCGGTGCTGCTGGCGACGGGACGGCTGGGCGGCTGAGGGTCGGCCCCGGCCGGGTGGGACCGGGATCCCGCGCGGCCCGTCCCGCGCGCGGGTCTCAGCTGCGTATTCCGGCCGAACGTGACCGCTGAATCCGGTTGATCGTGACCGGCGAATCCGGAGCATCGTGACCGATCGATCCGGCGGATCGTGACCGTTTTCCGGTGTTGTCCGGATTCAGCGGTCACGATGCCGGATTC
>JAPLQE010000080.1 GCA_026399835.1 Burkholderiales bacterium | reverse complement strand
CTCTATCGGCGCGGGCCGACACCGCCAGTTCGCTGTCGTCGAACAACGCCGCAGTCTGGCCGGCACTTTCTCGTTCAAGGGGCTCGGTGCTCATGCACCGATTATCCCTTCAACGAGCCGATTGCTTCACACGTTCTGAGACGCCGCGCTTGCCCGGAGCGCCTTCCGGCAGCACAATAGGTGCATATGCACGCTTCCGATCCCGCGAGCGCTATCGATCCCCGCTGCACCTGCCTGCTGCTGCGCCAGGCCGCGCGCGTCGTGACGCAGCTCTACGACAAGCACCTGCGCCCGGCGGGCCTGCGGACTTCGCAGTTCTCGCTGCTGGCCAACCTGCGCCACGACGCGGGCCTGTCGATGGGCGAGCTCGCCGCGCGGCTGACGATGGACCGCACCACGCTGACCCGCAACCTGCGTCCGCTGACCGACGCCGGCTGGATCGCATCCCGGCCCGACCCGGACGATCGACGGCGCACACGACTCGCGCTCACCCCGGCGGGCCGCGCCGTGCTGCGCGCCGCGGTGCCGCGCTGGCGCGAGGCGCAGCGCGCGCTGCGCGAGCGCGTCGGCGACCGCGCGGTCCTCGCGCTGCACGCCTCGATCGACGACACCCTGGAACACCTCGAATGAGCACACGCCCCGCCCCTGCGCCCTGGCTCGCCATCGTGCTCTGCGCGGCAGGCCTGTTCGCCGTCTCGCTCGGCGTTCGGCAGTCGCTGCCGCTCTTCATGGGCACGCTGAACACCCAGACCGGGCTGGGCATCGCGGCCATCAGCCTGGCGTTCGCAGTCGGGCAGCTGATGTGGGGGGTCACGCAGCCGGTCGCGGGCGCCTTCGCCGACCGCTATGGCAGCGGCCGCGTGATGCTGGTCGGCGCGATCGCCATCGCCGTCGGCACCGCACTCATCCCGTACGCGGGCACCCTGCCCGCGCTGATGATCGCGATCGGCGTGCTCGGCGCGGGCGGCGCAGGTGCGCTCGGTCCTTCGGTGATGATGGGCGCGGTCGCCAAGCTGATCGATCCGGCGCGCCGGGGCATCGCCACCGGCATCGTCGGCGCGGGCGGCTCGTTCGGCCAGTTCGCGGTCATCCCGCTCGCGCAGCTGATGATCTCCGGCCTGGGCTGGGTACATGCGCTGTGGGGGCTGGCGCTGCTGACGCTGCTGGCGCTGCCGATGATCCTCCCGCTGCGCGCACCGGTCGGCGGCGGCACCGTCCCGTCGGGTGGCGCGGCCACGCTCGGCGAGGCCGTGCGGGGCGCCGTGCGCGACCGCAGCTTCGTGCTGCTGACCGCGGGCTTCTTCGTGTGCGGCTTCCACGTCGCCTTCATCGCGACCCACCTGCCCGGCGTCGTCGCCGCCTGCGGCCTGCCGCCGTCGGTCGGCGCCTGGTCGCTCGCCATCATCGGCCTGTTCAACATCGCGGGCAGCTTCACGATCGGCTGGGCAGTCGACCGCTGGCGGATGAAGTCGCTGCTGTCGCTGCTGTACGCGGCGCGCGCGGTGATCGTCCTCGCGTTCGTCCTGGCGCCCAAGACCGAGGTGGTCTTCCTGCTCTTCGCCGCGGCGATCGGCTTCACCTACCTGTCCACCGTGCCGCCGACCGTGGGGCTGGTCGCCAAGCTGCACGGCGCGCGCTTCATGGCGACCCTCTTCGGCCTGGTGATGCTCGGCCACCAGGTGGGCGGCTTCCTCGGCGCCTGGCTGGGCGGCAAGGCCTTCGAGTCGACCGGCTCGTACGACTGGATGTGGTACGCGGACATCGCGCTGGCGATCGGGGCGGCGCTGATCCACCTGCCGATCCGCGAGGCCCGCGTGCCGCCGCGTGCGGTGCCCACGCCGGCCTGAGGGCGCTGCGCGAGACCGGCGCGGGGCTGCCCCCGGCCGCGGCCGGGCCCGACCCCCGCACACCGCATCGCGGTGACGAGGCGCACGCCTGCAGGTAAGCTTGCCGGCCCCGCCCCGGACCCCGCCCCATGATTCGCCTGTCGAGTTTCGACGACCTGATCACCGCTGCGCGCGCGCAGCCCGAACGCCAGCGCCTGCTGCTGGTCTTCGCCCACATGGGCCTGCCGGCCGACGCCAGCGCCGAACAGCGCAGCAGCTTCGAGGCCGGCCGCGGCGGGGCGCTCACCCCGGTCATGTGCGTCGACAAGCCCGCCGAAGGCTTCCCGCCCTTCGCGGAGCTCGCCGCGGACGCGGACCGCAGCGGCAACGCCTGGTCGGTGGTCTTCGTCGCCGCCATCGGGGATCGCAACGGCGTGTCCCCGACACCGGGCCAGATCCAGGTCGCGCTCGAGCAGATGATCGAGGCGGTCGGGGCCGGCCGGCCCCAGGGCTTCGCGCTGTTCGACCGCGAGGGGCGGCCGGTCCAGGTCGGCTGAGCGTCGCCGGGCTCGTCCGGCGAGGTGGCTCGCATGGCGAGCCACCCATCTGTCATCCTCGTGCGATGCAGGAGCGCCGCTACGCCTTCGTCGACCTCGAGACCTCGGGCGTCTCGCCCTCCGACGACCGCATCACCGAGATCGGCATCGTCCTGGTCGATGGCGACGCGCTCGTCGAGGAGTGGTCCTCGCTGGTCGATCCGGGCGTGCCGATCCCACCCGAGATCACCGCCCTCACCGGCATCACCAACGAGATGGTGCGCGGCGCGCCGCGCTTCGCAGCGCTGCTGCCCGAGGTCGCGCGCCGGCTCGAGGGCCGCGTCTTCGTCGCCCACAACGCGCGCTTCGACTACGGCTTCCTGAAGGCCGAGTTCAGGCGACTCGGCGGGCGCTTCAGCGCGGACGTGCTCTGCACGGTGCGCCTGTCGCGTCGCCTGTTCCCGCAGTACGGCTCGCATCGGCTCGATGCGCTGATCGACCGCCACCGCCTGCCCGCGGCCGACCGCCATCGTGCGCTCGGCGACGCCCGCGCCATCCGCGCCTTTCTGCAGGTGCTGCCCCGCGATGCCGACCCCGACGAGACCGACACCGCGATCCGCGAACTCCTGAAGCTGCCTGCCACGCCACCGCACCTCGATGCTGCCCAGCTCGAGGCCCTGCCCGAGTCACCCGGCGTCTACGTCTTCGTCGGCGCGAGCGGCCAGCCGCTCTACGTCGGCAAGGCGCGCAACCTGCGCGAGCGCGTGCGCGGCCACTTCTACGCCGACAGCCGCAACGCCAACGACGCGCGCCTCGTCGCCGAGGTCCATGCGCTCGAGATCGAACCCACCGCGGGCGAGTTCGGCGCGCTGCTGCGCGAGATGCAGCGGATCAAGACCTGCGCGCCGCTGCACAACGTCGCGCTGCGCCGACGCGAGACCACCTGCTTCCTGCGT
>JAPLQE010000002.1 GCA_026399835.1 Burkholderiales bacterium | reverse complement strand
GGGCCGGTCCATGCCTTCGAACGCGCCTCGGTCGGGCGTCGCCGGGCGCGCAGCCGGACGCTGGGTGTCCGGACGCTGGGTGTCCGGACGCTGGGTGTCCGGACGCTGGGTGTCCGGACGCTGGGTGTCCGGGCGCTTCAGGTCCGGACGCTGGCCGTCGGGGCGGTCACGCTCACCGGTGGCCGGCCTGTCGCGGCCACCCACAGTCTGGCGGTCACGCTCCGAGGCGATGAGATCGTTGCGTTCGCGCGCGGTGACCGCGCTCTTCTGCACGCGGTCGCGGGAGGCACGGTCGTTGCGCGGGACGTCGCGCCGGTGCGAGGCGTCGTACTCCCACTTGTTGCCCGTCCGCACGTAGTTCTGCTTGTTGTTGACGTGGACGTTGTTGAAGTTGTTGACGTTGATGTTGACGTCGTTGCCGCCCCAGTTGAAGCCGCCCCAGATCGCGTTGGTGACCGCGATGCCGACGCCGAACGCGATGCCGCTGGCGAAGGCCGTGCCGACGTAGTAGCCCGGGGGCGGCGGCAGGTAGACCGGCGGGTAGGTCGGGTACGGCCAGGGTCCGTAGACCACCGTCGGGTTGTACGAGGGCACGTACACGACCTGCGGGTTCGGCGTCTGGATCATGATCGTGCTGTCCTGCGACGAGACGCTCAGCCTGTCGTTGGACTGCAGGTTGCCGGCGAGCTGCGCCTTCAGGCGCAGCGCCTGGATGGCGGCCATGACGTCGGGGCGCTGGTCGATGAACGCGTCGCCGACCTGGGCGGTCCAGTCGGGGTTCGCGTCCATCTGGTCCAGCACCTGCGGGAACGCGACCAGCGAGCGCACCGCGGGGTCCCAGGGCTGATTGTCGACGGCACGGACCGCGGCGTCGCCCTTGTTCTTGAAGGTCGGGTTGCGCCGCAGCCACTCGGCCGCGAGCTGCACCTCGGCCGGATAGGCCGAGGCCATCAGCACCTGCGCGAGCACCGAATCCGGATAGAGGGCGATCGGCGCGAGCAGCTGCTCGAGCTCGGGCGGGGTGTAGCGCGTCTGGGCCTGGGCGTCGGCGGCAGGGGCCGCCAGGCCGACGCAGGCCGCGCACAGCACGGCGAGCACCATGAGCCGGTGCAGCAGGCCGCGGCGGGCCGGCCGGCCGGGCGCAGCGACCGGCGCGACGGACAACTCTGGGGTAGACGACATCGGGAGCTCTCCTCGGGTCGGAACGGACGGCGCTGCGCGGCGTCGCGCGGCACTCGGCGCGGTGTGGCGTTCAGCGCGGCATCGGGCGCGGCATGGGCCGCGGCATGGGCATGGGTCGGGGCATCGGAGCGGGCAGCGGCCGCACAGGCATCGGGCCGGGGACCACGCCGATCGGGGGGACGGCCGTCATCGGCGGGCCGAGCCACGGGTCGGTGGGCCAGGCCGAATAGCCGTACCCGTAGCCGTAGCCGACACTCATGCCGACCCCGACCGAGACCGAGCCGCTCGCGCAGCCGGCGAGCACGAGGGTGGCGCAGAGTGCGGCGGCACGCAGGCCGCGGCGCATGCCGCCCGCTGGGATGTGGCGAAGCGGCGTCATCGGGCGCCCTCCAGGGGCCAGCGCGCGACGCCGAGCGGCGCGCCGGTGGCGTCGGCGATGACCGCGACCTGCCCGGCGCGCCGCTGCGGCGAGGGTTCGATCAACACGCGTCCGCCCGCGGCGCCGACCGCGCTCAGGGTGGCCGGCAGGTCGGCGACCCGCAGGTAGGGCAGCCAGGCGCTCTCGCGCACCGCCGCGCCCCGGTCGACGACGCCCGCCTGCGGCAGTTCGCCGGAGGCGAGCAGCCATTCGTCGCGGTCGTTGCTGCTCGAGACACGACGCCGCGCGTAGTGGCCGAGCGCCCGGTACCAGGCCGACATGCGGCCCGGATCGGCGGCCCAGAGCTCGCGCCACAGCCATTCGCCCGCGACCGGATCGGCGTCCGGCGGGTCGCCGTCGACGGCGCGGATCACGCCGAAGGGCGCGCCCTCGGGGTCGGCGAGCAGCGCGACCTTGCCGCGCCCGAGCTGCGTCGTCGGCGCGACCAGCGTGCGCCCGCCCTCGGTGCCGGCGAGCGCGACGGCGGCGTCGACGTCGGGCACCGACATCATCCCGATCCAGCGTGCGGCCGGCGTGCGGCCGTCGCGCCCGTCGGCGATGCGCAGCACCCCGGCGACCGGCCGGCCATCGCGTCGTGCGAGCCGGTAGGCGCGATCGCCCGCGCCGCGCCGCGAGAACGTCCAGCCGAAGACCGTCTCGTAGAAGGCCACGGCACGGTCGGGGTCGCCGGTCAGCAGCTCGTTCCACACCCACTTGCCGTGGCGCAGCGCGCCGGGCGTCTCGGTCAGCTGCGGCCAGCCGTCGCGCGACTGCGCCGCGGCCGGCAGCGCGACCGCGGCGGGCAGCGCGCCCAGCGCGGCGAGCATGCGCCTGCGGGCCGCGCTCATGAACCGCTCCCGGGCGCCGCGCGCCGCAGCAGCATCAGCTCGAGCCCCTTGGCGTCGAGCAGCCGCAACCGGTCGCCATCGATGCGCCAGCCGCCGGCGCGCTGCAGTCGAGACAGGAACTCGGACTCGAGCGCCATCGCCTCGGGCGGGCCCGCCATGCGGGTCGACATCGCACCGCCCACCCGCAGCCAGCCGGGGCCGGCATCGACGCGGGCGCCGTAGCGGTTGACCCCGGACATGCCTGCGATGCGGCCGGCGGCATCGAAGCCCAGGGTGAGCGGGCCCCGTGCGCCGGCCGCGGCAGGTTCGGCGCCCGGCATCGAGACGAGCTGCCAGGCCGTGCCAGCGAGTGCCGGCGGCAGGCTCGAGCTGCTGAGGGGCCTGCGTTCGATCTCGCGGACGAGGATCGTCCTGTGCGATGGCGCATCGGCGGGCGGACGGGGGATCGGCTCCTGGCGGACGAGGATGTCGGTCTCGTGGCCGGGCCGGAACTCGAAGCCCTCGATGACGCCGTGGAAGCGCTTCCACGGGCCGTCCGGCGCATCGCGGTATTCGAGGCAGAAAGTGGGCACGATGCCGACGCAGTCGACGAAGGCCGGACCGATGGTCCAGCGCAGGGCCTGATCCGAGCCGCTGCCGGCCGCGGCCGATGCCGTCGACCCGGGCGCAGCACATGCCGCCAGCATCACGGTGCACGCACCGGCCAGTGCCGCGCTTCGAACGATCGCCATCGACTCCCTCCAGCACGCGACGCGGGCGGTGCCCGCAGTCGTCCGGCGGCAGTGTAGCGGAGGCGTGGCCCTGCGGTGCCGATGCGGCCCGGCCTGTACGATCGTCGGCACACCGCGTGGCCGACGCCGTTCCGGGAACTCAGGGAATCAGGGGACCCGGCGCAGCACCGAGCCGCTGCGCACCGGCGCGCCGCCGGTCCGGGGGCCGACACGCGGGCCGCCGCGGGCCGGTTGCGGCTGCCCCTGCGGCGCCCGTGCCGGCTGCGCCTGCGAGGGCATCCCCGACGGGCTGCGCGCGCTGACCGCGCCCGGCTGGGCCGGCCGCGGGCCGCCCTGCGACGGACCGCGAGCCGGCGCACCTTGCGAGGCACCGCGCGACGCCCCCTGGCCCGAGCCGCCGCGGCCATGCGCCGGCGCGCCGCCCTGCGGACGGCGCGAGTCGCCGCGACGGCCCTGCGGCGGACGCGGCGGCCGGTCGTCGTCGAGCGTCGTGCGCTGCGACGGCGGCGGCGGAACGAAGTCGGCCGGCAGCGTCGCGCGCGGGATCGGGCGCTTGATCAGCCGCTCGATGTCGGAGAGGAACTTGGACTCCTCGCGGTCGACCAGCGAGATCGCCGCGCCTTCGCTGCCGGCGCGGCCGGTGCGGCCGATCCGGTGGACATAGTCCTCGGGGACGTTCGGCAGCTCGAAGTTCACCACGTGCGGCAGCTGGTCGATGTCCAGGCCGCGCGCGGCGATGTCGGTCGCGACCAGCACCTGCAGCGAGCTGTCCTTGAACGAGGCCAGCGCACGGGTGCGCGCGTTCTGGCTCTTGTTGCCGTGGATCGCGAGCGACTCGATGCCGTCCTTGCAGAGCTGCTCGGCGAGACGGTTCGCGCCATGCTTGGTCCGGGTGAACACCAGCACCTGGAACCAGTTGCCTTCCTTGATGAGGTGCGACAGCAGGTGGCGCTTGATGCCCTTCTCGACCATGTAGGCCGATTGCGTCACCAGCTCGGACGCCGTGTTGCGGCGCGCGACCTCGACGCTCGCCGGCTCGTGCAGCATGCTGTCGGCGAGCTCGCGGATCTCGTCGGCGAAGGTCGCCGAGAACATCAGGTTCTGACGCTGTTTCGGCAGGTGCGCGAGCACCTTGCGGATGTCGCGGATGAAGCCCATGTCGAGCATCCGGTCCGCCTCGTCGAGCACCAGCACCTCGACGGCGGACAGGTCGACCGTGCGCTGGCCGAGGTGATCGAGCAGGCGGCCGGGCGTGGCCACCAGGATGTCGATCTTGCCGCGCATCGCGCTGATCTGCGGATTGATGTTGACGCCGCCGAAGACGACCAGCGAGGTCATCGACAGGTACTTGCCGTAGGTGCGGACCGACTCCTCGACCTGCGCGGCGAGCTCGCGGGTCGGCACGAGAACAAGGCAGCGCGGCTTGCCGGCGCGCGACTGCGCGGGCTTGCCGTCGGGGCCAGGAGCGGACAGGCGCTGCAGGATCGGCAGCACGAAGCCGGCGGTCTTGCCGGTGCCGGTCTGGGCGGCGGCACGCAGGTCGCGGCCGGTCAGCACGACCGGGATGGCCTGCAGCTGGATCGGGGTGGGGGTTTCGTAGCCGGCGTCTGCAATTGCGCGCAGCAGCGGCTGTGCGAGCCCGAGGCTCGCGAAGTTCGATTCGAGTGTCATGGTCTTCGGTTCCAGCGACAGCCTGCCGCTCTTGCCGAGTGACACCAATCTAGGCGGACGTCCGGGGGGATGGAGGGAACCCGGGAGCAAACCAGGCAGGACGCGCTGATTGGCTGCTCACGTCCAGGCGGTCATGGTAGCACGCGACCTCCTCGGCCCCCGGACCGCCGGTCGGGCCATCCCGCGTGACCATGCGTGCCTATACTCCGCCTCATGGACAAGACACTCGCCGACCTGCGCAAGAGCTACGACCGCGACGAACTCGTCGAGGACCGTGCCGCGAACGCCCCGCTCGAGCAGTTCGGACGCTGGATGCAGCAGGCGCTGGACGCGAAGCTCGAGGAGCCGAACGCGATGACCGTGGCCACAGTCAGTCCCGACGGACGGCCCTCGACGCGCATCGTGCTGATCAAGGGCTTCGATGCCCGGGGCATCGTCTGGTACACGAACTACGCGAGCCGCAAGGGCCGCGAGCTCGAGGCGCATCCGTTCGCGGCGCTGCAGTTCCATTGGGTCGCGCTCGAGCGCGTGGTGCGCATCGAGGGCCGGGTCCTGCGGGTCGACGAGGCCGAGTCCGACGAGTACTTCGCGTCACGGCCCCTCGCCTCGCGCATCGGCGCCTGGGCGTCCGAGCAGAGCGCGCCGATCGCATCGCGCGCGACGCTGGTCGCGCGCGCCGCCGAGTACGGCCTGAAGTACGGCCTGCATCCGCCGCGCCCACCGCACTGGGGCGGCTATCGGCTGCAGCCCGACTACTGGGAGTTCTGGCAGGGCCGACCCTCGCGCCTGCACGACCGGCTCGCGTACCGCCTGCGGCCCGAAGGCGACTGGCAGCGCGAGCGCCTCGCGCCCTGAAGTGTCCGGCACGCTCGGACGCCCGGAGACGGGTGGCGCCGCCCTGCCGTCGGACCGTCCCGCGCCGTGGCGTCGGTGCCCAGGCTGTCACCGACCTTTCATCCGTTGTGGCTATGGCGTCGCCGGCGCCCGCCGATAACACTTGCAGCGTCGAGCGTCGCCGCGCGGCCCGGATCCCCGGCCGGCGTGTCCGTCGCGTCTCGCCGCAAGAGCCCATGAGCGCCGCCGCATCGAACCTGCCCCCGGATGCCGAGGCCGACGGCCCGCGGCTCGACTGCTTCCGATACCTGATGGACGACGGCGTGGAGCACCACGTCGCCCAGCTCGAGGGGGCCGAACGCATCGTGGCGACGCTGCGGCTCGAACCGGTCCGCACCGCGCCCCTGTCGATGCTGCGGCGGATCGGCGTCACCACCCTGCCCGATGCGGACGGCGCCTACGTGCTGTGCTCGGCCGACGGCGACGACGCCGGCCTCGAGGGTCTCGCCGCGCTGACCGCCGCCGCCCTGGACGTGCGCCGCCGCGAGGCGGACGACGGCTTCTGGCTGGGCGCCTGCCCGCTCGCGCTCGTCGACGCGGCGCTCGCGCTCGGCTGGCGCCGGCTGCCTGCCGAGGTGACCGCCGAGGCGCAGGCCGACGCGGACACCGTGTCGCTGGTGCTGCTCGCCGACGACACCACGCATTTCGCGCGGCTCGGCTCGCCGCTCGCCACGCTCGACGGCGCGCCAGCCGAGCCGACGCCCCGGTGGGCAGAGCTGCTCGAGGCGCTCGGACTGCCCGCGATCGACGCCGAGGCCGAGGCCCCGCGCCGCCAGGCCGGCTGACGCCCCACGCGGCAGCGCGCGCTCAGCCCAGCTCGAGCGCGTCGCGGATCGCCCGCAGGCCCGCCGCGGCGCAGGCGTCATCCAGGTCCCCGCTCGGCGCGCCGGACACGCCGATCCCGCCGACCAGGCTGCCGGCCGCCTGCAGCATCAGTCCGCCGCCGATCATCGCGACGTTCGGCAGATGGCGGATGCCGCCGTTGGGCCCGCCGGGCGCGGTCGCGGCCGCCAGCTCGGTCGTGCCGGAGCGAAAGCTCACCGCGGTCCAGGCCTTGCGCCACGCGGTGTCCGGCGTGTGCATGCCGGCGAGCGGGTCGCGCAGCGTCACCAGCATGACGCCGGACCGGTCGACCACCGAGACCGCGACGGTCGCGCCGCGCTTGCGGCAGTCGGCGAGCCCGGCCTGGGCGGCGAGCAGCGCCGCCTCGACCGTCAGCGTCGGCACGCGCTCGATGGCCTTGAGGTCCTTGGGCTGGGCCGTGGCGGGCGCGATGCACCCGGTGAACACCGACAGCGCGAGCACCAGGCTGCGAACGGATCCGTAGGTCATGACTCCCCCCTCTTCGTGATGAACGCCGGCACGCCCCGCATCGTCGGCGGGACCGTCGGCGCTCGGGATCAGCGGACCACCGCCCGCCGCGCTGCCGTCGCCGCCCGCTGCGGCACGCCGGCGGGCAGCGGCGCTTCGATCACGACCTGCGTGCACACGCTGCGGCACAGCGTGGCGACGAACTCGTTCTGCAGCCGGTAGTAGATCTGCGTCCCCTCGCGCCGCTTGGCCAGCACGCCGCATCGATACAGCGTGGCCAGGTGCTGGGACATGTTGGGCTGCGTGGTCTGGATCTCGGCGAGCAGCTCGGACACGCTCTTCTCCTGCTGGCAGACCGCGCTGATGATCTTCAGGCGAATCGGTGCGGACAGCACGCCGAACAGCTCGGCCACCGTCTCGAAGACCCGGTCGTCGGGAGAGGCGTCGTCCATGCTCGGATCGGCCGCTGAAATGAGGATTCGATGAGTATATTCGAGCGCACGGATCGATACCGCCGACCCGGGGCGGCGGCCCACCGCCTGCATGCTCAGACCGGCGTGTCGGCGAGCCGCGCCAGCTCGAGCACGTCCTCGGCGAACATCTCGCCCGGAATCCGCTGCAGCAGCCGGCCACGCCGATCGAAGGTGACGGTGGTCGGCGTGACCCGGCGCAGCGCGAAGCGCGTGCGCAACGCTTCGGCGTCCATCGTCATCGGGAACGTGTAGCCCCGCTCGGCGACGTGCCGCCGGACGACTTCAGGATCCCGGTCGAGGGCCGCGCCGAGCACCCGCATCGGCCGACCGGCGACCGCGCGATGCAGCGCCTCGACGCTCGGATTGTGCCGATGGCAGAACGGGCACCAGGTCGCCCAGATGACGAGGACCGCCGCCTGCCCCTGCCATGACTCGGGTGTCCAGAGCGTGCCGTCGAGCAGCCGGATCGGCGGCCACGACTGCGGCGCCTCGGCACCCGCCGCCGCCTGCGGCTCGGCGGCGCGCGCGGCCGCCCAGGGCGCGAGCGCTGCCGCCGCAGCGGTGCGCAGCACGCGGCGTCGCCGGGGGTTCGTGTCGTTCATCGGCCGACCTCCTGTTCCATCAGCAGATACGTGTTGTAGGCGTTGATGCGGTGGGCCACCCCGAACAGCGGCAACCGTTCGAACCGCGACCAGTCGGCCCGCGCATCCGCCTCCTCGAACGGCTCGAACTCGCGCGCAGCATCGCCCATCGCCCGCCGCAGATGCAGCCGGTCGCCCCGGGTGAGTTCGAGGTCCGGCAGCGCCTCGGCCTTCAGGGTCTGTGCCGCGACGACGCCGTCCATGCGGCCGACCGCCAGCATCATCGCGGCCAGGCATCGGAGCGAGCGCCGAACGACGGCGCGATCCGCTCGCGCCCACCCCCTCCAGACACCGCTCATGCGGGCCTCCGCATCGTCCTGGTCCGACGTGTCACGGGCTGTCGCCCGGACGCGTCGCAGCAATCCATCGCTGCACACGCATATACTAAAGTCTCCAACTGCAAAGTCGAAAGCGGCCTGAGCCAAGACGATGCCTGGCGCCCGGGCTCGCGTACGATGCCGCGGCACCTGAGCCGAGCGCTCCAGTCGCACATCCCAGCAAGGAGACACCGTCGATGAAGACCCTTTCCCGGCACGCCCGCCGCGGCGTCCTCGCGTCGCTGCTGCTCGTCGCGAGCGCGCAGTCGTTCGCCCAGGACGCAACGCTCGCCCGCAACCTCGCCGCGACCTGCGCGAACTGCCACGGCACGAACGGCAACGCACGCGGCGACATGAAGCCGCTGGCCGGCGTCTCGGCGGACACGCTGATGGCCATGCTCGCCGACTACCGCAGCGGCGCGCAGCCCGCGACGATCATGCACCAGATCGTCAAGGGCTACACCGAACCGCAACTGCAGCTGATCGCCGGCTACTTCGCCGCGCAGAAGCCCGCGAAATGACGAGGCGCGCCATGAATCCCACTTCGCTGTCCGAGCGCTCCGGCGCCGCCTCCCACGCCCCGGCCCGTCGCCGCTGGCTCGCAGCGGGCGCCGCGCTCGGCGGCGCCTCGCTCGCCGGCTGCGCGACCACTGCCCAGGGTCCCTCCATCGGCCGCGTCGTCGTCATCGGCGGCGGCTTCGGCGGCGCCACCGCAGCGCGCTATCTGCGGCTGTGGGGCGGCAACGTCGAGGTCACGCTCGTCGAGCGCAACGCGAGCTTCATCTCCTGCCCGATCTCCAACCTCGTGGTCGGCGGCTACCGCCAGATCGGCGACGTGACCCGCGGCTACGACTCGCTCAAGGGCGTCGGCGTCAAGGTCGTGCAGGGCGACGTGATCGCGATCGACCCGGTCGGACGCAAGGTCCGCCTCGCCGGCGGCACCGAGCTGGCCTATGACCGTCTCGTGCTGTCGCCGGGCATCGACTTCATGCTCGATCAGGTCGGCGGCCTGGCCGGCGCCCTCGACTCGGGCCGCGTCGTCCATTCGTGGAAGGCCGGCCCCCAGACGGTGGCGCTGCGCAACCAGCTGACCGCGATGCCCGATGGCGGCCTCGTCGCGATCACGATCCCCCGCGTGCCCTATCGCTGCCCGCCCGGCCCGTACGAGCGCGCCTGCATGATCGCCAGCTACCTGAAGACCGCCAAGCCGCGCTCCAAGCTGCTGGTGCTCGACGCGAACCCCGAGGTGCAATCGAAGAAGGCGCTGTTCGAGAAGGCCTTCGCCGACCACTACAAGGGCATCCTGGAGTACCGGCCGAACGCCGAGGTCAAGGAGGTCTCGGGCACCGTCGCGAAGACCGACTTCGACGACGTCAAGGCCGACGTGCTCAACGTCGTGCCGCCGCAGCGCGCCGCCGACATCGCGGTCCGCGCCGGGGTGGTCAACGTCGCGCAGCGCTGGGTCGGCGTCGACTGGCTGACGATGGAGTCGACGGCCGTCAAGGGCATCCACGTGCTCGGCGACGCGACCTTCTCGGCCCCCGCGATGCCGAAGTCCGGTCACATGGCCAACCAGCACGCCAAGGTCGCCGCGGCCGCGATCATCCAGCAGCTCAAGGGCGAGGCGGTGAACGCGACGCCGGTGGTGATGAACACCTGCTACAGCTTCGTCACCCAGCGCGACGTCATCCACGTCGCCTCGGTCCATCAGTACGATGCGGCGGAGAAGACCTTCAAGACCGTGCCCGGCTCAGGCGGCGTGTCGGCCGCGGCCAACCAGATCGAAGGGCGCTATGCGCTCTCGTGGGCCGACAACATCTGGGCGGACATGCTGGCGGGCTGAGGACCGTCTCGCCGGCCCCGCCGACGCGGGTCCGGTCAGGGTCCGCGGCGGGGGCGCCGTGCCGGGAGGCACGGCGCCCCTGTCACTTCATGCCGCTCACGAAGGCGGCGACCGCGCGCATGTCGGCCTCGGAGAGTCGGCTCGCGATCAGGTGCATCGACGCGTTGTCACGGGTCCTGTCGCGACCGCCGAACTGCTTGAGCTGGCGGACGACATACAGCGCATGCTGGCCCGCGAGCCGCGGGATCGCCTCGTCGCCATGCCCGTCGGCACCATGACAGGTGGCGCAGGCCGGCACCCCGGCGGGCACGTTGCCGGTGTTCCAGAGCGCCCGGCCCGCGAACGCGAGACCGGGATCATCCACCGGATGCACGTGCGTGGGTCGCGATGCGTACCACGCACCCAGCGCGGCGAAATCGGACGCGTCGAGCTCGGCGACCATCGGCTGCATCGTCGGGCTGCGCCGCACGCCGCTCTTGAAGGCCGCGAGCTGGCGCGCGACGTAGACCGCGTTCTGCCCGGCGAGCCGAGGGAAAGCAGGCGTCGAGCTCTCGCCGTCGGCGCCGTGGCAGACCGCGCACTGGCCCTGCACGATCTCCTCGGCACGGGCGGCGTCGGCGGCTCGGGCAATGCCACCGGCCACGGGCATCGTCAGCAGGATCAGTGCGGCCGCCACGGTCCGCGGGGTCCATCCGTTCATCGTCATCGCCTCATCCGGATCGGGTACTGCCGGCGCCGAACGTCCCGCGGGCGGGCACCGGCTGGTCGATCGCGCCGCGCGGCCTGTCGTCGACGAGGCGGTCGGTCAGCGACGCCCCGCCCCACATGCAGCACAGCGTGACCCACGACGTGATCGTGAACGAAGGACACGCCGGCGATCGCATGGGTCGCCGGCCAAGCACCGGTCCAGGAGGCCTGCGCGACGACGGCGAACACCAGCCCGGACGTGATCATGTCCCCGGAGCCCGGATCGCGGCTGCCGGCCTCAGAACGTGTGAAGCAATGGGCTCGTTGAAGGGATAATCGGCGCATGAGCACCGAGCCCCTTGAACGAGAAAGTGCCGGCCAGACTGCGGCGTTGTTCGACGACAGCGAACTGGCGGTGTCGGCCCGCGCCGATAGAGTGCGCACGGTGCCGCCCGGGCG
>JAPLQE010000048.1 GCA_026399835.1 Burkholderiales bacterium | reverse complement strand
GCGCGCGCGAGCTGTCCGCGACCGAGGTCGCCCAGGCGATGCTGCGCAGGATCGGGCGGCTGGACCCGGGACTGCGCGCCTACGCGCTCGTCACGCCCGAGCTCGCGCTCGCCCAGGCCCGCGAGGCCGACGCCGCGCTCGCGCGTGGCGACGCCGTCGGAGCGCTGCATGGCGTGCCGGTCGCGGTGAAGGACCTGTGCTGGACGCGCGGCGTGCCGACCGCGGCCGGCACCGTCGTGCATCGCGACTTCGTGCCCGAGATCGACGGCACGGTGGTACGCCGGCTGCGCGAGGCGGGCGCGGTGCTGCTGGGCAAGCTGCAGATGACCGAGGCGGCGTTCTCGGCCCACCATCCCCGAGTCACGCCGCCGGTCAACCCGTGGCGCGCCGACGCCTGGACCGGCTCGTCCTCGAGCGGCACCGGCGTGGCCGTGGCCGCGGCGCTCGCGCACGGCGCGATCGGCACCGATACCGGCGGCTCGATCCGCTTCCCGTCGGCCGCCTGCGGCGTGACCGGCCTCAAGCCCACCTGGGGCCGGGTCTCGCGCTTCGGCGCCTTCGAGCTGGCCGCCTCGCTCGATCACCTCGGGCCGATGTGCCGCAGCGCGGCCGATTGCGGCCGGATGCTCGGCGCCATCGCCGGCGCCGACGCCGACGATCCCACGGCCCTGCCGGTACCGGTGCCCGATTACCTGGCGGGCGACGTCGGCTCGCTCGCCGGGCTGCGGATCGGCATCGACGAGGCCTGGGTGTCCGACCGTGTCGAGCCCGAGGTGGTCGCCGCGCTGCAGGCCGCGCTGGACGTGCTGCGCCGCCTCGGCGCCGAACCGGTCGCGATCCGCATGCCGGACACCGATCCGGTCGTCGCCGCATGGCGCCCGATCTGCGCCGCGGAGGCCGCGCTCGCACACGAGGCCACCTTCCCGTCCCGGCGCGACGACTACGGCCCGATGCTCGCCGGCCTGCTCGACGGCGGGCGTGCGCTGTCCGCCGTCGACTACCAGCGGGCGCTGCTCGTGCGGGCGGACTTCACGGGCCGGATGAACGCGCTGATGAGCGGCGTCGACCTGCTGCTGATGCCGGCGATGCCGCTGGCCGGTGCGAGCCTGGAGCGGATCACCGACCTGCGCCGCGACCCGGACCACCGCATCTGGCTGCAGCGCTTCAGCGCGCCGTCCGACATGACCGGGCAGCCCACGATCACCCTGCCGGCGGGCATCACGCCTGCCGGTCTGCCGGTGGCGGTGCAGCTCGTGGCGGCCGGCCTGCGCGAGGACCTGCTGGTGCGCGCAGGGCGGGCGGTGCAGGGGGCGACCGACTGGCACCTGCGGCGGCCACCGGTCTGATCGGCCGCCTCCCGGCGGCTTCCCGGCCTCGGCGCGGGAGGCCGGCGCAAGCATGCGCCGGCCGCTGATCGGGCGGCGGGCAGTGCCCGCCGAAGTGCCGCCTCCCGGCGGATTCACGTTCTGGGCGCGGGAGTCCGGCGCAAGCATGCGCCGGCCGCTGATCGGGCGGCGGGCAGTGCCCGCCGAAACCCCCGATCAGCCCTTGGGCGGAATCCGCAGCGTCTGTCCCGGATAGATCTTGTCCGGGTGCGACAGCATCGGCTTGTTGGCCTCGAAGATCTGCATGTAGGCGTTCGCGTTGCCGTAGAACTCCTTGGCCACCTTCGACAGGGTGTCGCCGCTCCTGACGGTGTAGTACTTCGACTCCTCGACCGGGGTCTCGACGGTCAGCTGGTCGTTGACCGAGCCCACGCCGGCGACGTTGCCGCAGCACAGCACGATCTTCTCGCGCGTCGCCTGGTCGGCCGCGATGCCGCGCACGGTCACGGCGCTGCTGCCGCCGTCGAACTCGACCATCAGCCCGGTGGCATCGAGGTTCATCGCGCGGATGTAGTCCTCGATCGCCTTCGCCGCCGCACCGTCGGCGGCGGCCTTCTTCTCGGCACTCGCCGGATCGGCCGCTGCCGCCTGCTGCGCCGCCTGCGCCTGGCCCTTGCCGAACAGCTTTTCGCCCGCATCCTTGAAGAAAGACAGCAGTCCCATGACTCGGTGCTCCGTGTGGTGTGTCGTCGTGATCGGGCCGCCGTCCATCGGCGGCGGGGCACCGACTATCGCCGGGCGTGCGCGCGCCCGTCAATGTCCAGAGCGCGTCGAAGCGTGTCATCCGTGTGCCGATGTCGATCGCCCTCTTGAAATCCCGGGAATCGCCCCGACATCGCCTGCGAACCCACGCAAGTCCTTGATCGAAAACGACAAACGATGACCGACCCGAACACTGCTCCCGACGCCGGCCCGAACGGCCGCCCCAACGGCACCGACGCGCCGTCCCACGAGGCCGCCCCGGCTGCGGTCGGCACGGCGTCCGCGCATCCGGTCGAGACCGAGCCGGGCGACTTTCCTGAGGGGGCGCTCGAGCAGCGCCTCGTCGAGGCCGAGACCCGGGCGGCCGAGTACCACGAGATGGCGCTGCGGGCGCGCGCCGAGATGGAGAACCTGCGCAAGCGCGGGCAGCTCGACGTCGCCGCCGCCCACAAGTACGCGAACGAGGGCTTCGCCGAGAGCCTGCTGCCGGTGCGCGACAGCCTCGAGATGGCGCTGAAGGTCGACACGCCCACCGTCGAGAACCTGCGCGAAGGCGTCGAGGCGACACTGCGCCTGCTGTCCGCCGCCTTCGATCGGCACAAGCTGCTCGCGATCGATCCGGTCGGCGAGAAGTTCGACCCGAACCGACACCAGGCGATCTCGATGGTCCCGGCGGGCGACGTGCCGGCCAACCACGTCGTCTCGGTCCTGCAGAAGGGCTACCTGATCAACGACCGTGTCCTGCGCCCCGCGCTGGTGACCGTCCGCGGCGGGGCTTGATTCGCACGCTCCCGCGCCCACTTATCCACAAGTCATCCACATCCTCTTCCTAGGAATCCAGCAATCATGGGCAAGATCATCGGCATCGACCTCGGCACGACCAACTCGTGCGTCGCGGTCATGGAGGGCGGCCAGCCCAAGGTCATCGAGAACTCCGAAGGCGCCCGCACGACGCCGTCGATCATCGCCTACATGGAGGACGGCGAGGTGCTGGTCGGCGCGCCGGCCAAGCGCCAGGCGGTCACCAATCCGCGCAACACGCTGTACGCCGTCAAGCGGCTGATCGGCCGCAAGTTCCAGGAGAAGGAGGTCCAGAAGGACATCTCCCTGATGCCCTACGGCATCGTGAAGGCCGACAACGGTGACGCCTGGGTGCAGGCGCGCGACAAGAAGATCGCGCCGCCGCAGGTCTCGGCCGAGGTCCTGCGCAAGATGAAGAAGACCGCCGAGGACTACCTCGGCGAAGAGGTCACCGAGGCCGTCATCACGGTGCCCGCGTACTTCAACGACGCGCAGCGCCAGGCGACCAAGGACGCCGGCCGCATCGCCGGTCTCGACGTCAAGCGGATCATCAACGAGCCGACCGCGGCGGCCCTGGCGTTCGGCCTGGACAAGGGGGGCGGCAAGGACCGCAAGATCGCGGTGTACGACCTCGGCGGCGGCACCTTCGACGTGTCGATCATCGAGATCGCCGACGTCGACGGCGAGAAGCAGTTCGAGGTGCTGTCGACCAACGGCGACACCTTCCTCGGCGGCGAGGACTTCGACCAGCGGATCATCGACCACGTGATCGCCGAGTTCAAGAAGGAGCAGGGTGTCGACCTGTCGAAGGACGTGCTCGCCCTGCAGCGCCTGAAGGACTCCGCCGAGAAGGCGAAGATCGAGCTGTCCTCGAGCCAGCAGACCGAGATCAACCTGCCGTACATCACGGCCGACGCTTCGGGCCCGAAGCACCTGAACCTCAAGCTCACGCGCGCCAAGTTCGAGTCGCTGGTCGACGAGCTGATCTCGGCGACGATGGAGCCGTGCAAGATCGCGATCAAGGACGCGGGCGTCAAGGTCTCGGAGATCGACGACGTGATCCTGGTCGGCGGCATGACCCGCATGCCGAAGGTGCTCGAGAAGGTCAAGGAGTTCTTCGGCAAGGATCCGCGCCGCGACGTCAACCCCGACGAGGCGGTGGCGGTGGGCGCCGCGGTCCAGGGCTCGGTGCTGTCCGGCGAGCGCAAGGACGTGCTGCTGCTCGACGTCACCCCGCTGTCGCTCGGCATCGAGACGCTCGGCGGCGTCATGACGAAGATGATCCAGAAGAACACGACCATCCCGACGAAGTTCGCGCAGACCTTCTCGACCGCCGAGGACAACCAGCCGGCCGTGACCATCAAGGTCTTCCAGGGCGAGCGCGAGATGGCGCAGGGGAACAAGGCGCTGGGCGAGTTCAACCTCGAGGGCATTCCGCCGTCGCCGCGCGGCATGCCGCAGATCGAGGTGACCTTCGACATCGACGCGAACGGCATCCTGCACGTCTCGGCCAAGGACAAGGCGAGCGGCAAGGAGAACAAGATCACCATCAAGGCGAACTCCGGTCTCACCGAGGAGGAGATCCAAAAGATGGTGAAGGACGCCGAGGCGAACGCGGCCGAGGACCATGCGCGGCGCGAGCTGGTCGAGGCGCGCAACCAGGGCGAGGCGCTGACGCACTCGGTGCGCAAGTCGCTGACCGAGCATGCCGACAAGCTCGACGCCGGCGAGCGCGAGCCGATCGAGGCCGCCATCAAGTCGGTCGAGGAAGCGCTCAAGACCGAGGACAAGGCGGCGATCGATGCGGCGACGACGGCGCTGATGACCGCCTCGCAGAAGATCGGCGAGAAGCTCTATGCGTCGCAGCAGGCCGCCGCGGCGGCGGAAGGCGCGGGCGCGCAGGCGACTGGCGGCGCGAAGTCGGGCTCCAAGAACGACGACGTGGTCGACGCCGACTTCAAGGAAGTCAAGCGCGACGCCTGATGCGCACGAGCCGACGACGCGGGCCGCGGGCCTGCGCGCACGCCTCCGGACGCTGCGGCTCGCCGCACCGTCGCGGAGGCGCCCGCGCTAGCCCGGCCAGGGGGGCGCATGCGGTAGAGTCCGACAAACCGACGAAGAACATCGACCATGGCGAAGCGTGATTACTACGAAGTCCTCGGGGTGGCGAAGAACGCCTCCGATGACGACATCAAGAAGGCGTACCGCAAGCTCGCCATGAAGTTCCATCCGGACCGCAATCCGGACGACAAGTCGGCCGAGGACAAGTTCAAGGAGGTCAAGGAGGCGTACGAGATGCTCTCCGACGGCTCCAAGCGCGAGGCCTACGATCGGTTCGGGCATGCCGGCGTCGACGCGAACGTGGGGGCCGGTGGCGGACCCGGCCAGCAGGGCTTCGGCGGCTTCGCGGACGTGTTCGGCGACATCTTCGGCGACATCTTCGGCGGGCAGGCGGGTGCCGGCGGACGAGGTGGGCAGCGCAGCAACGTGTTCCGCGGCGCCGACCTGCGCTATGCGATGGACATCTCGCTCGAGCAGGCCGCCCACGGCTTCGACACCGAGATCCGCGTGCCGTCCTGGGAGTCCTGCGACACCTGCCACGGCAGCGGCGCCAAGCCCGGCACCAAGCCGCAGACCTGCCGGACCTGCGCCGGCCAGGGCTCGGTGCGCGTGCAGCAGGGCTTCTTCTCGATCCAGCAGACCTGCCCGACCTGCCACGGCACGGGCAAGGTGATCCCCGAGCCCTGCGAGTCCTGCGAGGGCGTCGGCCGGATCAAGCGCAACAAGACGCTGCAGGTGAAGATTCCGGCGGGCATCGACGACGGCATGCGGATCCGCTCGGCCGGCAACGGCGAGCCCGGGGTCAATGGCGGGCCGGCGGGCGACCTGTACGTCGAGATCCATGTCCGCGAGCACGCGGTGTTCCAGCGCGACGGCGACGACCTGCACTGCCACGTGCCGGTGATGATCAGCGCCGCGGCGCTCGGCGGGACGGTGAAGGTGCCCACCCTCGGCGGCAGCGCCGAGATCGAGCTGCCCGAGGGTACGCAGACCGGCAAGACCTTCCGGCTGCGCGGCAAGGGCATCAAGGGCGTGCGCTCGAGCTATCCGGGCGACCTGTACGCCCACGTCGTCGTCGAGACGCCGGTGCGGCTGACCGAGAAGCAGAAGTCGCTGCTGCGCGAGCTCGAGATCACGCTCAAGGACGACAAGCACTCGCCGCAGACCCGCAGCTGGAAGGACAAGGTCAAGGAGTTCTTCCAGTAAAGCGGATCGGCGCGGCCGTCCGACCGCGTACCATGGGGCCCTCGTCATCCGACGTATGTCCCGAAAGAGACACTCGCGGTTAGAGTGCGCCCCATGGAGCGTCCCCTGTTGTTCCGGCGGCCTGTCGGCCGCCCCAAGGGCCGGCCGGCCGATCCGTCGGCGGCCGCGCGCGTGGCCGTGCTGCTCGACGGCCTGCCTCGCACCCCGGACCTGCTGATCGAGGCGCTGCACCGCGTGCAGGATGCCGAGGGCCATCTGTCCGCGGCGATGATCGTGGCGATCGCGGGCGACTTCCGGATGTCGCAGGCCGAGGTCTTCGAGGTCGCGACCTTCCACCACCACTTCGACGTCGTGCGCGAGGGCGAGGCCGCGCCGCCCGCGCTGACGGTGCGGGTGTGCGACTCGATCTCCTGCGCGCTGCAGGGCGGCGAGGCGCTCGCCGATGCGCTCGCCGCCGGGCTCGACGCGGCCTCGGTGCGGGTGCAGCGCGTGCCCTGCGTGGGGCGCTGCGACCGCGCGCCGGTCGCGATCGTCGACCGCAGGCCGGTCGAGCATGCGACACCCGCCGCCGTGCAGGCCGCGATCGCGGCCGGCCTTCGCGACTGCCCGCCGCCCTCGGCGCCGGGCTTCGCCGAGGCGCTCGCCGACGGCGCCTACGCGCAGCTGCGGCGCTGCCTGGCGGGCGGGCTCGCGCGCGAGGCGGTCTTCGCCGAGCTCGACGCCGCGGGCCTGCGGGGCCTGGGCGGCGCGGGCTTCCCGACCGGCCGCAAGTGGCGCACCGTCGCCGCGCAGCCGGGTCCGCGGCTGATGGCGGTCAACGCCGACGAGGGCGAGCCCGGCACCTTCAAGGACCGCCACTGGCTCGAGGCCGCGCCGCACCGCGTGCTCGAGGGCATGCTCGTCGGTGCCTGGGCGGTCGGCGCGAGCGAGGTCTACCTGTACCTGCGCGACGAGTACGCCGGCGTGCGCGCCTGGCTCGAGCGCGAGCTGCCGGCACTAAGGGCCTGGCTCGCCGGGGCCTGGCCGGCGACGGCCGACGCGCCGTGCCCCGGCGTGCACCTGCGCCGCGGCGCGGGCGCCTACGTCTGCGGGGAGGAGTCGGCGATGATCGAGTCGATCGAGGGCCGTCGCGGCATGCCTCGCCTGCGTCCGCCCTACGTCGCTCAGGTGGGCCTCTTCGGACGCCCGACGCTGGTCAACAACCCCGAGACCCTGATGTGGGCCGCGGCGGTGCTCGAGCGCGGCGGGGCCGACTACGCCGCGACGGGCCGCAGTGGCCGCAGCGGCCTGCGCTCGTTCTCGGTCTCCGGCCGCGTGCGCGAGCCGGGCGTCAAGCTCGCGCCCGCGGGCATCACGCTGCGCGAGCTGCTCGACGAGCACTGCGGCGGCATGGCCGAGGGCCACACGCTCTACGGCTTCCTGCCCGGCGGCGCCTCCGGCGGCATCCTGCCCGCGTCGCTCGCCGACCTGCCGCTCGACTTCGACACGCTCGCACCGCACGGCTCGTTCGTCGGTTCGTGCGCCGTGGTCGTGCTGTCCGATCGCGACCGCGCGCGCGACGTCGCCGCGAACCTGCTGCGTTTCTTCCGCCACGAGTCCTGCGGCCAGTGCACGCCGTGCCGGGTCGGCACCGCGAAGGCCGTCGCGCTGCTCGAGGCGCCGGCCTGGGATGCGCCGCTGCTCGGCGAGCTGTCGCGCACGATGCGCGATGCGTCGATCTGCGGGCTCGGGCAGGCCGCGCCGAACCCCTTCGACTCGGTGCTGCGCTTCTTCCCCGACGAGGTGGCCCCGCGATGAGCCCCCCGACTCTGGCCGCGGCGCCCGCGACGCCCGCGACCTCCGCGACCTCCGCGACCTCCGCGACCGACACCCGCCCGCAGCCCGTGCGCTTCACGCTCGACGGCCGCGCGGTCGAGGCCGCGCCCGGCGAATCGATCCTCGCCTGCGCCGCGCGCCACGGCGTCGATCTGCCGCACCTGTGTCACCGCGACGGCCTGCGGCCCGACGGCAACTGCCGCGCCTGCGTGGTCGAGATCGACGGCGAGCGCGTGCTCGCGCCCTCGTGCTGCCGCGCGCCTGCCGAGGGCATGAGCGTGCGCGCGGGCAGCGAGCGCGCGCGCGCCTCGCAGCGCATGGTCGTCGAGCTGCTGCTCGCCGACGCGCCGGCGGCGGCGCAGCGTGCCGACTCCGAGCTGCTGCACTGGGCGCGCGAGCTCGGCGTCGAGGGCTCGCGCTTCGCGCCGCGCGAGCGCGTCGAGCGTGACCTGTCCCATCCGGCGATGGCCGTCGACCTCGACGCCTGCATCCAGTGCGGACGCTGCGTGCGCGCCTGCCGCGAGGAGCAGGTCAACGACGTGATCGGTTACGCCTGGCGCGGCGACGCGGCGAAGATCGTCTTCGACCAGGACGACCCGATGGGCGCGTCCACCTGCGTGGCCTGCGGCGAGTGCGTGCAGGCCTGCCCGACCGGTGCGCTGCTGCCGCGACGGCTCGGCGTGTTTGCGGGCGACGCGGTCGAGCCCTCGAAGACCGAGCGCAGCGTCGACTCGCTGTGCCCGTTCTGCGGCGTGGGCTGCCAGCTGACCTACCACGTGCGCGACGATCGGATCGACTGGGTGCAAGGCCGCGACGGGCCGGCTAACCACGGCCGGCTGTGCGTCAAGGGCCGCTTCGGCTTCGACTATTTCGAGCGCGTGCCGGCGAACTGGCGCGACGACTTCCGCGAGGCGAGCTGGGAGGAGGCGATGTCGATCGCCGCCGGCGGCCTGGCGCGGATCCGCGACGCCCACGGGCCGTCCGCGCTGGCCGGCTTCGGCTCGGCCAAGGGCAGCAACGAGGAGGCCTACCTGTTCCAGAAGCTGGTGCGCACCGGCTTCGGCACCAACAACGTCGACCACTGCACGCGGCTGTGCCACGCATCCTCGGTCGCGGCGCTGCTCGAGGGGATCGGCTCGGGCGCGGTGTCCAACCAGGTCTCCGACGTCGCCCACGCCGAGGTGATCTTCGTCATCGGCGCCAACCCGACGGTCAACCATCCGGTCGCCGCCACCTGGATCAAGAACGCGGTGAAGCGCGGCGCGACGCTGGTGGTGGCCGACCCGCGCCGCACCGAGCTCGCGCGGCACGCCACGCACGTGCTGCAGTTCCGCGCGGACACCGACGTGGCGATGCTCAATGCGATGCTGCACGTCATCGTCGAGGAGGGCCTGGTCGATCGGGCCTTCGTCGAGGCACGCACCGAGGACTATGCGGCGATCGCCGAGAACGTGCGCGCCTTCTCGCCCGAACTGATGGCGCCGGTGTGCGGCATCGACGCGCAGACGCTGCGCACCGTCGCGCGCGCCTTCGCGCGCTCGCGCGCCTCGATGATCCTGTGGGGGATGGGTGTCTCGCAGCACGTGCACGGCACCGACAACGCGCGCTGCCTGATCGCGCTGTCGCTGCTGACCGGGCAGATCGGCCGGCCGGGCACCGGCCTGCATCCGCTGCGCGGGCAGAACAACGTGCAGGGCGCGTCCGACGCGGGCCTGATCCCGATGATGCTGCCCGACTACCACCGCGTCGACGACACCGCGGCGGCCGAGGCGATCGAGCGGCTGTGGGGCGCGCCGCTCGACCGCGCGCCCGGGCTGACGGTCGTCGAGATCATGCATGCGGCCGCCGCCGGGCACATCCGCGGGATGTACGTGATGGGCGAGAACCCGGCGATGTCCGACCCGGACCTCGCGCATGCGCGCGCCGCGCTCGCGACGCTCGAGCTGCTGGTGGTGCAGGACATCTTCCCGACCGAGACCGCGTATCTCGCCGACGTGATCCTGCCGGCCTCGGCCTTCGCCGAGAAGACCGGCACCTTCACCAACACCGACCGCATGGTGCAGCTCGGACGGCAGGCCGTCGCGCCGCCCGGGCAGGCCCGCCAGGACCTCGACATCATCGTCGACCTCGCGCACCGGCTCGGCCTGCCCTGGGCCTACGGACACGTCTCCGAGGTGTTCGACGAGATGCGCCAGGCGATGGCCTCGATCCGCGGCATCAGCTGGGCGCGGCTCGAGCGCGAGGGCTCGGTCACCTATCCGTGCGAGGGCGACGACGACCCCGGCCATCCGGTGGTGTTCGTCGACCGGTTCCCCACCGAGAGCGGCCGCGCGCGCTTCGTGCCCGCGTCGCTGCGGGTCGCCGACGAGCTGCCCGATGCCGACTGGCCGACGGTGCTGATCACCGGCCGCCTGCTCGAGCACTGGCACACCGGGTCGATGACGCGGCGCGCCACCGTGCTCGACGCGGCCGAGCCCGAGGCGACCGCCGCGATGAACGGCCGCGAGCTGGCGCGGATCGGCGTGGCGCCCGGCGATCCGGTGCACATCGCGTCGCGCCGCGGCGCGATCGCGCTGCGGGCGCGCCGCGACGACGGCATGCCCGACGGCGCGGTGTTCGTGCCCTTCGCCTATGCCGAGGCGGCGGCCAACCTGCTGACCAATTCCGCGCTCGACCCGCAGGGCAAGATCCCCGAGCTCAAGTACTGCGCGGTGCGGGTGACGGCCGTCGGGGCGACGGCCGCGGACGCGCCGCTACAATGACGGCTCCATCCGCAGGAGCCCCGACCGTGTCCGCCTACGCCGTCACCCAGCCCTTCCACCTCGCCTTCCCGGTGCACGACCTGCAGGCCGCGCGCGCGTTCTATGGTGAGCTGCTCGGCTGTCCGGAGGGGCGCTCGTCCGACGCCTGGATCGACTTCGACCTGTACGGTCACCAGATCGTCGCGCATCTCGCGCCGGGCGAATGCGGCCATCGCTCGACCAGCGCGGTCGACGGCGACGACGTGCCGGTGCGTCATTTCGGCGTGGTGCTCGGCATGCCCGAGTGGGAGTCGATGTCCGAGAAGCTCAAGGCCGCCGGGACCCGCTTCGTCATCGAGCCGCACGTGCGCTTCAAGGGGCAGGTCGGCGAGCAGGCGACGATGTTCTTCCTCGATCCGTCGGGCAACGCGCTCGAGTTCAAGGCCTTCGGGGATCCGAGCCGCCTGTTCGCGAAGTAGCCGGCCGCTCAGCGGCCCTGGAAGCGCGGCGCCCGCCGCTCCCTGAACGCGGCGACCCCTTCGGCCGCATCCTCGCTGCGGGCCAGGCCCTGCTGCACGCTCGCATGCTCGGCGACCGCCGCATGCATCCCGCGCTCGACCGCGAGCCGGGCATTGGCGAGCGTCGCGCGCACCGCCAGCGGCGCGGCCGCCGCGATGCGCCGCGCGATCGCCACCGCCTCGTCGAACTGCGTGCCGGCCGGCACGAGCTTCTGCACGAGGCCCATGCGCAGCGCGTCGGGCGCATCGAACGAGTCGCCCGTCAGCAGGTAGAGCAGGGCGTTCGACAGCCCCGCACGCTCGGCGATGCGGATCGTCCCGCCGCCGGTGGCCATCACGCCGCGCAGCACCTCGAGCTGCGAGAAGCGGGTGTCGTGGGCGGCGACGGCGATGTCCGCCGCCATCATCAGCTCCAGCCCCAGCGTCCAGCACCAGCCCTGCACCGCGCAGACCAGCGGCTTGGTGCGGCGCGGCTCGCGAAGACCGAACGGATCGATCCGGTCGGCCGGCCACATCGGTTCGCCGGCCTGCATCTTCGGCGCCCAGCGCGGCAGGTCCAGCCCGCCGGTGAAGTGATCGCCTTCCGCGTAGAGCACCCCGACCCGCAGCGTGTCGTCGCGCTCGAGCTCGGTGTAGGCGTCGGCCAGCTGCAGCGCCATCTCGGGCGTGAAGCCGTTGCGCTTGGCCGGCCGGTCGAGGCCGATCGCGAGGATCGTGCCGTCGATGCGGCGAACGGCGATGCGGCCGGTGTCGGGGGCGGCGGCGGTCGTTTCGGACATGGTCGGTCGGAGGGCTGGGCGGCGGTGACGGGTACTATACTGCCCGACCGAAAACAGGGAGCTCGAACGCGATGGCCACCAACCAGCAGGAATTCGACCGTGCAAAAGAGGTGCTGGTCGGCGGGGTGAACTCGGCGGTCCGGGCGTTCCGCGCCATCGGCGGGACGCCGCGCTTCATCGCCCGCGCCGAGGGCGCCTACATGTGGGACGTCGAGGGCACGCGCTACGTCGACTACCTCGGCTCCTGGGGCCCGATGATCGTCGGCCACTCCCATCCGCTGGTGCTCGAGCGCGTGCGCGAGGCCGCCGGCCGCGGCCTGTCGTACGGCGCGCCGAACGTGATGGAGACCGAGCTCGCCGAGAAGATCTGCGCACTGTTCCCGCATGTCGAGCGCGTGCGCTTCACCAGCTCCGGCACCGAGGCCGCGATGTCGGCGCTGCGGCTGGCGCGCGGCTTCACCGGCCGCACCAAGATCCTGAAGTTCGAGGGCTGCTACCACGGCACCGCCGACAGCCTGCTGGTCAAGGCCGGCAGCGGCGCGCTCGCCTTCGGCCAGCCGAGTTCGGCGGGCGTGCCCGCAGACCTCGCCAAGCACACGCTGATCGCGCAGTTCAACGACCTGGCCAGCGTGAAGACGCTGTTCGACGCGCATCCGGGCGAGATCGCCTGCGTGATGGTCGAGCCGGCCGCCGGCAACATGAACCTGATCCTGCCGCAGCCTGGGTTTCTCGAGGGCTTGCGCGCGATCTGCTCGGCCGACGGCTCGCTGCTGATCTTCGACGAGGTGATGACGGGCTTCCGGGTCGCGCTCGGCGGCATGCAGCAGGTCAGCGGCGTGACGCCCGACATGACCGCGTTCGGCAAGGTCATCGGCGGCGGCATGCCGGTCGGCGCGATCGGCGGTCCGGGCAAGGTGATGGACATGATGGCGCCGCTCGGCCCCGTCTACCAGGCGGGCACGCTGTCGGGCAACCCGATCGCGATGGCCGCGGGCCTCGCGACCCTCGAACTGATCTCGGTGCCGGGCTTCCACGACGCGCTGTCGGCGCGGCTCGGCCGCCTGGTCGCCGGGCTGCGCGACGCGGCCAAGGAGGCCGGCGTGACCTTCAGCGCGCAGCACTGCGGCACGATGGCCGGCATGTACATGATGGCGGCGCCGCCGCGCAGCTTCGCCGAGGTGATGACTCAGGACGCCGAGCGATTCAAGCGCTTCTACCACCGCATGCTCGAGGCCGGCGTCTACTTCCCGCCGTCTACGGTCGAGGCCTTCTTCTTCTCGTCGGCCCACGGCGACGCCGAGATCGACTTCACCCTCGAGCAGGCCCGCAAGGCGTTCCGTGGCCTCTGAGCGGAACGCGTCCGCCGCGCCCGCGGCGGGCTGGATGACGGTCCTCGTCTTCGCCTGCCTGATCCTGCTGCTGTCGAACGGCGCGCGCTCGTCCTGGGGCCTGTTCCTGCCGGAGATGACCCAGGCGCGCGGCTGGTCGCGCGAGACCTTCGGCTTCGCGGTCGCGATCCAGAACATCGTGTGGGGCACCGGCGCGATGCTGCTCGGGGCGATGGCCGACCGCTGGGGCGCGATGCGCACCCTCATGATGGGCGCCGTGCTCTACGTGCTCGGCTTCCTCGGCATGGCGGTGGCCACCACCGGCACCATGCTGTCGCTGACCGGCGGCGTGCTGGTGGGCCTCGGCATCGGCGGCACCGCGTTCGGCATCGTGTTCGCCGCGGTCGGCAAGCTGGTGCCGCCCGAGCGGCGCACCTGGGCGTTCGGCATCGGTACCGCGGCCGGCTCGTTCGGCCAGTTCCTGTTCCTGCCCTCGACCGCCGAGGCGATCCGTGTGTTCGGCTGGCAGGGCGCGGTCTACGGCCATGCGATCGTGGTGGCGCTGATCCTGCTGCTGGCCCTGGGTGTGCGCGGCGACCGCGAGGCGGGTGCACGCGCCGCCGGCAGCAGCACGCTCGGCGAGGCGATGCGCGAAGCCCTCGGCGACCGCAGCTTCCACCTGCTGTTCTGGGGCTACTTCGTCTGCGGCCTGCAGGTGGTGTTCATCGGCCTGCACCTGCCGGCCTACCTCGCCGACAAGGGCATGCCGCTGTCGCTCGGTGCGCAGGCGATCGCCATCGTCGGCCTGTTCAACGTGCTCGGTTGCCTGTCGGCCGGCTGGCTCGGCGTGCGCTTCTCGAAGAAGTGGCTGCTGGCCGGCATCTACGTCGCGCGCTCGATCGTGATGATCGCCTTCCTGCTCGCGCCGCTGTCGGTGTGGTCGGTGTGGCTGTTCGCCGCCGCGATGGGAGTGCTCTGGCTGTCGACCGTGCCGCTCACCACCGGGCTGGTCGGACAGGTGTACGGGGTGCGCCACCTCGGGCTGCTCGGCGGGGTGGTCTTCTTCGGCCACCAGATCGGCAGCTTCCTCGGTGCGTGGCTCGGCGGGCGGATCTTTGATGCGACCGGATCCTACGACTGGGCCTGGGTCATGGTGATCGCGTTCGGTGCGTTCGCCGCGGTGATGCATGCGCCGATTGATCAGCGGCCGGTGGCGGCGCGCAGGGTTGCTTGCGGCTGAGCGGGGCGAGGGGCGGGGCGGATCCGGGCTGGGGCGTGACGCTGCGCGATGAGTCGATGCGCCACCTTGCGGCCAAGCGCCCCAAGCCGAGCCCTGACGACCTACCGACGACCCTGTAAACCCGCTTTGCGCAGAGCGCGGAATGCGGACGTGGCGGGAAACATGTTCACCACAAGCATGATTCGCCGTCGCTCGCCGACGTCGTCTCGACCCGAAAAACTACCCGAGACGCCATGGGGATTGGCTCGGTAGTCAAGCCTGATGCCGTATTTGGCCCCGCGCTCGGCCCACGACTTTCTTGCGATATTCACGTATTGACCGCGCTCATCAGCGTATCCGATGTTCCTGCGCCGCCAGTAACCGCCAGCACAGACAGCGCCCTGTCCCTCGTGATCCGTTACGGGACCGCCGAGCGGGTAGAAAGTGGTCGGGGTGCCGGCAGCCGGACTCCGAGACGCGCCGAATGAAGCGGAAGAATCCCCCGTCATCATGGTTCTTAAGCCTGAAATGCGTCGGCTCCAGCCTCAATTCGATTGATTCAAGGCAGATGGGAACTCCTGAGACGATCTGCGCGCGGCATCGTCATCGATGCGCTGCGCATAGCGTGGTTCAAGCGCCATCCCAGCAAGCAGGCCGGGCTGACGGCCAGCACGGATCACTGACGGGGCAGATTCAGCCTCACCTCACCCAAGCCATCAAAGCGCACCACGGCCCGCCCCGCGCCCGTCGGCACTAAGAACATGCCACCCCAGGAACCGGTCGTCACGACATCCCCCGGCTCCAGCGTCCCACCCCGTGCCAGCACCTCCCGCATCCAGCTGCGTATTCCGGCCGAACGTGACCGCTGAATCCGGTTGATCGTGACCGGCGAATCCGGAGCATCGTGACCGATCGATCCGGCGGATCGTGACCGTTTTCCGGTGTTGTCCGGATTCAGCGGTCACGATGCCGGATTC
>JAPLQE010000015.1 GCA_026399835.1 Burkholderiales bacterium | reverse complement strand
CGAGTTCTGCGCCTGGGCGGGCGGGCGCCTGCCGGGTCGCGACGAATGGGCCGAGGCCGCCTACGTCGAGCGCCGCCCGCGGCCGCCCGCGCCCTTCGTCAACGGCCACAGCTACCCCTATCCGACCGGCGACACGCCCGACGGCGCGAACCTCTCCGGTCCGGGTGACCGGTTCGAGCGCCATGCGCCGGCCGGAGCCACGGTCGCCGGCGTCAACGGGCTGCACGAGATGGCCGGCAACCTGTGGGAATGGCTCGCCGACGCGCGCGGCGAGGACCGGCTCACTGCCGGCGGCTCGTGGTGGTACGGCGCGTCGCAGACGCAGGCGTCGGGCATGCAGTGGAAGCCCGCGAGGTTCTTCGCGGTCTACGTCGGCTTTCGCTGCGTGTACCCGCCGGGCTGAGCAACCGTCGCATCATCGAGGCCTGCCCCTGCCCGCGTTCCTGCGTCGGGCGCGCGCCAGCGCCAGCGCCGACTCAGCCTGTGAATCGACGCGTCAGGCGTCGGCCAGCGTCATGCCCGTCAGGTCGATGTCGGGCTGCTTCCCGCCGATGATGTCGGCGAGGATCCGCCCCGAGCCCATCGACATCGTCCAGCCGATGTGGCCGTGCCCGGTGCTGAGGAACAGGTTGCGCTTGGGCGAGCGGCCGAGGATCGGCGTGCCCTTGGGGGTCATCGGCCGCAGCCCTGCCCAGCGGCTCGCCTTCTCGTAAGCGCCGCCGTTCGGGAACAGCCGACGGATCGTATTCGTCATGTGCGCCAGGTCGCGTTCGCCGAGCGAACGGTCGAAGCCGTTGAACTCGGCGGTGGCGGTGACACGCAGCCGCTGGCCGAGGCGGGTCCAGGCGATCAGGAATTTTTCGTCGACACCGCACATGCTGGGCGCGCCGTCGTGGTCCTCGATCGGCACCGTCAGCGCATAGCCCTTCACCGGATACACCGGCAGGTCGATGCCGAGCGGCCGGCCGATCGCGGGGCTGTAGCAGCCGAGCGCCAGCACGTAGGCGTCGGCCTGCAGCGCGCCCCGGTCGGTGTCGACCCCGACGACCCGATCGCCCTCCGCCCGCACCCGCGTGACGTTCGTCGACCAGCGGAACGTGACGCCGAGCTTCTCGGCGCAGTGCGTGGCCATTGCGTTGGTGAACCGGTGGCAGTCGCCGGACTCGTCGGTCGGGCAGTGGATGGCCCCGGCGATGTTCGCGCGGTCGGGCGCCAGCGCCGGCTCGATCGCCACTGCCTCGTCGGTACTGACCGCGCGCAGCGTGACGCCGTTGTCGGACAGTACGTTCATCGCACCGACGCCGCGCTCGTAGTGGTCTTGGTCGCGGTAGACGTAGATGGCGCCCTGCGTGCGGCGGTCGTAGTCGAAGCCGTGACGGCGATCGATCTCGGCGAAACGCTGCTGCGAGTACAGACACAGGCGCACCTTGTGGCCGGTGTTGATCGCCGCACGCTCGGCCTTGCATTCCTTCAGGAAGCGCCAGCACCACATCCACATGCGCAGGTCGGGGCGCAGCTTCAGTCGCAGCGCCACGTCGTCGCGGAACAGCGAATCCCAGAGGATGCGCGGCGCCCGCGGCGACGCCCAGGTGTAGGCGTGGCCGGGCGAGACCATGCCCGCATTGGAGAAACTGGTTTCCATCGCCGCCTTGTCCTGCCGGTCGACGACCACCACCTCGTGGCCATCACTGGCCAGTTCGTAGGCAGCCGTCACGCCGACGACACCGGCCCCCAGTACGACGATGCGCATGTCCTCTCCTCGATCGTTGTTCCGTGCAGGCGAGCGCTCGCCCGCCGATGGCGCAGGGGCCGTCTGCGATCAGAGCCCCGCGATCACCGCGATCTCGACCGTGAACTGCGGCGCGGCGAGCTTCGCTTCGACCGTTGCGCGCGCCGGGGTGCAGCCGGGTGCGACCCAGGCGTCCCAGACCGCGTTCATCTCGGCGAAGGTCGACATGTCGGACAGCCAGATCGTTGCCTGCGCGAGTTTGGTCTTGTCGCTGCCCGCTTCGGCCAGGAAGCGGTCGATGCGCGCCAGCACCGTGCGGGTCTGCTCGGTCACGCTCGCTCCCGGCGACTCCAGCGCCACCTGGCCGGCCAGGTAGACCGTGCCGTTCATCACCACGGCCTGGCTCATGCGCGGACCGGCTTCGATGCGTTTGATCGTCATGGTGTCCTGTCTCCGGGGAGGGCGTCTGAGCGGCGAGCTTACCCGCTTGCAAACTGTATACACAAGCCCTGCTCGCAGGCAGGAGGCGACCCGCCGCCGTTCGATGCCGATTCGCCGCGGCCGCTCGGTACAATCGGCCGATGCCGCGTGCCCCCCGAACGAACCCGCCGCAGCCGGCCGCCCCGGCCCTGCCTGCCGCCTTCGCCCGGCCTGCGGACAGCGTCGATCGTGTCTATCGGGCGGTCACGCAACGGGCGGTGAACTGGCGCTTCGCACCCGGCGAGCGGATCAACGAGGTCGCGCTGGCGAACGAGCTGGGCGTCAGCCGCACCCCGGTGCGCGAAGCGCTCAACCGGATGGCGCGCGACGGCTTCGTGCGCTTCGTGCCCAACCGCGGGTTCCTGGCGCGCGACCTCACCCCGGAGCTGGTGCGCGACCTGTACGAACTGCGCGCGGCGATCGAAGTGGCGTCCGTGCGCCTGGCGTGTACGCGCGCCAGCGACGAGGCGATCGCGAAGCTGGCCGCCGCCTGGAGCACCGCCACCGAGAACGCCTCGGCCCGTCGCCTCGACCGCCTGACCGCCGCGGACGAGGCGTTCCACCGCGGTATCGCACGGCTGTCCGGCAACGAGCAGCTGTTCGCGACCCTGGAGCGTGTCAACGCGCAGATCCGATTCTTCCGCCGCGTCGACCAGGAGGCACCCGAGCGGCGCGACCGCACCTACAGCGAACACCGTGACGTGCTCGCCTGCCTCGCCCGCCGCGACCCGCAAGGCGCGGGCGATCTGATCGAGCGGCACATCGTGCTGAGCCGCGAACGTGCGCTGGCGGTCACCGAGCAGGTCGTCGCGCGGATCCGCGGCTGACCGCAGCCGGTCATGAACCCGCCGTTGCCCAAGCCCTTCTCGGGGCACGGCAAGCGCTGCGCCCGCTGGCGCTGACAGCCTGGCGCAGTGCGGTGTCGGGCGTGTCCTTCGTGCCGCTCGCTGCGCGCTTCGACGATCCGGCCGGCAACGGGCCGGCGATCTTGCGGGGAGCGCCGTCGGCGGGTATCGTCGCAGACGACCCGTTCGATGTGCATACACTTTGCGCCACGCGCCATCCCGCGGAGATTCCCGATGAGCACCAGCGACGCACCGGTCGGCGACCCCCTCGCACTGGATCTCGAACGACTGCCGTTCGACACCGACAAGGGCATCGGCGCGCGTGCCGCGCTCGGTCTGCTGGTGCTCGAGACCGATCAGACGATCGAGGACGAGTTCCGCGCGATCTGGCCCGACCAGGGCGTAGCGCTCTATGCGGCGCGGCTGCACAACGACGTGCAGATCACGCCGGCAACGCTGATGGAGATGCAGGGCCTGATCGCGCCGACCACCAAGCTCCTGCCCTTCATGGTCGACCTGTCGGTCGTTGCGTTCGCCTGTACCTCGGGTTCGCTGGTGATCGGCGAGCCCCGGGTCGCCGAGCTGGTGCACAGCGTGCGGCCGAATGCCCGGGTCACCGACCCGGTGACCGCCGCGATCGCCGCGCTGAAGGCCAACGGCGTCAAGCGCGTCGCCTTGCTCACCCCTTACCTGCGCGAGATCAACCTGCAGCTGCGTTCGGCACTGATGGCGCGCGGGCTGCAGATTCCGGTCATGGGTTCGTTCAACGAACCCGACGACGACGTCGTCGCCCGGATCACACAGCAGTCGCTGCTCGACGCGATCGTCCGGATCGGCGGCTCGCCGATGTGCGACGGGGTGTTCGTGTCGTGCACCTCACTGCGCGTTGCGCGCATCGCCGAGCAGGCCGAAGCGCTGATCGGCAAGCCGGTCACCTCGAGCAACCACGCGCTGGCCTGGCACATGCTCAGGCTGGCCGGCATCGACGATCGCATCGAGGGCTTCGGGCGCCTGTATCGGACCGGGTTGGCCTGAGGGGGTGCACGGCGAGCCGCCTTCCCGCCCACGGTCGGGGCCGCGGGCGTGGCGCAAGGCGGTGCGGTCGGATCTCCGCGGGTACGCCCGCCTGCCGCCTGCCGCCTGTCGCCCACCTGGTGCCGCCTCCTCCGCCACCGCCCGATCCGGCCAAGCTGGCCAGAGAGCGTGCCGATGAGCGTGCCTTGGCCTCGCTGCGCTCCAAGGTGATCAGCCTCACCGGCGCCTCGATCGGCGTGACGCAGGCTGAGGCCGAAGGCATTCGGCTGCAACTGATGGCCAGCCGTTCCGACGAGATGCTGCGGATCGAAGACAGCCTGCTCACGTCCGATCTGCCGTACGAGGTCGTGAGGGAGCCTTATTGGCATGGGACGGGCTGGGTCGCCGGGATACTCGTGCATTCCGCGCGCGGCGGGGCCGTAAGGCGACCGAGTGCCTTCCGCGTGGAGAAGGAACTCGAGAAGCTGTTGTGCCGCAACCCTACCAAGGGCTCGTACGTCGTGAAGACGGAGCGCAAGGGCGAGGATTACGCGGTGCGCGTGGCGCTGCAGGGCGGCATGACGGCCGCCGAGGCCGCCGACTGCTTCGCTCGACGCGGGAGCAACCTGATCTCCCAGACGCTTCCGGTCGGCACGGAACTCGAGTGTTTCGGGAGCGGCAAGCGCGAGCGCTCGGTGTGGCGCGTCACGGTATGGCGCTGATCGACTACGTGGCGCGTCTGCAGACGCGCTGAGGCGGGTCGGGTCCGGATCCTGTGGATCCCGGATCCCGAGGCTGCGCTGCGGCGAGTGCCGCCACGACACGCTGCTGGCGTTCCGCTACGAGCGGGGTGGGTGCTGCCCGTCGTGCGGCGGGCGCGCCGGGGCCGCACTTCGCGCCACGGCCCTGTGAAGCCCGTCTTCCGGATCAGCGCGCCGTCCGACGGATCGCGCGACTCGTCGCCAGCAGCAGCACGATGGTCGCGATCGACAGGGCCATCGACGCATCGAGCACCACCTCGGGCGTGCCGGCCCGGTCGGCCCAGGCGCCGACCAGGCGGGGCAGCACGCCCATGCCCAGGTAGTACATCGAGTAGAAGAGGCCGAGACCGATCGCGCGCGCCGCCGGTCCGAGGAAGCGCGCCGGCGCGGCCGACAGCGCACCGGCGGCCCAGCCCGACAGCAGACCGGCGAGCGTCAGCGAGAGGGTCGGATCGCCGCCGCCGCGTACCGCGGCGATGCAGGCGGCCCAGCCGAGGATGCCCAGCGCGGCGATCGTCGCCGGCCGCCCGGTGCGCTCGATCAGCCAGCCACCCAGCGGGATCGAGACGACGAAGGTCAGTGTCATCGTGGCGGTGAGCGCGCCCGCGTGGGCGACGTCGAGCCCTCGCGCGACGAACAGGGCCGGCAGGAACGCGACCAGCACGGCGAAGGCGACGTTGTAGGTGGTCCAGCCACCGGCCGCGAGCGCGAGCCGCCAGCCGTCGCCCGGCGCGAGCGCGGACAGCCGCAGCGGGCCCGGGGCGGGCGCGCCGGGCGCGGGCCGGTACAGGGCCAGCACCAGCAGCATCGACACCAGCGCGAGGACCGCGGTCGCGCCGAACGCCGCCGCGGGCGTCCCCCACGCGGCGATCGGACCGAGCGTCAGCAGCCCCAGGCCGATGCCCACCGGCCAGGTCGACACGAAGAGCGACATCGCGAGCTCGATCTCGCGGCCCGCGAACCAGTCGGCGATCATCTTGCTCGCGGTGACGTTGAACAGCACGCCGCCGATGCCGCCGATCAGGCGGCCGGCCTGCAGCATCGTCGCGTCGGTGGCGAACGCCGACAGCGCGCCTCCGGCGACCATCGCCGCGGTGCCGGCGACGGCGATCCGTCGATCACCCCATCTCGCGCTGAGCATGCCGCCGGGCAGCGCGAGCACGACGCCCGGCGCGAGGAACAGGCCCACCAGCCAGCCGATGTCGGCGAGCGCGAAGCCGTAGGCGTCGCGCAGCAGCGGCGCGGTCGCACCGATCACCTGGAACTGGAATCCCATCGCCACGCGCGCGGCCGACAGGACCCACAGCGCTCGCCACCGTTCGTGCATCCCGGAGCCTCCCGGTACGTCGCGGGCCGATCGTCGCCCCGCTGTCGCTCGTGCGCCGCAGTCTCGCTCGCCTGCCACCCGGCGCGCAAGTCGGCAGGTCTGCGAGCCTCCTCGGGCCGCCGTCCCGACCCCGATGCCGGGACCGACCCCGATGCGATCCCTCGAGCCGGCGATCTCGACGCCCGAAGTCGTCATCGACCGTCGGCGGCGCATGGTCGCCGAAGCGCGACGCGGTGTGATTCACCACCCCCCGTGCCCGCCATCCATGATTGATGTCCTTCTGGGGTCGACGCCTTCGGCTACGTGACGTCCTTCTGCGGCACCGCGCTTCTGGGTGTGCCGGTGCGCCTGCTGGTCTGGCCTGAACCTACACGCCGCGGCGCACCGGATCGTCCCGGGGGGCGGCGCGTATCATCGACGCCATCGGGGGACCGCACGGAGACCGACCATGAATGCGCGCATCGACGAGCCGGCCGCGCGCCGGGCCTACTATGACCGCATCGCCGGCCACTCGCTCAAGCCGCTCTGGGAGGTGCTGGCCGCGCTGGTGCCGGCGCAGCCCGCGACCGACGCCGTGCCCGCGCTGTGGCGCTGGGCCGACGTCCATCCGTTCATCACCGAGTCGGGCTCGCTGATCACCGCGCGCGAAGCCGAGCGGCGCGTGCTGATCCTCGAGAACCCGGGCCTGCCCGGCCAGTCCACCACCACGTCGACGATGTACGCCGGTCTGCAGCTCATCCTGCCCGGCGAGGTCGCGCCCGCGCACCGTCACACGCAGTCGGCGCTGCGCTTCGTCGTCGACGGCGAGGGCGCCTACACCGCGGTCGACGGCGAGCGGGTCACGATGGCGCCGGGCGACTTCATCATCACGCCGATGTGGACCTGGCACGACCACGGCAACCCCGGCGACGAGCCGGTGACCTGGCTCGACGGGCTCGATATCGCGGTGGTGCGGATGCTGGGCGCGCAGTTCCGGGAGAACCACGGCCATGAGGCGCAGCCGGTCTCGCGCCCCGAGGGCGACGCGGCCGCGCGCTACGGCTCGGGGATGCTGCCGGTCGACTACGCCCCTCGCAACGGCGTGACGCCGGTCTTCAGCTATCCCTACCGCAGGTCGCGCGCCGCGCTCGCGCGGATGGCCGACGGTCCGCGCCACCGCTGCCACGGCATCAAGATGCGCTACGTGAACCCGGCCACGGGCGGCGCGCCGATCGCCACCATCGGCGCGTTCCTGCAGTGGCTGCCGGCCGGCTTCGCGGGCGCACCGTACCGCAGCACCGACGGCACCGTGTTCACCGTGGTCGAGGGCTCGGCGCGCGTCGAGCTCGACGACCGCTCGTTCGACGTGGGCCCGAAGGACACCTTCGTGATCCCGTCGTGGCACCGGCACCGGCTGCACGCACGCGAGGACACCGTGCTCTTCAGTTTCTCGGACCGCCCGATCCAGCAGGCGCTGCACCTGTGGCGCGAACACGAGGAGGCCTGACATGCCGACGCTCTTCACCTACTTCCGCAGCTCGGCCGCCTTCAGGGTGCGCTGCGCGCTGAACCACAAGGGCATCGCCTGGACGCCCGAGGTGATCTGGCTGCTGTCCGACGAGCAGCGCTCCGACGCCTATCGCGCCACTAACCCGCAGGCGCTGGTGCCTGCGTTCGTCGACGACGACGGTGCCACGCTCGGCCAGTCGATCGCGATCATCGAGTACCTCGACGAGACACGCCCCGGACCGAAGCTGCTGCCCGCCGATGCCCTCGGCCGCGCCCGCGTGCGCTCGCTGTCGATGCTGATCGCCTGCGACATGCACCCGGTCAACAACCTGCGGATCCTGAAGTACCTCAAGCAGACGCTCGGACACTCGCAGGCCGAGGCCGACACCTGGGTCCGGCACTGGCTCGCCGAGGGCTTCGCCGCCCTCGAGGCCGAGCTCGCCGATCCGCGCACCGGCCGCTTCTGTCACGGCGACACGGTGACGATGGCCGATTGCTGCCTGGTACCGCAGGTGTTCAGCGCGCAGCGCTTCCAGTGCCCGATGGACGCGTACCCGCGCACGATGCGGGTGTTCGACGCGCTGATGGCGCTGCCGGCCTTCGACGCCGCGCAGCCCTCGAAGCAGCCGGACGCCGCACGCGCGGCGACCTGAGCGCTGCGCGGCGCACCGGCCCGGTGGCGTGCCCGCCTCGAATCCTTCCGTCGTCGCCTTGTCTGCGAGGCTGCCCGCAATCTGGCGCTGGATGGCCGCCTTCGGCCGTGGCGCGGTGTCCGGGGCCGACCAGCTCGGCGTGGCGGACGACGAGGCTCTGTCCGTCGGATCACCGCCGACGCCCGAGGCGGTCGCCGCGCGTTTCCTCGCGCATCCCGACCACTTCGTGAGTGCCTCGGTCGGCGACAGGACGTTCGGGCCCGAGCGCGCAGGGGCGCGCGGGTTCCGGATCGACATCCTCGTCTCGGGCCTGAGCGTCGCAAGTGCCCGCGTCGGCTCGCTGTACGTGGCCGACGACGGCGAGACCAACGCGGAGATCGCCCACTACGAGGTCGGCCCGGCGTTCCGCGGCCTGGGCGTGGGCAGCCCGGCAGCGCGCGCGCGCTTCAGGCACTTCAATGCGCGTCACCGCGTCACGCGCGTGCTGTTCGTGGCGCCCGTCCAGCGCCAGCTGCACGTGCCCTTCAAGGCCTTCGTCGCCCGGATCGGCGCCGAGCCCCACGGGCATTTCGCCGACGACCTCACGGCGCCGCCCCTCTTCGCCTGGTCGACCCGCCGCGCGCTCGCCTGAGGCGCTTTGGACGAACCTGTTGCGCGTCCCGATCCGACGTCGCCGAGTCAACCGACCAGCGCCGCCGCGAACTCCTCGGCCGAAAATGCCTGCAGGTCGTCGATGCCTTCGCCCACGCCGATGAAATAGACCGGTATCGGCCGGTCGCGCCGCGTGTGTGCGAGCGCGGCGAGCGCGCCGCCCTTCGCGGTGCCGTCGAGCTTGGTGACGATCAGCCCGGTGAGCTGCACCGCGTCGTCGAACGAGCGGACCTGCGCGAGCATGTTCTGCCCGGTGTTGCCGTCCAGGACCAGCAGCACCTCGTGCGGCGCCCCGTCCATCGCCTTGGCGGTCACGCGCCGGATCTTGCGCAGCTCGTCCATCAGGTGCGTCTGCGTCGGCAGGCGCCCCGCCGTGTCGACCATCACGACGCCGGTGCGCCGTGCGATGCCCGCCGCCACCGCATCGAAGGCGACCGCGGCCGGGTCGCCGCCCTGCTGCGCGATGACCTCCACGTCGTTGCGGCTGCCCCATTGCGCGAGCTGCTCGCGGGCGGCGGCGCGGAAGGTATCGCCCGCGGCCAGCAGCACCGTCTTGCCCTCGTGGCGCAGGTGGCGCGCGAGCTTGCCGATCGAGGTGGTCTTGCCCGCGCCGTTGACGCCGGTGATCATCATCACCAGCGGCTCGGCGCGATCGATGTCGATCGGGCGCTCCAGCGGCGTCAGCAGCTCGACCAGCAGCGCGCGCAGCGCGGCCTTGACCTGCATCGCGTCGGTGAGCCGCTCGCGCCTGACCCGTTCGCGCAGCGACGAGAGCAGCCAGGCCGTCGTCTCGACGCCGGTGTCGCTCGTGATGAGCGCCGTCTCGAGTTCCTCGAACAGCGCCTCGTCGACCTTCACGCCGACGAACAGCACGGCGAGATTGCCGCTGGTGCGCGACAGCCCCTGCTTGAGGCGCGCGAGCCAGGGCTTGCGGTCGGGCATCGCGGCCGGGACGAGCTCGAGCGGGCCGGCGGCGGTGGCGGGCGAGGGCACCGCGGCCGCGGCCGGCATCGGTGTCGCGGCCTCGCGCGCCGCACGCTCGCGCTCGTCCTGCTCGAACGCGGCCTCGGCCGCCGCGGCCGCCTCCGCTTCGATCGCCGCGGCTTCCCCGGGGTCGACCGGTGCACCCTCCTCGGGCGTGACCGGCGTCGTCGGCTCGGGCGCCGCGCGGCCGCCGGGGATGAAGCGCGACCAGAACCCGCTGCGAGCCTGCGCCGGCTCGGTCGGTGCGGCGTCGGTCGGCACCGGGGCCGTGGCCGACGCCGGGGTCTGGACCGACGCGAGCGGCGCGGCCGCCGGCGCGGCGACGGCCGCCGGCAGGTCGGCGGGTGGCGCTTCGGGCGGCGGGGACGCCTCGGCCGCAGCGGTTCCGGGCGCGGCCTCGGGCTCGGCCGGCTTCTTGCGGCGAAGGAATCCGAACATGGGGGTGCCTGATGGACGGGCCCGCGCGCCCGCAGGGGGCAACGGGCGCCGGAGTACACTCGGGATCCACGATTCTACGCTGCACCGATGACCCCTCCGACCGAGCGCCGCCGCACGCCGGGCCTCGCAGTACGCTCCGCCGTCTTCGCCGCCTGTGCCCTCTGGATCGGTGCCGCCATGCCGCCTGCGGCGCTGGCGCAGCCCGCGGCTCCGGCATCGGCCGCCACCGCCCAGGCCTTCGAGCGCACCCTGCCCAACGGCATGAAGGTGCTGGTCAAGCGTGACCGGCGCGCGCCCACCGCGGTCCACATGGTCTGGTACCGCGCCGGCTCGATGGACGAGGTCAACGGCCGCACCGGCGTGGCCCATGTGCTCGAGCACATGATGTTCAAGGGCACGAAGACGCTGGCCCCGGGCGAGTTCTCGCGCCGCGTCGCGGCGATCGGCGGCCGCGAGAACGCGTTCACCTCGCGCGACTACACCGGCTACTTCCAGCAGATCCACACCTCGCGCCTGCCTGAGGTGATGCGGCTCGAGTCCGACCGGATGGCGAACCTGAACCTGTCCGCCGACGAGTTCGCCAAGGAGATCCGCGTCGTGATGGAGGAGCGCCGGCTGCGCACCGAGGACCGCGCGGGCGCGCTGGTCTACGAGCAGCTGATGGCCGCGGTCTTCAACGCGCACCCGTACCGGCACCCGATCGTCGGCTGGATGAGCGACCTCGAGTCGATGACGGTCGCCGACGCCCAGGCCTGGTACGACGCCTGGTACACCCCGTCGAACGCGACCCTCGTGGTCGCCGGCGACGTCGACCCCGAGGCTGTCTGGACGCTCGCCCAGGAAACCTACGGGCGCATCCCGTCGCGCGCGCTGCCGCCGCGCAAGCCGCAGGTCGAGCCGCCGCAGCGCGGGCTGCGCCGCATCCAGGTGAAGGCGCCCGCCGAGAACCCGTCGGTGGTCATGGCGTTCCGCGTGCCGAAGCTCGAGTCGATCGACGGCGACCGCGAGCCGTACGCGCTCGAGCTGCTGAGCTCGGTGCTCGATGGCGGCGACAGCACGCGCTTCACGCGCAGCATCGTGCGCGGCTCGCGGGTGGCCAACCGGGCCGGCGCCGGCTACGACATGACGCAGCGCGGCCCGGCGGTGTTCATCCTCGACGGCACGCCGGCCGAGGGCCGCTCGACCGAGGACGTCGAGCGCGCGGTGCGCGCCGAGATCGAGCGCATCGCGAAGGAGGGTGTGCCCGCGGCCGAGCTCGAGCGCGTCAAGGTCCAGTACGTGGCCGGCCAGGTCTACAAGCGCGACTCGGTGTTCGCGCAGGCGATGGAGCTGGCGGGCCTGGAGATCGTCGGCCTGTCGCACCGCGACGCCGACCGCATCCTCGAGAAGATCCGCTCGGTCACCCCCGACGAGGTCCGGGCGGTCGCCGCCAGGTATTTCACCGACGACCAGCTGACGGTGGCCACGCTGCTGCCCCAGCCGATCGGCGACAAGCGGCCCGCGCCCGCGCCCGCCGGCCTGAGGCACTGAGGTCCCGATGATGCCGCTCCCCGTCATCCGCCTGCGCGGACTGCTGCTGCTGCTGGCGCTGCTGCTGTGGGCCCCGCTCGCCTCGGCCGTGCTGCCGATCGAGGCCTGGACCACCCCGCGCGGTGCTCGCGTGTATTTCGTGCGCGCCGACGCGATCCCGATGCTCGACGTCAGCGTCGACTTCGATGCGGGCTCGCGTCTCGATCCCGCCGGCCGCTCGGGCCTCGCCTCCTTCACGGCGGGGCTGCTCGCGCGCGGCGTCGAGGGGCTCGACGAGGCGGGGCTGGCCGAGCGCTTTGCGGACCTCGGTGCGAGCCGCGGCGGCGGCGCGGGCGACGACCGCGCGAGCGTGTCGCTGCGCACGCTGTCCTCGCCGCGCGAGCGCGACGCGGCGGTCGACCTGCTGGCCCGGATGATGGCGCGTCCGACCTTTCCGGAGCCCGTGGTCGCCCGCGAGCGCGAGCGGGCGGTGCAGAGTCTGCGCGAGGCCCTGGTGCGCCCGGAGACCATCGCGCAGCGCACCTACGAGGCGCTCATCTATCCGACCCACCCGTACGGCCGCGCCGAGACGCCGGAATCGATCGCCGCGATCGGCCGCGCCGACCTCGTCGCCTTCCATCAGGCGCGCTACGGCCCGCGCGGGGCAGTGGTGTCGATGATCGGTGCGATCACGCGCGCCGAGGCCGAGGCGATCGCCGAGCGCCTCACGCGCGAGCTGCCCGAGGGCACGCCTGCCCTGGCGATGCCCGCGGTCGAGACGCCGCCGGTGACCGAGCGCCGCATCGCGCACCCGGCCACGCAGAGCCACATCCTGATCGGCGCGCCCGCGATCGCGCGCGACGACCCCGACTTCTTCCCGCTGTTCGTGGGCAACTACGTGCTGGGCGGCGGCGGCTTCGTTTCGCGCCTGACCGGCGAGGTGCGCGAGAAGCGCGGTCTGTCCTACAGCGTCTACTCGTACTTCTCGCCGATGGCGCAGGCTGGTCCCTTCACCGTCGGGCTGCAGACGCGCAAGGAGCAGACCGACGATGCGCTGAAGGTGGTGCGCGAGACGCTCGCGCGCTTCGTCGCCGACGGCCCGACCGAGGCCGAACTCGCCGCGGCCAAGCAGAACCTGGTGGGCGGCTTCGCGCTGCGCATCGACACCAACCGCAAGATCCTCGACAACCTCGCGAACATCGGCTGGTACCGGCTGCCGCTCGACTACCTCGAGCGCTGGACCGACCGCGTCGAAGCGGTCGGCGCCGCGCAGGTCCGCGAGGCCTTCCAGCGCAAGGTGCGGCCCGACCGGCTGGTCACCGTGGTCGTGGGCGACGGTGGCGCGCGGCCCTGAGCGCGGGCGCCGTGCGGCGACCGCTGTCCCGGCCCCGTCCCCGGCCGCCAGGCCGCAACCGGCGCGGCGCGGGTCCGAGCCTCCCGCCAAGGTGAGGATCGTCGGCGGCGACTGGAAGCGCACGCCGCTCGTGGTCGTCGACGCACCGGGCCTGCGGCCCACGCCCGACCGCGTGCGCGAGACCCTGTTCAACTGGCTGGGTCAGCGCCTCGACGGCTGGCGCTGCCTCGACCTGTATGCCGGCACCGGCGCCCTGGGGCTGGAGGCCGCGTCGCGCGGCGCCGCGAAGGTGGTGCTGGTCGAACGCGACGCGCGCGCCGCGGCGGCGCTGCGGGCCGCACGGGAGCGGCTCGATGCCGAGGCGGTCGAGGTGGTGCAGGGCGATGCCGCGACCTACCTGTCGAACGCCCGCGACCGCTTCGACCTGGTCTTCCTCGATCCGCCCTTCGGCAGCGCCGAGCTCGAGCGGGTGCTGCCCCGTCTGGCCGCGGTGCTCGCGCCGGGCGCGGCGGTCTACGTCGAGGCCGACCGGCCGCTCGCGCCGGAGGCGCCCCCGCTGTCGGCGGTGCCGGGCCTCGTCGCGCACCGCGCCGACAAGGCCGGTCAAGTCCACTATCATCTGCTGCTCCTGACCCCACCGGCCCCTGGAGCCTGACGATGGCCATCGCCGTCTATCCCGGTACGTTCGACCCGCTCACCCGCGGCCACGAGGACATCGTCCGGCGCGCGGCCAGCATCTTCGGCCGGGTCGTGGTCGGCGTCGCCGGCAGCCGGGCCAAGGGGCCGATCTTCACGCAGGAAGAGCGCATGGAGATCGCGCGCGAATGCCTCGCGCCCTATCCGAACGTGCAGGTCGCCGGCTTCTCCGGTCTGCTGCGCGACTTCGTCCGGGCCCAGAACGCCGGCGTCATCGTCCGCGGCCTGCGCGCGGTCGCCGACTTCGAGTACGAGTTCCAGATGGCCGGCATGAACCGCTACCTGCTGCCGGACGTCGAGACCATCTTCATGACGCCGACCGACCAGTACCAGTTCATCTCGGGCACCCTGGTCCGCGAGATCGCGATGTTCGGCGGCGACGTCGGCAAGTTCGTCTCGCCCTCGGTCGAGGCGCGTCTCAAGAGCAAGATGGAGCAGATGGGCGGCCCGCCGGGGGCGTGATCCGTCCGCGCACGCGCCATGGCCCTGCTGATCACGGACACTCGCGCGCGCCCGGACGGCGCACTGCGCCGTCAGCGCGCGAGAGGCCGGCCCGTGCTCGGGCCGGCCATTCGTCGAGTGTGAGCGGGGGCATCGAAGATGGCCCTGCTCATCACCGACGAATGCATCAACTGCGACGTGTGCGAGCCCGAGTGCCCGAACGGCGCGATCTCGATGGGCCCGGAGATCTACGTCATCGAGCCGGGCAAGTGCACCGAATGCGTCGGCCACTTCGACGCGCCTCAGTGCCGCCAGGTCTGCCCGGTCGACTGCATCCCGAACGACCCGCGCCATCCCGAGACCCAGGAGCAGCTGCTCGTGAAGTACGAGCGGCTGCAACGCGGGGACTGACGGCCAGGGCGCGCCACGCGCCGCATCAGCGGCACCGAACTCCCGCTTCTCCGCGCTTGCGCGGCTGCCTGCCCCCCTAAAGTTCGCCGAGGGGGCGCGCGTCCGCGTCCCGCCACGGGGAGTGCGATGAAGGCAGTCATCCTGGCCGGTGGTCTCGGCACCCGGCTGGCCGAAGAAACCTCGATCCGGCCCAAGCCGATGGTCGAGGTCGGGGGCCGCCCGATCCTGTGGCACATCCTCAAGCACTACTCCCGGCACGGCATCAATGAGTTCGTCGTTTGCCTGGGCTATCGCGGGTATGTCATCAAGGAGTACTTCGCGAACTACTTCATGCACATGTCGGACATCACGTTCGACCTGGCGAAGAACAAGATGGAGATCTGCCAGCGGCACTGCGAGCCGTGGCGGGTCACGCTGATCGACACCGGCGAGGACACGCAGACCGGCGGGCGCCTGCGCCGCGTCGCGAAGTACGTGGGCGACGAGACCTTCTGCTTCACCTACGGCGACGGCGTGTCCGATGTCGATCTCACCGCGCTGATCGCCTTCCACCGCAGGCAGGGCCGGCTCGCGACGCTGACCTCCGTGCAGCCCCAGGGCCGCTTCGGCGCGCTCGACATCGAGGGCGGGCGCATCACGCGCTTCGAGGAGAAGCCGCAGGGCGACGGCACCTGGGTCAACGGCGGCTTCTTCGTGCTCGAGCCGCAGGTGCTGTCCTACATCGAGGGCGACGCCACCTCCTGGGAGCGCGAGCCGCTCGAGACGCTCGCGCGCGAGGGCCAGCTCTCGGCCTGGGCGCACCGCGGCTTCTGGCAGCCGATGGACACGCTGCGCGACAAGATGAAGCTCGAGGACCTGTGGCAGCGGGGCGTGGCGCCATGGAAGACCTGGACCTGAGCGGCCTGTTCGGCGGCGCCTACGCGCACCGCCGCGTCCTCGTCACCGGCCACAGCGGCTTCAAGGGCAGCTGGCTCGCGATGTGGCTGCGCGCGCTCGGCGCGCGGGTCGCGGGCCTGTCGCTCGCGCCCGCCGCCGGACCCGCCCACCATGCGCTGCTGGGCGGCGACGACGGTCCGTGGACCGACCTGCGCGATGCGCGTGCGGTCGACGACGCGGTCCGCGCGTTCGCCCCCGAGATCGTCTTCCACCTGGCCGCGCAGCCGCTGGTGCGCGCCTCGTACCGGGCGCCGCTCGACACCTTCGCAACCAACGTGACCGGGCTGATCCACCTGCTCGAATCGGTGCGCCGCTGCGGCGCGGTGCGCGCGGTGGTCAACGCGACCACCGACAAGTGCTATCGCAACGACGCGCCCGCTGCGGCGGGCTCGTCGGGCTTCGCCGAGGGCGACCCGCTCGGCGGCCACGATCCGTACAGCGCCTCCAAGGCGTGCGCCGAGATCGTCTCGGCCTGCTGGCGCGCGAGCTTCCTCGGCACGCGCGACGGTGCACCGCCCGTGGCGCTCGCCACCGCGCGAGCGGGCAACGTGATCGGCGGTGGCGACTGGTCCGAGGACCGACTCGTCCCCGACCTCGTGCGCGCGGCGATCGCAGGCACGCCGTGCAGGCTGCGCAACCCGACGTCCGTCCGCCCCTGGCAGCATGTGCTCGAGCCGCTCGCCGGCTACCTGCAGCTCGGGCGCATGCTGCTCGAGTCGCCCGCCCGGTCGCAGACCGATGTGCAGGCCGCCTTCAACTTCGGCCCGGCGCCCGACGGCCACGCGAGCGTGGGCGAGCTCGTCCAGGGCTTCGCCGCGCACTGGCCGGCGCTGCGGGTCGAGATGGATGCCGGCCCGCATCCGCACGAGGCCGCGGTGCTGCGGCTCGACTGTTCGCGTGCCCGCGAGGCGCTCGGCTGGCGCCCCGTGTGGGACACCGCGACGACGCTCGCGCGCACCGCGCGCTGGTACCGCCGCTGGCACGAGACCGGCACCGCCGACAGCGCGGGCGACCTGCGCGCCTACGTGGCCGATGCGCGCGCCGCCGGCCTGACGTGGGCCGCGACCGACGTGCCGCACCGGGTCGATGGCCTGAGGACGGCGGCGTGAAGCGGCGCGACGTCGCCGGCGGCACGGGACCGGCGGCATGAACTTCGAGCGCACCCCGATCGACGGCATGTGGGTGGTCGGCACCGCGCCGCGCGGCGACGCGCGCGGCCGCTTCACGCGGCTGTTCTGCGACCAGGCGTTCGCGCCCGTCCGCCCGGGCCTGCGCTTCGTGCAGGTGAACCTGTCGATGACCGCCGCGCGCGGCACCGTGCGCGGGCTGCACCTGCAGCGCGTCCCGGGCGCCGAGGCCAAGCTGATCCGCTGCCTGCGCGGGCGGGTGTTCGACGTCGCCGTCGACCTCCGTGCCGACTCGCCCACCTTCGGTCGCTGGCATGCGGTCGAGCTCGGCGAGGATCTCGAGCGCAGCGTCTTCATCCCCGAGGGCTGCGCGCACGGCTTCCAGGCGCTGACCGACGACGCCCAGCTCCCCTACCAGCACACCGCGCCGCACGCCCCCGGCCTCGAGGCCGGCGTGCGTCATGACGATGCCCGCCTCGCGATCGCATGGCCGCTGCCGCCGGCGAACCTCTCGCCGCGCGACGCCGCGCTCCCCGCGCTCGACGAGGCGCTCCGACACGGACCGCTCGCATGAACTGCCGCCACTGCCGCACGCCCCTGGGCCGCGTGCCCGCCGATACCTTCGTCGACCTGGGCGCGGCGCCCCCCTCGAACGCGTTCCTGCGTGAGGCCGACCTGCTGCGCGCCGAGGCGCACTTCCCGCTGAAGGTGTTCGCCTGCCCGACCTGCGCGCTGGTGCAGGTCGACGAGGTGCAGCGCCACGACCTGCTGTTCTCCGACGACTACGTGTACTTCTCGTCGTACTCGAGCAGCTGGCTCGGGCATGCGCGGCGCTATGTCGAGGAGGCCGTCGAGCGCCTCGCGCTCGGTCCGTCCTCGCAGGTGCTCGAGGTTGCCTCCAACGACGGCTACCTGCTGCAGTACGTGCGCGAGCGTGGCATCCGCTGCGTCGGCGTGGAGCCCACCGCGGGTACCGCGCGTGCCGCGCGCGAGCGCGGCATCGACACCGTCGAGGTGTTCTTCGGCCGCGAGTCGGCCCGTGCGCTGGTCGCCGAGCGCGGGCGCTTCGACCTCGCGATCGCCAACAACGTGCTGGCCCATGTCCCCGACATCGACGACTTCGTCGCCGGCTTCGCCGAGGCGCTCGCACCGACCGGTTCGGTCAGCTTCGAGTTCCCGCACCTGCTCGAGCTGGTCCGCATGAACCAGTTCGACACGGTCTACCACGAGCATTTCTCGTACCTCTCGCTGCGCGCGGTCGAGCGCATCCTGTCCACGCACGGGCTCGCGGTCTGGGACGTCGAGACGCTGCCCACCCACGGCGGCTCGCTGCGCGTCTGGGCCGCGCCGACCGCGGCCCGCCGCGAGGCCCGGGCCTCGGTCTCGCGGATGCGTGCCCGCGAGGCGGACGCCGGCATCGGCACCCCCGCGTTCCACGCGGGCGTGCAGGCCGCCGCCGAGCGGGTCAAGGACGACCTGCTCGCCTTCCTGATCGCGCACAAGCGCGCCGGCCACCGTGTCGTCGGCTACGGCGCCGCCGCCAAGGGCAACACGCTGCTGAACTTCGCCGGCGTGCGCCCCGACCTGCTGGCCTTCGTGGCCGACGCCTCGCCCCACAAGCAGGGCCGCTTCCTGCCCGGCTCCCGGATCCCCGTCCTCGCACCCGAGGCGCTGCGCGAGGCGCGGCCCGACGTGGTGCTGGTGCTGCCGTGGAACCTGCGCGAGGAGATCGTCACGCAGCTCGCCTTCGTGCGCGACTGGGGCGGCCGCTTCGCGGTGGCGGTGCCGGCGCTGCAGGCGTTCTGAGGGTCGGTTATCACCGCCAGCTGTCTGGAGTGCCTGAAGGGCGACGTCGCTGCAGCATTGGCCGCGTCCAGCTTCGAACCGGGCGGTGGCGATGTCGCCATGCCGGGAAGGCGCGCCGTGCAACAGGTCGTGACCTCCGTCACTGCCGAGGTCGACCGCCCGCCCTAACATTCCGGATGTCACCCGCGGCACCCAGAACGAACATGAACGTTTCCCTCGCCTTCCTCCAGAGCCCCTGGCCACCGACGTCCGCTGCCGGTGCAGCAGGGCACCGCTGCGCTGCTCGATGACACGATGCCGGCCCACGCCCGCCAGTGCGTGGCGGACATGACCAGCTGCCCGGGCCCGAACGCCTAAGCGGCCGCACACATCCCCAGGCACGGCCACTCCCGCTCGCTGCACACCTTCCGAGCGATCTGCGCGGCGCACCGATGGGTCGGGTTCAACGTCGAGAACGTCTCGATGCACGGCGGCTCGCTGCGCGTGTACGCGCAGCCGATCAGACCTGCACCGACCCGAGCCGCCAAAACGGTCGCCCGACATTTCGAGACCACGACATGAAGACCGACCAACGCTACGACGGCATCCAGGCCCTTCGGTTCGTCGCCGCCCTCATGGTGGTGCTGTGCCACGCGACGCTGATGGTGTCCGAGCGCCTGCTGGAGAGCGGACGCGACTACTGGCACCAGGGCACCGCCGGCGTCGACGTGTTCTTCGTGGTCAGCGGCTTCGTGATGGCGATCTCATCGCAGGGCCTGCTCGGCCGGCTCGACGGCTGGCGCGAGTTCGTGCGCCGTCGGGTCGTGCGCATCGTGCCGCTGTACTGGATCGTGACCTCGCTGAAGATCGCGATGCTGCTGGCTATTCCGGCGGTGGCGTTACGTGCCCAGCTCGATCCAGTGCATGTGATCGGCTCGTACCTGTTCCTGCCGGTGCGCGAAGCCGGGGGCATGGTACGGCCTCTGGTGAGCGTGGGCTGGACACTGACTTTCGAGATGTTCTTCTACGCTTGGTTTGCGTTCGCGATGATGCTGCGCGTGCCGCCGCTCAAGCTTCTGGCGCCGGTCTTCCTGGTGCTGGCCGGTGTGGGCCTGTGCATCGGTGACACCCACAACCTGCCGGCGGCGGCGACGTTCTACCTGAACCCGATGGTGCTCGAGTTCGTGGCTGGGATGTGGCTGGCCGAGCAGCGCCTGCGCGGGGCCACGCTGGGCAAGGGCTGGTCGTTGCTGCTGGTCGTGCTGGGCTTCGCGTCGATCCTCATCTGGGACGGCGAGTCGCAGTTCGGGCGCCTGCTGTTCGTCGAGCTGCCCGCGCTTATGATCGTCGCAGGGGTGGTGTTCCTCGAGCCGGTGCTGCGTAACCGCATCCCGAAGGCGCTGATCTCGCTCGGCGATGCATCGTACGCGCTGTACCTGTTCCACACGTTCAGCGTGCCTGTAATCGGCATCGTGATGCGCAAGCTCGGATGGCTTTCGCCGCTGGCCGCGACGGTGATCTCCACCTTGGTGTCGGTCGCGGTCTGCTGGCTGATCCATCTGTGGATCGAACGGCCGATCACCGAGCGACTCAAGGGGCGAAAGCCGGCACTGCCCATGGGTCCGACGCCCGTCGCCGCTTTCGAGCGACTGCCCGATCGGTGATGCGGCGCCTGCCGTCGATCTCCATCACGCATGAAGAGATCTGCGCTCACAGTGAAGTGCGGAGCGCTCAACAGTCCCGAAAGAAATCCCCCAACAGATCCCGCCCCGGCCGCCTGAACACCGGCACCCCCCCCGCCCCCGGAAACGCGATCATCCCCGCCTCCGTGTCCCGATCCGTCAGCCGCGTGCCCTGCGACAGCACCGAGCCGCGCGCGATCCGGCAGGCACCGATCGCGGCCGATCCCGGATACAGGATCACGTCGTCCTCGATCACCGGCGCCGCATCGCCGTTGCGGCCCACCGTCACGCCCTGGTAGATCGCGAGCCGGTTGCCGTAGGTGGCCTTGGCCAGCACGATGCCCGGCGAGTGGCCGATGAAGAACACCTCCGGCAGCGCGATCTCGTAGAAGCAGTCGATCGCGTGGTGCGCCTTGTTCAGCAGGAAGAGCTTCGTGCAGACCGAGCGCGCCCGCTCGTGCCGCCAGATCGTGTTCGCCAGGTAGTACACGAAGGTGCAGTGCTGCGACGAGTGCAGCACGTCGAACTCGCCCGCACGCCACATGCGGATCGAGGCGATGCAGCGCTCGAGCCGCGCCAGCGCCTCGGGCAGGTGGGTGTCGATCAGGCCGAGCTCGGGGTCGGGCCCGGTCGGCGCGATGGCGACGATCTGCGCCCGCAGGTAGTCCGCGAGGCGCGACGGGTCGAGGTTGACGATCTTCACGGATGCGCGCCTCAGGTGCGCTCGGCGATGCGCCGCAGCGGCTGGCCTGCGTAGACGCCGTACGGCTCGAGCTCGCCGCGCACCACCGAGCCCGCGCCGACCACGCAGCCGCGGCGGATGGTGGCGCCGTCGAGCAGCACGCAGTTCGCGCCGATCCACACGTCGTCCTCGATCACGATGCCGCCCTTGCCCGGCGCGAAGCCCTGCAGCCGGATCGGCCGCGAGCGGTCCTGCCAGGCATGGTTGACCGGCGCGAGCGTGCAGTTCGCCGCGATGGCCACGTCCTCGCCGATGCGGATGCCGTTGCCGGTGTACAGCACGCATCCGGAATTGACGACCGAGCGCGCGCCGATCACCAGATCGCCGCTGCCGCCGGCGGGCTTGACCTTCACGAAGCTGTCGACGACGGCGCCCGCGCCCACCACGATGCGCGTGCCGCGCACCGAGTCCTCGATGTCGGCGAGGGCCGAGACCCTCGCGGTCGGGTCGATCTCGATCATGGGGGTCCTTCGGCGTGTCGGGGCGGGCGGGCGGGCAGGGCGCGCAGCCAGGGTCCGAGCCGGTCGGCGACGCCGGCGGGATGCCAGTCGAACTCGTCGCGCGCCCGTGCGACCGATGCGACCGGCGGCGGCGGGGCGTCGCGATCGTGGGCGAACGTCAGGCTGCGGCCCGCCTCGCGGCCGATCAGCGCGGCCAGGGCGTCGTTGCGCAGGCTCGTGCCCGAGGCGACGTTGTAGGCGAGCCGTGTCCCGTGCTCGGCGATCGCGACCAGCGCGCGGACCACGTCGTCGCGGTGCACGTAGTCGCGTGACAGGTGCGGCGAGGAGTCGAGCGGGATCGTGCCGCCGGCGGGCGTGGCGGCCACGCGCGCCAGCAGCTGCCCGAGGAAGCCGTCGTCGGGGTCGGTCTCGTCGTATACGCAGGCCAGGCGCGCCACACGCGCGCGACCCGGTGCCATGGTCGCGCACAGCGTCTCGCCGGCGAGCTTGGTCACGTCGTACAGGTGGCGCGGATGGCCTGGCGAGAGGGCGATCGGCGTGTCCTCGCCGACCGGGTCGGCCGCATCGAGGCCGTCGTACAGCCGCGTCGACGACAGGTAGACCAGTGCGTCGAAGGCGTCCGACTCGAGCACCCTCGCGAGCAGTCCGGCATGCGCCTCGACGGTGTCACGCGGGCGCCGCGCGAAGTCCGCGGTCATCCCGGCGCAGTAGAAGACGTGACCGAGCGACGTGTCCCGGCGCGGGAATGCGGCGTCGCGCGCGGGCACCTCGACCTGCCAGCCGGTGGTTCGCAGGTGGGCGACCAGACCGCGCCCGACGAAGCCGCGCCCGCCGATCACGGTAGCCCGCTTCATGGTGCGACCGTCCGCGCCGGCGCCGGGGGGCTCAGGGACGGAAGCGATCGAGGACGTCGCGCACGAGCACCACGCGCACGTTGCGCTCGCGCATCGACTGCGCTTGTTCCGGCTCGTCGTCCAGCTCGGTCTGGTCGCTCAGCAGCAGCAGCGTGTCTGACAGCGGGGCGGTCGCCTCGAGGGTGTCGACGAAGACGACCGGGCGCGACGCGTTCGCCTCGATGTAGTCGCGGACCGGTCCGATGAAGGATCCCACCGCGGCGATGCGTGCGAGCCCCAGGTGCAGCTCCGTGTCGTGCAGCATGAAATGCATCGAGGCCGCGGCCGACAGCGTCTCGAAGGGTACGGGGCACAGGTGCGCATAGCCCAAGCCGCGCAGCCGCATCGCGATCGTCCAGGTCTCCACCGGGTCGCGGCCGTACGCGTGGCGGATTCGGATCGCCACCGCCATCCGGTCGGCGATCATCGCGCTGATGCGTGCGTGCAGCCCGACCATTTCGTCCTGCCGAACGCCCTCGGTGCGCGCCAGCAGGTACTCCAGACCGCCGCGGTAGCGGTCCCAGGCGTACTCCACCTCCTCGGTGCCCGCCTGCGTGCGGACCTCGTCGGCGAAGTAGCGGGTGATGGCGACGTAGTACGGCTCCTGCTGGATCAGCACGCGGCCGGCCGACAGGAACTCCGCGGCGTGCACGAAGGCGAAGAACGCATGCGGATAGATCCGCGGCATCGTCCGCTCGAATACGTCCCGGCGCACGATCTGCACCTCGGGGAAGATGCGGTGGCGCAGCAGTTGGTCGAGCATCTCGAGGTGCTGGCCGCGCTCGAAGAGCAGGTCGCGGGGCACGCTGTAGAACGTGCCCAGGCTCTGCTCGTCGATCAGGTCATACAGCACCCAGGGCGCATAGACCACCGCGATCTGCGGGTCGGCTTCCATTCGCGCGATCGTGTCGGCGAGCTGGCGTCCGAGCAGCGCGTCGTCGTCGGCGATGTACATCACGTAGCGCCCGAGGCAGTTCGACATCGCGAACTGCCGGTTGGCGAAGGGGCCGGCGTTCGTCGCGTGGCGATGGTAGCGGATCGGCAGCCGGCCCTCGAAGCTGCGGACCACCTCGGCGGTGTCGTCGGTCGACGCGTTGTCGCTGATGAACACCTCGTACGAGTACGGGAAGTCGGCGAGCTCGGTGCACAGCGAGGCCAGCAGCGATGCCAGGTAACGGCCACGCGAGAACGTGGGGATGCACAGGCTCAGCAGGGGTGCGCTCATGGGTCGCTCGGCTCTCGGCGGCATGGGGGAACGTCGGCCGATTGTCGGCAGCGCACGGCCGCCGCCATCGCCGGATGAGCGCCGGTGCGCGGCATCACTTCCGGCGATCCCTCGGGCGACTGCACCGATCCCTCGGGTGACTGCACCGATCCCTATGGCGGCCGCGCCGACGCCTCAGGCCGGCTGATAGAGCAGCGGCCAGGCCCCGGCCTTCGTCCACTCCGCCGCTTCCTGGCGCAGCGTCTGGTCGGTCAGGGGGTGGGCGCGCGCCCAGTCGGCAGGGAGCTCGAGCCGCGCGCCGGTGCTCTTGATGCGCAAGCGGACCGAGGGCGGCAGCACGCCGTCCCGGCGGCGGTGAAGGATGACCGCGAGCCGCAGGCACAGCACGCGCAGCCAGCCGTCCGGATCGTCGAGCCGCGAGCGCATCTTGGTGAGGCCCCCGGTCTGGCCGAGCACCAGCGCCGCCAGGCGCGCCTGCTCGTCGATCGAGAAGCCGGGCATGTAGCTCGGCCACCGCCAGCCCGTGCCGCTCGTCGAGGCCGTGCCGGCGGATCATCTGCGCCACCGTCACCTCGCGCATGTCGGTGCCGGTGGAGCGCCCGAGCAGGTCGTAGAGCACCCCCTCGCGCAGCGCGCCGTCGCAGTAGTCCATCGACTCGATGCCGAATTCCTCGAAGGCCGCCGACATCATCGCCAGGCCCCCGGGCAGCACCGGGCGCCGGTCGGGCTTGAGGGCCGTCAGCCGCATGCGGTCGGGGTGTCCGGCCTTGAGGAGTTGCGCTTCGAGCGTCGCCAGCACCGAGCGGTCCAGGCGAGGCTCGCCGAGATCGGACTGCGCGATCTGCCACAGCGCCTTGGCGGTGCCGGAGGTGCCGATCGCCCGCCGCCAGCCGGTCGCCCGGTAGCGCTGCGCGAGCGGTGCGAGCAGGTCGCGGCACGCCCAGCGCGCCGCATCGAAGCTGCCGCGGTCCACCACGCCGCCCTGGAAGAAGCGCTGCGACAGGCCGACGCAGCCGAGCGGCACCGACTCGAGCTCCTCGGCGTCGTAGTCGGTGCCGACGATGCATTCGGTCGAGCCGCCGCCGATGTCGACCACCAGCCGACGCTGCCCGTCGGCGGGCAGCGCGTGCGCCGCCCCCAGGTAGATGAGGCGCGCCTCCTCGCGGCCGGCGATCACCTCGATGTCGAAGCCGAGCGCCTGCTGGGCCCGCTCCAGGAAGGCGCGCGCATCGCTGGCGACGCGGAACGTGTTGGTGGCGACCGCGCGCACCCGCTCGGGCGGGAAGGTGCGCAGCCGCTCGCCGAAGCGCCGCAGGGCGTCGACCGCCCGGTCCTGGGCGGCCGCCGACAAGGTGTTCCCCGACCCCAGCCCGGCGGCCAGGCGCACGGTCTCCTTGATCTGGTCGACCGGGCGGATCTGGTCGCCGACCGGCGTGGTCTCGATCCGGCCGATCACCAGGCGAAAGCTGTTCGAGCCGAGGTCGACCGCGGCGAGCAGGGAGGAGGAGGGCATCGTCCGCATTTTGCAGCAGAATCCCATCCGGATCCCGGCCGGTGCGGTGCTGGCCGGTGCGGCGGCGGGCGGTCCGCCGGGAGACGATGCCGCCGTCCGGTGTCATCGAACCGTCATGCGCCACGGCGACACTGGAACCGATGCTCCTTCAAGACCGTCCGGCCGCGCTTCGCCTGCTGAACCGCGAGCTCGGCATCCTCGCGTTCAACGAGCGGGTCCTCGCCCTGGCCGAGGACCCCTCGATCCCGCTGCTCGAGCGGCTGCGCTACCTGACCATCGTCAGCAACAACCTCGACGAGCTCTTCGAGGTGCGGGTGGCCGAGCTCAAGGAGCTGGTGCGCGCCGATCCGATGGTGCACCTCGACGGCGTGCCGGTGGCCGACACGCTGCGCGCGGTGGCCGAGCGGGCCGGCCGCCTCGTCGCACGTCAGTATGTCCTGCTCAACCGCACGCTGACGCCGGCGCTCGCCGCCGAGGGCATCGTGATGCTGCTCAGCTCGATGTGGACCGACGCGCAGCGCGCCTGGGCCGAGCAGGTGTTCGACGACGAGATCGAGCCCTTGCTCACCCCGATCGCGCTCGACCCGGCGCATCCGTTCCCGCGGATCCTGAACAAGTCGCTGAACTTCGTCATCGAGCTCGATGGCACCGATGCGTTCGGACGCCGTGCGGGCATCGCGATCGTGCAGGCGCCGCGTGCGCTGCCGCGCGTGATCCGCGTGCCGTCGGCGGTCTCGGGCGCGCCGCACGGGCTGATGCTGCTGACCTCGATCGTCGGCGGCTTCGTCGGGCGCCTGTTCCCGGGGCTGGAAGTACGCTCGGTCAATCAGTTCCGCGTGACCCGAAACAGCGAGCTGTTCGTCGACGAGGAAGAGATCACCGACCTGCGCGAGGCGCTGCACACCGAGCTCACGCAGCGCCACTACGGCGACGAGGTGCGGCTCGAGGTGTCGGCCGGCATGGGCGAGGCGGTGCTGCAGCGGCTGATGACCGAGTTCGACCTCGGCGCGCAGGACTGCTTCCGCGTCGACGGGCCGGTGAACCTGGTGCGGCTGCAGCAGGTGATCGACCTGGTCGACCGGCCCGAGCTGAAGTTCCCGTCCTACGAGCCCGGCGTGCCCGCTGCGGTCGCCCGGCGCGACCTGTTCGCCTCGATCCGCCGGCAGGACGTGCTGCTGCACCATCCGTACGAGTCCTTCGTCCCGGTGATGGACTTCCTGCGCAGCGCTGCGGTCGACCCGAAGGTCGTCGCGATCAAGCAGACGATCTATCGCACCGGCGCCGACTCCGCGCTGATGGAGTCGCTGGTCGCCGCCGCGCGCGCCGGCAAGGAGGTCACCGTCGTCGTCGAACTGATGGCGCGCTTCGACGAGGAGGCGAACATCAACTGGGCCTCGCGGCTCGAGGAGGCGGGTGCACACGTCGTCTACGGCGTCGTCGGCCACAAGACGCATGCCAAGCTCGCGATGCTGCTGCGCCGCGAGGACGGAGTGCTCAGGCGCTACGCGCACCTGGGCACCGGCAACTACCATCCGAGCACCGCGCGGCTCTACGAGGACTTCGGCCTCTTCACCGCCGACACCGAGATCTGCGCCGACGTCCACGAGGTGTTCCGCCGCCTGACCGGCACCGGCCGGGGCATCGAGCTGCGCTGCCTGCTGCAGGCGCCGTTCACGCTGGCCGCGCACGTGCTGATGGCCATCCGCCGCGAGGCCGAGGCTGCCCGCGCCGGGCGCCGCGCCTACATCGCCGCCAAGGTCAACGCGCTGCTCGATCCGACGGTGATCGAGGCGCTCTACCAGGCGAGCCAGGACGGCGTGAAGATCGACCTGATCGTGCGCGGCGTGTGCGCGCTGCGCCCGGGCGTGCCCGGCCTGTCGAAGACGATCCGCGTGCGCTCGGTGATCGGCCGCTTCCTGGAGCACAGCCGGATCTACCACTTCCATGCCGACGGCCGCGACGAGGTCTGGCTCGCGTCGGCCGACTGGATGGGCCGCAACCTGTACCGCCGCGTCGAGGTGGCCTTCCCGGTCCGCGACCGCCGGCTCAAGGCGCGGGTGCTGTCGGAGGGCATCGCGGTCCATCTGCGCGACAACGCGTCGGCCTGGACGATGGACGCCGAGGGCACCTACACCCGCCGGCGACCGCGCGGCCCGCGCACGATCGTCTCTCAGCAGGCGCTGATCGCGAAGCTCGCGGGCGGCTGAGGCCACCCCATCCGCAGGACGGTCCGGACGGCGGCGGCAGGCCGCCGCCGCCGCGGCGTCACTGCTTCTTGGGCTGGGTGGTCGACGGCGCGGGCGGGCGGGTCGTGGTCGACGGCCGCGGGGCTGCGGCGGGCGCCGCGGCGGGTGCCGCGGCCGGCGCCGGCGCCGTGGTGGCGGGTGCCGGCTGGAGCGGCTGCGAGGCGGGCGTCGACCCGCCCTGCACCCCGAGCGTGCCGCCGGTGCCCAGGCCGCCGCGGACCTGCTGCGCGCGGTAGTTGCGGGCCGCCTTCACCAGCTGGTTGTACGAGTCCATCAGCGCGGCCACCACGATGCGGCCCTCGGGCGTGTTGCTGTAGCCGCCGCCGGCGGCGCCCAGGCCCGCGAACAGTCCGACCACGCCGCCGACGTCCCAGTTCTTGGCCGAGCCCTGGGCGGCGGCGAGCTGCACGCCCGAGCGGTTGTCGACCATCAGCAGCGTGGTCGCCGCCTCGTTGGCCCTGACGCTGCCGGCGACCGCACCGATCGCGCTGCCGACCGCGCCGAACCCGCCGAGACTCATGCCCTGCGTTCCCTTGGCGGCGAACTGCACGCTGGGCGCGATGGTGTAGTCGGCCGAGACCAGCTGGCCCGGGCCGAAATTGCTGCCTGGCCGGGTCTCGCCGGTGCGCTCGAGCGAGCGCTCGCGCATCACGTTGTTCATCGACGCGCCGCGCTCGACGACCACGAAGCAGTTCGACTGCTGGATCATCATCCGCAGCACCGGCGTGGTCGGCCCGAGCCGCCGGCTCTGCAGGTCGAAGTACCAGGGCGCGCGCGTGTCCTCGTCGACCGCCACCGTGCCCAGCGTCTCGGTGCAGGTCTCGAGCTGCGGGTTCGAACCGGTGGCGTTGGCGCCGCCCGCCGAGCCGGTCGCGACCGTGCCGCCCTGACCGCCGCCGAGGGTGGGGGTGGTGGCCTGGCAGGCCGCGAGGACCACCGATGCGCCGACCAGGGCGAGGCGCGCGGGCCAGAACGAAGGGTTCGGCAACACCGTGCGCTTCGGGCTGCCGTCTGCGGGACGAAACGAGGGCGGGGGAAGGGCGTTCACGGGTTGGGTCCTCGGACACTGCGACCCAGGCGGGCCGCTCGTCTGGAAAGGTTACAACACCGTGCCCTCCGCGTCCTCAGTCATCCGGAGGATGTGGGCGCATCCTCTGGAGTCAGGCCGTCCGGCCGATCCGCGCGGGCACCTCGCGCTTGACCTGGATCAGGGCACGCGCGCCGGCCCGGCATCAGCATCGAGGTGTCCGATCAGGAGTCTCCCGATGCGCCGCCGACCCGAGCCCGACGCCATGCCGACGCCCGCCGCCGCCCGCAGGGCCGCCGCGCCTGCCGTGTCCGATCCCGGGGGCACGCGCCCGTCCGCCTCGCCCCGTTCGCGACCCGCGCGGCGCACCGCGGCCGGCGACGTCGCCCCTCGCCTCGATGGCCCGAGCGTCGAGCGCTTCACCGTCGGCGAGGCGGTCTCGGCCGCGCAGCTCGCGCAGGCCGCCGCCATCGACGACATCGTCGAGCGTGCGAGCCGCGACAACGTCGAGGGCCTGGCTCGGGCGGTCGAGGCGGTGCTCGCAGGTGCGTCGCCCGATGACGCGCGTCGCCTGCGCGAGCGGCTCGCGCGGCCGGCCGGCGACGCGGCGGCACCCGCACCGAACCCCGACGACGCGCTCGCCGACGACTGGCGCGACGGCGGCTATCCGTACGCGCGGCTGATGCTGCGCCGGAACTACGAGTCGCAGAAGTACCGGCTGCAGGTCGAGCTGCTCAAGCTGCAGGCCTGGGTCAAGGAGAGCGGCCAGCGTGTCGTGATCCTGTTCGAGGGCCGCGATGCGGCCGGCAAGGGCGGTGCGATCAAGCGCTTCATGGAGCACCTGAACCCGCGGGGCGCGCGTGTCGTCGCGCTCGAGAAGCCCACCGAGCTGGAGCGCGGCGAGTGGTACTTCCAGCGCTACGTGCAGCACCTGCCCACACGCGGCGAGATCGTGCTGATGGACCGCTCCTGGTACAACCGCGCCGGCGTCGAGCGCGTGATGGGCTTCTGCTCCGAGCCCGAGTACGAGGAGTTCATGCGCCAGGCGCCCGAGTTCGAGCGCCACCTGGTGCGCAGCGGCATCCACCTGATCAAGTTCTGGTTCTCGGTGAGCCGCAAGGAGCAGCGCCGCCGGTTCAGGGAGCGCGAGGTGCATCCGCTCAAGCAGTGGAAGCTGAGTCCGATCGACATGGCCTCGCTCGACAAGTGGGACGAGTACACCCGGGCGAAGGAGGCGATGTTCTTCCACACCGATACCGCCGACTCGCCGTGGACGGTGATCAAGAGCGACTGCAAGAAGCGCGCGCGGCTCAACGCGATGCGCTACGTGCTGCAGAAGCTGCCCTACGCCAACCGCGACCCCGCGGCGATCGGCACGGTCGACCCGCTGCTGGTCGGGCGCGCGCACGTGGTGTACGAGCGGGGGGAGCAGCGGATGGGGCCGCTGCTGTAGCGCCGCGGCCCTCGGGGCCGTGAGCCGCGGCGGGCGGGGCGCGGCGGGGCGCCCCGAGCGCCGGCGCGCCCCGCGGACGCGCCGGTGCCGACCCGGGCTCAGTGCGCCGGCGGCAGGATCACCCGGTCGATCGCATGCACCACGCCGTTGTTCGCGAAGAGGTCGGTCGCGATGATGTTGGCGTCCCGGTTCCGGGCATCGGTGACCACGAGCCCGGCGGGGCGCGCATTCACGACGAAGGTCGCCGTGCCGGCCAGCAGCGGATCGATCGGCGTGGCGAGCGGGACCTCGGCGCGGAGCGCGCGGGCACCGAGCACGTGGTACTCGAGCACCGCGCGGACCAGCGCGCGGTTGGCGGGCACCAGCAGCGCGGCGGCGGTGGCCTGCGGATTGTGGGTCAGCTCGCGGGCGAGCGCGTCGAACGCGGCGTTGGTCGGCGCGAGCACGGTGAACGTGCCCGGTCCGGACAGCGCGGCCACGAGATCGCCGTCGACGCTGGCGAACTGCAGCGCCGCGACCAGGCTCGAGAACTGCGGCGCACCGGCGGCGAGCTGCACGATCGAGACGTTGGCCGGCAGGATCACGCGGTCGAGGACGTGCACCACGCCGTTGGTCGCGTCGATGTCGGTCGCGACGATGTTCGTGTTCCGACCGCGGCCGTCGACGATCACCGGACGCGCGCCCCCGAGCTCCACCTTGAAGTACGAGTTGGCGCCGAGCGCGGGCGCGATGGCACGACCCGACCTCAGCTGCGCCGCGAAGACCTCGCTGACGAGCGCGTGGTAGCGCAGCACGTCGCGCACCAGCGCCTTGTTCGCGGGCACCAGCAGGTCGGCGGCGGTCGCGCCCGCGTTGCCGGTCAGCTCGCGGGCCAGCGCGTCGAACGCGGCGTTGGTCGGCGCGAAGACGGTGAACGTGCCCGGTCCCGACAGCAGCGAGACCAGGTCGCCGTCGTTGCTGGCGAACTGCAGCGCTGCCACGAGGCTCGACAGGTTCTCGTTGCCCGCGGCGATCTCGACGATCGTGCGGTCGGCCGCGGGGGCAGCCGGCAGGATCACCCGGTCGATCGCATGGATCACGCCGTTGGTTGCGGTGACGTCGGTCGCGACGATGCGCGAGGTGCGGAAGCGCGCGTCGGTGATCACCAGCGCGTCGCCGGCCGCGTCGATGCGGAAGGTGTCGTTGCCGGCCAGCACCGGGTCGATCGCCGCACCGAGCGGCACATCGGCCTTGCGCACCGTGGCGCCCAGCACGTGGTACTGCAGCACCGCGCGGACCAGCGCCTTGTTCGCGGGAACGAGCAGGTTCGCGGCGGTCGCGGCCGGGTTGCGGGTCAGTTCGCGCGCGAGCGCGTCGAACGCCTCGTCGGTCGGTGCGAACACGGTGAAGGTGCCCGGGGCGGAGAGGAGCGACACCAGGTCGCCGCCTTCGCTCGCGAACTGCAGGGCCGCGACCAGGCTCGAGAAGCCGGGGAGCGCGCTCGCCATCCCGACGATGGTGGTCTTGGGCATGGTCTGCGTCGACTGGGCGGAGGGCCCGGGTGCCGGAGCGGGCGCGGGCGCGGCGACTGCCGCGGGCGGTGCTGCGGTCTGGCTGGCGCCCAGGACGGCGGTGGGGGCCGGCGTGTCGCCGCCCCCGCCGCATGCGGCGAGGGTCGCGGTCAATACGGTCAGGGCGAGCAGTCTCGCCGAAGGGAATCGAGCGTGTGTCATATGAAGTGCCTCCTCAGGTGGTGACCCATGAGTTCACGATAGAACTGATCGGTCACGCAACTTTACGCACCGTGACCCGAAGGGCGCAAAATGACCGAGCAGTTCTGTCGGAATAGGGCGATCCGATTCGTCGCGCCCACGGCAGGGCGCGGCGGGCCCCTTCGATAGAATCGGTGGCTCCAACGGGAGGAGACATGGGTCGAGGCACCGCCAGGCCTGCCGCGGCGAGGATCGGCACGCGCCTGCGCGCCCCGGGGCGCTGACGCGATGGCCGCCTTCCACGACGTGGGCGCCTTCTCGAGCGACTGGCGCGAGGCCCGCTCCAAGTTCCTCGATGCGGCCCGGCGCGCCGGTGCCGAGCACCGCGCCTGGCCGCATCCGCTGACCGGCCCCGCCGGCGAGACGCTGTCCACCGACACCGCCTGGCTCGGCCCGCGGGACGCCTCGCGGGTGCTGGTGGTGATCTCCGGCACACACGGGGTCGAAGGCTTCTGCGGCTCGGGGCCGCAGGTCGGGCTGCTGCGCGGGGATGCGGGCCTGGCGCTGCCGGCGGACACCGCGATGCTGTCGATCCACGGCATCAATCCGCACGGCTGGGCCTGGCTGCGCCGCGTGACCGAGGAGAACGTCGACCTGAACCGCAACTGGGTGGACTTCGACGCGCCGCTGCCCGCCAACCCCGGCTACGCGGCCCTGCATACGCATCTGACACCCGCGCGGCTCGACGCCGCCGCGCTCGCCGCCGCCGACGCCGCGCAGGCCGCCTTCGTCGCCGGGCACGGCCCGCACGCAGCGCGCGTCGCGGCCTCGAGCGGCCAGTACACGCATCCGGACGGGCACTTCTACGGCGGCAGCGGGCCGACCTGGGCACGGCGCACCAGCGAGGCGATCCTCGCCGAGTACCTGCCGAGGGCGCGCACCGTCGCGATCGTCGACATGCACACCGGCCTGGGGCCCTTCGGCTACGGCGAGCCGATCTGCAACCACGCGCCCGGCGGCGAGCGGGTGCGGCGCGCGCGCGCCTGGTGGGGCGAGAGCGTGACCGAGCCGCTGCTCGGCACCTCGAGCTCGCAGGAGAAGTGGGGCCTGACCGAGTTCGGCTACGAGCGCTGCCTGGCGCACGCCGACATCGCCTTCGTCGCGCTCGAGTTCGGTACCTACCCCGAGTCGAACGGCCGCATCGTGCTGCGCGACGACCACTGGCTGCACACCCGGGGCGACCCGACCGGGCCCGGCGCCGCCGCGATCAAGACCGCGATCCGCGACCACTTCTATCCGCCGCACGACGACTGGAAGGAGATGGTCCTGTTCCGGTCCTGGCAGGTGTGGCGCCAGGCGTTCGCCGGCCTCGCCGCGGCATGACCCCTCCCGACGCGTGCCGCCTGCACGGCCCCCGCGCGAAACCAACCCAGGAACGAGAGACACCATGAACGGCGCCGAGAGTCTGGTCCGCACGCTGCTCGACGAGCGCGTGGACGTCTGCTTCACCAACCCGGGCACCTCGGAGATGCACTTCGTCGCCGCGCTCGACCGGGTGCCCGGCATGCGCTGCGTGCTGGGCCTCTTCGAGGGCGTGGTCACCGGCGCGGCCGACGGCTACTGGCGCATCGCACGGCGGCCGGCCTCGACGCTGCTGCACCTGGGGCCCGGCCTGGCCAACGGCCTGGCCAACCTGCACAACGCGAAGAAGGCCCGCTCGGGCGTGCTCAACGTCGTCGGCGAGCATGCCATCCCGCACGTCGCGCTCGACGCGCCGCTGACCTCGGACATCGAGGGCATCGCACGGCCGATGTCGCACTGGGTGCGCACGATCGGATCGGCGGGCGGCGTCGAGGCCGCGACCCGCGAAGCGGTGCAGGCCGCGACCACGCCGCCCGGTCGCATCGCGACGCTGGTGCTGCCGGCCGACTGCGCGTGGACCGAGCTGCCCGCGGACGCCGCGCCGGGCGCACGGATCGCGCGGCTCGCGCCCGCCGCGGTCGACGCGGCGATGGTCGAGGCCGCCGCCGCGCTGCTGCGTTCGGGCGAGCCGACGGCGATCGTGCTCGGCGCCGACGCCTGCCACGAGGCCGGCCTCGAGATGGCCGGGCGCATCGCCGCGGCCACCGGCTGCGCGCTGCTCACCGAGTTCGGCGTGGCGCGCGTGGCGCGCGGCGCCGGCCGCGTGCTCTCCACCCGGATCCCCTACGTCGTCGACGCCGCGAAGGCGACGCTCGCGCCCTACCGCAGCCTGCTGCTGGTCGGCGCCGCCGAGCCGGTGTCCTTCTTCGCGTACCCCGACAAGCGCGGCCGGCAGGCGGCGCCGGGCACGCGCGTCGTCGAGGTGGCCGATGCCTCGCAGGACCTGCTCGGTACGCTCGCTGCGCTCGCCGACGCGGTCGGCGCGCGCACGCTCGCGCCGGCCGGCATCGCGCGGCACGAGCGCGCCACCGCCCCCGAGGGCGCGATGAGCATCGAGGGCATCGGCCGCGTGGTCGCGGCGCTGATGCCCGAGCAGGCGATCGTCGTCGACGAGTCGGTGTCGAGCGGCCGGGGGTTCGGCGCGCCGACCGCCAACGCCGCGCCCCACGACTGGCTGACCGGCACGGGCGGCGCGATCGGCTTCGGGCTGCCCACCGCGATCGGTGCGGCGATCGCCGCGCCCGACCGGAAGGTGCTGGCGCTCGAGGGCGACGGCAGCGCGATGTACACGGTGCAGTCGCTGTGGACCATGGCGCGCGAGGGGCTGGACATCACCGTGCTGGTGTTCGCCAACCGCGCCTATCGGATCCTGCAGGGCGAGTACGCCGGCGTCGGCGCGGGCACGCCCGGGCCGCGTGCCACCGACATGCTGAGCCTGGACCGGCCGACGATCGACTGGGTGGGTCTCGCGCGCTCCATGGGCGTGGAGGCCGGCCGCGCCACCGACCTGGGCGAACTGGCGCGCGAGCTCTCGCGCGGCTTCGCCTCGCGCGGGCCGTACCTGGTCGAGGCGGTGCTTTGACGCGCACATGAGCGGACGCGCCGCCAAGGGCTTCCACGGCTGGCGGATGGTCGCCGCCGGCTCGGGCCTGCAGTTCCTGCAGGCCGGGCTGATGCAGCAGGCCTTCGGCGCCTACGTCGCGGTGCTGTCGGCCGAGCGCGGCTGGAGCAAGACCTCGCTGTCGGGCGCGGCGGCGCTGCAGTCCGTCGAGACGGCCATCATCGGCCCGCTGCTCGGCTGGATGATCGACCGGTTCGGTGCGCAGCGCCTGATCCGCGCGGGCGTGCTGATCTTCGGCGCCGGGCTGATCGCGATGGGCTGCATCGACTCGCTGCCCGGCTTCTACGCCGCGGTGGTCATGATCGCGCTGGGCACGAGCCTGTGCGGCTACTTCCCGATCAACGTCGCGATCATCCACTGGTTCGAGCGCAAGCGCGCGCGCGCGCTGTCCACCGTCGGCCTGGGCCTGGCGCTCGGCGGCCTGGCGGTGCCGCTGGTGGCGGGCTCGATCGTCGCGTTCGGCTGGCGGGCCACCGCGATCGGCTCGGGCCTGCTCGCCATCGCCATCGGCTGGCCGCTCGCACGCGTGTTCCGCGGCACGCCGGCCGAGCTCGGGCAGACCGTCGACGGCCTGCCGCCCGAACCCGCTGCAGCGGCCGGCGGCGAGGATGCCGGACCGCCCGAGTTCACCGCGCGCGAGGCGCTGCGCACGCGCGCGTTCTGGCTGCTGTCGATCGGCCACGGCTTCGCGCTGCTGGTGGTGACCGCGGTGAACGTCCACGCGATCTCGCACATGAAGGAGACCCTCGGCTACACGGTCGCCCAGGCCTCGCTGGTCATCACGCTGATGACGGCCGCGCAGATCGGCGGCGTGCTGGTCGGCATGACGATCGGCGACCGCTTCGAGAAGCGGCTGGTCGCGGCCACCTGCATGCTGATGCACGGGGCGGGGCTGCTGATGCTCACCTTCGCGACCGGTCCCGCGATGCTCGCGGCCTTCGCGCTGCTGCACGGCGCGGCCTGGGGCCTGCGCGGCCCGTTCATGCAGGCGATCCGCGCCGACTACTTCGGCCGCCGATCGATCGGCATGATCATGGGCCTGTCGGCAGTGATCATCGCGATCGGTCAGGTCGGCGGCCCGATGATCGCCGGCGGTTTCGCCGACCTGACCGGCGATTACCGGACCGGCTTCACCGTGCTCGCACTGCTGGCGGCGAGCGGTTCGGTGGTCTTCGCCGTGGCGACGCCGCCGGCGCGGCCCCGCCGTCCTGCCGACGGGGCGGCCGAGCCGTCCCCGGTCGCACCCCCCGTACACTGACTGCCCGCTCCGCACCGCGCGCAGTCACGCCCAGCCACGCCCAGCCACGCTCCATCCGTCCCACGACCCCATGACCGCACCCACCGATCACACCGACATCCGAGACGCCGTGCGTGCGCTGTGCGCGCAGTTCCCCGACGAGTACTTCCGCAAGGTGGACGCCGCGCGCGCCTATCCCGAGGCCTTCGTCGACGCGCTCACCAAGGCTGGCTGGATGGCCGCGCTGATCCCGCAGGAGTTCGGCGGCTCGGGACTGGGGCTGGCCGAGGCCTCGGTGATCATGGAGGAGATCAACCGCTGCGGCGGCAACGCCGGCGCCTGCCACGGCCAGATGTACAACATGGGCACGCTGCTGCGCCACGGCTCCGACGAGCAGAAGCGCCGCATCCTGCCCAAGCTGGCGACCGGCGAGCTGCGCCTGCAGTCGATGGGCGTGACCGAGCCCACCACCGGCACCGACACCACCAAGATCAAGACCGCGGCCGTGCTCGAGGGCGACCGCTGGGTGGTCAACGGGCAGAAGGTCTGGACCTCGCGCGTGCAGCACTCGGACTACATGATCCTGCTGGCGCGCACGACGCCGCTTGCGGAGGTCGCGCGCAAGGCCGACGGCCTGTCCGTGTTCCTCGTCGACCTGCGCGAGTCGGTGGGCCGCGGCCTGACCGTGCGGCCGATCCCGAACATGGTGAACCACGAGACCAACGAGCTGTTCTTCGAGAACCTCGAGATCCCGACCGAGAACCTGATCGGCGAGGCCGGCAAGGGCTTTCGCTACATCCTCGACGGCCTGAACGCCGAGCGCACGCTGATCGCCGCCGAGTGCATCGGCGACGGCTACTGGTTCATCGACCGGGTGGTGAGGTACACGAAGGAGCGCGAGGTGTTCGGCCGCCCGATCGGGCAGAACCAGGGCGTGCAGTTCCCGATCGCCGAGAGCTACATCGAGGTCGAGGCGGCGAACCTGATGCGCTGGAAGGCCTGCGCGCTGTACGACGCGCACCAGCCCTGCGGTTCGGAGGCCAACATGGCCAAGTACCTCGCGGCCAAGGCCTCGTGGGAAGCGGCGAATGCCTGCCTGCAGTTCCACGGCGGCTTCGGGTTCGCCTGCGAGTACGACGTCGAGCGCAAGTTCCGCGAGACCCGTCTCTACCAGGTCGCTCCGATCTCGACGAACCTGATCCTGTCGTACGTGGCCGAGCACATGCTGGGGCTGCCGCGCTCGTTCTGAGCGGCGCCGTTCGTCGGTGCTCGGCTGGTGCGACGTCTGCTGCCCGGCTGCACATGCGCGGTCGACCTCATGTGCATGTCGGCGCGCAGCGCCTCCGAGGCGTTTAGATGACTGTCGTACGGGGTTTCCCTCCGCGCCGTTCACAGTGGCGGGCTACCCTCGACATGTGCTGCCGCGAAGCAGCGTTGTTCCACCTTTCCTTCGAGACAAAAGCGTGAAAAATTCGATGAAGCCCCGTCGCACCTTCCTGATCCAGGTCGCTGGCGTCTCCGGCGCGGCCGTGCTCGGGACCCAGGCCGCCCACGCTCAGGCGATGGTCGCCGAGAACGAAACGCAGGCGATCGCGCTCGGCTACAAGGCCGACGCCACCAAGGTCGACAAGACCAAGCAGCCGAAGTACGCCGCCGGTCAGGTCTGCTCCAACTGCGCGCTGTACCAGGGCAAGCCCGCCGACGCGTCGGGCCTGTGCCCGCTGTTCCCCGGCAAGGTGGTCTCCGGCAAGGGCTGGTGCTCGGCCTACGCCAAGAAGGCCTGACGCAGTCGGCAGCACCGGGCGCCCTGCAGGGCGCCCCCCCTCGGGGCGCCCGCACGCCGCACGCGCTCAGCGTGCGGCGCTCTCCAGGGCCCCGTCGGTCACACGGACGCGGGCCCCCGGTTTGAACGCGGGAATCGCGTCGAGCCGATATCCCCGATCGATCCCGTCGTCGAAGCGCACCAGCACTTCGTAGCGCGTCTTCGCGCCGAGCCAGTTCGCAGCCGTTGCACCCAGCGTGCCGGTCACCACCGTCAGCACCGACGCTGCCAGCACCTGGCCGCTGCCCGAGCCGACGCTCGCGCCGATGCCGCCGCCGATCGCCGCGCCGCCGATGGCGCCCGCCAGCGTGGCGAAGGTGGACGGCTCGCTGATCTCCCGGATCGACTGGACCGTGCCTTCGCCGCTGAACGCGGCTTTCGGGACACTGGAGCAGGCGGACAGCGCGGCAGCCATCAGCAGGGCGAGCAGCAGGCGGAACGTCGTGGGCATGGCGGGACCTCGTGGGATCTCGTGGACGGGATCGCGGATGATCTCGCGCCGGCCGGCACGCGCGATAGCCGCAACCCGAATCCGTGGAACGTCCGCCGGCCGTTCAGGCCGTCTTCTGCTCCGCCAGCCCCAGCGCCTCGATCGTCTCGCGGCGCATCACGAACTTCTGGACCTTGCCGGTGATGGTCATCGGGAAGCCGTCGACGAAGCGCACGTGGCGCGGAATCTTGTAGTGCGCGATCTGCCCGCGGCAGAACTCGCGGATCTCCTCGGCGGTGGCGGTCTGGCCCTCGCGCAGCTTCACCCACGCGCAGAGCTCCTCGCCGTACTTCGTGTCCGGCACGCCGATCACCTGCACGTCCTGCACCTTGGGGTGCCGGTAGAGGAACTCCTCGACCTCGCGCGGATAGACGTTCTCGCCGCCGCGGATCACCAGGTCCTTCAGGCGCCCGACGATGTTGACGTAGCCCTCGTCGTCCATGGTCGCGAGGTCGCCGGTGTGCATCCAGCCGCCGGCGTCGATCGCCTCGCGGGTCTTCGTGTCGTCGTTCCAGTAGCCCCGCATCACCGAGTAGCCGCGCGTGCAGAACTCGCCGGTGACGCCGCGCGGCACGATGCGGCCCTGCGTGTCGACGATCTTCACCTCGATGTGCGGCTGCACGCGGCCGACCGTCGACACGCGCCGCTCGAGCGGATCGTCGACCGAGCTCTGCGTGGAGACCGGCGAGGTCTCGGTCATGCCGTAGGCGATGGTGACCTGGTGCATGTTCATCTGCGCCTGCACGCGCTTCATCACCTCGACCGGGCAGGGCGAGCCGGCCATGATGCCGGTGCGCAGCGTCGACAGGTCGAACTCGGCGAAGCGCGGATGGTCGAGCTCGGCGATGAACATCGTCGGCACGCCGTACAGCGCGGTGCAGCGCTCGGCCTGCACCGCCTGCAGCACCGACAGCGGATCGAAGGCGTCGGCCGGATAGACCATCGTCGCGCCGTGCGTCATGCAGCCGAGGTTGCCCATCACCATGCCGAAGCAGTGGTAGAGCGGCACCGGGATGCACAGCCGGTCCTCGTGCGTGAGGCGGATCGCCTCGGCGACGAAGTAGCCGTTGTTCAGGATGTTCTGGTGGGTGAGCGTCGCGCCCTTCGGAAAGCCCGTGGTGCCCGAGGTGAACTGGATGTTGATCGGGTCGTCGAACTGCAGCGTGCCGGCGAGCTCGGCGATGCGCGTGCGCTCGGCCTCGCCGCCGCCGGCCGCGACCTCGTCGAAGTTCAGCATGCCGGGCGTGCGTGCGGTGCCCAGCCGCACCACCGCGCGCAGCGAGGGCAGGACCTTCGAGTGCAGCGCGCCCGGCGCGGCCGAGGCGAGCTCGGGCGCGAGGTCGTTGACGATGGCGAGGTAGTCGCTCGTCTTGAGCGCGGGGGCGAGCACCAGGACCTTGCACTCGACCTTGTTCAGCGCGTACTCGAGCTCGGCACGGCGGTAGGCCGGGTTGATGTTCACCAGGATCAGCCCGGCCTTGGCGCTGGCGAACTGCACGAGCGTCCATTCGGAGCAGTTCGGCGCCCAGATGCCGATGCGGTCGCCGGGTTCCAGGCCCAGCGCGAGCAGCCCGGCCGCGAGCCCGTCGACGCGTCGGCCGAGCTCGGCCCAGGTCCAGCGCACGCCCTGGTAGGGGACGACGAGCGCCTCGCGGTCCGGATACCGCGCGACGGTCCGGTCGAAGGCGCGTCCGATCGTCTCGCCGATCAGGCGGGCAGGGCTGGTACCGTGGTCATAGGACGGTGCGGGCGTCATCGGGGCTCTCCTCGGAAGCGGTCGGCGTGCGGCGCCGGTTCGATGCGCCCGATGCTACCGGATCGTCCCGGGGACGGGCGACGAGTCCCGGCCTCGTCCGGGTGGATCGATGCGGGTCAGTCGGCGTGCGCGACCGGGCGCCGACGGTTGCTCAGTCGAGGAACTGTGCCAGGTAGGCCTCGCGCATCGCGATCCCCTCGTCGACGATCGCCGGGCCGCGTCGGTCGTCGAGGCAGGCGAGGTCGAGCAGCGCGATCGACGCGGTCACGGTGACCAGCGCGACGCGCGCGGCCGCGGCGCGGCCGATTGCCGGATTGCGCCTGCGGATCGCCCGCGCGAGCGCCGCGGCCACGTCCTCGTTCTGCTGCAGGTCCCACTGCCATAGCTCGGCCGAGGTCTGCAGCGCGCGCCGGGTCGAGCGGCCGCCGGGCCGCGACAGCCGCATCCGATACAGCGTGCGCGTCGCCTCGCGCAGCGGCATCCGCCAGTCGGGGTCGGTGGCCACCCGCTGGTAGACGTGCTTGATCGCGGCGGCGCGCTCCTCCTGGAGCATGTGGACCAGCGCATGCAGCACCGCGTGCTTGTCGGGGAAGTGCCGGTAGAGGGTGGCGGTGCTGACGCCCGCGCGGGTCGCGACCGCGGTGGTGCTCAGCCCGTCCATGCCGAGTTCGTCGAGCAGTTCCCCGGCTGCGTCGAGGATCGCGCGGACGGGGTCTGCGGCGTCCGCGTCGAAGACGGGCGGGGCCGCGGGGCGCGCAGCGGCGCCGCGCAGCGGCGCGCGCTTCGAGGGCCGCGAGTCGGGCACGGCCGCAGACCGGCGGGGAGGACGAGAGGCCATCCGGCGATGTTAGCCGAAGCGCCGGACGGGTCGCGGGAGCGCGCGCGGCGTCCGAGTCAGCGCGGATCGATCGGTCGTCGTACGCCCTCGTGGGCCTCGATGACCTCGCCCGCGTCCAGCAGCAGGTCCTCGCGCCAGCGCGCGCCGAAGACCTGCACGCCCATCGGCATCCCGCCGTCCATGCCCACCGGCACGGCGAGCCCGGGCAGCCCGAGGGTCGGCAGCATCAGCTGGAAGTAGAGCGCGTCGAGCATGCGGCGCGCGCCGTCGCGGCCCCGCACGTCGACGCCGGCCGGAATCGGCGGCTCGACCGAAGCCGGCATCACCACGATCGGATAGGTCTCGAAGAACAGCTGCCAGCGGCGCAGCAAGTCATCGCGGTCGATGAATGCCGCCATGTAGCCCTGCAAGTCCTTCGGCGGGCACATCGCCCACCAATGGCCGAGGAACTCGGCGATGCCCGGGTCGCCCGACTGCGCGAGCCGCGGCCCGAGCATCGCGTGCTGCTCGGTCGTGCCGATCTCGGCCCACAGCGTGTTCGCCCTGTGCAGGTCGGGCGGGCGCGCTTCCTCGACCGCGTAGCCGGCGGCGGCGAGGTGCCGGCCGGCGGTGCGGACCGCATTCCAGCACGACTCGGCAACCGGCGGCGCGCTGTCGGCGCGGGTGACCAGCGCCACTCGGATCGGGCGCGCGGGCGGCGGCAGGCGAAGCGGCACCGGCGTCCAGCGGTTGTCGCGCGCGTCGGGGCGGCCGGCCATCACCTCGAAGCCCAGCCGCGCGTCGCGCACGCTCCGCGCAATCGGGCCGTCGACCGCCATCAGCTGCGAGGACATCGGTCGGCCCACGGCCATCGTGTCGTTGACCCGCGCGACCCGACCGTAGCTCGGCCGCAGCCCGACCACGCCGTTGCAGAACGCCGGCCAGCGGATCGAGCCGCCGATGTCGTTGCCGTGCGCGATCGTGCCGATACCGGCCGCAGTCGCCGCACCCGCGCCGCCGCTCGAGCCGCCGGGCGTCGCCGCACGGTGCCACGGATTGAAGGTCGGACCGTGCAGCGCGTTGTCGGTGTGCCCGCGCATCGCGAAGGCCGGCGAGTTGGTGCGACCGACGATCACCGCGCCCGCCTCTCGCAGCGCGGCGACCACCGGCGAGTCGGTCGGCGCGATCAGGTCCTTCAGCATCGGTACGCCGTTGTCGGTGGGCAGGCCCCGCTGGTCGACGTTGATCTTCGTTGTGACCGGCACGCCCGCGAGCGGGCCGAGCGGTTCGCCGCGGGCGCGGGTGCGGTCGAGCGCATCGGCGGCCGCGAGCGCCTCCGCGTCGAGCGCGCGCACGACCGCGTTGATCGCCGGGTTCACCGCGTGCAGCCGCGCGAGCGCGGACTCGGTCACCTCGCGGGCCGACGCCCGGCCGGTGCGCACGAGTGCGGCGAGGTCGACGGCGTCGAGGCGCCAGAGATCGGGGTCGGGCGTGGCGGTCATCGCAGGCTCGGGTTGCCGGGTGCCCCCCGACTTCACGGCCGGGGGGCGTCGCTGTCAAGCCCGCGGGTCGCGCCGGGGTGGCGGAAAGAGGTACGCCGAACCTCGCGGCACGGCCTGCCGTTCCGGAAAAGAAAGATTTTCCGAGAGGTGTCCGCCGGCGCCGCCTACGATCCGCCGTCCACCCGCCGAGCCTGATCCGATGTCCGCACTGCCGCAGACCGAGCCCGACCGCATCGACCGCGACGCCCTGATCGCGCGGCGGCGCCGCTTCCTCAGTCCGTCGCTGCGGACCTTCCCGATGTTCCCCGACGACCCGCTGGTGCTGGTCCGCGGCGAGGGCGCCCACGTCTTCGACGAGACCGGCCGGCGCTACCTCGACGGTACCGCGCAGAACGTCTGCATCAGCCTGGGCTTCGGCCATCCGGTCACGATGCGGATGGCCCGGCAGGCGATGGATGCCATGCAGCACTGCACCTCGCTGTTCTTCCACGACGCACCGGCGCGCTACGCCGAGGAACTGGTCGCGCGCATGCCCGAGGGCGGCGACTGGGTCGTCCACCTGGTCAACAGCGGCGCCGAGGCGATCGACCTCGCCTACGCGATGGCGCGGATGCACACCGGCCACTTCGAGATGGTCTCGCTGCGCAACGCCTATCACGGGCTGCACTTCGGCGCGTCGGGCAGCGCGGCGTTCTCGTCGTGCCGGATGCCCACGGCCGCGATGCAGGGCTTCGTCCACACGATGCATCCGGACCAATACAAGGGCGCGTTCGGCCCCGACGCCGGCATCGAGCCATACCTCGCCGAGCTCGAGCGGACGATCTTCTCGTCGACCTCCGGCCGCATCGCCGGGATGATCGTCGAGCCGATCCAGGGCTTCGGCGGCGTGGTGCCGATGCCGCCGGGCTACATCGCGCGTGCGTTCGAGATCGTCCGCGCGGCAGGCGGGCTGTGCATCGTCGACGAGGTGCAGACCGGCTTCGGCCGGATGGGCTCGCACTATTGGGGCTTCGAGGCCCACGGCGCCACGCCCGACATCGTGGTGCTCGGCAAGGGCATGGGCAACGGCTTCCCGATCGCCGGCGTGATCGCCCGCCGCGAGATCGCCGAGTCGTTCACGAAGGTGCGCTTCTTCAACACCTTCGGCGGCAACCCGGTCGCGGTGGCCGCCGCGCGCTCGGTGCTTCAGGTGATCGACGACGAGGACCTGCAGGAGAACGCGCATGCGCGCGGCGAGCAGCTGCTCGCCGGGCTGAGCACGCTGCAGGCTCGCCATCCGCTGATTGGCGACGTCCGCGGCAGCGGGCTGATCCTCGGCATCGAGGTGGTGAAGGATCGCGGCACCCGCGAGCCCGCCGTCGAGGCCGGCGACCGGATCCAGAAGCGGCTGCGCGCGGCCGGCTTCATCAACGTGAAGGGCAGCGCCACCCGCAACTGCTTCCGCATCAATCCGCCGATGTGCGTGACCGCGCCCGACTGCGACGACTGGCTCGACGCGTTCGACCGCGCACTCGCCGCCGAGCGCTGACGCGCATCGCCTCGCCCTGCGGATCGCCGCCGCCTCCACCCACGGATGCCACCATGACCGCCGCCCACCCCGCGCGCATCGATGCGGCCACCCTGCGCCAGCGCCTCGCCGACGGTTTCGAGATCGCGCTCGTCGACGTCCGCGACGGCGGTCCCTTCGCGCGCCGGCACCTGCTGGTCGCAAGCAGCCTCCCGCTCTCGCAGATCGAGCTTCGCGCGCCGGTGCTGATGCCGCGCCGCGGCGTGCGCGTCGTCGCGATGGACGCCGACGGCGCGACCGGGGGCGAGGCCGAGCGCGCGGCTTCGCTGCTCGCCGGCCACGGCTGGACCGACGTGACCGTCCTCGACGGCGGTCTCGCCGGCTGGGAGGCCGCGGGTCACGAGGTCTTCTCCGGGACCAACGTGCCGTCGAAGGCCTTCGGCGAGCACGTCGAGCACGTCTACGACACGCCGCGGATCGAGCCGCAGGAGCTCGAGCGCTGGCGCGCCGAGGGACGCGACGTCGTTGTCCTCGACTCGCGGCCGATCGAGGAGTACCGGCAGGTGAGCCTGCCCGGCGCGACCGACTGCCCCGGTGCCGAGCTGGTGCTGAGGGTGCCGGGCGCGGTGCGCTCGCCGGATACGGTGGTGGTCGTCAACTGCGCGGGTCGCACGCGCTCGATCCTCGGTGCGCAGAGCCTGCGCAACGCGGGCCTGCCCAACCCGGTCTACGCGCTGAAGAACGGCACGATGGGCTGGCACCTCGCCGGGCTGCGGACCGACCGGGGGCGCGAGAACCTGCTCGAAGAGCCGTCGGGCGACGGACTTGCGCGCGCGCGGACCATGGCCGCCGAGGTCGCGCGCCGCTGGGGCGTGTCCTTCGTCGACCGCGCGGCGCTCGAGCGGATGCGGGACGAGCCCGGCCGCACCACGTATGTCTTCGATGTCCGCCTGCCCGAGGCCTTCGCCGCGGGTCACCTCCCCGGCAGCCTGAACGCGCCGGGAGGCCAGCTGGTGCAGGCCACCGACGTCTTCGCCGCGGTCCGCCATGCGCGGATCGTGCTGGTCGACCGGCACGCGGTGCAGGCGCCGATGACCGCGCACTGGCTGATGCAGATGGGCTGGACCGACGTGCACGTGCTGCGCGACGGGCTCGACGGTGCGCTCGAGACCGGCGCGGTCCGCGTGCCGGGGCTCGGCGACGCGGCTGCCGGGGCGCCCTCGATCGATGTACCCACGCTCGCCAGCGCGCTCGGCCTGGGCACGGTGCGGGTGGTCGACGTCGGCGACAGCTACTGGTATCGCGCCGGGCGCATCCCGGGATCGGCCTGGGCGATGCGCTCCAGGCTCGCCGAAGGCCTGGCGAGGCTGCCGGCCGATGCGCCGCTGGTCCTGTGCTGCAGCGACGGGCGGCTCGCGCCGTACGCGGCCCGCGACGCCCGCGCGCTCGGCCGCACCGATGTCCGCTGGCTCGAGGGCGGCCGCGTCGCGTGGCACGCGGCGGGCCGTCCGCTCGAGACCTGCGCGCCCGGCGACGGCGACCCGCTGCTCCTCACCGACACCGACGACATGTGGTACCCGCCGTGGGCCCGCGGCGACGACGTCGAGGCGGCGATGCGGCAGTACCTGACCTGGGAGGTCGACCTGCTCGAGCAGCTGGACCGTGAGCCCTACCTGCGCTTCGCCTCGCCTTGACGGGTCTGGCCCGATTTCCGACACTGACCTCGTAGTGGAACACATGTTCCTCAATACAGAACCGCCTGCATCGCCGGGCCCCGCACGGAGGATCCGATGAAGCGCCTGCTCGCCGCCACGCTCGTCACGCTCGCCGCGCTGCCCCTGCAGCAGGTCTCGGCGCAGACCGTGCGGATCGTGATGCATTCCGACCTGAAGATCCTCGATCCGACGGTCAGCACCCAGTACATCGTCCGCAACCACGGCTACCTGGTCTGGGACCAGCTACTCGCGGTCGACGCGAAAGGGACCGTTCGGCCGCAGATGGCCGAGAAGTGGGATGTCAGTGCCGATCGCCTCACCTGGACCTTCCGGCTGCGTGACGGCCTCGAGTGGCACGACGGCACGCCGGTCACGGCCGAGGACTGCATCGCATCGGTGAGGCGCTTCATCCGACGCGATCCCACCGGCCTGCGGCTCGCGCCCTTCGTGGCGTCGCTGGACGCGGTCGACGTGAAGACCTTTCGGCTGGTCCTGAAGGAGCCCTACGGCCTGGTGCTGGAGACGCTGTCCAAGCCCAGCCTCGCGCCGCTGCTGATCATGCCGAAGCGGGTCGCCGAGACCGACCCGGCCGAGCCGATCAAGCCCGAGCAGGTCATCGGCTCCGGTCCCTTCGTCTTCAAGCGCGACGAGTGGAAGCCGGGCGAGCGCGTGGTCTACGTGAAGAACCCGAAGTACCGGCCCCGCGCCGAGCCGCCGTCGGGCCTGGCCGGCGGCAAGGTCGCGATGGTCGACCGCGTGGAGTGGGTCAACATCACCGACCCGCAGACGGCGGTCAACGCGCTGGTCCGCGGCGAGGTCGATGCGGTGGAGAACGTGCCGCCCGACCTGCTGCCGCTGGTCGAGAAGGAGAAGGGACTTTTCCTGAAGCCCTTCACCTCGGGCCAGTACTTCGCGCGGATGAACCACGCGCATCCGCCCTTCGACAACCCGAAGATCCGGCAGGCCGCGATGATCGCGCTCAGCCAGGAGCAGATCCTGAAGGGCACCGTCGGCGACCCGAAGTACTACAAGGTGTGCCGCTCGATGTACGCCTGCGGCAGCCCGCTCGCTACCGACGCCGGCATGAAGGACCTGGTGAAGGGCGACGCCAAGCGTGCGGCCGCGATGCTGAAGGAGGCGGGCTACGACGGTACCCCCGTGGTGCTGCCGTATCCCACCGACGTGACCGCGCTGGCGTCGCTCGGCCCGCTCGCCAAGCAGCAGCTCGAGCGCGCTGGCTTCAAGGTCCAGCTCGCGCCGTCGGACTGGCAGTCGATGGGCGCGCGGCTGCGCAAGAAGGACAAGCCGGCTGACGGCGGGTGGTCGTTCTTCATGTCGTTCTACGACACCCGGGACGCGCTCGATCCCATCGGCCGGACGATGCTGAACACGAACTGCAGGACCTCGTTCCTCGGCTGGCCCTGCGACGACAAGATGGAGTCGCTGCGCGACGCGTTCACGCGTGCCTCCGACATGGAGGCCAAGCGTGACCTGGCGCGTCAGATCCAGGAGCGCAACAACGAGTTCGTCGCCTTCGTCACCCTCGGCGAGGCGAGCTTCGTGGGCGCGGTCTCGAAGAACGTCGAGCAGGTCTTCGACGCGCCATTCACGGTGTTCTGGGGCCTGAAGAAGAAGTGACGACAGCCGTTGCGGCGGGTTCGGGCGGCGCGCGCGGGTCGGGCCGGTGATCGGCTTCGTCGCCCGTCGCGTGCTGGCGGTCGTGCCGGTGCTGTTCGTGGTCGCGGTGATCGTCTTCGCGATCCTGCGCGCCGTGCCGGGCGATCCGGCCGCGGTGATCGCCGGCGACTCGGCCACCCCCGAGCAGGTGGCCGCGCTGCGCGAGAAGCTCGGGCTCGAGAAGCCGATCGTCACGCAGTTCGTCATCTGGCTGGGCGGTGTGCTGCGCGGCGACCTCGGCGAGAGCTACTTCTTTCGCAAGCCGGTGGCCGAGCTGATCGCGCAGCGTCTCGAGCCCACGCTCGCGCTCGGACTCGCGGCGCTCTCGATCGCGGTCTCGGTCGCGGTGCCGCTCGGCGTCGTCGCCGCGTTCCGGCAGGGCACCTGGATCGACCGCGCGGTCATGGGTCTGTCGGTCGCCGGTTTCTCGATGCCGGTGTTCGTGCTCGGCTACCTGCTGGTCTGGATCTTCTCGGTGCAGCTCGAATGGCTGCCGGTGCAGGGTTACGCGCGGATCGCCGACGGCGTCGGCCCCTTCCTCGAGCGGCTGCTGCTGCCTGCGGTCACGCTCGCGCTGGTCTACGTCGCGCTGGTCGCGCGGATCACCCGCACCAGCGTGCTCGAGGTCCTGAACGAGGACTACGTGCGCACCGCGCGCGCGAAGGGTCTGCGCGAGCGCGACGTGCTGACCCGTCACGCGCTGCGCAACGCGGCAGTGCCGATCCTCACGGTGGTGGGCATCGGGCTCGCGGTACTGATCGGCGGCGCGGTGGTCACCGAGAGCGTGTTCGCGATCCCGGGGCTCGGCCGGCTCACCGTCGAGGCCGTGCTGTCGCGCGACTTCCCGGTGATCCAGGCGCTGATCCTGCTGTTCGCCACCGGCTACGTGTTCGTCAACCTCGCGATCGACATCGGCTACGCGGTGCTCGACCCGCGGATCCGGTACTGAGGCGGGCCGTGGCGACCGAGGCGGCCGTGCCGACCGCGTCCCGTCCGTCCCGCTGGCGCATCGCGCTGCGGCACAAGGGCGTGATCGCCGGCACCGCGGTGCTCGCGCTCGTCGTCGCGATGGCGCTGCTCGCCCCTTGGCTCGACACGGTCGACCCGGCCGAGCTCGACCCGTCGGTGCGCAACGCGAAGCCGGGGCAGGTGGTCGAAGTGCTGCGCGACGACGGCGAGACCGGTGAACGCGTCGCCCGCTTCGGCACCGACCACCTCGGGCGCGACGTCTGGAGCCGCGTGGCCTATGGCGCGCGCGTGTCGCTGGTGGTGGGCCTGACGGTCGCGCTGCTGTCGGTGTCGATCGGGCTGGCGATCGGCCTGGCGGCCGGCTGGTGGCGTCGCCTCGACGGGCCGGTGATGCGGGTGATGGACGGGCTGATGGCGATCCCGGGCATCCTGCTCGCGATCGCGCTGGTGGGGATCTGGGGGGGCGGTCTCGTCACCGTGATCCTGGCGATCGTCGTGCCCGACGTGCCTCGGGTGGTGCGGCTGGTGCGCTCGGTGGTGCTGTCGGTGCGCGAAGAGCCCTACGTCGAGGCCGCGGTCACCGTCGGCACGGCGCCGCTCAAGCTGCTGTGGCGGCACGTGCTGCCGAACACGGTGTCGCCGCTGATCGTGCAGGGCACCTTCGTCTGCGCGTCGGCGATGCTCGCCGAGGCTGCGCTGTCCTTCCTCGGCGTGGGCATCCCGCCGGAGATCCCGAGCTGGGGGAACATTATCGCCGAGGGTCGCGCGCTGTTCCGCGTCCATCCGCACGTGATCTTCTTCCCCGGCGCCTGCCTCGCGCTCACCGTGCTCGCGGTCAACGTGCTGGGCGACGGGCTGCGCGACACCCTCGATCCGAAGATGGCGCAGCGGGGCTGACCGCGCCCTGGCGCGTCGTGCGCTCACCTCGGGCACGCGGCTGTTCGTCGCGTTCGGGCGCCGGAGAGTGTCCGAAGCGTCACGATCCTGGCTGGTCGAGGGTGGTAGCCTCTGCGGAAAAGGATCTTTTTCGCCGGCCGGCGATGTCGATTCGCCGGTCGCAGCTGCCGCCACGGAGTGCCCGATGCCCCTCCCGTCCCCCGAACACGGCGCGCGACGCGCCGTTGCCGCGGCGCTCGTCGCCGTGACCGCCACACTCGCAACCGCCGCGGTGCGCGCGCAGCCCGCGCAGACGATCTACGTCGGTGGCGACATCCTCACGATGAAGGGGCCTCGGCCGACTTACGTTCAGGCGCTCGCGGTTCGCGACGGGAAGATCGCCTACGTCGGCCAGAAGGCAGGCGCGATGCGGCTGCGAGGCCCGTCCACCGAACTGGTGGATCTGAAGGGGCGAACGCTGCTGCCCGGCTTCATCGACGCCCACGGGCACTTCGTGTACACCGGCAAGAACCTGATGGACGCCGACCTGTTCGGTTCGGTCGACGTGGCCGAGCTGCTGGCTCGGATGAAGGCGCATGCGGCGAAGGTACCCGAGGGTGCGTGGATCGTCGGCTTCGGCTACCTCAGCCGCAGCCTGAAGGAGAACCGGGCGCCGACCGTCGAGGAGCTCGACTCGGTGGCGACCGGTCGGCCGGTGCTTGTCGTCGACAGCTCGGGCCACCTCGGCGCCGGCAACTCGGCGGCGTTCAGGGCTGCCGGCATCGACGGGTCCACGCCCGATCCGGAGGGCGGCAGCTTCACGCGCAAGGCCGACGGCCGCTCGCTCGCCGGGCCGATGGAGGAGACCGCGCTCAACGCGGTGCGCAAGCTGCGGCCCCCGTTCACCGGCGAACTCGCCGACCGCGTCGCGGTCGACGCCTCGCGGCTGTGGATGAGCTACGGCCAGACGACGGCGATGGAGTGCGGGCTCGGCCTGGGCGACGACGACTTCGACCTGGTACGCAATGCGATCGATCGGCAGCTGCTGCCGATCGACCTGTACGTGTGCGCGAAGGACAGTACGGTCGACAAGGCGGCCGAGGTCGCCCGGCAGGTCCGTCGTGACTACCCCGTGCCGACCGGCGATGCCGCCGACGGGCGGCAGCGCGCGCTGGTCGACCAGGCGCTCGCGTCAGGGGGCGGGATGCGCGAGCGCCTGCTCGCGGTGCGGCCCGACCTCGACCAGCGCTACGTGAACCGCGTGCGCCTCGGGGGCGTGAAGTTCTGGCTGGACGGCAGCGTCGACACCGCGTGGTTCTCGGAACCGTACACCACCAATCCGCCGGGCAAGACCGGCACCTACACGGGCTTCCAGCAGATCCCGGACGAGGTGGTGCAGGCGGCGTTCGACCGGTATTGGAAGACCGGGGTGCAGATGAACCTGCACATGAACGGCGACGCCGCGGTCGACCAGGCGCTGCGCGCGATCGACCGAGCGATCGCCCGGCACGGGCCGGCCGACCACCGGCCGGTGTTCGTGCACGGCGCCTACATGCGACCCGACCAGATCGCGCGGCTGAAGTCGGTGGGCGCAGTGCCCAGCTTCCTCACCAGCTCGATCGTGACCGGCGGCGATGCGGTGCTGCGGCTGTGGGGCGCCGCCCGCGGCACCACGGCGCTCGCCGCGGGGACCCTGTCGCGCAAGCAGCTGCCGTTCACCTTCTCGCACGATGCCCCGGTGTCTCCGCAGCCGTGGATCCTGGCGCTGGTCGACGCCGGCGTGAACCGCATCGCCGCCAGCGGCCGGGTCGTCGGCCCGGACGAGCGGGTCTCCCCGTACATCGCGCTGAAGGCGGTGACCGAGATGGCCGCCTGGCAGATCAAGGAGGAGAAGACCAAGGGGACGCTGGAGCCCGGCAAGCTCGCCGACATGGTGATCCTCGGTGCGAATCCGCTGAAGGTGCCGCCGCGGACGATCAAGGACATCCCGGTGCTGCAGACGGTGAAGGAGGGTAGGGTAGTCTGGAGCGCGGCGAAGTGAAGGCCGCGTGGGTCGCGCGGGCCAGGCTGGCGCGGGGTGCGTGCGTGGCGGTGCTCGCCTGTACCGCGTCGGCCGCGCTCGCGACGGGGCCGGAGCAGGAGCTCGAGGCGTTGCGCGCGCGGATCGCCGAGCAGCGGGCGCGACTCGACGCCCAGGAGCGCGAACTGCGCGAGCAGCGGGCACGGCTCGACGAGCAGGCGCGCCAGCTCGAGGCGCTGGCCGGGCGGGCGGGGACAGTCGCGGCGCCCGCGGCCGCCGGCGCCCCCGCGCCCGCTGCGGGCGAGCCGGGGCGCGCCGCGGCGCCGCCCGAGCCCGAGCCGGTCCGCTCCCGCTTCGATGGCATGAAGGTGACGCTGGGCGGTGCGCTGCGCACCACGGTCACCACGACCACCGCGCGGATGCAGCCCGACGCGACGCCGTTCCTGGTCCTGCCGTCGCTGCCGGGCGTGCGCGACGGCACGACGAAGATCGACGCGCGGCTGTCGTCCCTCTACATCGGCGTGGAAGGCGCGCAGCTCGGCGAGTTCCGGCTCGGCGGCGCGATCTACGGCTACCTGTTCGACGGCAACGTGTTCTCGGGCCAGTACGGCTTCTACCCGGGCTTCGCCTACGTCGATGCGACGAGCCGCGACACGCGCTTCGCCGCCGGCCTGCAGATGGACGTCTTCAGCCCGCGGATTCCGACGATGGTCGACCGGATGTCGGCGTTCGCGGGCAGCGGCAACCCTGGCAATTCGTTCAAGCCGCAACTGCGGGCCGAGCGCCTCGTGGCCTGGGGGGCCGACCAGCTGACGCTGCAGGCCGCGGTCGCCGACGCGTTGCCGTCGAACATCAAGCCGCCGACGCTCGCGTCGACGGAGAACACCGGCGTCCCGAATCTCGAGGGCCGGGTGGCCTACACCTCGGGCGCGCCGCGCGGCGAGGGCTCGTGGGTGCCCTGGCCGAAGTGGGAGCTGGGGCTGTCCGGCGTGACCGGCGAGTTCCGGACGTTCAGCACCGGTGGCGCGTTCGTGCCCTACGAAACGCGTCTGTCTGGCGTGGCGCTCGAGGGTGGGCTGCGGATCGGCCGGCAGTTCGGGCTGCAGGGCGAGCTGTACCAGGGCCGTGCGCTGGGCCCGTACCTCGGTGCGATCTTCCAGACTGTGGGTACGACGCGGCGTGCGATCGGCAGCCGCGGCGGCTGGGGCGAATTGGCATGGTGGTGGACACCGACCCTGCACTCGCACGCGGGCTACGGAATCGACCGCGCCGACGCTGCGGACCTCGCCGGCAGCGGCATCGCGAGCAACCGCACGCTGTTCTCGAACCTGTTCTGGGACCCGAGCCCGAAGACGACGCTGGCGATCGAAGGCACCTGGCGGCGCACCGTCTACGCGAACGGCCTCGACGCCGACGGATTTGCGCTGATGCTGTCGTCGGAGCTGCGGTTCTGAGCGCGGGCCCGGCCAGGCCTCAGCGTCGCGCGCCCCGGAATCCGTCGAGGAAAGCCAGCAGGTTCGTGCCCAGCGCGTCGACCGCGTAGCCGCCTTCCTGCACCAGCAGCGTCTGCAGACCGAGCGCGCCGACCGTGCGGCCGCAGGCGCGGAACGCCTCGGTGCTGACCGCGAGCAGCGCCGAGGGGTCGCGCTCGAATGCGTCGAACCCCAGCGAGACGACCAGCGCGGCCGGATCGAAGCGGCGGACCGCGGCCGCGGCCGTGCCGACCGCGTCGAGCCAGCCCGCGTCCTTCGTCCCGGCGGGCAGCGGCAGGTTCAGGTTGAAGCCCGCCCCGGCGCCACGACCGGTCTCGTCGCTGCGGCCTGCGAAGAACGGGAAGCCGGCGTCCGGGTCGGCGTGCACCGACACGAACAGGACATCTGCGCGCTCGTAGAAGAGGCCCTGCGTGCCGTTGCCGTGGTGGACGTCGACGTCCAGGATCGCGACGCGACCCCGCGTGGGCGCGATCCGCTCGGCCGCCACCGCCGCGTTGTTCACGTAGCAGAAGCCCGCGCCGACGTCGGCGTAGGCGTGGTGGCCCGGAGGCCGGCACAGCGCATAGGCCTCCCGATCGCCGGCGAGCAGCGCGTCGGCGCCGTCGAGCGCGCAGTCGGCCGCGCCCTGGATCGCGGCCCAGGTGCCGGCACCGATCGGTACCGTCGTGCTGGACAGATGCCAGCCGGCCTGCCCGAGCACGCTGCCCGGCCGGGCGTCCATGTGCCGGTTCGGGAAGGCGTAGGGCAGCACCCACTCGCTGCGTGGGCCGCTCGGGAAGGTCTCCCTCCAGCGCGCGTGCGCGGTCCGCAGGAACTCGAGGTAGTCGTCGGTGTGCAGCCGGCGAAGCGGCTCGATCCCGTGGGCGCTCGGCGCGAGCACGGCATGGCCGGCGCCGCGAAGCGCCGCGAGGAGCGCGTCGATACGCTCGGGCGTCTCCCGCGCCGCCACGACCTCGCCGCCGATCGCGTAGCCCCGCGGCGCGTGGCCGGCCTGCGCATCGGAGTGGAAGACCTTCATCCCGGGCACCCCCAAGTCAGTCGACGAGCGCCTTCGCACGTGCGAACCCGAGCGTCGTCTGCAGCGCCCGCTCGAACTTGTCGAACATCTCGTCGACCTGCGGTTCGGTGATGATGAGTGGCGGGCACAGCGCCACCGTGTCGCGCAGCGCGCGCGTGATCAGGCCTTCCTCCAGCACCGCCTCGGCGAGCCGTGCCTGCACGCCGCTCGTCGGATCGAAGGGCGCGCGCGAGTCCTTGTCGCGGACCAGCTCGATCGCCCCGATCAGGCCCACGCCGCGGGCGCCGGCGACCAGCGGATGCGCGTCGAGCGCGTGCAGCCGGGCGAGGAAGCGCGGCGACACCGCGCGCACCTGCCCGGCGATGTCGCGCTCCTCGTAGATCTTCAGCGCCTCGACCGCCACCGCGGAAGCGACCGGGTGGCCGGCGTAGGTCACGCCGTGCGCGAACGAGCCGTTGCGCTTGCTGCCCTCGACCAGGCCTTCGTAGATCGGCGCCGACAGCAGCGTCGCCGAGATCGGCATGTACGAGCCGGACAGCGCCTTGGCGACGGTCATGATGTCGGGCCGGATCGCATAGGTGTCGCAGCCGAACAGGTTGCCGGTGCGCCCGAAGCCGGTGATCACCTCGTCGGCGACCAGCAGGATCCCGTGCTTCTTGAGCACCGCCTGCAGCTTCGGGAAGTAGTGCTCGGGCGGCACGATCACGCCGCCCGCGCCCTGCACCGGCTCGGCGAAGAACGCGGCGATGGTGTCGGCGCCCTCGCGCGCGATTAGCGCCTCGAGCTCCTCCATCAGCCGGTCGACCAGCTGCGCTTCGGTCTCGCCGGGCCGGGCGTAGTGGTAGGCGCTCGGGCAGCCGGTGCGCAGCACGCGGCCGATCGGCAGGTCGAAGTCGGCATGGTTGCCGGCCAGGCCGGTGAGGCTCGCGGTCATCACGGTCACGCCGTGGTAGCCGCGCTCGCGGGCGATCAGCTTCTTCTTCTGCGGTTGCCCGAGCGCGTTGAAGTAGTACCAGATGACCTTGACCGCGGCGTCGTTGGCCTCGGAGCCGGAGTTCGCGTAGAGCGCCTTGTCCATGCCGAGGTGGCGCGTCATCGACAGCAGCCGCTCGGACAGCTCGATCGAGGGCTCGTTCGAGCGGCCGGCGAAGATCTGGTAGTAGGGCAGGTCGCGCATCTGGCGGATCGCGGCGTCGACGAGGCGCTGCTCGGAGAAGCCGAGCGCGGTGCACCACAGCCCGGCCATGCCCTCGAGGTAGCGCCGGCCCTGGTCGTCCTCGACGTAGACCCCGTCGCCCTTGCGGATCACCATCGGTCCGGTCACCGCGATCTTGTCGAGCGGCGTGTACGGATGCAGCAGGTTGCGCACGTCCTGGCGGACGTTGTCGTCATGGGTGCGGGTCATCGGTTCGCTCCGGTCGGTGGCCGTGCAGCGGCCGCGCGGGCCGGTGCACGAGGGGTCGTGGGGCCGCGATGCCAATGATCGCGACGGACGGGTCCGGTGCGCGGGCCACCGGGCTGATAGAATCGGGGTGTTCTCGAAAGGCCATGCGAACCATCGGCAAGCCGCCCGCACCGGGCCCGTTCTCCTCGCCTCCAGTCCCTGCCGCGGACCCCGATCCGCAGCTCGCGGGGGCACGGATGCGCACCGTGCCGCGCCAGCAGCGCGCGCGCGCGGCGGTCAACCGCATCCTGCGGGCCACCGGCGAGCTGCTCGACGACGCCGGCTTCGACGCGCTGACCACCACGGCGGTCGCCGAGCGCGCAGAGGTCAACATCGCGACGCTCTACCGCTACTTCCCCGACAAGTACGCGCTCATCGAGGCGCTCGCGATGTCGATCGAGACCGAGCGCTACGAGAAGGTCGGCCCGATGCTCAGCGCCTTCGCCACCTCGGCCGACTGGCGCCGCGACCTGCGCGCGATCACCGACAAGCTGCTCGACCTGCGCGTGCGCCGCACCGGGGTGAAGGGCCTGCGCCGCGCGCTGCACTCGGCGCCGCAGCTGTGGGTGATCGAGCGGGCGGGCTTCGAGCGCATGCGCGAGCGTCTCGGCGCCGGCATGCGCAGCCGCGTGCCGAAGATGACCGTGCACCGCGCCGACCTGGTCGCCACCACGCTGCTCGCGATGATGATCGGCCTGCTCGACCGCGCGACCCTCGAGCCTGCTCAGCGGCGCCCGATGACGCGCGAGGGTGCGGTCGCGCTCGAGCGCTACCTCGCCCCCTACCTCGACTGACACGTCGGCAGAGGCGGCATGCGGCGCGGTCCGCGCGCGCATCGGTTCAGTCCATCTGGGTGACGAACTTCGTCACCAGGTAGCCGTCGAAGGTCTCGGTGCCGCCCTCGCTGCCGATGCCGCTGTCCTTGATGCCGCCGAACGGCGTCTCGGGCAGCCCCTGGCCGAAGTGGTTGATGTTCACCAGGCCCGCCTGGATGCCGTTCTGGATCTTCAGCGCGTGCTTCGACGAATTCGTGAACGCATACGAGGACAGGCCGTAGGGCAGCGCGTTCGGTTGGTGAGCACGGTCGGTGCCCAGAAGTAGCCCCGGTCTCCGATCCGGGCGCCGCCCGTCTCGATGCGCGCACCGCGCCCGGTCGCGTCCTCGACCATCTCGGCCATGGCAGGCAGCCGGCGCTCGTGCGCGAGCGGGCCGAGCCGGTGAACGACACCTTGCGCACGATCGGCGACTCGATCAGGTGCTTCGAGACCTCGGCGGGCACGCCCCACACGACGTTGAGCACGCCCGGCGGCAGGCCCGCGTCGTGGAACATGCGCGCGATCGCGACGACCGCGCTCGGCGTGTCCTCGGGGCCCTTAAGCACGATGGTGCAGCCGGCGCCGATCGCCGCGGCGATCTTGCGGATCGCCTGGTTGTACGGGAAGTTCCACGGCGTGAAGGCGGCGCACACGCCGATCGGCTCGCGCAGCACGAACTGGCGCACGTTCGGCAGGCGCGCCGGGATCACGCGGCCGTAGATGCGCCGGCATTCCTCGGCATGCCAGTCGCAGTGGTCGGCGCAGCGCGTGAGCTCGCTCACCGCCTCGGCGAGCGGCTTGCCCTGGTCGAGCGTGATGTTGCGCGCGATGGCCTGGGTGCGCTCGCGGGTGAGCTCGCCGACGCGCCGCAGGATGCGGCTGCGCTCGAGCGGCGACACCGTCTTCCAGGTCTCGAAGGCGCGCTGCGCGGCGGCCAGCGCACGGTCGAGGTCGGCGGGCGTGGCATGCGGCAGGCGGCCGATCAGCCCGCCCGTGGCCGGGTCGAACACGTCCTGCTCGCGGCGGCCGCCGCCGCGGACGAACTCGCCGTCGATGTAGAGGGACAGGTCTTCGTACGGGGGGCTCACGGTGTCTCCTGCGGGGCCGTGGTCGGCCCGCGTCTCGTCATTGTGCGCCGCGCACGCCGGTGCGCTCCGCTCAGATCACCTCGGCCTCGCGCAGCGCCGTGATCGCCGCCGCATCGTAGCCGAGCTCGGTCAGCACTTCCTCGGTGTGCATGCCGAGCGTGGCCAGCGGCCGGTCGATCCCCCCGTTGCCGTGCTGGAAGCGGAACGCCGGCCCGGCGAGCGTGACCGGCCCGTAGGGCGTCTCGGCCTGCTGCAGGTAGCCGCGGTGCGCGAGCTGCGGATGGGTGACGATCTCGGGCAGCGAGGTGACGCGCGCGCACGGCACGTCGGCCTCGGTCAGGCGCGCCACCCACTGCTCGGGCGTGCCGTCGGCGAACGCGCCCTCGATCACCTCGCGCAGCGCGACGTCGTGCTCCATCCGCGTGAACCAGTCGGCGAAGCGCGGGTCGGCGAGCGCATCGGCACGGCCGAGCGTGGTCAGCAGGCGCTGGAACTGCGGCTCGGTCAGCACCGCGAGCACGATGAAGCCCTCGCCGCAGCGGAAGCGGTCGGCGGTGGGCTTCATGCTCACCGAGCGGTTGCCGTACTGCGGATGCCTGTACCCGGTGTTCAGCCACTCGGCGATCTGGCCGTTGAGGAAGCCCATCATCGAGTCGAGCATCGCGACGTCGACGAACTGGCCGCGACCGGTGTGGGTACGCTGGAAGAGGGCGGTGGCGATCGCGAACGCGCCGGTGATGCCGGTGGCGACGTCGGCCGCGGCGAAGCCGGCGCGCATCGGACCGTTCACCGTCTCGCCGGTCAGCGTCATCAGCCCCGACATCGCCTGGATCTTGCCGTCGAAGCTCGCGGTGCGGCGCTCCGGGCCGGTCGAGCCGAAGCCCGACATCTCGACGTAGATCAGCTTCGGGTTGATCGCCGACAGCGCCTCCCAGCCGATGCCGAGCTTGTCCATCACGCCCGGGCGGAAGTTGGAGACGACGACGTCCGCGCCTTCGGCGAGCCGATGCACGATGCGCTTGGCCTCGTCCTTCGCGAGGTCGAGCGTGAGGCTGCGCTTGTTCGCGTTGACCGCCATCCAGGCCGGGCCCAGGCCGCGCTCGGACCACTCGCGCGAGACCGGGGTCAGCCGCATGCCGTCGCCGGTGCGCGGCTCGATCTTGATGACGTCGGCGCCCTGCATCGCGATCTGCGAGGTGGCGTACGGGCCCGCGAGCACGTGGGTGAAGTCGAGCACGCGGATGCCGGCGAAGGCTTTCGGATCGGTCATGGGGCGGGGGTCTCGGGTGGGGCCGCGCGGGGCGGCCCGTGGGAAGGTGTCGGGCGTCAGTCGCGGAACGACGGGTCCATGCGGTCGAGCTTGCGCAGCAGCGCCGGCCACTCGCGCATGCCGAGCGGCATCTTCTGGATGCCGGCGCGGAACTGCTCGTTGGTGTAGCGCACCGCCTCGGGCTCGGGCATGCGCAGCTCGGTGTTGCACGACAGCGCCATGACCTGCAGCTCGCAGGCCCGCTCGAGCCGCCACAGGTTGTTGAAGACCTGCGGGATCGACGACGCGCAGGCGAGCAGCCCGTGGTTGCGCAGGATCATCACCTCGCGCTCGCCGAGCGAGGCGACCAGGCGCGCCTGCTCCTCGGTGCGCAGCGCCAGCCCCTCGTAGTCGTGGTAAGCGACGTCGACGAAGCGCATCGAGCTCTGCGCGAGCGGCAGCAGCCCGCAGGTCATCGCGGACACCGCCATGCCGGCGAGCGAATGCGTGTGCGCGATCGCATGCACGTCGGGCCGTGCGCGGTGCACGCAGTCGTGGATCACCCAGCCGGCTCGGTTCACGCCCAGGCCGGTCTCGTCGAGCAGCACGCGGCCGTTGTGGTCGACCTTGATCATGCTGGACGCGGTCATCTGCTCGTAGAGCAGGCCGTACGGATTCAGCAGGAACTGGTCGTCGTGGCCGGGCACGCGCACCGAGATGTGGTTGGCGATCATCTCGGTGAGGCCCAGGTCGGCCACCAGCCGGTAGCAGGCGGCGAGGTCGACGCGCGCCTGCCACTCGGCCTCGCCGACGCGCTCGCGCACGGAGCGCTGCACGTGGATCGCTGGGGATCGGTCGTTCAAGGTCGTCTCCTCGGTGCCCGTCAGTCGAGCTTGATGCCGGCCTGGGCGATCAGGTCGCGGAACATCGCGCTGTCGGCCTTGACGCGCGCGGCGAACGCCTCGGGGGCGATGTACTGGGGGTGCTGGCCGAACTTCACCAGCGTCTCGCGGGTGCCGGGTGCGGCGAGCGCGCGTTCGATCTCGCCGGCCATCCGCGCGATCGCATCGGCGGGCGTGCCCTTCGGCGCGAACAGTCCGAACCAGCCGCTGTCCGGCATCTCGATGCCCTGTTCCTTGAGGGTGGGCACGTCGGGCAGCTCGGGATGGCGCACCGACGAGGTGGCGGCCAGCGCCTTCACAGTCCCGGCCTTGACCTGCTGCAGCGCGACCGGATCGAAGATCAGGTCGATGCGGCCGGCCACGAGATCCGTCAGCGACTCGGCCGAGCCCTTGTACGGCACGTGCAGCAGCTTGATGCCGCCGCGAAGTGCCGCGATCTCGCCGGTCAGGTGCGTGGCGGTGCCCAGGCCGACCGAGCCGAAGGTGAACTTGCCGGGTGCGGCCTTGGCGATCGGGATGAACTCGGCGAAGGTCGAGGCCGGCAGGTCGCGTCGCGCGGCCACCAGGCCGTAGCTGTTCGAGATGCAGCAGATCGGCGCGAAGTCGGCGTCCGGATCGTAGGGGACCTTCCGCAGGTGCTGGGTGATCGACATCACCGCGGTGGGCGCGAGCAGCAGCGTGTAGCCGTCGGGGGCCGAGCGGGCTGCGGCCTGCGCGCCGATCGAGGCACCGGCGCCGGCGCGGTTCTCGACGACCACCTGCTGGCCGAGACCCGTGGACAGCCGTTCGGCGGCCCAGCGGCCGATCGCGTCGGCGTTGCCGCCGGGCGGATAGGGGACGATCAGCTTCAGCGGGCGCTCGGGCCAGCGGGCCTGGGCGCGGGCGGCGGGGGCGACGGCGGCGAGCGAGGCGAGGCCGGCAGCGGCGCCGACCGAAGACAGCGTGGCCGAGGTCGATGCGGCGGCGGCAGCGGCCAGCAGCGAGCGGCGGGTCGGATCGTGGCTCATGACAGGGTGTCCTCGCTCAATGACCGGTCCACTTCGGCGCGCGCTTCTCGAGGAAGGCGCGCTGGCCTTCGCGGCCGTCGTCGCTCTCGCGCACGGCGGCCAGGTCGCGCGCGGCCTTGGCCATCCGCTCGGACGGGCCCTGCGGCATCACGCCTTCGACGACGAAGCGCTTGATCGTCTTGAGCACCAGCGGTGCGAAGGTCGCGATCTCGCGCGCCATCTCCATCGCCGCCTCGACCTGCGTGCCGGTCGGCACCACGCGGTTGGCGAAGCCCACCTCGTAGGCGCGCTTCGCGTCGATGGTGTTGCACAGCATGATCAGCTCCATCGCGATCTTGTGCGGGATGCGCGAGGGCAGCGCCGAGATCAGGCCGCCGGTGAATCCGAGCTTGGCCTCGGGGTAGGAGAACTTCGCGTTGTCGGCGGCCACCAGCAGGTCGCACATCATCGCCAGCACCAGCGCCCCGCCCACGCACCAGCCGCCGATCGCGGCGATCACCGGCTTCTCGGTGGTGATGCCCACCGTCGGGATGCAGCGCCAGAGCTCGGGGATGTTCGAGACGTCGGCCCCCGAGGAGAAGGCGTCGTCGCCGGTGCCGGTGATGACCGCCACGCGCTGCGAGTCCATCCGGTCGAACTCGGCGAAGGCCTCCTGCAGCTCGATCGCGGTGACCGCGCAGATCGCGTTCTTGCGCTTCGGGCGGTCGATCGCGATCAGCGTCGTGCCGTCGGCGTTGTGGGTGACCTTGACCATCTCCATGCTGCGCTGCTCCCTGTCGTCGTTGTCGTTCTGATCGTGTTGATCGTGATCGTGATCGTGATGCGCCGTGCCGAGCCGTCGGCTCAGCCGCCGGGTCGGGGCGGCGGGCGGGTGCGCTCGCGGTACGCGAGGATCCTCGCCTTGAGGCCCGGGCGGGCCGCCGAGCGGACCAGCGCGGCGAGGTCGGCGTCGGCGAGCGCATCGCCCCCGGGGCCGCCTGCCGGGCGGCTCGCCGCGCGAATCGCCGCCAGCGTCTCGCGGTCCACCGAGGGGCCGTCGGCCAGCGCTTCGCGCCAGGCATCGGCGGGCGTGCCGTCGTCGGCGGGCGCCGCGACCCGGCTGGCCAGTCCGGCCGATGCCGCGGCGTCGGCATCGAGCGTCGCGCCGGTGGTGACCCACTGGCGCGCGCGCTCGGTGCCGATGCGCTCGGCCAGGCGGCGCGTGCCCAGCACGATGCCGAAGGCCGCGCCCGGGAACCGGAAGCTCGCGTCGGCGGCCGCGATCCGCAGGTCGCAGGCGGCGAAGAGGTCCGCGCCCGCGCCCCAGGCGCGCCCGGTCGCGATCGCGACGGTGCGCACCGGCGCGCGCCAGACGGCGTCGAGCAGCGTCTCGACCCGCACGAAGCGCAGCAGCAGCTCGCCCTCGGTGAGGTCCTCGAGGCCGCTGAGGTCGAAGCCGGTGCAGAAGTGCCGGCCCGCGGCGACGAAGGCCACCGTGTGCACCGACGGATCGGCGCAGGCCGCGCGCAGCGCGCCCAGCAGCGTCTCCACCATCAGCGCCGACAGCGCGTTGCCGCGCGCCGGCCGGTCGAGCTCGATGCAGGCGATGCCGTCGGCGATCCGCAGCGTCGCCTCGGGGCCGACGGGCACCGCAGGCTCGGTCCGATCCGTACGCAGGGCGCGGCCCGGCACCGGCAGGTCGGTGCTCATCGCGCGGCGGCGGCGACCGCGGCCGAGCGGTCCCAGAGGTTCGGGGTCGCGGGCAGCGAGTAGCCGGAGATGAAGTCGAGGATCGCGCCCGACTGCGCATCGACCCGGTGGCGGCGCACCGCGCCGATGTTGGCGCCGTAGACGTGGATGCTGACCGAGGTGGTGTCGGGCATCGCGTTGGCCACCACATGCCAGTCGCCGATGGTGGGCGAGACCGCCTCGATCGCGCCCGCGCGCATCACGTGCTCGTGGCCGAGGTCGACCACCGCCGCGCCCTCGGGCGCGTATTTGGGTGCATATTCGCGGCACGCCTCGGCGCCGCGCAGCACGCCGACCAGGCCCCAGACGGTGTGGTCGTGCACCGGCGTGCGGGCGCCCGGCCCCCAGCAGAAGCTCACCACCGAGAAGCGCTCCAGCGGGTCGCAGTGCAGCAGGTACTGGCGGTACACGCCCGGGTCCGCCTTCGAGTAGGCCTCGGGCAGCCAGCGGTCGTCGGCGAGCAGCGTGGCGAGCAGCGCGCGTCCCTCGGCGAGCAGCTCGGGCTCGTCGGAGGTGCGGCCGACGAGCTGCGTCATGCCGACGACGAACTCGCGCAGCGGACGCAGCGGGTCGATCGGATCGTGGCGGTCGGTGGGGGGCATGGGGGTCATGGGGGGCCTCGACTCGGATGGGGTCGGCAGGTCGGTATGGGGATGGGTCGGTGCTCGGGCGGCTCGGCGTCGCGCGGCGTCAGCGCATCGCGCCGAGCGCGCCCAGCACCGCCGCGGTGTGCTCGCCGAGTGCGGGCGGGCGGGTGTCGACCGGCAGCACCTGCCCGTCGAGCCGCACCGGGCAGCCCACGCTGCGGGTCTCGACACCGTTGGGCAGCGTCATCGGCCGCACCAGCCCGAGGTGGGCGGCCTGCGGGTCGGCGAGTGCCTCGGCGTAGCCGTTGATCGGCGCGCTCGGCACGCCCGCGGGCGCGAAGCGGGCGAGCCAGGCGGCGGCGGTGTCGTGCGCGAAGCGCGCCTCGAGCAGCTCGCGCAGCGCGTCCTGGTGCGCGGCGCGCTGCGTCGGCGTGGTGAAGCGCGGATCGGCCAGCAGCTCGGGCGTGCCCGCGATCTCGCAGACCTGCTGCCAGAGCTTGTTGTTGCCGGCGGCGATCGCGAAGTAGCCGTCCGACGCGCGGAACGCCTGGTAGGGTGCGTTGCGCGGATGCGCCGAGCCCAGCTTGCGCGGGTTGCGCCCGGTGCCGAAGTACTCGCTGGTCTGCAGCGCCGACATCGCGATGGTGGTCGCGAACATCGGCACGTCGACATGCCCGCCCGCGCCCCCCGCCCGCACCCGGGCGAGCAGCGACGCGATGGTGAAGGCCGCATACAGCCCCGCGCCGAAGTCCACCAGCGGCACGCCCGCCTTGACCGGTGCGCCGTCGGGCTCGCCGGTCACGCTCATGACGCCCGCGGCCGCCTGGATCGTGAGGTCGAAGCCGCCCTCCGAGCCGCGCGGGCCGTCCTGCCCGAAGGCCGAGATCGAGCAGTAGACGAGCGAGGGCTTGCGCGCGCCGAACCAGTCCCAGCCCAGGCCCAGGCGCGACATCACGCCGGGGCGGCTGTTCTCGATCAGCACGTCGGCCTCGAGCACCAGCGCGCGCGCCGCGTCACGCGCGGCCGGGTCCTTCAGGTCGAGCGCGACCGAGCGCTTGCCGCGGTTGATCGACGCGAAGTTCTCGGAGAAGCCGTCGGTGATCGGGGGCCACTGGCGCATCGCGTCGCCGTCGGGCGGCTCGACCTTCACCACCTCGGCGCCGAAGTCGGCGAGCAGCATCCCGCAGAACGGTCCGGCCGCGACATGGCAGAACTCGACGACGCGCACGCCGGCGAGGGGGCGCAGGGATTCAGGCGCCATCAGCCTTCCTTCATGCCGATCGACTGCAGCAGGTCGGCGTAGTAGCTGCGCGCGCCCTCGAGCCCGCGACGGTACTCGGCGGGCGGCGTCCACAGCGCGACGACGCTCGCCCGGATCAGCTTGTCCTTCGTGTCCGGCTCGGCGAGCGACTTCTCCAGCGCCGCCGCCATCTGCGCGAGGATCGGCTGCGGCGTGCCCTTCGGGAACGCGATGCTCCAGCCGCCCGCGGGCAGCTCGACCTTCAGGCCCGTCTCGTTGATCGCGGGCACGTCGGGCAGCTCGGGGTGACGCTGGCCGAAGAAGGCGGCGAGCGCGACCGCGCGGCCGTTGCGCGCGAGGCCCAGGCCCACGCCGTCGATGATCAGGTCGATCTGCTCGCCCACCAGCGCGTTGGCCGCGTCGACCGAGCCCTTGAAGGGCACGTGCAGCATGTCGATGCCGGCGTGCTTCTTGAGCTGCTCGCCGTAGATGTGGCCGGCCGACGCGTTGCCGGCCGAGCCCCAGGTGAGCTTGCCCGGCTGCTTCTTCGCGAGCTCCACCAGCTCGGCCATCGTCTTCACGCCCAGGCCCTTGCGGGCGGTGACGATCGCGACGTAGTCGGCGATGCCGCCGGCGATCTCGAAGTTCGCGTTCAGGTCGAAGGGGAGCTTGCGCAGGTTCGGCAGGATCGTGAACGAGGTGGCCGCCGCCAGCAGCATCGTGTAGCCGTCGGGCTCGGCGCGGGCCACCGCCTCGGTGCCCACCTGCGTGGTGCCGCCGGGGCGGTTGTCGACGATGATCGTCGCCTTCAGGTGCTCGCGCAGCCGCTCGGCCAGCACGCGCGCCAGCACGTCGCTGTTGCCGCCGGGCGGGAAGGGCACCACGAAGCGGATCGGCTTGTCGCCGGGCCAGCGGGACTGCGCGGGCGCGGCGGGCGCGAACGCCGCGATCGGCGCGGCGGCCGCGGCGACGAGCAGGCGGCGGCGCGTGCCCGTGGCGGCGTGGGCGGCGGCGCCGGCCGGGCCGGTCGGGTCGGCGTGAACGCCGTCGGTGGCGTCGGCGCGCGGATCGGGGCTCTGGGACATCGGTGGGGCGCTCCTGGGTCGGGCGGGTCAGGCGACGCGTCGCGCGGAGGGCGCGGAGCGGTCGGTCGTGAGGTCTGGGAAGGCTTCGGTCCGGCGCAGCAGTGGTCGCTCGGGCATGCGTTCGGTGCCGCGTTCCGGTTCGCGGCCGGGCAGGCGCGCATCGCCCGCGAGCGCGGCGCCCGCGCCGTCGGCCGCGCGGATCACGTCGGCCGACAGCGCCTTGAAGGTCGAGGGCCGCAGCCGCTCGATCGGCCCGGACACACCGACCGCCGCGACCACCCGGCCCGACGGGTCGCGCACCGGCGCGGCGATGCCGCCGACCGACTCGCGCCACTCGCCGCGGTTCACCGCGTAGCCCTGCTGGCGCACCCGCTCCATCTCGCGCAGGAACTCGGCCGGATCGGCGATGGTGCGCGGCGTGAAGCTCGCGAGCCGCCGCGACAGCGCCTCGAGCTGCGAGTCGCCGATCCAGGCGAGCATCGCCTTGCCGGTGGCCACGCAATGCGCCGGCGCGCGACCGCCGATGCGCGTGTACGCGCGGACCGGCTCGGGGCTGTCGAGCTTGTGCACGTAGACCACCTCGTCGCCGTCGAGCATCGACAGGTGGACGGTTTCGCGGGTGCGGTCGAGCAGCCAGTCCATCCAGGCCTGCGCGGCCTGGCGCAGGTCGAGGTTGGCGAGCACCGCCGAGCCGAGCTCCCACAGCCGGATCGAGGCCGCGTAGGTGCCGCCGTCGCCGTCGCGCCGCACGTAGCCCTGCTCCACCAGCGCCTGCAGCAGCCGGTGGACGTTGCTCTTGCCCAGGCCGATGCGCGCGGCGAGCTCGGTGACGCCGAGCGGGCGCTCGGAGTCCGCCAGCACCTCGAGCAGCGCGAGACCCTTGACCAGGGTGTTGTTCATCGAGGGTCCGTGGGGCGCCGGTGCGGCGGTGGGGATCAGGTCGGTGATCGGATCTGTGTTCCGTATGTTGGAACGGTCGGTCCGTCTTAATGAATGATGCTAGAGTGGACCGAGGATTGCAACCGGCGCCGGAGCAGCGCCGCGAGGAGATGGAATGGCCCGTGCGGAACCCCTCGGCCTGGAGCTGACCTCGTCCCATTGGGGCGCCTGGGAGGTCCGGCGCGAGGCCGGCGTGGCCACCGGCCTGGCCCCCTGGCGCGGTGACCCGGACCCCAACCCCATCGGCCCCGCGATGTGGGACGCCTACCGCTCGCCGCTGCGCGTGCGCCGGCCCGCGGTGCGCGCGGGCTGGCTCGAGCACGGCCCCGACGATCCGCGCCGCGGCGAGGGCCGCGGCCGCGAGCCCTTCATCGAGGTGTCCTGGGAGCGCGCCGCCTCGCTGGTCGCCGGCGAGCTGCGCCGCGTGATCGGCGCACACGGCAACGCCTCGGTGTTCGGCGGCTCGTACGGCTGGTCGAGCGCCGGCCGCTTCCACCATGCGCAGAGCCAGGTCCACCGCTTCCTCAACGCGCTCGGCGGCTACGTCCGCCACGTCGACTCCTACAGCCTCGGGGCCGGGCGCGCGCTGCTGCCGCACGTGGTCTGCCCGATGGAGTACCTGCTCGCGAACGCGCACGACTGGGGCACGGTCGCTGCGCACACGCGGCTGTTCGTGACCTTCGGCGGCGCACCCGAGAAGAACGCACGGGTCGGCGCCGGCGGCGCCTCCGAGCACGGCCTGCGCGGCGGGCTCGCCGCCGCCGCGCGCGCGGGCTGCCGCTTCGTGAGCTTCAGCCCCGTGCGCGACGACATCGAGGTGCCCGGCGGCGCGCTCGAATGGATCCCGATCCGACCCGGCACCGACACCGCCGTCATGCTCGCGCTCGCCTGCGAGACCGTGCGCGCCGGGCGCCACGACACCGCCTTCCTCGCCAGTCACTGCGTCGGCTTCGAGCGCTGGGCCGACTACCTGCTCGGCCGGGTCGACGGCATCGTCAAGGACGCCGAGTGGGCCGCGCCGATCGCCGGAGTGCCTGCCTCACGCCTGCGCGCGCTCGCCGCGCAGATGGCGGCCACGCGCACGCTGGTCAACGTCGCCTGGGCACTGCAGCGCGCCGACCACGGCGAGCAGCCGTTCTGGGCCGCCATCGGCCTGGCCTCGGTGCTCGGACAGGTCGGCCTGCCCGGCGGCGGCTTCTCGCTCGCCCACGGCCCGGCCAACACCATGGGCAGCCGCCACCGCCTGCTGCCCGGCCCGCTGCTGCCGCAGGGCACCAACGGCGTCGAGGCCTTCATCCCCGTGGCGCGTGTCACCGACATGCTGCTGTCGCCCGGCGGCGCGTTCGACTACAACGGCGTGCGGCGCACCTACCCCGACATCCGCCTCGTCTACTGGGCCGGCGGCAACCCGTTCCACCACCACCAGGACCTCCACCGGCTCGCACGCGCCTGGCGCCGGCCCGAGACAGTCGTCGTGCACGAGCAGGTCTGGAACGCGCACGCGAAGATGGCCGACATCGTGCTGCCCGCCACCTCGACCCTCGAGCGCGACGACATCGGCCACGGCACGCGCGATGCGCTGATGATCGCGATGCGGCGCGTCGCCGAGCCGCCCGGCGAGGCCCGCGACGACTACACCATCTTCGCCGACATCGCCGCGCGCCTCGGTGCGGGCGACGCGTTCACCGAGGGGCGCGATGCGCGCGGCTGGCTCGCCCACCTGTACGGCGAGGCCGCCGTGCGCTGGGCGAAGGCCGGCGTCGAGCTGCCCGAGTTCGAGACCTTCTGGGCCGCCGGCGGCGTGAGTGTCCCGGCGAACCCCGAGCCCGTCGTCGGCTTCGGCGCGTTCCGCGCCGACCCGGTGGCCCATGCGCTCGGCACGCCGAGCGGGCGAATCGAGCTGTTTTCCGAGCGGATCGCGTCCTTCGGCTGCCCGGACTGCCCCGGCCATCCCGTCTGGTTCGAGCCCGCCGAATGGCTCGGCTCGCCGCTCGCCGCGCGCCATCCGCTGCACTTGCTGTCCGACCAGCCGCACACCAAGCTGCACAGCCAGCTCGACCACTCCGCTTACAGCCTTGCGAACAAGGTCGCCGGCCGCGAGCCGCTGCGCCTGCATCCGCTCGATGCGGCCGAGCGCGGCATCGCCGAGGGCGACGTGGTCCGCGTGTTCAACGACCGCGGTGTGTGCCTCGCGGGCGCGCGCTTCGACGACGGTCTGCGGCGCGGCGTGGTGGTGCTGGCGACCGGCGCATGGTGGGACCCGGAGTCGCCCGGTGATCCGTCATCGCTCGATCGGCATGGCAATCCGAACACGCTCACCCGCGACGTCGGTGCGTCGTCGATGTCGCAGGGGTGCGCGGCGCAGACCTGCCTCGTGGAGGTGGCGCGCTTCGAAGGCGAGCCGCCGGTGGTGAGGGCGTTCGAGTTGCCGGTGTTCGTGCGGGGGTGAGGGCGGGGGCGGGCCGCCGCGTCGGTACGGGCGCTGTACCCGCCCGCGCGCATCGTTTCACACGGATTGACCGCGTTCAGCGGACAGCGAACCTGCGGTGAGTCATGAATCCGTCGGCCAGATCGGCCATTCGTCAGGCAGAGCGGTCGGTTCGCCCTTGGTGGTTATTGGACTCAGGGCGGGCGGTGTCGGCCTGTTCTTTGGTGGATTCACGTACCTCATTCGTGTTCAATTCGCTCGACGTCAACCCCCCCATGCGCGCGCACCGCTGGTGATGGAAGGCGGCACGACCTTCCACTTCGTGACGCAAGGCATCGAGGTAGCGCTGGAGCGCGCCCGGGACGCCGCACAGGGCAAGGACGTGCGGGTCGGCGGGGGCGTGATCCGTGCATCCGGCACGAAGCCACGCCGCTGGCCACCCACCTGATCATCGCCCGGCAGTGATCCGCGTGGCCCTGCGGGTGCGGCGCGACGCTCAGTCCTCCGCCCCCAGCGGCACCGCCAGCGCATCCTCCAGCGCCAGCAGCAGCGTGGTGCGGTCCTCGCGTGCCACGTCCTGCCAGCGCTTGCCCGAGATCGCGCCTTCGAGCGCCCACAGCAGGTTCAGGCTCGGCCGGCCGCCGGCGCGCTTGACGGCGATGTAGGCGCGGATCGCGCCGAGCGCGCGCAGGCGCTCCAGGGTGGTGATGCCGGCGAGCTCGAGCATCTCGCGCGAGCGCGGGCCGAGCATGGGCAGCGCCGCGGTGCCCTGGGCGGGCGCCTTGGGGGCGTTGCCGCGTCGCGGGCGCCCGCCTTTCGGGGGCCAGGCGCCGACGCGGTCGAGCGCGGCGGCGATCCATTCGTCGAGGGTCTCGCGGTCGGCCACCACGCCGCGCGGCACGACGTAGAGCTCGCGCATCGCGCGGCCCTCCATCGGCTCGAAGGGCACCGGCCTGCGGCCCTCGTGCAGGCGCGCCAGGTCGGCGGCACCGAGCTTGATCACGAACTGCTCGCGGAACACCGTGGCCGCCAGATGCCCGCCGACGAAGGCGGCGGGGCAGCCGAACAGGGTGCGCCGCTCGACGCGCGCGTCGGTGGCGACGGCCTGGTCGAACAGCTCGACGAGTTCCGGGGCGGGATCGGACCAGCTCATGCGCCAAGAGTAGCCGACCGTGGCCGTGCGACCCCTCGGCGGCGGCTCCGAAAGGCGGTCGCGGGGCGCCGGCCGGCATCCGGGCGCGGCGTGCGCGCGACGCGACGGGGCCCGCGGCCCGCCGCGCGCCGGGCGACGCGGGCAGTGACGGGCCCGCCCGGGGTCGTGGCGCGCCGGCATCGCGTCTGCGGTTCGTCGGGCCGCGCCCCGCCGTTCGTCGCCCGGCTCGGCCGTGGCGACGGCTTCCTAAGGGTCGCCCCCTATGATCGACCCACTTAGTCGCTTGTCAACGGAGGCTGTCGTGCTGGGTGGGTTGTTCAAGTCGAAAGAGATCGATGCGTTCGCGCAGGGGCTGTCCGCGACCCTGGCGCCGCGCCTGGCGGCGGCCGCGCGTCCGAGGACCGATTCGCCGGCGCTCGCCGGGCTGATCGACGAGGTCGAGGCCCGCGCGGTCGAGTTCTCGCGCGCGCAGCGCCTCGGGGTCTACGGCAAGGCGCGCCTGTGCCGAACGCTGGGCGAGTCCCTGGCGCAGGCGGGTGCCGATCCGGCCGCCACCGAGACGATCGTGAGCCGCTACATCCGCCGCATCGCCCGAGCGAGGGCCTGAGCCATGGGCCTGAGGACGATGCTGGGTCGAGTCCAGGAGCGGCTGGAGCGCCGCGCCGACACGCTGTCGCGGTCCCCGGGCATGCGGCCCGCGCCGGCCGGGCCCGCGGGGTCGGACGCCGATCTGTTCCCGCTGCGCCGCGCGGTGGCGCTGGCGCCGGAGGACCCCCGCGCGAGCCTCGCGCTCGCGCACGGCCTGGAGCAGGCCGGCCGCACCGAGGAAGCCGCCCGCGCGGCCTGCTCGGCGGCGCACCTCGCGCGCCGCCGCGGCGATGCCGCGACCGAACTCGAGGCCTGCCGCGCCTGGGCGAGGCTCGAGCCGTCGCCGCCGGAGCCCGCGATCGCACTGGCCGCGGCGCTGGCGGCCGTCGGCCACGCGGCCCAGGCCGCCGATGCCTACGAAGGCGTGATCGCCGCGCACGGTGCGCGGGTGGACCTGCTGATCGCACTCGGTTCGGTCCACGAGGAGATGGCCCGCGGCGACGATGCGTTCCGTGCCTACACCCGGGCTGTCGAGCTCGAGCCGGACAACGCCGACGCCCTCATCTATGCGGGCGTCGCCGCGCGCGACGCCGGTCGCAGCGCCGAGGGCGAAGCGCTGCTCGAGCGCGCGCTGCGCGTGGTGCCGGACTCGGCGCACGCCCTCTTCAACCTCGGGCTGCTGCGGATGGACCGGGGTGGCCTCGACGCGGCCGCCCGTGACTTCGACACCGCCCGGGCGCTGCGGCGCGGCGAGCCTTGGTCGGACGCGGTTCTCGGGCAGCGGTTGGCCACGAGCCGCTGCGACCCCCGGGACATGGACTGGGGCTGCACGCGCTTCAAGCTCGAGCACGACATCGAGCAGCTCGGCTACCTGCGGGCCGCCGGCCGGATCGGCCCAGGCTACGACGCGGTGATCGCGGAGTACCGGCGCGCGCTCGGCGACCCGGCACTGCCGACCGACCCGTACAGCATGGTGCCGCTCGACCCGGCTCGCTACCCGACGCTCGCGGCCTCGTACAAGCGCCCGCTGCACGTGCCCGTCATCGCGATGCCGGAGGGCCCGCTGGTGAGCGACACGCTGCACTGGGACGACATCGAGGCCCGCTACCTCGACGCCGAACCGAACAGGGTCTGCATCGACGGCCTGCTCACGCCTGCCGCGCTCGACGCGGTGCGCACCTGGTGCCTGGAGGCCACCGTCTGGAACGACGTGAAGGTCGGCTATCTCGGCGCCTCGATGCACGACGGCTTCGCGAGCCCGCTGCTGCTGCGGATCGCCGCCGAGCTGCGCGCGCGGATGCCGCGCGTGATCGGCGAGCGGCCGCTGCAGACGATGTGGGGCTTCAAGTACGACTCGCAGTACGCCGGCACCGGCGTGCACGCCGACGAGGCCGCGGTGAACGTGAACTTCTGGATCACCCCCGACGAGGCGAACCTCGACGCCTCGGGCGGCGGCCTGATCGTCCATTCGCGCGAGGCGCCGCGCGACTGGGGCTTCCGGCGCTTCAACGTCGACGTCCCCGAGATCCGCCGCTACCTCGCGTCGGTCGGCAGCGAGTCGATCCGCGTGCCGTACCGATCGAACCGGGCGATGCTCTTCGACTCGGACCTGTTCCACGAGACCGACGCCTTCCGCTTCCGGCCCGGGTACGAGAACCGCCGCATCAACATCACGATGCTGTACGGCACGCGCGACCGGTAGGCGCCGGCCTATCGAGCGCGTTCATCCGCGCGCCTTCGCCCGCGCCCCGTCGCGCAGGGCGGGCGGCGGGTAGACGACCACGGTCTCGCCCGGCTCGAGCCCCGAGCGCAGCCAGGCGTGCACGCCGTTGCGCCCGCCCGTCTCGACCGGCACCTGCCGCACGAGTCCGTCGCGGACCGTGAACACCGCCCAGCGCGGCGCCGCGGGCCCGTCCCCGGTGGCGTCCGCGCGCGGCAGCGGGAACACCGCGCTCACCGGCACGCGCACCGCGTCGTCGACCGCCAGCACGACGATCCTCACCGACACCCGGAAGCCGTCGCCGAGCGCCTGCCAGGCCTCGAACGGACTCGTCAGATCGATCAGCACGTTGACCCGCTGCTCCTCGATGCCGAGCGCCGAGACCTTGGTGAAGGCCGCCGGCTCGATGCGCCGCACGACGCCCTCGAGCGGCGCCGGCCCGCCCCAGCGTTCGATCGAGACACGATCGCCCGGGCGCGTGCGCAGCGCGTCGGTCGTCAGCAGCTCGGCGAGCACCTCGAGGCGGCGCGTGTCGCCGAGCTCGAGCAGCGGCGCGCCGAGCGCGACGACGCCCTCGCTCGCCTGCACCACCTTCAGCACGCGCCCTTCGATCGGCGAGCGCAGCTCGAACGGCAGCGGTCCGCCGCCCCGCTGCACCGAGACCAGCGCCGCGCGCGCCTGCTCGAGGTCGTGGCCGGCGGCGTGCCGGTCCTGTTCCGCGGCGTCGAGGTCCTTCTGTGCGGCGGACACCGCGAGCCGGTCGGCCTCGAGCTTGGTCGGCGCGACGAATCCGCGCTGCGCGAGCTGCTCGGTCCGGATCACCTCGTTGCGGGCCTGCTGGAGCCCGACCTGCATGCGTTCGACGTGGGCATCGGCCCGCAGCACCACGGCCTCGGCGGCTGCCACGCGCGCCTGCTGGCCGCGCAGCGTACGCTCGTCGAGCATCGGCGACAGCGTCGGGGCGAGCAGCGCCACTACCGTGTCGCGGGCGATCGGATCGCCCTCGCGCAGCGTCGGTCGCGCGAGCCGGCCGGCGAGCGGCGCGGACACGAGGTAGCGGTCGCGCAGCCGCGTGCGGCCGTCCTCGTCGATCGTCTCCTCGAAGCGGCCGCGATCGGCGCGCGCGAGGTCGACCTCGATCGGGCGCGGGGCGAAGGCCCAGCTGAGCAGGGCTGCTGCGGCGAGGGCGGTCAGGGCGGCGGCGGCGAGAGACCTTCGGTTCATCGTGGCGTGTCGTTGCGTTGCGTTGCGTGGCGTGGTGGTGTGACGTGCAGTCGAACGCTCGCCCCCGCTTCATTCTCGGATCTTCAGCGCGGCCACCATGTCGAGCCGGTCGACGTGGCGGCGCACGACCAGCGCGCTGGCGGTCGCCGCCGCGAGCACGCACAGCGCCGCCCATGCGTAGGTCCGCGCGCGGATCACCGCGGGGAACAGGAACTGGTCGGACTGCAGCAGCCACGCGATCCCGTGGACCATCGCCCAGCCGGCCAGCATGCCCAGCGGCAGCGCGACCGCGATGCCGATCGCCTGCTCGCCGAGCAGCAGCGCCGAGACCTCGGCTCGCGTGAAGCCGAGCACGCGCAGGCTGGCGAGCTCCCAGGTGCGCTCGGCCAGCGCGATGCGGGCGTTGTTGTAGACGACGCCGACGGCGATCACGCTCGCGAACACGGTCATGATCGTGCTCATGATCCGCACGTTGCGGGCGCTGATCTCCTGCATGTTCCGCAGCAGCACGGCCTTGCTGAAGGTGCCGGCGATGCGCGGCAGCCCGCGGGTCGCGTCGAGGAGCCGCGCCTCGGCGCCGCGCTCGAGGCCGAGCGCGTACTGCGAGGCCAGGTCGCCGTCGCCGAGCAGCCGGTTCAGCGCGTGCCGCTCGATGTAGGCGTTGAGCCCCACGGTCTCGCTCACCGTCGCGGCGATCGGCAGCTCGAGGCGCGGTCGCCGGCCCTCGCGCACCTCGACGATCACCGTGTCGCCCGCCCGCAGGCCGAGCTTGGCCGCGAGCCGGTCGGTCATCAGCAGGCCATCGGCACGCGCTTCGTGCACGCGGCCGTCGACGTCGACGATCCGGCGCAGCCGCGCATCCGCCTCGCGGCCCTGCAGCGTGCCGCGCTCGTCGACATGGCCCGAGACGAAGCGCACCGCGACGTCGCGCGCAGGCTCGACCTCGATCACGCCCGGCAGCCGTGCGAGCGCGTGGCGCACGGTGTCGTCGGCGGGCTCGGCCAGTCGCACCATCACGTCGGCGCGCATCGCGACGCTGAACTCCGAGTCGACGATCGCGTCCATCGCGTCGCGCACGAAGCCGCCGGTCACCACGATCGCGACGGCGGCGGCGATGCCGGCGATCGACAGCGTCGTGCGCCACGGGCGGCGCTCCATGTTGCGCAGGATCATGCGGTGGGCCGGCGCGAGCGATCGCACGCCGAGCCGCTCGATGATCGTCGGGCGGTAGTGTCCGGGGGCGGGCGGGCGCATGGCCTCGGCGGGCGGCAGGCGCACCGTCGCCCAGATCGCCCCGGCCGTGCCCAGGACCGCGGTGGCCGCCGCGGCCGCGGCGCTCGCTGCCGCGAGCCCGGGCGGGAGCTGGAAGGTGAACGCGGGGAACCGGAAGAACTCCGCGTACAGCCCGGTGAGCGCGCGGCCCAGCACGTCGCCCAACGCCAGGCCCAGCACCAGCCCGAGCGCGACGATCGCGCCGACCAGCTTCAGGTAGTGCGCGGCGACCGTGGCGTTCGGATAGCCGAGCGCCTTGAGCGCGGCGATCTGCTCGCGCTGCGTGGCGACCAGCCGCGAGACGACGACGTTCAGCAGGAACGCCGCGACGCCGACGAAGATCGCCGGCAGCACGGTGCCCATCACGCGCTGCTCGCGGATCTCGTTGGCGAGCATCCTGTTCGACGGCTGGCGATCGCGGCCGTACACGTCGACGGCGCCCCACGGCGCGAGCCGCCGCTCGAGCTCGGCGATCAGCGCCGGCTCGCTCGCCCCGGGCGCGAGCCGCAGCGACACATGGTCGAAGGCGCCCGTCATGTCGGCGGCGGCCGCGAGCGCGCGCTCGTCGACCCAGAACACGCCGAAGCCGCGGGCGTCCGGCATGCCGGCAAACTGCGCGAACACGTACTCGGGCGACAGCGCGATGCCGCGGATCACGAGCTCGCGACGGCGCCCCTCGAGCAGCGCGTGCACGCGCGCCCCCGGCCGCAGCCCGCGCGCCTCGGCGAACGCGGCCGAGACCAGCGCGTCGATCGCGCCGTCGCCGCGCAGGGCCGCGCCCGGCTCGAGCGGCAGCCCGGCGCGCACGTCGACGCGGTTCATTGCGCGCGGGCGTTCGGTGTCGATGCCGATCAGCTGCCCGAGGATCGGGTCGGCGACGCCGTCGATCTCGATGCGCGCCTGCCGCTCGATCGTCGTCTGCACCCCGGCCACGCCCGGCAGCTCGCGCAGCCCGTCGCCCACGGCGTGCGGCGCGCGGCGCAGCTGGGCGAACACGTCGGCCAGGCGTCCCTCGGCGTAGTACCGGTCGCGGGCGAGCGCCAGCGAGTCGACCGCGGACAGGCTGGTCACGGCGCCGCCCACGCCGCTCGCCACCACCAGCGCGATCGTCAGGGCCTGGCTCCACATCCGGCGCAGGTCGCGCAGCAGCTTGCGGTCGAGCGCCTTCATCGCGACCTCACCACGACAGCTCCGAGGGCGTCAGCCGGGTCGTGTTGACGTCGATGCGAAGCACCGTGCCGTCGGCCAGCCTCACCACGCGATCGGCCATGCCGGCGATCGCCGCGTTGTGGGTGATCACGATCGCCGTCGTGCCCAGCGCCTCGTTGATGCAGGCGATCACCTCGAGCACGCGCTTGCCGGTCGCGTAGTCGAGCGCGCCGGTCGGCTCGTCGCACAGCAGCACGTCGGGGCGCTTGGCGATCGCCCGCGCGATCGCGACACGCTGCTGCTCGCCGCCCGACAGTTGGGACGGGAAGTGGTCGCGGCGCGGCGTGAGCCCGACGCGGTCCACCGCCTCGTCGACCGGCATCGGGTCGCGCACGATGTCGGTCACCAGCGCGATGTTCTCGCGCACCGTCAGGCTCGGGATGAGGTTGTAGAACTGGAAGACGAAGCCGACGTGATCGCGCCGGTAGGTGGTCAGCTCGGCGTCGCTCGCGCCGTCGAGCCGGTGGTCGGCGAAGCTCACCGCGCCGGCACTCGGCGTGTCGAGGCCGCCGAGGATGTTCAGCAGCGTCGACTTGCCGCTGCCCGAGGGGCCGAGCAGCACGATGAATTCGCCGCGGCGGATGTCGAGGTCGACGTCGTGCAGCGCCACCACCTCGACCTCGCCGCTGCGGTAGACCTTGGACAGGCCACGTGCGCTGAAGACGATCTCGGCCGCGCCGGGCGCGGCGCCGCTCCGGCGGTCACGCCCGGCGGCGGGGGCGGCATCGGTCGGAGGGCGGTCCACTCGGGCATCGTACGAAGCGGGGGACGTCGGACGTTGACCCTGATCAAGTCCCGCGAAGCAGGAGGTCCGGCGGGTTTCCGCGGGGCCCCGCCGGTTCCCGAAATCCGCGGGCGGCCGGGATCGGCGATGCTGCAGGCTGTCCAGCCACCGTGCACGGAGCGCGCCGATGCCCGATCTCTTCAGTCCGCTCACGATCAAGGGCGTCACGCTGCGCAACCGCATCGCGATGTCCCCGATGACCCAGCACCGCGCGGTCGACGGCCGCGTCGGCGACTTCCACGTGATGCTGACCGGCTCGCGCGCCGCCGGCGGTTTCGGCCTGGTGTTCCCCGGCGAGTGCGCGCCCTGGCTGGGCCGGGTCCAGCTGCCCCCGAGCACCCGGACGGCTGGCAGGTGAGCGGTCCGTCCGACGTGCCCTATGGCGGCGTGCGTCCGTACCCGGTGCACCCGCTGTCGATCGCCGAGATCGCGGACCTGCACCGCGCCTACGCCGACGCGGCACGGCGCGCGCTCGACGCCGGCTTCGAATGGCTGGAGCTGCATTTCGCGCACGGCTACCTCGGCGCGAGCTTCCTGTCGCCGCTGGCCAACCGGCGCACCGACGCGTACGGCGGCCCGCTGGCGAACCGCGTGCGCTACCACCTCGAGGCGCTGGACGCGGTGCGTGCGGTCTGGCCCGAGCGGCTGCCGCTGACGATGCGGCTGGGCTCGGACGACCTGAATCCGGCCGGCCTGCAGTTCGACGAGGCGGTGGCGGCGGTCGCGATGATGAAGGACCACGGCCTCGACCTCGCCGACCTGAGCATCGGATTGAACACCGACGACATGAACCCCAAGCCCTTCGCCGACCTCGCGCACCCCGATCCGTTCTCGCTGGTGCCCGAAGATTGGGGCTGGTGGCTGCGGAACTTCCGCGCCCATCCCGATTGCATCGGCTGGCCGCCGGCGACGTCGACCACGCCCTGAGCGGGTCCGCCGGCGGGCCGCCGGCAGCTCCTCGAGCGCGTACGCGACCCGGGTCGGAGTGTCCCAGTGCGCCGCGGCCGCGCCTGTCCAGCCGGGCCGTGCGGGCACCCGTCGGCGCGACGTGTCATGCTGGGCGGTTACACTCGCACGCCCTGCGGCTGGCGGCCCCGTCCGCCCGCATCGCGCTCGCCCTCTATTCCTCTGCACGCGCCGGAGCGCATCCGCCTTGATCACCCTGAAGAACCTCGTCCTCCGCCGTGGCGCCAAGGTGCTGCTCGATCGCGCCTCGGTCGTCATCGCGCCCGGCGAGCGGGTCGGGCTGGTCGGGCGCAACGGCGTCGGCAAGTCCACGCTGTTCCGCCTGCTCGACGGCACCCTGCACGAGGATGGGGGCGAGTTCTCGTACCCGAAGCAGTGGCGGCTCGCGCAGGTCGCGCAGGACATGCCCGAGACCGACGAGACCGCCACCGCGTTCGTGGTCGGCGGCGACACGCTGCTCGGCTCGCTGCGCGAGGCGCTCGCGATCGCCGAGCGCGACTTCGAGCGCGACCCCGACGATCCCGACGCCGGCATGGCGATCGCGCAGGCGCACGTGGACCTCGCCGACGCCGGCGAGCACGACGCGACCGCACGCGCGCAGGCGCTGATCCTCGGCCTGGGCTTCGGCACCGACGAGCTCGAGCGCCCGGTCGACAGCTTCTCGGGCGGCTGGCGCATGCGCCTGCAGCTCGCGCGTGCGCTGATGTGCCCGAGCGACCTGCTGCTGCTCGACGAGCCGACCAACCACCTGGACCTCGATGCGCTGGTCTGGCTGGAGGCCTGGCTCAAGACCTACGCGGGCACGATGCTGGTCATCAGCCACGACCGCGAGTTCCTCGACGCGGTCACCGAGGTGACGGTGCACGTCGACAACGCGCAGCTCACCCGCTACGGCGGCAACTACAGCAAGTTCGAGGAGCTGCGCTCCGAGCAGCTGCTGCTGCAGCAGGCGGCCTTCGCCAAGCAGCAGGACAAGATCGCCCACCTGCAGAAGTTCATCGACCGCTTCAAGGCCAAGGCGAGCAAGGCCAAGCAGGCGCAGAGCCGCGTCAAGGCGATCGAGCGGATGGAGAAGGTCGCGCCGATGCTGGCGAGCGCCGACTTCGAGTTCGAGTTCCGCGAGCCGGTCAACCTGCCGAACCCGATGCTGTCGATCAGCGGCGCCGACTTCGGCTACATCGTCGACGGCGAGCCGCGGGTCATCGTGGGCGGCGTGAGCCGCTCGGTGCTGGCGGGCCAGCGGGTCGGCATCCTGGGTGCGAACGGGCAGGGCAAGTCGACCTTCGTGAAGACGGTGGCGCGCGACCTGAAGGCGCTCGCCGGCGAGATCACCGAAGGCAAGGGCCTGTCGATCGGCTATTTCGCGCAGCAGGAGCTCGACGTGCTGCGCCCGGCGGACACCCCGCTCGAGCACATGGTGCGGCTGGCGCGCGAGGTCGGCGCGAACGCGCGCGAGGCGACCGGCGAGCAGGCGCTGCGCGCCTTCCTGGGCAGCTTCAACTTCGGCGCCGACATGATCCGCCAGCCGGTGGGCACGATGAGCGGCGGCGAGAAGGCGCGCCTGGTGCTGTCGATGATGGTGTGGCAGCGGCCGAATCTGCTGCTGCTCGACGAGCCGACCAACCACCTCGACCTGGTCACGCGCGAGGCGCTCGCGATGGCACTGAACCAGTTCGAGGGCACGGTGATGCTGGTGAGCCACGACCGCGCGCTGCTGCGCAGCGTCTGCGACGAATTCTGGCTGGTCGGGCGCGGCAGCCTCGCGCCGTTCTCGGGCGATCTCGACGACTACCAGCGCTACCTGCTGGAGGAGTCGAAGCGGCTGCGCGAGGAGGCGCGCGGCGTGGCAGGAGGGGCGCGTGCGCCGGTGGTCGCGCCGGCAGCCGGCAGGCCAGGCAAGGCCGTCCAGGCCGACCCCGGACCGGCGCCGCGCGCCACCGATGCGGGCGCCGCCAAGCGGGCCCGCAGGGCGGCGCGCGCCGGCTGAGCGAGCGGCTCGACCGCCGGGCCGACCTCGGGCGCCATCACCGGACGGCCGGCCGATGCGCTCACCCGGCCCACCGCGCGCGGTGGACCGGGCCTGGGCTTAGTTCAGCGCCTTGTCCTTCCAGACCTTGGTGCCCTCAACCGCGCCGCCCGCCTGCAGGCCATTCTTGGTGATGGTGTAGACCATCGCCTCGGAGCCCATCTTCTGGCCGGTGGTGCCGCCTGCGGTCTTGCCCGCCGCGCCCATCGAACCGCCGCCGCCAGCGCCCGCGGTCCAGCCCTTCTCGACGAAGTCGGTCATCGCCTTCTTGTTCGGGAAGATGACCAGCATGTCGCTCTCGGCCGCGCCGATCTGCACGCCGGCACTGGCCTGGGCCAGGTCCATGAAGACCTCCTTCTTCGTGGCGTTGTCGTGCACCAGGCCCTTGCCGCCGGCACCGCCTAGCATGAAGCTCAGCCCGTAGGTGGTGAACACCGCGTAGCCCGGGGCGGCCGCGACCTCGGCTTTGACCTTCGGCTCGGTCGTGTAGAACCTCTCGAGTGCGGTCTTGGTCTTGCTGCGAATCTCGGCCTGCTGGTCCGCCTTGGACACCACCTTCTTCGGCGGCGGCATGGTGTTCGGCTTGACGTCCTGCGCTAGGGCGGCACCGGTGAAGAGCGGCAGAAGGAATGCTGCAGCGATGGAGGCGCGTCGGATCTGATTCATGGGAGTCTCTCTGGGTTGGCTGGGGTGTACCGGTCGCGTCCCTCTGGGGAGCCGTGTTCTGACCGGTCGACAATGCTATGCCCGGACGGTGCAGGGCGGGTTGTCCTGCGTCAGGAGAGCAGCGTCTATGACCAAACCCGCTAAACCGTTGCCAAGGTTCAGGACCGAGGCGCAGGAGCGCGCGTTCTGGGAGACCGAAGGTCGCGACTCCACCCAGCATCTCGACTTGGCGAAGGCGCAGCGTGTGGTGCTGCCCAACCTGAAGCCGTCGACGAAAACCATCTCGCTGCGTCTGCCGCAGCACCTGCTCGATGCCCTCAAGGCGGCGGCCAACGCCCGCGATGGAATGAATCGATCAAGCAGGGACGACGATCCTAGGGTAAGCCCCAGGGCCGCTGTAAACGTTCCGTCACACTACGCGCCGGCCCGGATGCCACACTACGTTTCTCGTTTCAGCGCCCCGGAAAGTCCGCTCTAGATGCCAGGCCCTGTAGTTGCCAAGCGACCGCCCATGCCCTACATCGGAGTTCCGAATGGGCAGGTCGTGTTCCGTGGCTTCGATTCCGCGGGTCGCGCCACCGTGCAGACGCGAACTACGAAATACACCTTGCCCGCGGGTATCCGGGACCCAAAGGCGATCAAGGCCTGGGTTGCACGGCAGGTGCAGACCGGCGCGATCGGCACGCAGCTGTATCCCAAGCAAAAGGACTACGATTCCAAAGGTGTGGCCGCTGCAAAGAAGCGTGTCGCCAAGACACTCGATAGCCGTATCGTTTGGCGTCATCAGGTTGTTGCGCTCAATTCCGAACTGAAAAATCTGAAGGGCGCTGAGAGAGCGGCGCTGGTTAATGGACTCGCCAAAGACAGCCCCAAACGGCTCGACCGCTGGATCTCTGAAGCGATCTCCCCTGGTTGGGGTCCATTCGGTGGGCTGAGCCCAAAGCAGCGCAAGGAGCTGTTCTCGGCCCTCGTCAAAGACCAGGACCCGAAAGACCTCAGGACCATCGCCAAAGCCGCGGGCAGCCAGGGCAAGATGAGCGAGTTCGTACAGGCCGTCGCAAAGGAAGGTTCCCGGGAGCAGCACCAAGGACTGTTCATCCAGCTGGCCAAGGACGCCCGACCAGGCGCGAAGGACGCGGAGCGCTCGAGGGCCGAGCTGTACAACACGTTGGGTAAGCCGAAGGTTGTGTTCGATGGCCGCGATGGGGCGGGTCAGGTCCGAGTGCGGATGCTAGGTAGCCGCTACACATTGCCCGGCCGCGCAAACGACCCCGCCGTTGCGATCAAGCGCTGGGTCGGGTCGGTGGAAACCGGCGGGATCGCCAAGCCGGCCGCTCCTAAGGGGAAAGCCTACGATGCTCGCAAGGTGTCCGCTGCGTATCAGAGCTTCGACAAGACGCTGGGTGGCATTGGTTTCGGTGCGCGGGATCGGGCCATCCGACTCAATAACCAACTTGAGGCTCTAAATGGCGCCGAGAGGCAGGCGTTGGTCAATCTGCTCGCCACTCCCCGGGGCGGCCGCCCGACGCTGCTCGAACAGTGGATCGTGTGGGGTGTGGGCGATTATGGTGCGTTCAGGGGTCGGAACAAAGAGTTCTTTAAGGCCCTCGTCAAGGGCCAGAACCCGGCCAACCTCAATCGCATCGCCAAGGCCTCGATCAAGCTTGACAAGCAGATTGAAAAGCACAGTCCCGGCGATGCCCGCCGGACGAGCGAGTTCATGCTGGCCGTCGCACAACACGGCACCTGGCAGCAACGCCACGGACTGTTCAAGAGTCTGGTCGACAACGCGAAAAGGGGCACGCCGGGCGCGGCGCGCGTGATGGCCGAGCTGTTCGCCGGGTTGCGGAACCGGCGCGAGGTCGATGCCGCGTTCACCGCGCTCGATCGTCCGGCGACCGATGCGATGGTCGCAGCCAGCCTCGACTCGAATTTGAAGGCGCACGACCATTCCCTGTTTCGACGGATGGCGAAAAGCGCGTCGCTGAGCCGCAGCGCCACAGAGAAGGCCTCGTTCGTTGCGGCATCGGGCCCGTCGTTGCTCAATAACGCGGGCGGTGAGAGTGTTCGACGCGAAAGGCTGAAAGCGCTGTCCAATTTGATCCGCTCTGACGCTTCCGGCGTCATCGACAGCACGCTCAACCAATACACTACCCGTGGCAGCAGCAGCGGTCGTAGGGCACTCTATAACTTCATCGAAGGGTTGTACGACTCCGACGACCCCGAGATGTACAAGGAGGCGGAGGCGATCCTGATCTCGCTGCAGCGCGGCCCCAATACAAGTACCAATCCGCATGATTGGCTCAACGTTAAGTCGCGGCGAAACGCTGAGGAACCTGCATACCATCATGCCCGCCTGCTCGGTGCATATGTGGGCATTGTCTCGAACGTGGCGGGGAAGCGGGATCGTCATCGAAACTTCTGGGCACCGGGAGCCTATATCGCAGCCGCCACCGGCCTCGACGCTACCAAGGAGTCGGCTGGCTGGCTCGGAGACAGGTTTGCGAAGCTTGGCTTCCTTGGAACTGCGAAAGGGAAGGCAATTATTGGAATCAGCGTCGTAGTAGCAAAGGCGATTGTTGCGTCGCGCCTTCTGTTTTGGCGCAGCGATACGCAGAAGGACGAGGGCAGTTTTGGCGCAAGGCTTCAGCGTCTGGCCATGCCGATACACGAGAAAACGGGTGCCGCGGCCACAGCCCCGTGGGTGACCACCTACGGAGAGAGCTTTAACCGTAACAGAATCATCGACTAGTGACAGGAACTTCAAGCGCCGTTGTCCTGCCCCGTGGTAGCGATTGTCAGTGCGGCGCGAGGGGCGTGAGGATGCCCGCTGGCGCAGGGGGGAACGGCAGTCTGCCCTTGCCCTCGACTCCGGGCTTCCATAACCGAGCCCTTAAGCGGCCTGCCGTTGCTGATCGGCAAGCCATTTACGTTCGAACCGCATCGGGCTGATGTAGCCCAGCGTCGAGTGCAGCCGCCGATAATTTTTGAAGGTCACCCAGCAGTCGACGATCTCGTCCATAGCTGTACGCCGTGTTGCGAACTTCATGCTGTGCAGCCGTCCGACCTCCAGAGATCCCCACAGGCTCTCGGTCGGCGCGTTGTCCCAGCAGTGCCTTTGCGGCTCAACGACGCCTTCATTCCGTACGCCTTCAGGGCCCGCGTGAACTCCTTGCTTGCCGCAGTAGTCGTCCCTGATCATTCCATAACTCATTGATCGGAAACGACTTTAGGACGGTTTTCGGATAACATTTCTCCCAGATTCCTGCTGTTTTGCTGCGGTTTTCTGGGAGTTTTGCGATGAGCGACACCGCCGATTTCTTCCGAG
>JAPLQE010000073.1 GCA_026399835.1 Burkholderiales bacterium | reverse complement strand
GTGCTGGTGCTCGACGAGGCCGACCGGATGCTCGACATGGGCTTCTCGGAGGACATCGCCGCGATCGCCAAGCGCTGCCCGCCGCCGTCCCGGCGCCAGACGCTGCTGTTCTCGGCGACCTATCCGGACGACGTCTCGAAGCTGGCGGCCCGGTACCTGCGCGATCCGCAGCGGATCACACTCACCGAGCGCCCCGACGCGGGCCGGATCCGCGAGCGCTTCTACGAAGTCAGCGAGAGCGCCCGGCTGCATGCGGTGGGGCTGCTGCTGGAGCACTTCCGCCCGGAGAGCACGCTCGCCTTCTGCAACACCAAGCAGCAGTGCAAGGACCTGGTCGCGGTGCTGCAGGCCCGCGGCATCGTGGCGCTCGAGCTGCACGGCGACCTCGAGCAGCGTGACCGCGATCAGGTGCTGGTGCAGTTCGCGAACCGCAGCGCCAGCGTGCTGGTGGCGACCGACGTGGCCGCGCGCGGGCTGGACATCGCGCGGCTCGAGGCGGTGATCAACGTCGAGATCACGCCGGACGCGCAGGTGCACACCCATCGCGTGGGCCGCACCGGACGCGCCGGCGAGTCGGGCCTGGTGTTCAGCCTCGCCAGCCGCGAGGAGATGGACCGGGTCGCGCGCATCGACGCGATGCAGGGCACCGAGAGCGCCTGGCATCCGCTGTCGGAGCTGGAGCGACCCGGTGCGAAGGCGGACGGCCCGCTGCGTCCGCCGATGGTGACGCTGCAGATCCTGGGCGGACGCAAGGAGAAGATCCGCCCGGGCGACGTGCTGGGCGCGCTGACCAAGGACCTGGGGCTCGAGGCGGGTGCCATTGGCAAGATCGACGTCAACGATTTCTCCACCTACGTGGCGGTGCGGCGCGACGTCGCCGACCAGGCGCTGCGCGGACTCAACGCCGGCAAGGTCAAGGGCCGGTCGGTGAAGGTCCGGCGGCTGTGACTTCGGCGTTCGCCGCGCTCGGCCTGTCGGACGGGCTGCTGCGGGCGGTGGCGGTGCAGGGCTGGGTCATGCCCACGCCGATCCAGGCGGCGGCGCTGCCGGCCGCGCTGCGGGGACGCGACCTGATCGGCTGCGCGCACACCGGTTCGGGCAAGACGGCAGTGTTCGCGCTGGCGCTGCTGCAGCGGCTCGCGCTGCCCGCAGGCGCGCCCGTCGCCCGCGGCACGGGCGGCCTCGTGCTCGTCCCGACGCGCGAGCTCGCGGTCCAGGTCGGCGAGGTCATCCGCGAGCTCGCGCGCGGCGCGGCCGCGCCGCTGAAGGTCGCGGTCGTGCACGGCGGCGTGTCGGTCAACCCGCAGATGCGCGCGCTGCGCGGCGGCGCGCACATCGTCGTCGCCACGCCCGGACGCCTGCTCGACCTGGTCGAGCGCAACGCGATCGGGCTGGCCGATCTGGGGGTGCTGGTCCTGGACGAGGCGGACCGGCTGCTCGATGCCGGTTTCGCCGAGGAGCTCGCGCGCATCACGGACCTGCTGCCCGCGCGCCGCCAGGGGCTCTTCTTCTCGGCGACCTTCGCGCCGGCGGTGCGGCAGCTGGCGCGCGCGGTGCTGCAGGATCCGGTGCAGGTCGACGTGCCAACGCTGGAGGAGCGCGACGCGCCGGCCATCGTGCAGCAGGCGATCGAGGTGGACGCGGCGCAGCGCACGAGGCTGCTGCGCCATCTGCTCGAGGACCGCGCCTGGTCGCGCGTGCTGGTGTTCGTGGCCACGCGCCATGCCTGCGAGCGCGTGGCCGAGGCGTTGCGGCGCGCCGGCCTCGGGGCCGCCGCGCTCCACGGCGACATGGCGCAGGGCGCGCGCAGCCGCGTGCTCGCCGAGTTCGACGCGGGCACGCTTCGGGTGCTGCTGGCGACCGACATCGCCGCGCGCGGGCTGCATGTCGAGGGGCTGCAGGTGGTGGTCAACTTCGACCTGCCGCGCTCGGCGGCGGACTACACGCATCGGATCGGACGCACCGCGCGCGCCGGGGCCGCGGGGCTCGCGGTGAGCTTCGTGAGCGCCGACACCGAGGCGCACTTCCGGCTGATCGAGCGCCGACAGGGCCGGCGCGTGCTGCGCGAGCGGGTGCCGGGCTTCGAGCCGAAGGATGCCGCCCTGCCGGCGGTGCCGGGCGTCGGCGGCATCAAGGGCCGGGGCCGCAGCCGGAAGGACCGGCTGCGCGAGGCGGCGCAGCGCGCGGGAGAGGGCTGAGGCGGCCCGGCGCACGACCGACGCACCGAACGATCGTCACACCGAACGATCGACGTACCGAAGAACCGACACGACAGGAGACGGGCATGGATCTGGGACTGGCAGGCAAGGTGGCGATCATCACCGGCGCCACGCAGGGCATCGGGCAGGCGACGGCGGCGACGCTGGCGGGCGCGGGTGCCCGCGTGGTGATCTGTGCGCGCGGCCGCGAGCGTCTCGACGCGGTGGTCGCGCAGCTGCGCGAGGCGGGCGCCGAGGCGATCGGCGTGCAGGCCGACGTGGCGCGCGCCGAGGACTGCGAGCGGCTGGTGGCCGAGGCGGTCGCGGCCTACGGCGGCATCGACATCCTGGTCAACAACGCCGGCACCGCCCAGGTCGGCGCATTCGAGTCGGTGACCGACGAGACCTGGCAGGCCGACCTCGACCTGAAGCTGTTCGCGGCGGTGCGGCTGTGCCGGCTCGTGATCCCTTCGATGCGCGAGCGAGGCGGCGGCCGGATCGTCAATGTCACCAACATCGGCGCGAAGCAGCCGTCGGCCAAGTCGATGCCCACCACCGTGTCGCGCGCCGCAGGGCAGGCGATGTCGAAGGCGCTGTCCAAGGAGCTGGCGCCCGACGGGATCCTGGTCAACACGGTGTGCATCGGGCTGGTCCGCGCCGGCCAGCACGATGCGCGCGCCGCTCGCCAGGGCGTGGACACCGAGTCCCTCTACCGGGACATGGGCCGGACGGTACCCCTCGGCCGGGTCGGGCGCGCCGACGAGGCCGCGGACGTGATCGCCTTCCTCGTGTCGGCGCGCGCCAGCTTCGTGACCGGCTCGAGCATCAACATCGACGGCGGCGCCTCGGCGGTCTTCTGACCGGGGGCGGGTGTTAGCATCGGCGATCCCCCTCCGTGCCCCCTGCCATGGCCACTCCCGCCAAGACGTCCGGATTCTCGTTCGGAAAGTTCATGCTCTCGCTGCTGCTGATCGTGCTCGCGGTCGCGGCGCTGTACTTCGCGGTCGTGCTGAACTGGAGCTACTCGAGCGGCGAGCGCGCGGGCTGGGTGCAGAAGTTCTCGAAGAAGGGGTGGCTCTGCAAGACCTGGGAGGGCGAGATCGCGCTGGTCTCGATGCCCGGCGCGATCCCCGAGAAGTTCGAGTTCACGGTGACCGACGAGGCCGTGGCCGAGCAGATCAACCGCGTGATGGGGCAGCGTGTGTCGCTGCACTACGAGCAGAAGGTGGGTCTGCCGACGACCTGCTTTGGCGAGACGCGCTACTACGTGACGCGGGTGCTGCGGGTGGAGGATGCGGGTCAGGGCGGTGCGTCGACGCCCAACGGGCCGACGATGCCCGCGGCCCCGCCGCCGAACCCGCCCGCGCTGCCGGCGCCGGCAGCGCCGTCGGCCCCGGCCCCGGTACCGGGTGCTCCGGCCCCGGCGGCCGAGCCCCCGGCGGCCGTGCCGGGTCTGCCGTCGTCGGGCAGCCTGCCGCCTGCGGCGCCAGCGGCCGGCGCGCCCGCCAAGCCCTGAGCGGCCGGCCCGGATGACCGCCGGGCGTCGCCCTGGTCAGTCGTCCCGGCCGTGCTTGGGGTGGCCGCGGCGCTTGCCGGGCCGCCCGTCGCCGTAGACGACCTCGCGCTGGGTGACCACGCGTGTCTGCGGCTTTGCGGTGACGCTGGCGCCGACGACCGAGCCGGCCGCGCCGCCCACGCCCGCACCGACGACCGCGCCGGTGCTGCCGCCGACGCTGTGCCCGACGGCTGCGCCCGAGGCGCCGCCGACCGCACCGCCGATCATCGCGCCGCTGCGCGCACGCCCGTCGGAGGAGACCGCGCCGCCTGCGGCGCCGCCGACCGCACCGCCGACGATCGAGCCGGTCTTGCCGCCCATGGCCTCGCCGATCGCGGTGCCGGCGGCGGCCCCCAGGCCCCCGCCGATCGCCGTCTTCACATCCTGGGCCGAGGCGTGCGCAGTGAACGAGAGCACGGCGCAGGCGAGGAGGGTGGCGACGAGTCGTGAGTGCATGCGGATCTCCAGGGCGCGGCGCCGGGACTGCGGGCGCCGATGCCGCGGATCGTAGCCGCCGGCTTCGACCCGGTCCGTGTGGCCGGGACGCGCGGCGCACGAGCGGCGGGCGTGCCGCGACGAACGGCCGTGGTAACTTGACGGCCAAGCTCCGACCCCTCTCGATACCGTGCCTGAGTACCCGATGATGCTGCCGCAGTGTCGCCTGCACTTGCCGATCGCCCGCCGCGTCCGCGCGGCGCTGGCGCTCTGGGGACTGGCTGCGCTGTCGGTCGGCGGCGCGCTCGCGCAGCCGGCACCGGCAGCGCAGCCGACGCCCCTCGCACCCACCCTGCGCACCGACGCCCCCCCGGGCGTGGCACCGGTCGGCGCCAGCCCGTCGCTGCCGGCGGCCAAGCGTCCGGACGGCACCCGGCCCCGGGTCGGCCTGGCGCTGTCGGGCGGCGGCGCGCGCGGCTTCGCGCATGTGGGCGTGCTGCGCGCGCTCGAGCAGATGCGGATCCCGGTCGACTGCATCGCCGGCACCAGCGCCGGCTCGGCGGTGGGCGCGGCCTATGCGAGCGGGCTGTCGCCCGACCAGATCGAGGCCGCGCTGCGCTCGGCCGACTGGGACCGCGACATGTTCGACGATGCGCCGCCGCGCCGCGACCAGCAGGCCCGTCGCAAGAACGAGGAGAAGGCCTACCTGCTGGACCTGACCATCGGTGTCCGCGACGGCACCGTGATGATCCCCCCGGGCCTGGTGTCGGGTCAGAAGATCGAGCTCTTCCTGCACCGCATGCTCGGCGCGAGCGCGCTGCTCGAGTCGTTCGACCAGCTGTCGATCCCGTTCCGCGCGATCGCGACCGATCTCGAGGTCGGCGAGATGGTGGTGCAGGACCGCGGCAGCCTCGTGACCGCGGTCCGCGCGAGCATGGCCGTGCCGTCGGCGTTCTCGCCGGTACAGTCGAACGGCCGGCTGCTGGTCGACGGCGGCCTGACCCGCAACATGCCGGTCGACGTAGTGCAGGCCCTGTGCGGAGACGTGGTGCTCGCCATCGACATCGGCGGCCCGCTGCTCAAGCGCGAGGAACTCGGCAGCGCGTTCGGCGTGGCCGGCCAGATGATCAACATCCTGATGGAGCGCAACATGCGCGAGTCCCGGGCGGACGTGCGGCTCGGACGGGACGTGCTGATCCGGCCCGAGCTCGGCGACATCGGCTCGACGGCGTTCTCGCGCGGGGTCGACGGGATCCCGGCCGGCGAGGCGGCGACCCTGGCCGCCGCGCCCGAACTGGCACACCTGATCCTGTCGCAGGAAGACTATGCCGATTGGCAGCGCGCCCGCGCCGCACGCGTCGTGCGCAGCGACCGGTACGCTGGCGTGCGGGTCGTGGGCACCGATCCGGCCACCGGCCGGGCGCTGCTGTCGCAGTCCGGGTTGCCGACGACCGGCACGCTGAACCGCGAACGGCTCGAGTCCGCGATCAATACCTGGAACTCTTCGGGCGATTTCGACCGGATCGGCTATTCGCTCAAGCCCGGTGTCGCAGAGCAGGTGCTCGAACTCGAGGTGCTCGAGCGCAGCTGGGGTCCGAACTTCCTGCGCTTCGGTCTGGGTGCGGCGGCGGACTCGCGGTCCAATGGCGTCTTCAACGTGATGTTCGGCTACCGCCGCCCCCGGATCAACGACTGGGGCGGCGAGTTCAAGTCCGAACTGCAGTTCGGCAGTACCGCGCGCTTCGCCGCAGAGCTCTTCCAGCCCTTCAATCGCGGGGACGCGCGCTTCTTCGCGAATCCGCAGGTGCTCTTCGAGGAAGTGCCGGTGTGGCTGTTCTTCGGCAGCAACCGCGTCGCCGAGTACGGGGTGCGGACGAGCCAGCTTGGCCTGGACCTCGGCGTGGGTGGGCGGCTCGGCGAGATCCGGCTGGGCGCCTTCGGCGGCAACCGCGATACGTTCGAGCGGACCGGCAGCCCGCTGCTGCCGGGGCAGAAGGACAGCTACTGGGGCGGGCAGGTCTCGCTGGTCGCCGACCAGCTCGACGCGACGGACTTCCCGCGGGAAGGCTACCAGCTCGGCATCACGGCGCGCTCGGAGGAAGTGTTCCCGGACGACAAACCCTCCTACTCGTCGCACAGCTGGCAGGTGTCCGGCAAACAGGTCGCGAGCTGGGGGCAGCACACGCTCGCCGGCGCATTCCGTGTCGGCGAGGCGAGCCGCCTGGTGGCGCTGAACCAGCGCTTCAGCCTCGGCGGGTTCATGAACCTCTCGGGGCTGCAGGTCAACCAGGTGCTGGGCACCTCGCTGCGCTACGCGAGCCTGAATTATCAGAACCAGCTGATGACGCTGCCCAATCCGTTGGGACGCGGTCTGTACGGCGGCGTCGCGATCGAGGGCGCGGCGATGCAGGGCAACGTGACCGGTCTGCGTAACGAGGGCTGGCTCGGCAGCGTGACCGGCTACCTCGGCGCCCACACCGCGATCGGCCCGGTCTACCTCGGCTATGGCGTCGCCGGCAACGGCAATCGGCTCGTCTACCTGTTCCTCGGGCGGCCTGGCCTCTGAGGCGGCGGCTGCGTCGAAGCGGGTATCCTTCGCCCCATGCTGCATACCGTCCGCTCCGCCGCGATCACCGCCTTCCATGACGCCTGCCTCGCCCGTGCCGACTGGCCGGCCGAGGAGTCGGCCGCGCGCGCGCTGCTGCCCACCGGGCCGCTCGCCGATGCCTGGGGCTGGGTGCTGGTCAACCACCGGTTCAACTGCTCGCTCTGGAACGAGGAGGACCTCGCGCGCCGCACCCAGGCCGGGGACGCCGAGATCGCCTCGAACAAGCGCAACATCGACCGGTTCAACCAGGCGCGCAACGACGCGATGGAGCGCATCGACGATGCGCTGCTGCGCGCCACGGCCGACTGGCCGCGCGCGGCGGACGCGCGGCTGTCGAGCGAGACCGCGGGCGCGATGATCGACCGCATGTCGATCCTGTCGCTCAAGATCCATCACATGGGCCTGCAGACGGTCCGTACCGACGTCGACGACGCGCACCGCGAGACCACGCGCGGCAAGCAGGCGCAGCTGCGTCTGCAGCGCGACGACCTCGCGGCCTGCTACGACCGGCTGCTCGACGAGGTCGCGGCCGGCACCGGGCGCTTCAAGATCTACCGCCAGTTCAAGATGTACAACGACCCGACGATGAACCCGGTGCTGGTCGCCGAGCGGCAGGGGCGGCCGGGCGCGGGCGGCGGCTGAGCCCGCGGGAGCGGGGAGCCGGGGTGAAGGTCCTGGTGGTCAAGATGTCGTCGATGGGCGACATCGTGCATGCGCAGCCGGTGGTCTCCGACCTGCTCGCCCACGCGCCGCACGCCCGCATCGACTGGGTGGCCGAAGCGCCGTTCGCTGGCATTCCGGCCATGAACCCGGGCATCGCCTCGGTCATCCCGATCGCCTGGCGCAAGTGGCGCCGCACGCTGCGCGAGCCGGCCACGCGCGCCGCGCTGCGCGCCTTCCGCGAGCGGCTGCAGGCCACGCGCTACGACTGGATCGTCGACTGCCAGGGGCTGCTCAAGAGCGCGGCCGTCGCGCGCCTGGCCCGCGGCGTGCACCGCGCGGGACCGTCGTGGTCGTCGGCGCGCGAGCCGCTCGCCTCGCTCGCCTACGACCGGCCTGCGGTCGTGCCGTGGTCGCTGCACGTCGTGGCGCGCAACCGCGCGATCGCCGCGCAGGCCCTGGGCTACCGCCTCGACGGACCGGCGCGCTTCGGCTTGCGGGTCCCGGTGCTCGTGGCCGACTGGCTGCCGGACGGGCCGCCGACCGCCGTGCTGATCCCCGGCGCGAGCCGGCCCGAGAAGCTCTGGCCCGAGGCGCACTGGGTGGCGGTCGGCCGGCAGCTCGCCGGGCATGGCCTGCGGCTGGCCTGGCTGTGGGGCAGCCCGGAGGAGCGCGCCCGCGTGCAGCGGCTCGCGGCGGCCTGCGGGGGGGCGGTGCTGGACGCCTCCGGCGCGGGGGCCGACGTCAGGAACGAGGGGGGCGGGCCGACTTCGCTGATCCCGCCCTTCGTGTCGGTGGCCGACGCGGCGTCGCTGGTGGCGGGCGCCCGGATCGTCGTCGGGCTCGATACCGGCTTCACTCACCTGGCCGGGGCGCTCGGGCGGCCGACGGTGGGCATCTTCTGCGACTTCGACGCCACGCAATGCGCGGTGAGCGGCGACGGGCCGTGCGAGAGCTTCGGCGGTGTCGGCGTCGTGCCGCCCGTGGCCGACGTGGCTGCGGCGATCGAACGGATGCTCGGCACGGCCGTGTCCGCCGCCGTTCCCGCCACCCGAGAGGACTGAGACGCCGATGGATCCGATCCGATTCTCCTGGGTGCTGACCCGTCGTGACTGGCGGGCGGGCGAGCTGCGGCTGCTCGCGGCGGCCCTGGTCGTGGCGGTGGCCGCGATCGCGAGCGTCGGCTTCTTCGTCGACCGCATGAAGACCGCGCTGAACCAGCAGGCGCGCCAGCTGCTCGGCGCCGACCTGGTGGTGGCCTCCGAGGCGCCGCTGGCCGAGGCGATCGAGATCGCGGCCTCGGACCGCGGGCTGCAGCTCGTGCACACCGTCTCGTTCCCGAGCATGGCGATCGCCGAGCCCGCCGGCATCAAGGGCGACACGCCGTCGCTGCTCGCATCGATCAAGGCGGTGTCCGGCGGCTATCCGCTGCGCGGCACGGTGCGCGTCGCCGAGCGCGAGGGCGGGCCGGACGCGCCGGCCACCGGCGTCCCCGAGCGCGGCACGGTCTGGGTCGACCCGGCGCTGCTGTCGGGGCTGGGCCTCGCGCCGGGCGGGCGCCTGCAGCTCGGCGAGGCGTCGTTCCGCGTGGAGCGGCTGATCACGCTCGAGCCCGACCGGGGCGCGGGCTTCGTGAACCTCGCCCCGCGCGCGATGATCGCGCTCGAGGACCTGCCCGGCACGCGGCTGGTTCAGCCGGCGAGCCGCATCACCTGGCGGCTGCTGCTCGCCGGGCCGCCCGCGGCGGTGGCCGGCTACGAGGCCTGGCTCAAGACGCAGCTGCCGCGCGGTGCGCGCGTCGAGACGCTGGAAGGCGGGCGGCCCGAGCTGCGCGCCACGCTGGACCGTGCGCAGCAGTTCCTCGCGCTGGTCTCGCTGCTGTCGGCGCTGATCGCCGCGGTGGCGATCGCGGTCGCCGCGCGTCGCTTCGCGCAGCGTCACCTCGACGGCTGTGCCGTCATGCGCGCGCTCGGCCTGTCGCAGGGGCGGCTGCTCGCCGCGCTGCTGCTCGAGATGCTGTGGATGGGCCTGGCAGCAGGCACGGTCGGCGCGCTGATCGGCTGGGTCGGCCACCTCGCCCTGGTGGCGCTCGCGGGGCCTGCGATCGTGCTGCGGCTGCCGCCGTCCTCGCCGCTGCCGGGACTGCAGGCGATGCTCGCCGGCCTGCTGCTGGTGCTGGGCTTCGCCGCGGTGCCGCTGGCGCGGCTGGCGGGCGTGCCACCGCTGCGGGTGCTGCGCCGCGAGCTGGGCGCGCCCCCCGTGTCGGCCTGGATCGCGGCCGCCGCGGCGCTCGTCGCGTTCTCGCTGCTGCTGCTGTGGTTCGCCGGCGACCGGCGGCTCGCCGCCTACGCGATCGTCGGCTTCGCGCTCGGCGCCGCGGTCTTCGTGGGCGTGGCCTGGGGCGCGATCCGCCTGCTCGCGCCGCTGCGTCACCTGGCGGGGGGCGGGCGCGGCAGCGCCGCGCTGCGGGTGGCGCTCGCGTCGTGGACCCGCCGTCAGGGGGCGTCGATCACGCAGATCGCCGCGCTCTCGGTCGGCCTGATGGCGCTGATGCTGCTGACCGTCACGCGGGGCGACCTGCTCGACAGCTGGCAGCGTGCCAGCCCGCCGGATGCGCCCAATCGCTTCGTCATCAACATCCAGCCCGACCAGCGCGACGATGTCGAGCGCTCGCTGCGCGAATCGGGCATCACCGGCGCGGCACTCTATCCGATGGTGCGCGGCCGGCTGATCGCGGTGAACGGGCGCGAGATCGATCCGGCCACGCTCGGCGACGACCGTGCCCGGCGCATGGTCGACCGCGAGATGAACCTGTCGTACATGGACCGCATTCAGGCGCACAACCAGGTCGCCACGGGCCGCTGGTTGGATCCGGCACGCCCCGAGGTCTCGGTCGAGGCCGGCATGATGAAGACGCTGGCGCTGAACGTGGGCGATGCGCTCACCTTCGAGGTCGCCGGCGAGCCGGTGACCGCGACCGCGGTGGGCACGCGCCGGGTCGCCTGGGACTCGATGCAGGTGAACTTCTTCATGGTGCTCAGCCGGGCCGCGCTCGCCGATCGGCCGCAGACCTGGATCACCGCCTTCCACCTGCCCGACGACCGGCCACAGGCCCTGGGCACGCTGCTCGCCCGACATCCGAACCTCACCGTGTTCGACACGACGGCGATCGTGCGCCAGGTGCGCGACATCCTCGACCACGTCGTTCGGGCGGTGCAGTTCCTCTTCGTGTTCACGCTCGCGGCTGGCGTCGTCGTGCTCTACGCGGCACTCGCCAGCTCGCGCGACGAGCGCATCCGCGAGGCCGGGCTGATGCGCGCGCTCGGCGCCTCGCGCAGCCAGCTGCAGCGCGCGCAGCTGCTCGAGCTCGGCGCCACCGGCGCGCTCGCCGGACTGCTCGCCGCGCTGGGCGCGATCGCGATCGGCGCGGTGCTCGCCGAGCAGGTCTTTCGCTTCGACTTCGAGCCGCGCTGGCTGTCGGTGCCGGTCGCGGTGGTGGCGGGGGCGGCGCTGTCGGCGATCGCCGGCTGGTTCGGGCTGCGCCGCGTCGTCGACAGCCCGCCGCTCGCGACGCTGCGCGAGCTGAACTGAACTGGACTGAACCGAACGAACCGAGGGCGCGGGATTTCACACGGGCGCGCGCCGGGCCGCCCCGTCGCTCAGCCCGAGCGGCAGCCCGCGAACAGGTCGCGCGCCTCGAGGTAGCGCGGCGTGCGCACGTCGAGCAGGCCGACGATCGAGTGGTAGAGGTCGTCGTGACCCGAGGCCCGGGTCGCGGCGCGCGACCTGAGGCAGGCCAGATCCACGCGCAGCCCGCGCGCCGCGTCATCGGGGATCCACCAGAACATCGGCACCTCGAGCTGCTCGCGCGGCGCGATCGCGTACGGCATGCCGTGCAGGAAGAGCCCGCGCTCGCCGAGCGACTCGCCATGGTCCGACACGTAGGTCATCGCGACGTCGAAGCGCTCGCGCTGGCCTTCGAGGAAGGCGATCGTGCGCGACAGGAACCGGTCGGTATAGGCGATGGCGTTGTCGTAGGCGTTGACGATCTCGTCACGGCTGCACTGGCGCAGCTCGTTCTTCTCGCAGGCCGGTGTCCAGCGCCTGAACGCGTCCGGATAGCGGCGGAAGTAGGCGGGGCCGTGGTTGCCGAGCTGGTGAAGCACCACCACGAGGTCGCCGCTGGCGGCCCGCACGATGCCGTCCAGGCCGTGCAGCAGGATCTCGTCGAAGCAGCGCTCGTCGGCGCACAGCCCGGGTACGGTCGCGCGGCTCACGTTCTCCTCGGGGAGCCCCGCGCACACGCCCTTGCAGCCGGCCTGGTTGTCGCGCCACAGCACCTGCATGCCGGCGCGGGCCAGCACGTGCAGCAGCGAGTCGGTGGCCCTGATGCGGGTCTCGTCGTAGTCGGCGCGGCCGTAGGGCGAGAACATGCACGGCAGCGAGACCTCGGTCGACGTGCCGCAGGCACGTGCCTGCAGAAAGCTGACGAGGTCCTGGCGGGCCGCGAGCTCGGGGGTGGTCGGGCGGGCATAGCCGTTGAGCTGCCAGTTCGCCGCCCGCACGGTCTCGCCGACGACCACCACGAGCAGCGTCGGGCGGCGGCCCGCGGGGCGCTCGCGGCTCGCGGGGTCGGGCGGCTCGCGGGTGGCGACGGTCTGCCCGACGCGGGCGGCGCCGACCGCCCCGAGGGACCAGACGACGTTCGCCGGCGTCATGGTGTAGCGCAGCGACTTCTGGTTGCGCATCGTCGAGCCGAAATCCTGGAAGACCGCCAGCAGCGCGCCGACGCCGAGCACCGCCGCCGCAGCGATCGCGCCGGCGCGCAGCGCGATCGCGCGCCGCCAGGTGCGCGGGCGCACGCGTACCCACAGCACGGCTGCCGCCGGCAGCAGGCCGAAGACCGCCATGTGGCCCAGCATGCCGAGCGTCAGCAGTTCCCCCGCCTCGCGGGTGTCGGTCGCCAGCACGTTGCGGATCATCGACGGGTCGATCACCACGCCGTAGCGCCTGGCGTAGTAGCCGGCCGCGGCCGCGGCCAGCAGCAGCAGCGCCAGCAGCGGGCGCAGCAGCGCGCGTGGCCCGAGCAGTGCCGGCAGCACGAAGTGCATCGACACCAGCATCGCGGCGCTGGCCGCGACGATCGCCCAGGTGCCCGGGGCGCCCGCATCGCGGTCGGCCAGCAGGCCGTGCCAGAACGCGCCGTTCGCGGTGGCGGCGATGAATGCGGAGACCGCGAGGATCAGCCACTCGGCGGCGATCTCCGGTCGCCGCGCCGGGCGCCGCTCCAGCGCCGCCTTCATGCCGTACGCGTCGCGGACGCGGCGAACGCCGGCTGCATCTTCGGATGGGCGAGCGCGAAGATCACCATCGCGACCGTCCACACGACACAGGCCGACCACAGGTTGTGGCTGAGGAAATGCGCGCCCTGCACCATGCGCACCGCGCTGAACGCGAGGCCGGCACCGAAGCCCGCAGCGAGGCCGGCGAACTGCAGCCTCGGGGCGGCGAGCATGACGCCGGCGAAGTAGATCGCCAGCAGCGAGAAGCCGCCCGAGGCATGTCCGCCGGGAAAGCAGCGGCCGGCTTCGGCGCTGCGGACCAGCCAGTCCGAGGTCGCCGCCGCGCTGCCGCCGAACTCGGCCAGGTCCCACGGGCAGCGCGGGCCGGTGAACGGCTTGAGCATCGAGACGAGTGCGGGGCCGGCCGCCATCGCGGCGGTGGTCGCCCACAGCACGCGGCGCCAGGGTGCGAGCGAGGCCAGCCGCAGCGAAGCGATCGAGGCCGCGAACAGGACGAACCAGACGATCCAGACGGCCGACTTGGCGAGCTGGTGACCGACGAGGCCGAGCAGTCGCCAGTCCCGAGCGGGGAAGGTCCGCTGGACGGGGTCGAAGGCGGCCTGGGCCAGCAGGTGGTCGAGATCGGTGGCGTGAGCGGCCCAGGCGAGCAGCGCGAGCAGCACCGCGACGAGGAAGTGGGCACGCAGCGGGAAGGGGGCCGGGGGGGCGGGGGCGGCGAGTGCGGCGTCGGTCGGCATCGGGCGCGGAGTCTGCCGATACCGATGTCGAAATCCCGTCGAAGTGACGCAGGAGCCGTCCGGGTGACGGGCTGCGGGCCGGTGCGGCGGCCCGGGGAGGCGTACGAACGGTCGTGTCGCATCACGAGGGCTCGCCGAAGGACAGCGTGAAGCGGACCCCCCGGCCGACGCGCGGCTCGGCTTCGAGTGTCCAGCCGTTGAGCTCGGCGAGTTGCCGGGCGATCGCCAGGCCGAGGCCGCGCTCCGGCTGCGCGGCTCGTGACGGCCCCGGGTCGGAGGCGCCGGTCGCAGTTTCGGCCGCCGCCGCCTGGCGCAGGTCGCTGCGCGGCCCGCGCCAGGCGCGCTCGAACACGTGCGGCAGGTCCGACTCGGCGATGCCCGGGCCGTCGTCCTCGATCGTCAGCGCACGGGCATCGCCGGCGACCACGCAGCGCGCGGGCGCGGCATGCTCGGCCGCGTTCTGCAGCAGGTTGCGCACGATCGTGAGCAGCGCGTGCCGGTCGGCGACGACCGAGGCACCGGGCGCGACCCGGTTCTCCAGCGTCAGCACGGCGCGCGTCGCGGCGGCGTGCACGGTGAGCCAGGCGTCGTCGACGCAGCGCGCAAGCGCCACCGGCGCCGCGTGCTCGCGCGCCCGTCCGGACAGCGCACGCGCCGATTCGATCGCGCCGGCCAGCGCGTCGACGGTCGAGGTCATCCGCTGCAGTCGCATGCGCTCGGTCTCGCCCAGCGTCGCCGAGTCGCCGAGCATCTCGAGGTCGCTGCGCAGCACCGCCAGCGGGGTGCGCAGCTCGTGACCGAGGTTCGCGCCGAACTCGCGCTCGCGCGCGATCGCGTGCTCGAAGCGCTGCTGCACGCGCTCGAAGGCCGAGACCAGGCGTGCCTCCTCGTCCGACGCGCTGGGCGGGGCGTTCTCGGCGCTGTCCGGCACCCAGTCGGACAGGCGCAGCGTCAGGCGCTCCATCGGCGCCAGCACGATGCGTGCGAGACGCTGCGCGAGTGCGAGCGCCACCGCGATGCACAGCGTGCCCAGCCCGATCAGGTAGAGCCCGTACTGGTGGACCTGGTCCTCGTTGCGTTGGGCGTCGTAGGCGACGATCAGCCGCCCGGCGGCGGTCGGGGTCGCGACGATGTGCAGGTGCTGGCCCGCCTCGACGACCCGATGGGGGCCGTCGGACAGCGATGCCAGCCTGAAGGGCAGGCCAGTCGGCACGGTGCTGCCGTCGCCGCGGACCAGCCAGGCCGAGAGATCCGCGCCGCGGTCGAGGATGTCGACGGCGCGCAGCCCGTCGAGGTCGCCGCGCTCGGCATAGGCCGCGAGCTGGCGGGCTTCGGCCAGCACCAGCTCGTCGGCGATCCGGTCCTCCTGCTCCTCGAGCGACAGGTAGGCGAGCGTGCCCTGGGCGACGACGAAGACCGCGACCAGGGCGGCGAGCGCGCTCGAGACGCGGTACTGCAGCTTCATGGCGCGGGCGGCACGGCGATCCGCCAGCCGACGCCGTGCACGGTCTCGAGGCCGTGGAAGCCCGCGGCGACGAGCGCGCGCCGCAGCAGGTGCACCTGCCCGCGCAGCGGGTCGCCATCGGGCAGGTCGTCCGGCCACAGGGCCGCTTCGAGCTCGGCCCTCGGCACGACGCGGCCCGGCTCGCGCATCAGCCGCTCGAGCAGGCGCATCGACATCGGCATGAGCCGCAGCGGACGGTCGCCGACCGTCACCGCGTGCCGGTGACGGTCGAGCCGCAGCGGTCCGACGACGCGCTCGTCGTCGACCACCTCGCCGCGGGCCCGCCGATGCAGGGCGGCCAGGCGCGCGGCGACCTCGGCGAGCGCGACCGGCTTCACGAGATAGTCGTCGGCCCCGAGCCCGAACGCGTCGAGCTTGTCGCCGAGCGCGTCGCGTGCGGTCAGCACGAGCACCGGTGCGGCCACGCCGAGCGAGCGGCGCAGCGCGTCGAGCACCTGCATGCCGCTGCGCCGCGGCAGGCCGAGGTCGAGCACCACCGCGTCGACCGTCTGCGACTGCAGCCGCACGAGGGCCGCGTCGCCGTCGTGCGCGAGATCGACCTCGAAGCCGCGCCGCGACAGGAACTCGTGCAGGTTGGCCGCCAGCGTCGGCTCGTCCTCGACGACCAGCACCCGGCAGCCCGCACCCAGCGCGCGGTCCACTGCGGCCCGGCTCCGCGTCGGGGCCTCGGGATCGGTCGCCGCCGCCATCAGCCGCGCGGCCAGACCCGCGGGAACAGCGGGTCGTCCATCGGCACACCGGCGGGCAGGCGCGCGGCCAGCCCGTCGAAGGGCGGCGAGGTCCGCCAGGTCCGCGGCGCGTGGACGGCGTCGTCGCCCAGGTAGCGTGCGCTGAACACCCGCCGCCGCCGACCCGGGCCGGTGCCGGCCGAGGCGTGCAGCGCGAGCATGTGGAAGGCCACGCAGTCGCCCGGCTCCAGCGCCCAGCCGATCACGCGCTCGCGCCACGGCGGCACGGCCGGGTCGGGGATCTCGGCGAGCGAGCCCTCGGGGAACCAGCGCGCCTCGCGGGCGAGGAAGGTCCTGGGCATGTACCAGGTGCCCTCGTGCGAGCCGGCGAGGAACTCCAGCGTCGAGGCGCGGTCGACCGGATCCACCGGGATCCAGAAGCTCACGTTGCGACGGCCGCCGACGTTGTAGTAGGGCTGGTCCTGGTGCCACGGCGTCGGCTGTCGCGTGCCCGGCTCCTTGACCAGCAGGTGGTCGTGGTAGAGACGCACCGTGTCCCCGCCCATCAGCCGCGCGGCCGCCTCGGGCAGCGCCGAGTCGCGCAGGATCGAGGCGTACTCGGGGATCCTCTGCCAGCAGCAGAAGTCCTCCACGAAGCGCCCCGGGTCATCGGGCGGGCTCGCGACCAGTCCCAGCGCCGAGAGCGACGCGAGGTTGGCCTCGATGCCGCGCTCGAGGACCGCGAGCTCGCGCGGGCGCAGCAGGCCCCGCAGCACGACCGCGCCGTCGCGGCGCCAGGCGGCGACGGCCGGCGCGTCGGGCAGGCACGGGGACGGGTCGGGCAGGCTTCGGGAGGGGGCTGGAACATCCATCGGCGCCGAGCTTATCGCGTTCGGGCCCCTGCCGCGACTCGCCTAGAATGGCGCGATGACCGATGCCCGCGACATGGACGACGACAGCGCCGACCGGCCGAGCGCGTTCGAGCTGCTCGGCGGCGAGGCCCGCGTGCGGGCCCTCGTCGACCGGTTCTACGACCGCATGGCGATGGACGAGCGCTTCGAGGCGCTGCACGCGCTGCATCCGAAGCCGCTCGACAACGCCCGCGACAAGCTCTTCTGGTTCCTCTGCGGCTGGCTGGGCGGCCCCGACCACTACATCGAGCGCTTCGGACATCCGCGGCTGCGCGCGCGGCACCTGCCGTATCCGATCGCTTCGCTCGAACGCGACCAGTGGCTGCTGTGCATGGCCGAGGCGATGGCCGACCTCGAGGTGCCGCAGCCCCTCTTCGATCGCCTGCTCGAGGCGTTCTCCGGCACCGCGGACTGGATGCGCAACCGTGCGGGCTGACGCGCACCGCGTCCGATGAGCCTGGAGAGCGTGCTGCTCGCGGTGATCGCAGCGGGGCTGGTGGTCGCGATCGTGCTGCTCTCGCTGCTGGTGGCGCGCCGCCCGGCCGAGGCCCGCGAGACCCGCGAGGGCTTCGGCGTGCTGGCCGATGCGCAGCGCGACGCCGCCGAGCGGCTGCAGCGCGAGGTACGGGCCGAGGTGCTCGAGCAGGCCCGCGGCAACCGCGCCGAGCTGGCCGAGTCGATCGGCCGCTTCGCGCGCCAGGTCACCGCGCAGGCGTCCTCGGTCGCGCAGATCCAGAACACGCAGATCGACGGCTTCGCGCAGCAGCTGGTGCGGCTCACCGAGTCCAACGAGCGGCGCCTTGCCGAGATCCGCAGCACGCTCGAGGAGAAGCTGCGCGAGCTGCAGGCCGACAACGCCCACCGCCTCGAGCAGATGCGCGCGACCGTCGACGAGAAGCTCAATGCGACGCTCGAACAGCGCCTGGGCGAGAGCTTCCGGCTGGTCTCGGACCGGCTCGAGCAGGTGCACCGCGGCCTGGGGGAGATGCAGGCGCTGGCCTCGGACGTCGGCGACCTCAAGCGTGTGCTGGCGAACGTCAAGACCCGCGGCATCTGGGGCGAGGTGCAGCTCTCGGCACTCCTCGAGCAGATGCTCGCGCCGGGCCAGTACGCGGCCAACGTCGCGACGGTGCCGGGCTCGTCCGAGCGCGTCGAGTTCGCGATCCGCCTGCCCGGACGCGATGCCGCGGTCTGGCTGCCGGTCGATGCGAAATTCCCGCGCGAGGACTGGGAACGGCTGCAGCAGGCGCACGACCGCGCCGACGCGGTCGCCGCCGACGAGGCCGGGCGCGCGCTCGAATCGCGGATCCGCGCCGAGGCGCGCCGCATCCGCGACAAGTACCTGTCGCCGCCTGCGACGACCGACTTCGCGCTGATGTTCCTGCCGACCGAGGGGCTCTATGCCGAGGTGGTGCGCCGCGCGGGGCTGGTCGACGAGCTGCAGCGCGAGTGCCGCGTTGTGCTCGCCGGGCCGACGACGCTGTGCGCGCTGCTCAACAGCCTGCAGATGGGGTTTCGCACCTTCGCCGTCGAGCAGCGGACCAGCGAGGTCTGGGCGGTGCTCGGCGCGGTCAAGACCGAGTTCGGCAAGTTCGGCGACGTGCTCGCCAAGACGAAGCAGCAGCTGCAGTCGGTCAGCAACTCGCTCGACACCGCCGAGGTGCGATCGCGCGCCATCGTGCGCAAGCTGCGCGACGTGGAGGAGCTGCCTGCCGCGCGGGTCGGGGCGCTGCTGCCCGACGACGACGACGCGCCGGGGCGCTGAGCCGCCGTGCGCGGATCCGCCTGCCGGGCATGGCTGAGCCGCCATCGGTCGGTCTTGCACGGGCCGGCGAGCGCCGACGCAACTTCCGGACGAGCGCCGCGTCGCCCCTGCACATGACCCCCATCGATCCTCCGACGCCGTCCCCGACGCACGATCCGGTTGCCCGCCCGCCGGTCGGCGACCCGGTGCCCGTGACCGGTACCGATGCGCCCGCGCTCACCGTCTACTTCGACGGCGCCTGCCCGGTGTGCTCGCGCGAGATCGCCACCTACCGGCGCCTGCGGGGCGGGGCCTCGATCGACTGGGTCGATGCCTCGCGCTGTGCCCCCGAGGCGCTCGGCCCCGGGCTCGATCGGGGCGCGGCGCTCGCGCGGCTTCACGCGCGGCGCGCCGACGGCACGCTGGTGGACGGCGCTGCCGCGTTCGCCGCGCTCTGGCGCCGCCTGCCCGCGTTCTCGCTGCTCGGGCGCATCGCCGGGTTCGCGCCGGTGCGCGCGGTGCTCGACGTCGGCTATGCGGGGTTTCTGCGCGTGCGCCGCGCCTGGCGCGCGCCGGCGTCCGACTGGTCGCCCGAGATCGAGGGCGACCTGCGCACCGATCACGCCGGCGAGACCGGCGCGATCTCGATCTACCGAGGCATCCTGGCCGTGTCGCGCGACAGCGAGCTGCGCGCCTTCGCGGCCCGCCATCTCGAGACCGAGTCGGCCCACCTCGAACGCATCGAGGCGGTGCTGCCCAGGGGCGCGCGCAGCCGGCTGCTGCCCGCCTGGCGCCTGGCCGGCTGGCTGACCGGCGCGCTGCCCGCGCTCGCCGGGCCGCACGCGGTGCATGCGACCATCCGCGCGGTCGAGACCTTCGTCGACCTGCACTACCGCGAGCAGCTCGAGCGCATCGACGCGCTCGATCCGCAGCGCGCCGATGCGCGGCTGCAGGCGCTGCGCACGATGCTCGACGGCTGCCGCGAGGACGAGGTCGCCCACCGCGACGAGGCCGCGGCCGCGCTCGCCGCCGATCCGCGGCCGGCCGGTGCCGTGCTCAGGGCCTGGACCGCGCTGGTCGGCTCCGGCTCCGCCGCGGCCGTGACCGTCTGCCGCCGGATCTGACGCGCTCCGGGCCGGTTTCGACCGGCGCCGCTCGACGCCGCGCCTGCGTGTGGCCGACGCTCCCCGCCCCGCAGCCGGGAGCGCCCGCATGGATTTCGACTTCTCGCCCGAGCAGAAGCAGCTCAAGGACCAGGTCCGACGCTATCTCGCCGACCGCTGCGACAGCCGCGCGGTCCGGGTGATCCTCGACGGCCCCGAGCCGTACGACAGGGCGCTGTGGCGGGGGTTGGGCGAGCTGGGCTACCTCGGCGCCTCGATCCCCGAGGCCGATGGCGGCCTCGGACTCGGTCACCTCGAGGCCTGCGTGATCGCGGAGGAGCTCGGGCGTGCGGTCGCGCCGGTGCCGTGGGACTCGTCGATCGCGCTCGTCGCCGAGTGCCTGGCCGAAGCCGGCACCGCCGCGCAGCGGGCCCGCTGGCTGCCCGGGCTGGCCGCCGGCAGGACGGTCGGCGCGCTCGCGCTCGCCGAAGGCACCGGCCGCCTGGCCGCCGGCTCGATCCGCTGCACCGCGCGGGCCGTCGCGGGCGGTGGCACGACGCTCACCGGCACCAAGGTCGCGGTCGCCGACGGCGACGTGGCCGATGTCGCCGTCGTCGCCGCCCTCGATGCGCCGGGGTCGGTCTCGCTGTACCTGGTCCCGACGGACGCGCCCGGCGTCGTGCGCACGGCCGTGTCCACGATCGACCCGACCCGCAGCCACGCCACGATCGCCCTCGACGGTGCGCCGGCCGAGCCGCTCGGCGCACGCGGCGAGGGCCTCGCGCGCCTCGAGCGCGTGCTCGACCGCGCCGCGGTGCTGGTCGCCTTCGCGCAGCTCGGCGGCGCCGACCGCGCGCTCGAGTCGGCGGTCGCCTACGCGCAGGGCCGCTTCGCGTTCGGCCGTCCGATCAGCCTGCTGCGCGACCGCGTCGCCGCGTGAGCGCCCGCCCGCTCGAGCGCCCGAGAGACCCGCACCGGACACGACCATGAACTTCGACGACACCCCGGCCGAAGCCGCGTTCCGCGCCGAGGCGCGCGCCTGGATCCGCGACAACGCGCTGCACGAGCTCCACGACGAGCTCGCCGCCGCCGGCTTCGGGCAGCCCGCGCTGCGCAGCCGCGACCTGATGAGCGCCGCGCGCGCCTGGCAGCAGCGCAAGCACGCCGCCGGCTGGGCCTGCCTGCACTGGCCGCGCGAGTACGGCGGGCGCGGCGCCGCGCCGATCGAGCGCGTGCTCGGCCTGCCGGCCGACATGCGCGCGGACCGCGGCATCCCGTTCAGCGCGGTGCCCACCGGCGGCGGCCGTTGAGGCGGCGGGTGTCGGGCCGCGCCCGCGTGGTGGGAGAATCCGCGCATCGACCCGGGGGAGGCCCGCGATGGATGCGCTGCATGGACTGAAGGTGCTGGAGCTCGGCCAGCTGATCGCCGGGCCGTTCGCCGGCAAGACGCTCGCCGACTTCGGTGCGGACGTCGTCAAGATCGAGCCGCTCGAGGGCGGTGATCCGCTGCGCACCTGGCGGCTGCTGCGCGACGGCACCTCGGTGTGGTGGGAGGTCCAGTCGCGCAACAAGCGATCGGTGGCGCTCGACCTGCGCACGCCCCAGGGCCAGGAGGTCGTGCGCGCGCTCGCCGCCGAGGCCGACGTGCTGATCGAGAACTTCAAGCCCGGCACCCTCGAGGGCTGGGGGCTCGGCTGGGAGGCGCTGCACGCGCTGAACCCGAAGCTGATCATGCTGCGCATCTCGGGCTTCGGGCAGACCGGCCCGTACGCCGGCAAGCCCGGCTTCGGCGTGCTCGGCGAGGCCATGGGCGGGCTGCGCCACCTCACCGCCGAGCCGGGCCGCGTGCCGGTGCGCGTGGGCGTCTCCATCGGCGACACGCTGGCCGCCCTGCACGGCGTGATCGGCGTGCTGACCGCGCTGCGCCACCGCGAGGTGAACGGTGGGGTGGGGCAGGTGATCGACGTGGCGCTCTACGAGAGCGTGTTCAACGTGATGGAGAGCCTGCTGCCCGAGTACGACGCGTTCGGCGTCGTGCGCGGCGCCGCCGGCAGCGCGCTGCCGGGCATCGCGCCCAGCAACGCCTACCCGTGTGCTGACGGCGCGTACGTGCTGGTGGCCGGCAACGGCGACAGCATCTTCCGGCGGCTGATGCAGGCGATCGGCCGCGCCGACCTCGCTGCCGACCCGGGGCTGGCCCGCAACGACGGCCGGGTGCCGCGGGTCGAGGAGATCGATGCCGCGATCCGGGGCTGGACCTCGGCCCGCCCGATCGGCGAGGCGATCGCCACGCTCGAGGCCGCGGGCGTGCCGGTCGGGCGCATCTACTCGGTGGCCGACATCGCGGCCGACCCGCAGTACCTCGCCCGCGACATGATCGTGCAGACCCACGACGTCGAGGGCCGCCCGCTCAAGGTGCCGGGGATCGTGCCCAAGCTCGCCGACACGCCGGGGCGGATGCGAACGCCGGCGCCGCGGCTCGGGCAGCACACCGACGAGGTGCTGTCGCAGCGCGGCTGGCCGAAGCGCCCGGTCCGTATTTGAGCCCCTGCGCGCGCGCCGCGCGCCGAGCCGATCCAGAATCCGGCCGAACCGGGCCACCTCCGATGGCCCCGCCACGGAGACCCCCGATGTCCGACCGACCCGCGCCCGCCGGCGCCGAACCGCCGCGCCTCGGCCAGGGCTTCCACTGGCAGGACCTGAGCGTGGGCCAGCGCATGCGCACCTTCCGGCGCACCGTCACCGAAGCCGACCTGGTGGGCTTCATCGGCGTGACCGGCATGCTCGAGGCGATCTTCATCGACGCGCATCACGAAGGCGGCGCGATCGCCGGCCGCCCGGTACCCGCCGTGCTGACCTATTCGCTGATCGAGGGCTTCCTGCTGCAGACGATGATCCAGGGCACCGGCCTCGCGTCGCTCGAGCTGCACAAGCGCATCCTCGCACCGGTGCTGGTCGGCGACACGATCGAGGCCGAGGTCGAGATCCTGTCGGTGCGCCCCACGTCGAAGAGCGGCCGTGCCGTCGTCGGCTCGCGCGTCGATGTCTTCAACCAGCGCCGCGAGCCTGTGATGACCTACGAGGTCACCCGCCTGCTCGCCGGCCGGCCCGCGCCCGCCTGATCCACCCGATCCACCGCCGTTCTCCGGAACCCGATCCCATGTCCACAGACGCCCTGTTCCGCTCCCTTCGCATCGGGCCCCTCGCGCTGTCGCACCGCGTGGTGATGGCGCCGCTCACGCGGATGCGCGCGAGCGTCCCCGACTGCGTGCCGACCGCACTGAACGCGCGCTACTACGCGCAGCGCGCCACGCCCGGCGGGCTGATCATCGCCGAGGCCTCCCAGGTCGATCCCGGCGGGCGGCTCGCCCCGAGCACGCCCGGCATCCATTCGGCTGAGCAGGTCAAGGGCTGGCGCGGCGTCGTCGACGCGATCCACGCCCAGGGCGGCATCGTGGTCCTGCAGCTCTGGCATGTCGGACGGCTGTCGCACTCGTCGTACCAGGCCGACGGCGGTCCGCCGGTCGCCGCCTCGGCGGTGCCTGCCACCGGCACGGTGCGCACCGCCTCGGGCGGCAGCGCGCCCTTCGAGGTGCCGCGGCCGCTGCGCACCGACGAGATCCCGGGGCTGGTCGAGACCTACGCGCGCGCCGCCCGCAACGCGATGGCCGCCGGCTTCGACGGCGTGGAGATCCACGGTGCCAACGGCTACCTGCTCGAGCAGTTCCTGCAGTCGCGCACCAACCTGCGCGACGACGCCTACGGCGGCCCGATCGAGCACCGTGCGCGGCTGCTGCTCGAGGTGACGCAGGCGGTGGCCGCGGCCTGCGGGGCCGGACGCGTCGGCGTTCGGCTGTCGCCGTACGGCGTGGCCAACGGCAGCGGCGAGGCCGATCCGCTGCCGCTCTACCGTCACGTCATCCGCGCGCTCGACGCGATGGACCTGGGCTATCTGCATCTCATCGAGCCGCGGGCGAGCGGCGCGGGGCAGGCCGAGGTCGATCATGCCGGCGTGCCCTCGGCGGCCGAACTGTTCAGGCCGGACTGGCGCGGCGTGCTGATCGCCGCCGGCAACTTCAAGGGCGACAGTGCCGCGCGGATGGTCGCAAAGGGTCACGCCGACGCGATCGCGTTCGGCCGGCTCTTCATCTCCAACCCCGACCTGCCCGCGCGCCTGCGGGCCGGCGCCGCGCTGACACCGTACGACCGCTCAACCTTCTACACGCAGGGCGAAGCGGGGTACGTGGACTATCCGCCGATGGCGGCGGCCTGAGGCCGGATACGCCCGGTGCCCGGCCCGCGCCGCGCATCCGCGCGGGCGGAGCCGATGCCCGGGCGCGTCATACTGTCGGTCTCGAACGCGCCGCAGCGCGCACCGGAGTACACCGACATGGCCAGCACCTTCATCGCGATGCTCCACTACAGCCAGGACCTCGACGCCTGGCTGCACCTGACCGGCTGGGACTCGCCGCCGAACGACCGCGACACGATGGCGGCCCTGCGCCAGATCGAGTCGCAGACCGACGAGGTCGTCGCCGAGCGCGGCGAGCCGGCCCATACGCCCTTCGTGCTGCTCGGCGGCACACTCGACTCGGCGCAGTCGCCGCACGTGGTGCGCAAGGTCTGGCGGCTCGCGCCCGACCTCGCCGATCGGCTGCTGCAGCAGATCGAGCAGCGCGGCACGGAAGAGGCGATCGACGACGCGATCGCCGAATGGGACGGGACGCGCGAGGAGCACGGGGACGATGCGCTCAGCCTCGACCTGGACGACTACATCGGCGTGGATCTCGCCGACCTCGCCGACCGCGCGTACGCACCTCACGACTGAGCGGACCGTCATGAACCGCATCGACCTGAAGGGCCGCTGTGCGGTCGTCACCGGCGGCGCCGCCGGCATCGGACTGGCCATTGCGCAGCGCTTCGCCGCGAGCGGGGCGCGCGTCGCGATCTGGGACCTGGACGGTCAGGCAGCGGTCGCCGCCGCGGCTGCGCTCGGCGACGGGAACCTCGGCCTCGCGGTCGACGTGGCCGACGAGACCTCCGTGCAGGCCGCCGCCGACGCGAGCTCGGCCGCCTTCGGACGCCTCGACGTGCTGGTCTGCAGCGCCGGCATCGCCGGGCCGAACGCGACGACCTGGGACTATGGCGTCGAGGCGTGGCGACAGGTCTTCGACGTGAACCTGCACGGCACCTTCCTGTGCAACCGCGCGGTGGTGAGGACGATGCTCGAGCGCGACTACGGCCGCATCATCAACATCGCCTCGATCGCCGGCAAGGAGGGCAACCCGAACGCCTCGGCCTACTCGGCCTCGAAGGCCGCGGTGATCGGCCTGACGAAGTCGCTCGGCAAGGAACTCGCGAAGACCGGCATCCGGGTCAACTGCATCACGCCGGCCGCGGTCAGGACCGCGATCTTCGACCAGATCACGCAGCAGCACATCGACTTCATGCTGTCGAAGATCCCGATGGCGCGCTTCGGCGGCGTCGAGGAGATCGCGGCGATGGTGGCCTGGCTGGCCAGCGAGGACTGCTCGTTCTCCACCGGCGCGGTCTTCGACCTGTCCGGCGGCCGGGCGGTCTACTGAGGCCGGCGGGCACCGCCCCCGCCGGGCGGCCTGCCGCCCGGGCGCCCGACTGGGCTATCCTCTGGGTCGGATCCACGGCGCCGGACGTGGTCCTCGACATCGGAGCCTCCATGCCTCTCGCTCGCAAGCACCTGCTGTCCACCTCGATCCTCCTGGCCGCTGCCTGCGTCCCCGCGGTCGCCGGCAGCCTCGTCGGCTCCTCCGCCGCCGGCGGCTCGTCGGCCTCGTCGGCCGCCTCCGATTCGGTCGGCACCTCCAGCGACAGCTCGACGCGCGCGGTCGCCAACCTCGACGGCCCGTACCGGATCGTCGACGTCGCCCCGGTGCCCGAGCGCCCCGGCACGGTCCGCGTGACGCTGCGCGCGCTGGCCGCCGGCGAGCAGGACGAGACCGCGCTGCTGTACCTGCCGCAGCAGACCTTCGAGCGCGCCGGGCTGGCCCCGGGCGGCACGATCACCGCGCGGCAGCGCCCGTACGGCGTCGAGTTCGCGCATGCCGACACGCGGCGCGCCTTCTTCCTGCTGCTCAACGACGGCGTGCAGCGCGAGCTCCGCTCGAACCCCGTCTCGCTCTGAGTCCCGTACCGCCGACGAGCACCGCGCGAGGCCTCGCGCGCCTCCTCGTCTGCGCGGCGCTCCTCGCGCCGGGCCCGTGGGCCCTGGTGCAGGCTGCCCAGCTGCGCTACTGCGATCCCCCGGCCGAGCTCGACGCCGTGCAGCAGGACGTCCTGTTCCGCTTCGGCGCGGTCATCAAGGCGACCCTCGACGCGTCGGGGGCCGCGCTGGCGCTGGTCGCCCGCTCGGGGCTCGACCTCGAGCGCTTCGGGATGCGCTACTCCCACGCCGGCATCAGCCTGCGCGACAGCGCGAACGGGCCGTGGTCGATCCGCCAGCTCTACTTCGACTGCGGCGAGCGCCGCCCGCGGCTCTTCGACGAGGGCGTCGCCGGCTTCCTCGCCGGCAACGGCGATCCGTCGATCGGCTGGTTCTCGGCCGTGCTGATCCCGGGGGAGGAACGCGCGCTCGAGCGGGCCGCGACCGACAACCGGCTGGCGCTGCGCCTGGTCGGCGCGACCTACAGCGCCAATGCGTACGCCTGGGGCCTGCGCTACCAGAACTGCAACCAGTGGGTGGCCGAGCTGCTCGGCGTCGCCTGGGGCGGCCTGGGGAAGGATGCGGCGCATGGCGACGCGCTGCGCGTCGACGCGCAGCGCTGGCTGAGCGAGCAAGGCTACGAGCCGGCTCGGTTCGAGGTGGGCGACCCGGTGCTGATGTGGCTGGGCGGCGTGCTGCCCTGGCTGCACCGCGACGACCATCCGACCGAGGACCTGCGGCAGTGGCGCTTCCTCGTGAGCATGCCGGCCTCGATCGAGGCCTTCGCGCGGGCCCGGGTGCCCGGTGCGCGCCGCTTCGAGTTCTGCCATGCCGAGCGTCGGATCGTGATCCGCGAAGGCTGGGAGCCGATCGCGCCGGGCTGCGTGCCCGGCGAGTCGGATCGGGTGATCCGGCTCGATCCCTGAGCGGGCGGCCGCGGCCGCTGAGTCATACTTCGCTGCACGCACCGTGCCCTCCGCCATGTACGAACCGACCACGGCCCTCGGCTACTTCCGCATGCTGGTGAGCGACGCCGACTCGATCCCGCTGCTCGAAGCCGCGGCCTCGATCGCGCTCGACGCCTACCCGACGCTCGACCTGCAGGCGAGCCTCGCGGCCTTCGACCGGCTCGCCGGCCAGCTCGCCGACGACTGCAGGCATGTCTCGACCGAGACCGCGCGACTGCAGCGCGCGATCGACTTCTTCTTCGTGGCGCAGGGCTTCGGCGGCAACGTGCGCGCCTACCACGACCCGGACAACAGCTACCTGCACCGCGTGATCGAGACGCGGCGCGGCATCCCGATCACCCTGGCGGTGCTGTTCGTCGAGCTCGCGCGCCACGTCGGGCTCGATGCCCAGGGCATCGCGTTTCCCGGGCATTTCCTCCTCCGGGTCAACCTGCACGAGGGCATCGTCGTCATCGACCCGTTCACCGGCGAGAGCCTCGACGGCAACGAGATCGAGCGTCGCGCGGCGCCCCACGGCGCCGACGCCGGGGCCCTGCTGCAGCCCGCGGCGCCCCACCAGATCCTGATCCGCATGCTCAACAACCTGCGCGTCATGCATGCGCGCGAGGGGCGCGAGGACCTCCACGAGAAGGTGCTCGAGCGCATGCGGATCGTGCAGGCGGCCGTCAGCGGCTAGTCGCCCGGCAGCGCCTTGCCGGCCTCGACCGCACCGGGCGGCTCGAGCTCCAGCCCCGTCAGCCACAGCCGGGTGTCGAACTCGAGCTGGGCGTAGTCCGGCTCCATGTGCCGGCACAGCGCATAGAACGCACGGTCGTGCGCCCGCTCCCGCAGGTGGGCGAGTTCGTGCACCGTGATCATCCTGAGGAAGGCGGCCGGCGCGTCCCTGAAGATGCTGGCGATCCGGATCTCGCGCTTGGCCTTGAGCGAGGTGCCCTGCACGCGCGAGATCGCGGTGTGCGTGCCCAGCGCGTCGTGGGTGACGTGCAGCCGGTTGTCGTAGCTCACCCGGGCCAGGGGCGGGGCGCTGCGCATGTGGCGGGCCTTGAGCTCGCCCACGTAGTCCCTCAGGTCGCGGTCGCGTCGCACGTCGTGCGTGTCCGGGTAACGCCTGGCCAGGGTGGCCAGCACGCGGCGCTCGGCGATGAGCACCCGGACCTGCTCGAGCACCGGCTGCGGATAGCCCGCGAGGTAGCGCAGCGCGCTCATGGCGCAGCCCCCGGGGCGGCCGGAGCGCGCGCCCAGACCAGCAGCAGGTTGTTCGCCGGCATCGGCACCCGCTCGCACAGCACGAGGCCCTCGGCGCGTGCCCGCTCGGCGACCTCGGCCACGCGGCGCAGACCCCACGCCGGGTCGCGGGCGCGCAGGTCCGCGTCGAACGCGAGGTTGCCGGGCGAGGTCGCCACGCCGTCCTCCAGGTAGGGGCCGTAGGTCAGGAGCAGGCCCGTCGGCGACAGGAGCGCCGCCGCGCCCCGCATCAGCGCGCCCGTGCACGGCCAGGGCGCGATGTGGATCATGTTCGCGCAGAAGACCGCGTCCACCCCGAGCGGCAGCGTGCGCGGCCACGGCCAGGCCAGGACGTCGAGCCGCAGCGGAGGCCGCACGCGCTCGAGCCCGGCGCACCAGGCGCGGATCGAGGGCAGGGCCTCGTCCTCGTGCTCGGTGGGCTGCCAGTGCCAGCCCGGAAGGCCCGGGGCGCAGTGCGCGGCGTGCTGGCCGGTGCCGCTGGCGATCTCCAGCAGCAGGCCCGTCGACGGCAGCAGACGCCGCAGCTCGGCGAGGATGGGCGGGCCGTTGCGCTCCGCCGAGGGGCTGTACCGGCGCGGATCCGTCTGGGTCATGCCGCGGTTCTACGCGATGCGCCGGCGCGCGGCAAACGCGGCCCGGCTGCGGCGGCCCCCCACCCGATCGGACAAGCCGATCGGCGTGATCGAAACGATTGCTTGGACGGCCGGTCCGCCAAGGGCCACGCTGCAGGGGTCGTCACGGCGCCTCGCTTCGAGACCGCCGGCGGCGACCGTACAACCGACAGGAAGGCCAAGACATGTCCGACGCAAGCCGATGCCCGTTCACGGGTGACCGATCCGATACCGTGGCGCCGCCCGCCCGCGCCCGCGCCAACCGTGACTGGTGGCCGAACCGGCTCGACCTCGGGGTCCTGCGCCAGCACTCGTCGCTCGGCGATCCGATGGACCCCGGCTTCGACTACGCGGCGGCGTTCGCCTCGCTCGACCTCGAGGCGGTCAAGCGCGACCTGGTCGCGCTGATGACCCGCTCGCAGCCCTGGTGGCCCGCCGACTGGGGGCACTACGGCCCGCTGTTCATCCGGATGGCCTGGCACAGCGCCGGCACCTACCGCATCGCCGACGGCCGCGGCGGCGCCGGATCCGGCACCCAGCGCTTCGCGCCGCTCAACAGCTGGCCGGACAACGGCAATCTCGACAAGGCGCGCCGGCTGCTGTGGCCGATCAAGCGGAAGTTCGGCCGCAGCCTCTCCTGGGCCGACCTGATGATCCTGGCCGGCAACTGCGCGCTCGAGTCGATGGGCTGTCGGACCTTCGGCTTCGGCGGCGGTCGCGAGGACGTCTGGGAGCCGGGCGAGGACATCGACTGGGGCAGCGAGGCCACCTGGCTCGGCGACGCGCGCTACAGCGGCGAGCACGTGCTCGCGAATCCGCTGGCCGCGGTGCAGATGGGCCTGATCTACGTGAATCCGGAGGGCCCGGGCGGCCATCCGGATCCGGTGGCCTCGGGCCGCGACGTGCGCGAGACCTTCGCGCGGATGGCGATGGACGACGAGGAGACGGTCGCGCTGGTGGCCGGCGGGCACACCTTCGGCAAGGCTCACGGCGCCGGGGACCCGGCGCTCGTGGGCGCCGAGCCCGAAGGCGCGCCGATCGAGGCGCTCGGGCTCGGATGGCTCAACCGCTTCGGTAACGGGCATGGCGCGCACACCACGACCAGCGGCATCGAGGGCGCCTGGAAGCCGAACCCGACGACCTGGGACAACGGCTACTTCGACATGCTGTTCGGCTACGAGTGGGAGCTGGTGAAGAGCCCGGCCGGGGCGCACCAGTGGCGCGCGAAGGACGTCAGGCCCGAGCACATGATCCCGGACGCGCACGATCCGGCCCAGCGCCATGCGCCGATGATGACGACGGCCGACCTGTCGCTGCGGATGGACCCCGCCTACGAGCCGATCGCCCGCCGATTCCACCGCCATCCCGAGCAGTTCGCCGACGCCTTCGCGCGGGCGTGGTTCAAGCTCACCCACCGCGACATGGGGCCGCGTGCCCGCTACCTCGGGCCCGACGTGCCCGCCGAGGTGCTGATCTGGCAGGACCCGATCCCGGCGCTCGACCATCCGGTCGTCGACGCCGCCGACGTGGCGTCGCTCAAGGCCGCGATCCTGTCGTCGGGGCTGACGGTGCCGCAGCTGGTCGCGACCGCCTGGGCCTCGGCCTCGACCTTCCGCGGCTCCGACAAGCGAGGCGGCGCCAACGGCGCGCGCATCCGTCTGGCGCCGCAGAAGGGCTGGGAGGCCAATCGGCCGGAGCAGCTCGCCTCGGTGCTGGCGACGCTCGAGGACCTGCGGCGCGGCTTCGAGGCCCGGGCCTCCGGGGGCAAGCGCCTCTCGATGGCCGACCTGATCGTGCTGGGCGGCTGCGCCGCCGTCGAGCAGGCCGCGCGGGCCGCCGGCCATCCGGTCACGGTGCCGTTCACGCCGGGCCGCATGGACGCCTCGCAGGCGCAGACCGACGTCGCGTCCTTCGCGGTGCTCGAGCCGGTCGCCGATGCGTTCCGCAACTACCGCGGCCCCCGCGCCCGTCGGCCCGCCGAGGTGATGATGCTCGACCGGTCGCAGCTGCTCGGGCTCACGCCGCCGCAGATGACGGTGCTGGTCGCGGGCCTTCGGATGCTCGACGTCGACGCCGGGCGAGCCTCGCTCGGCGTGCTCACCGACCGGCCGGGCGTGCTGGGCACCGACTTCTTCGTGAACCTGCTCGACCCCGGCACGAGCTGGTCGCCGACACCGGGTTCCGACGAGGTGTTCGAAGGTCGCGATGCGGGCGGCGCGGTCCGCTGGCGGGCGACGCGGGCCGACCTGATCTTCGGTTCGCACTCCGAGCTGCGCGCGATCGCCGAGGTCTACGCCTCGGAGGACGCGGGCGGGAAGTTCGTGCGCGACTTCGTGGCGGCATGGGTCAAGGTCATGGACGCGGATCGCTTCGATCTCGGCTGATCCGTCGGGGGCGTCGCGCGACCGGTCCGAATACGTCGCGACGCCACGGACCCCGCCCGGGTGCCGGGGCTACACTCCCGCCGCATCCATCCCTGCGCCGAGGTCGTCCCCCCATGAAGCTCTTCTTCTCCCCCGCCTCCCCCTATGTGCGCAAGTGCATGGTGGTCGCCCACGAGGTCGGTCTCGCCGACCGGATCGAGCGGCTCGCGTCCGCCGCCAATCCGATCAACCGGGACCGGACGATCGTCGCCGTCAATCCGCTCGGCAAGGTGCCGACCCTGATCACCGACGAGGGCGTGGCGCTGTACGACAGCCGCGTGATCTGCGAATACCTGAACGAGCTGGGTCGCGGCAGCCTCGTGCCGGCGTCGGGCGCCGCGCGCTGGCAGGTGCTGACCGAGCAGTCGCTGGGCGACGGCATCCTCGATGCGGCGCTGCTGGCGCGCTACGAGGGCGCGATGCGGCCCGAGCCGCTGCGCTGGGCCGACTGGACCGCGGGCCAGCTCGACAAGGTCGAATGCGGCCTGGCCGAGATCGAGGCGCACGCGGCGGCCTGGGGCGATACCGTCGACCTGGGCAAGCTCACGCTCGCCTGCGCGCTCGGCTACCTCGATTTCCGCTTCGCGGCGTTCGACTGGCGCGCGCGCGCGCCGAAGGCCGCGGCCTGGCACGCCCGGATCAACGCGCGCGCCTCGATGCAGGCGACGCTGCCGGTCGGCTGAGACCGCAGCCCGGACGCCGTCACCCCCGAGCCCGGCCGCCGATCGGAGGCCGATGCGGCGGGCCGGGTCTGCGCTGGGGGCGTGCGACTCAGAGCGGACTCGGGATCAGCACCTTGTTGATCACATGGATCACGCCGTTGCTGGCGCGGATGTCGACGGCGACGATGCGCGACGGTGCAGCGGTGCTGTCGGCGATCGAGGCGATCGAGGGTGCCGGGCCGGCCGTGATGGTGATCTGGCGGGGCGCCGCGACCGTGGTGACGGGCGTGCCGAACGGGATGCCGGTGGAGAGCACCTGCGAGCCCAGCACGTGGTAGGTCAGCACGGTGTCGAGTTGCGGCCCGGTGAGCGAGGCCACGGTCGGCGCGATGGCGGTGAACGCTGCGTTGGTGGGGGCGAACACCGTGAACGGGCCGGCTCCGGACAGGGTGCCGACGAGGTTGCGGCTCTTCAGCGCACCCGTGAGCGAGGTGAAGTCCGGGTTGGCGAGCGCCATCTGGACCACGTTGAGCACGCCCGGCGGCACCAGCACCTTGTCGATCACGTGCACGATCCCGTTGGAGGCGGCGACGTCCGCGGTGACGACGTCGGCGCGGGTCAGCACCGCATCCGTGAAGCCGACTCCCGTCGCGGTGGTGACGCCCAGCTTGGCCGACTCGCCCGAGAAGGTGTAGAGCGTCGGGCGCGTGGCGGGGCCCGACTGGACGTTCGCGGCAGTCACGCGACCTGCCAGCACGTGGTACTGGAGGATGCTCTTGAGCGCTTCGGCCGGAAGTGCGTTGACCAGGGCCGTGGCATCCGCGAAGCCGAGCGTCGTGGCCAGCGAATTGAAGGCCGCGTTCGACGGCGCCAGCACGGTGAGGTTGGCGGTGGCGTCGGACAGGGTGGGCACGAGTCCGGCCTTGGTCGCTGCCGCGACCAGTGCGGTGAGGTTGGCATTCGTGGCGGTCTGCGCGATCGACGCGGGCGGGGCGGGATGCGGGTCGTCGCTGCCGCCACAGGCGGCGACGAAGGCGAGCGTGGAGAGCGCGAAGGCGCTGTAGAGCCTGCGGATCATCATGGTGGTTCCTCAAAGCTGGACCGCGGCGGACGCGACATTGCCGTGCGGCTCGCACGGTATGTTTAGGTATTGATAGTCATATCATGACTTACAAGTCATTTAGGACTTTTCTGCAGGGTCGTCGCGAGACAGCGGGAAGGCCTGATCCCGGGTCCGTTCGCTGCCGCATCGTCGGACGGTCTCGCCCCGGGTAGGCTGCGCGAGTCGATTCAGCCGAGTCGATGCGGCCCAGCCACGGCACCGTCAGCCCGGCTCGACGGAAGACCCTCATGCGCATCATGACGTCGACGCAGCGACCGTGATGACATCGGAACTCTCAGTCCCGACAGCACCGCGCGTTCCGCGAATGAAAAGCCCGTTCCGCATCGTGAGATGATCGGGGTGCGCTGCACCATCGGCATTTTTCAGGGTGAAAGAACGCGTTGCACATCGTGGGAGCTTGCGTTCAAGACTTTGAATCCAATGAGGAAAAACACCTGTTGCTTCCGTGACATTGTGCCGTTGCCACGCAGCATCCGCCTGTAGAGTCTTATACAAGACTGCAGCGCTGCTCGGTCGGCCTCGTTCACACACTCGGGAGTACACACCATGTCGTCGCGCGAACTCGAAGCCCAGAAACTCCAGAAGGAATGGTCGGACAGCCCCCGGTGGCGCGGCATCAAGCGCGGCTACACCGCCGAGGACGTCGTCCGCCTGCGCGGCTCGCTGACCCCCGAGCACACCCTCGCCAAGCGCGGCGCCGAGAAGCTCTGGCGCCTGATCAACGACGAGCCCTTCGTCAACTCGCTGGGCGCGCTGACCGGTAACCAGGCGATGCAGCAGGTCAAGGCCGGCCTCAAGGCCATCTACCTGTCGGGCTGGCAGGTCGCCGGTGACGCCAACCTCGCGGGCGAGATGTACCCGGACCAGTCGCTGTACCCGATCAACTCGGTGCCGTCGGTGGTCAAGAAGATCAACAACGCGCTGACCCGCTGCGACCAGATCCAGTGGATGGAAGGCAAGAACCCGAACGACCCGGGCTACATCGACTACTTCGCTCCGATCGTGGCGGACGCGGAAGCCGGCTTCGGCGGCGTGCTCAACGCCTTCGAGCTGATGAAGTCGATGATCGAGGCCGGCGCCTCGGGCGTGCACTTCGAGGACCAGCTCGCGGCCGTCAAGAAGTGCGGCCACATGGGCGGCAAGGTGCTCGTGCCCTCGCGTGAAGCCGTCGCCAAGCTCGTCGCCGCGCGCCTGGCGTCCGACGTGATGGGCGTGCCGACCGTGCTGCTGGCCCGCACCGATGCGGAAGCCGCCGACCTCGTCACCTCCGACGTCGACGAGACCGACAAGCCCTTCATCACCGGCGAGCGCACCGTCGAGGGCTTCTTCAAGACCCGCCCGGGCATCGACCAGGCGATCTCGCGTGGCCTGGCCTACGCGCCGTACGCCGACCTGATCTGGTGCGAGACCGGCAAGCCCGACCTCGAGTTCGCCCGCAAGTTCGCCGAGGCGATCCAGAAGCAGTTCCCGGGCAAGATGCTCGCGTACAACTGCTCGCCGTCGTTCAACTGGAAGCGCAACCTCGACGAGTCGACCATCGCCAAGTTCCAGCGCGAGCTGGGCGCGATGGGCTACAAGTTCCAGTTCATCACGCTGGCCGGCTTCCACAGCCTGAACTACTCGATGTTCAACCTGGCCTACGGCTACGCGCGCAACAACATGAGCGCGTTCGTCGAGCTGCAGGAAGCCGAGTTCGCGGCGGCCGAGCGCGGCTTCACCGCGGTCAAGCACCAGCGCGAGGTCGGCACCGGCTACTTCGACGCGGTGACCACCACGATCGAGCGCGAGTCGTCGACCGCGGCGCTCAAGGGCTCGACCGAGGACGAGCAGTTCTTCGACGGCAAGACCGCCGCGAAGAAGGCCGCCTGAGTCGTCTGACTGGAGGCTGACGGGGCGTCTTCGGCCGATCGGAGACGCCTCGCACGCGGGCCGCGTACCGGAGTGATCCGGTCCGCGGCCCGTGTGCGTTCGGGCATGCATGGACCGTTCGCGCAGCTCGCGGGCGGCGGTGCGCAGTCGGCCGCACGGCCTAGGCTCCGCGGCCGTGTGCTCGGCCGTTGGTCGAATGGTGCGGCGGGCGCGCGATGCCGAAGATGGGACTCCATCCAACCCCACGGGGAGTCCCACGATGAAGCACCTGAGCACCGCCTCCGCCACCGCCCGCCAGGCCGGGCAGGGGATGACCGAGTACCTGATCGTCGTCGCGCTGATCGCGGTCGCGGCCATCGGCACCTACACGCTCTTCGGCCAGACGCTGCGCCAGCAGACGGCGGGCCTCGCGCTCGAGGTGTCCGGCCAGGACAGCGGCAACGCGATCACCGGCGCGCAGGGCAATGCCACCGCGGCGCAGGGTGCGGCGGCCACGCGCAAGGGGCTGCAGAACTTCAACGCCGGCAACCACTGAGCCGCGCGTCGCTTCGCCGCCCGGGCCGCCGCCATGTCGATCGCACGCCTCGACGCCTCGCAGGCCGCTGCGCGTCCCGGTCCGCGTCGCCGTCAGCGCGGCCAGGCGCTGGTCGTCGCGCTCGGGCTGCTGCTGGCGGGCGGCGCGATGCTGCATGCGGTGTACAGCGCGGCTCGGGTGGCGGCGGCCAAGCAGCGGCTGGTCGACACCGCCGATGCCGCGGCCTGGAGCGCCGCGCTGTGGCGGGCGCGGGTGCTCAACTACCACGCGTACTCGAACCGCGCGATCCTCGCCAACGAGGTCGCCATCGCGCAGGCGGTGACGCTGCTGTCGTGGTCGAAGTACTTCGAACAGCTGGCCCGCAACGCGGCGACCGTCGGTACGGTGATCCCGCCCGCCCGCGTGGTGCTCGAGGGCATCGCCGAGACCGCGACGCTGGCCCGCGAGGCCGCCGAGCTCGCGGCCACGCTCGAGATCGCCGCGCGCGGCGCCGAGGGCGTCGGCTACCGCGCCATCCTGCAGGCGAGCCAGGAGATCCTGCAGCTGTCCACGCAGGGCTTCGGCGCGAGCATGGTCGCGGCCGAGGTGGCGCGCGCCAACGACCCGTCGTTCTTTGCCTGGGTGCTGCCGGACCCATCGCGCGAGTGGCTCGAGCTCACGCACCGGGCGGAGTCGGACGCCGACCGGGGCCGCTTCGCGGACCTGGTGCGGGCCTCGCTCGATCCGTTCACCGCGGGGCCGCGCTCGGCGAACGTCGGGCTGCCGATCCCGTGCCTCGGCATCCCGGTGCTGCGAAAGCGGGGCGCCACGATGCTGTCGGCGGACCTCGAGCGCTGGGAGGCCGTGGACACGCTGTCGGTCCACGTGAACCGGCCGCGCGGCCTGCGCTGCCGCGACTCGGAGGTGCTGCCGCTCGGATGGGGCGCCGCCGAGGCCGGCACCGAGCTCGATGCGGTGACGGGCACCGAGCGGGGCGTCGCGGACAACCCGTCGGCGAACGCACTCGCCGGGACCACGATGTCGAGCTTCCCGGTGTACTCGGGCATCGCGCGGGTGCGCGAGCTCGACTACGAGCGGCTCGCCGACCGCCGCTTCCCGTCGCCGGTGCTGGCGGTGCTCGCCCGCCAGCCGGGCGAGGCGGTCGCGACCTCGATGGTGCGCGGCCTGGCAGCCGGGCGCATGCTGCCGCTCGACGCCTTCGCCGGCGACGGCGCGCCGCGCCTGTGGGCGCTGTCCGCGGCGCAGGTCTACTTCCGCCGGCCGGTCGACGCGCCCGAGCGCATCGAGTACGCGAGCCTCTTCAACCCCTACTGGCAGGCGCGTCTCGCGCCGCCCACCGCAGCCCACCGGGCCGTGGCACTCGGCTATGTGCGCTGAGCCGCGTCGCGCTCGCGAGCACGGCCAGGCGCTCGTCGAGCTGCTGGTCGCGATGATCGCGCTGCTGCCGCTGTTCTTCGGGATGGCGTGGCTCGCGAAGGTGCTCGACATGCAGCAGGCGACGATCGCTGCCGCGCGGGCGCTCGCCTTCGAATGCACGGTGCGGCTCGATGCCTGCCGGGACGCGGACGGGCATCCGGAGCTCGCCGTCGAGACCCGGCGTCGGTTCTTCGCCGCGCATCACCTCGGGCTGCGCAGCGACGATGCGGCGGCAGGCGTGCCCGGGGTGGCCGAGCGCAATGCGATGTGGGTCGATCGCGCCGGCAATGCGCTGCTCGAGCGCTTCGAGGATGTGACGGTATCGGTCGGGCCCGCACGCTTCGACAGCCCGCTCGCCTTCGCCGCAGGACAGGGCGCGGCGGACCTGGTGTCCCGGCTCGCCGGACCGGGCCGCTTCGGCCTGCAGCTCGATGGCGGCTTCGTCGAGGCCAGGGTCGACACCGTCGTCTCGCGCAGCGCGCCCGCCGACGGCTGGGTGGCTCGCCTGATGTCCATGCCGCTGTCGCTCGGCGCACGCCTGACTGTCCTGACCGACGCCTGGAATGCCTCGGGGCCCTATGGCGAGGCCGCCGACAGCGTGGAGACGCGGGTGGCGGCCGGCGCCCGGCTGCCCGTGGCGGATCCCTTGATCGACGTCGGCTGGCTCGGGGTGCGCGGGCTGCTGGCGGTCGCCGATTTCCTGCAGGTCGAGCCCTCGGCCTCGAGCCTGCGATGGCACGAGGTCGACGTCGACCTGGTGCCCCCGGACCGGCTGGGCGGAGGGCCCGCGCCCGCCGTGCCCGCCGAGCCCATGCCCGATCGACCCTGACGAGAGGAGCGAACGATGGATGCCCTGCCTGCCGATGTCCGACAGGAACTGGTGATGGTGGCCGCGGCGATCGATGGCCATGCGGTGACCACGCACCGGTTCCGCTCGGCCGCGCCCCCCGGGCCGCTGGCCGACACGCTGCGCGAGCGTTGGCGCTCGGAGGGGCGGGTGGTCGTCGAATCACGAAGCGGCGACTGGACGGTCCTCTCGGTGCGCGGTACCGACAGCGTGCGAACCCTCCAGCTGCGGCCGACCGCGGGCGGCACCGAGGGGCTCGTCTCGACCTGGCGTCGGGCGGCCTCCAACGATGCGGTGACCGCGACCGAAGGCACAGCGCCCGGGATGCCGTTCGCCCGGTGGCTGCCGGAAGACGCGCGCGTGATCAGGCAGGTCCGCCATCGGGACCCGGGGCGGGAGGCGGCGACGGTGGTGGCGCTGGTCACGGGCGCGCCGGGCGACGCCGCGGCGCGACTGCGCCGGGAGGCGGCCGTCTCCGGTTTCGTCGCCGATCCAGCGCTCGCCGGCCCGGCCGGTCGGGCCGCCTGGTATCGCGGCGGCCCGCAGGCAGGGGGCGAGGCGCTGGCCTTCCGGCGCGGCGGCGAGGAGGTCGTGGCGACGGTCGCGATCCACGAACGCGGCACCGCGCTCGTCCTGCACTGGGGGGCGCCGCGATGAGCCCGGCGCGCGCCTGTCTCGGCGGCCAGGCTGCCGTCGACTACCTGCTGGTGCTCGCGCTGGTCGCCCTGGCGCTGAGCCTCGGTGCCGACAGCGCGGTGCAGCGTCTCGTCGAGGCGATCGCCGAGCACTACCGCCGCTTCACCTGGTCGATCTCGCTGCCATGATCCATCGACTGTCGGATATCGCCCGGCGCGGCCGGGAGGCCTTGAAGGCGCATCGCATCGCGCTCATGGCACTGGGCGCAGTCGCCTTCGGGGCGTTCGCCGTCATCGGGGCGCGCAACTACATCGCCGATCGCCTCGCGCTCGAGAAGGCGAGGCTGCAGCCCCGGCACGAGATGCTCGAGGTGGTGGTCGCCCGGCGCGACCTGCGTCGAGGCGAGTCCGTCGGGCCCGAGACCATGGCGGTGCGCTCGATGCCCCGCGAGTTCACGCCCGGCGGTGCGGTGGTGCCGGCGCGCTTCGATGTCCTGGTCGGCGCTCGCCTGCTGGTGCCGATGCGCGCCGGCGAGCCCTTGCTGCCCGCGTCGGTGGCCAATGCCGACACCGCCTCGATCTCCAGCCGGGTTCGCCCGGGCATCCGTGCGATGACGATCTCGGTCGACGAGGTGAACTCGCTGTCCGGGATGCTGCAGCCCGGCGATCGGATCGATCTGCTGCTGTCGGTGCGGCCGGTCGCCGCCGGCGGGATGCCGTCGCCGGAGGTCACGCGCACGGTGATGCAGGGCATCGTCGTGCTCGCCACCGGACGGCAGTCACGTGCGGGTGCGGGCGACGACGCGCTGCCGGGCCGCCCGTTCACCTCGATCACCGTCGAGGTCGACCCGGCGCAGGCGCAGAAGCTCGTCGTGGCCCAACGCAGCGGCAAGCTGACCGCGGTGCTGCGCAATCCGGACGATCTGGGCACGGTGGGCGAGACGCGCCTGGACGTGAACACGCTGCTCGGCCTGCCCCCGCCACCGGTCCCGCAGGCGCTGCCCGCACCGAGGGCCCAGGCGCCCGGGGTCGAGGTGATCGTCGGCGGGCGCGGGCAGGCCCCGGCGCAGGCGGGCACGGGCGGGCCCGCTTCCCCGGGCCCGCAGCAAGGCGGCCCGACCGCTGGCAGCGCCACGGCCGCGCCTGCACCGGCCTCGCAGACCGAGGCCGCCGCGCCCGCGGCGCCGGCACCGGCGCGCATCGACGAGGCCGTCCGTGGCCTGCCCGACGGCCCGTGGACCGCACCGCCCCAGCCGGCCGTCGTGCCGCTCTATCGATGAACGTCCCGCGCGCCCGCCGACCGACACCCGCCATCGCCATGACCCACCGACCCGTCTCGTTCCTCGCACGCCGACTCGCCAGCCTCGGTGTCGCCGCTGCCGCATCGCTCGGCCTCTTCGCCGCCGCATCGCTCGGCGACTTCGCCACCTCGATCGCGCTCGCCCAGGTACCGGAGCGCCCGGACCCGATCACGCTCTACGTCGGCGAGGCTCATGTCATCAACGAGCCGGGCGTACGGCGCATCGCCGTGGGCAACGGCAGGGTGCTGCAGGCGACCGCGCTCGACGACCGGCAGGTGCTCGTGCTGCCCGAGGCGCCTGGTCAGAGCACGCTGCTGCTGTGGGGACGCAGCGGGCCTGAGCGCAGCTACGTCTTCAACGTGCTGCCGGCGGACACCGGACGGCTGCTCGCGGAAGTGCGGGCCATGCTCGGCGACGCGCGGCGCGTGAGCGCGCGCGTCGTCGGCGACAAGATCCTGGTCGAAGGTGCGGAGGTGTCCGAGGAGGTGTCCGCGCGGATCGTCGAGATCGCGCGACGCTATCCGCAGGTGGTCAACCTGCTGCCCAAGGTCGGCCAGGAGCGGATGATCGCGATGGACGTGAAGTTCATCGAGATCCGCCGCGAGATGCTCGAGAACATCGGCGTGAAGTGGGGCGCCTCGATGCAGGGGCCGAGCTTCCAGGTGATCGGCGACGTGCAGCGCAGCAGCGCGCTGCGGCCCGGGGGCGCCGCGCAGGCTTCGGGGCTGCAGATCGCGCCGCGCATCTCGCCCTTCGCCACCAGCCTGTCGATCGCCTCGTCGCTCGGCTCGATGATCAACCTCCTCGTGCAGAACGGCGATGCGGTGATCCTCGCCGAGCCGAGGCTCTCCTGCCGATCCGGAGGCAGCGCGCGCTTCGTCGCAGGGGGCGAGCTGCCGATCCCGGTGGCGGGCGCACTCGGGACCTCATCGGTCGGGTTCAAGGAGTACGGCATCAAGTTCGACGTGAGCCCCGTCGCGAGCGACTCCGGGCTCATCGCCGCCCGCATCGCGACCGAGATCTCGGCGATCAACTTCGAGGTCGCGGTCCGTCAGGTGCCGGGACTGACCAAGCGGCGTGCCGAGACCGACGTCAACCTGCGCGAGAACGAGACGCTGGTGATCGCCGGCCTGCTGACCGAGGAGGGTGCGCGCAACATGGACCGGGTCGCCGGCGCCGCCGAGCTGCCGGTGCTCGGTGCGCTGTTCCGCTCGCGTCAGTTCCGCGACCGTCAGACCGAGCTGGTGGTGTTCATCACGCCCCGGTTCGTCGAAGGGGCGGCGATGCCGGCCGCGGCCGCGGCGATCCGCACCGAACCGGTCCGCGAGCCGTCGCGGCTGCTGCCCGAGCTGCCCGCAGCGACGGTTGCACCCGTCGCGCTCGACGGGATGCCGGCGGACGTCGGCGCCGCCGCGGCACGGCCGGCGGGCCCGGGGCCAGGCGCCGGGCGCCTGCGCATCGCCGAGCGGGGGACGGGCTTGCCCGCGACCGCCGAGCCGCCGGCCTCTGCCGATGCGTCCGCCTCGGCTGTGCTGGTCCCGACCGCCCCGACGACCACCACGACCACGACGACCCCGGCCTTCCTCGACGGCGAGGACCGCGGGACGGCCGGCCGCTGGCGGGCCATGCGCGAGCGTGTGCGGATGGTCGACTGAGCCTGCGACGGAGCCTCCGATGCTGATGATCTCGATCGAGCAACCGGGCCGTCCGAGCCGCACCCAGCGGATCGAGCGGATGCCCTGCCGGATCGGACGGGGCCGCGATTGCGAGGTGCAGCTCGCGAGCTGGCGGGTCGGGCGGGTGCATGCCGAGGTGATCGTCGCCGGGCGCGTGGCGAGGATCGTCGACGCGGGCACGCTGGGTGGAACGCTCGTCAACGGCGAGCGGATCGCCGAATTCGGTCCGCTGGGCGCCGGCGACCTGATCGAGATCGGCGGCTTCCGGCTGCGCCTGCAGCTCGAGCATGGCGGCGGGGGGGATCCGGCCGCAGACGCCACGCCCGGCTTGCGCGAGACCGTCGGCTGGCGCCGCCTCGTGCACCGGCAGCTGCTGCAGACGATCGACCTGCGCCGTCGGGACCTGCGACTGGCCGATCCGGAGGCGCTGCGCGGCGAGATCCGGACCCTCGTCGAGCAACTGCTCGAGGACACCATCTCGCTACCCGAGGACGTCGATCGGGAGCGCCTGATCGTCGACGTGCTCGACGAAGCGATCGGGCTCGGACCGCTCGAGCGGCTGCTCGACGACGCGTCGATCAGCGAGATCATGGTCAACGCGGCCGACGAGATCTGGGTCGAGCGCGCCGGGCGCCTCCACAGGCATGCCGGGGCGTTCTCCGACGACGACGCGGTGCGCAGCATCATCGACCGGATCGTCGCGCCGCTCGGGCGGCGCATCGACGAGTCCTCCCCGATGGTGGACGCGCGGCTGCCCGACGGTTCCCGGGTCAACGCCATCATCCCGCCACTGGCGATCCGCGGCCCGTCGCTGACCATCCGCCGCTTCAACCGGACGCTGCTGCGCCCTGAGGACCTGCTCGCGGCGGGTGCGGCCTCGCCCGGGATGCTCGCGTTCCTGCGGGTCTGCGTCGAGCGCAGGCGCAACGTCGTCATCTCGGGCGGCACCAGCTCGGGCAAGACCACCTTGCTCAACGTCCTCTCCAACCTGATCCCCGAGGGCGAGCGGATCGTGACCATCGAGGACGCCGCCGAGCTGACGCTGCGCCATGCGCACCTGGTGCAGCTCGAGGGGCGGCCGCCGAATCTCGAGCAGCGCGGCGAAGTGACGATCCGGGACCTGGTCCGCAACGCGCTTCGGATGCGGCCGGATCGCATCGTCGTCGGCGAATGCCGGGGCGGGGAAGCGCTCGACATGCTGCAGGCGATGAACACGGGCCATGACGGCTCGCTCACCACGGTCCATGCGAACAGCCCGCGCGACGTGATCTCCCGGCTGGAGGTGATGACGCTGATGGCGGGCATGGACCTGCCGGTGCAGGCGATCCGCGAGCAGATTGCCGCGGCCGTCGACGTGGTGGTGCACCAGTCGCGCTTCACCGACGGCACGCGGCGCATCGTCTCGATCATGGAGGTCACCGGGATCGAGGCAGGGCGCGTGCAGATGCAGCCGATCTTCGAGTTCCGCGCGCGCCACGGCCGCCACGATGCGAGGATCGACGGCGTGTTCAGCGGCTGCGATGCGATCCCCTCTTTCTACGAGTCCTTGCGCGAGTCGGGCATGAGCCTCGATCTCTCGCCGTTCGCCAGGGTGCGCGATGGCGCCTGAGCTCGCCTGGGTGCTGGCCGCAGCCGGCGCATGCGTCGGCCTGGCGAGCGTCGCACTGCTCCACCTCGTGCGCCGCGGCGGGGCGCACTGGCGCGAGTGGTTCCGCGCCGACCTGGGCGCAGGGCTGCGGCAGTCGTTCGTCTACCTCGATGTCGGTCGGCTCTTCCGCCTGAACGTGGCGGCGGTATGCGGGCTGGGGCTGTTCGCGCTCGTGCTGACGGGCGAGCCGCTCGTGGCGCTCGCGGTCGCCGGCGGCGCGGGCGCGTTGCCCGGGGCGGGGCTGGCCTGGATGCGCGCGCGCCGTCTCGCGCGGCTGCGCGCGCAACTGCCGGATGCGGTGATGCTGGTGGCGGGCGCGCTGCGCGCGGGTTCGAGCCTGCCGCAGTCGATCGCGCAGGCCGCCCGCGAGCTGCCGTCGCCGGCGGGTCGCGAGTTCGACCTGGTCGTGCGCGAGCAGCGACTGGGCGTCGGCCTCGACGCGTCGATGACCGGGCTCGAACGCCGCGCGCCGCTCGAGGAGGTGACGCTGTTCGCCGCTGCGGTGCGCATCGCGCAGGAGAGCGGCGGCAACCTGGCCGAGACGCTGGAGCGTCTCGCCGAGACGCTCCGGCGCAAGGCCGCGGTGGAGGGGAAGATCGATGCCCTCACCGCACAGGGGCGGCTGCAGGGATGGGTGATGACGGCCCTGCCCGTCATCGTGGGGGCGGTGCTCGTCGTGATCGAGCCGCAGGCGATGCGCCCGCTGTGGGTCACCTGGCAGGGCTGGGCGGTATGCGCGGGGATCGTCGCCCTGCTCGCGCTCGGGCTGCACGTCATCCGAAGGATCGTCGACATCGATGTCTGAGCTCGAGCTGTTGCCGGTGCTCCTCGCCGCGGGCGTGTCCGCGGTGCTCGCCGCCGCGGCCCTTCGCGCCGCGATCGCCTCGGTGCCGGACGAGGACCGCCGCTGGCGCGAGCGTCCTCCGCTCGGCTGGCGCCTCGCCTGGCCGCTGGTCCGCCTGCTCGCCACCCTGTTCGATCCCGCGCTGCCGCCCCGGTGGCGGGCGCGCTGCGCGCGCGGGCTGCGGCAGTCGGGGCTCGACCTCGCGCTCGACGCCGGGCAGGTCGCCGCCGGCTGTGTGATCGGCGCGCTGTGCCTGGGCGCGGCCGTCTGGATGGCCGGCGCGTGGACGGCCGGGGTCGTGCAGGTGCCGGGCGAAGGGCGCTGGTTGGCGCTCGCGGTTGCGCTCGCCATCGTGCTCGGCGCCTGGTGGCCGCTGTCGTGGCTGCGCGAGCGCCGGGCCGCTCGGCTGCGCACGATCGGGCGCGCGCTGCCGTTCTACCTGGATGTGGTGACGCTGTCGGTGGAGTCCGGCGCGAACCTCACCGGAGCGCTGCAGCATGCGGTGGCCAAGGGGCCGGGCGGACCCCTGCAGGTGGAGCTCGAGCGCGTGCTGCGCGACATCCGTGCCGGGCGGACCCGTGCCGATGCGCTGCGCGCGCTCGCGGAGCGGCTCGACCTGCCGGCCGTCTCGAGCTGGGTCGCGGCGCTGGTCTCCGCGGAGCGGCACGGCAGCGGTCTCGGGCCGATCCTGCGCGCGCAGGCCGAGCAGCGCCGCCAGGAGCGGTTCCAGCAGGCCGAGAAGCTCGCGATGAAGGCGCCGGTGAAGATGCTCTTCCCGCTGCTCGTCTTCATCTTTCCCTGCACGTTCGTGCTGCTGTTCTTTCCGATCGTGGTGAGACTCCTGGAGGAGGGCGTCCTGAGATGAACGCGGTGCTGGTTCCGGTCCGACGCGCGCGCACGCCCTGGCAGCGCTTGAGAGGGCTGCTCGGGTCGGCGCCGCTGCCGCCCGGCGAAGGGCTCCTGCTCGAGCACTGCCGGGCGGTCCACACGGTCGGGATGAGGCGTGCGATCGACGTGGTGTTCGTCGCCGGCGACGGGGCGGTGATCGAGCTGCGCCGTGGGCTCGGTGGCGGCCGATTCGCGGTCTGCAGGCGTGCCTCTTCGGTGCTGGAGCTCGGCGCGGGGGATGCGTGGCGGCTGGGTCTGTGGCCCGGCTGCCGCATCCGGTTCGTCGATGCGGAGCGGGTGCGATGAACCTGCGCCATCGGTGGTGGGTGGCCGCCATGCTGCTGTGCGTCGGAGCGGCCTGGGCCCATCGGGCGCGCGCCGACGGCGCGTCCCCCTGGCCGACGCCCGCCGGCGCGCCGTCGGTGGCCTCGGTCACCGGGCAGGCGCCGCTCGCGTTGCTGCGGCCGGTGGCTGCGGAGACGATCGAGCGGGCGCTGAGGGAGGCCGATGCGCTCTATCGGTCGCGGCAGTCCGCCCAGGCGCTGCAGGCCTACGCGACGCTCGTCGAGATCGACGCCGCGAACCCGCAGGCCTGGCTGCGTCTCGGGAACCTGCATCAGCAGGCGGGCCGAGACGAGGAGGCGATCGATGCCTACCGGCGCGCCGCCCGGGTCCGCGCGGCGACACCACCCGAAGCCGAGGCGCGCGGCAAGGCGCTGCTGAACATCGCGCTCCTCGGCATCGCCGACGCGACCCGGGCGATCGACGAACTCGAGGCGATGAAGCTGTCCGCCCTCGACGACACACGGGGGGCCGTCGCCGAGCAGCTCGGCATGCAGCAGCGCCGCGCGGATCGGTCCGCGGGGCAGTGGCTCCCGCCGCCGTTGTCCCCGGCCACGCAGCCTGGGCCGCCCGCGCAGGCTACGTCGCCCGTGCATCCGACCGCGCGGTCCGTCCAGGCGTCCCGTGCATCGACCGTCCCGACCGCCACAGCCGCCGCGATGCCGATCCCGCGCTCAGCCTCGGTGGCCGCTGTTCGTGTCGCGCCCGCGGTCGCGGCCGCGGCCTCACCGCCTCCGGCAGTCGCCGACGCTTTCGAGCCCTTCACCGTCGATCGCTGGATCGCGAAGGCCCGTCGGGCAGTCGGCGCGCGCACGACCGGGCGGTCCGCGGTGACCGAGCCGGTCACCGAGACGCCGCTGCCGCCGCTGCCGGTCGTCGAGACGCATCGGGGCGGATCGGGCGGGAGGCGTCCGTGACGCCGCGTCGCCGCATCCGCGGCGTGTCGGCGATCGAGACGCTGCTCGCGCTGCCGCTGCTGCTGCTCGTCGGGGGGGGCGCACTGCAGTTCGGCCTGCTCTATCACGCGAAGCACGCGCTCAACCACGCACTCATCGAGGCGGCCCGCGCCGGCAGCGTCGCCCATGCCGATCCGGCGGCGATCCGCCAGGGCCTGGCGCGCGGGCTGGTGCCTTGGCTCTACGGCGCCACAGACCTCGGCGACTACGCGCTCGGCCTGGCCCGAGCCACGGTCCACGTGGCACAGGCAGAGGCGCTCGGCGGCCTGCGACTCGATAGGGTGTCGCCGAGCGAGGCTTCTTTCGCGGACTGGGCCGAGCCGGCGCGCGATGGGGCGGGCGAACCGCTGCCCGGACTTCGCGAGATTCCGAACGATGACCTGGTGCACCGGGCGCGCCGTACGCCGCCGGGCGGCGCCGTTGCGGGCGCCCGCCGCGGCGAGCCGATCGGCGCGGCATCCGGGCAGACGCTGGCCGATGCGAACATGCTGCGTCTGCGCCTCGACTATGGCGTGCCGCTGTCGGTGCCGGTGATCGGTCGCATCCTCGCCTGGTCGATGCGCGCCTGGCACGGCTGCGGGGCCGTGGCACCGCTCAGGCTCGGCATGGTCGAGTTCGGCCGCCCCCCCGGGTCCGGCGGACCCGCGTGGGCGTGCGCGATGCTGGGCGTCGACGGTGCGGCGGAGCGCCCGCGGCTGCCGGTGACGCTGTCGGCCACGCTGCGCATGCAGTCGCCGGCACGCCAACCCGAAGGTGCCGGCGCACGCGCACCCGATGCCGGCGGGCAAGCGCTCGCATCTTCGGCGCGCCTCGAGGCGGCGGCCGTGTTCGATGAGAAGAGGGTCGCGCTCGCTGTATCGGAGGCCGTACGCTCCGACCCGGGACGCGCCGCGCCGCTCGGCAGGGAAGTCAGGACGGCTCGCATCGCCGGGACGCCGGTCCTCGCGGGCGCCAGGCGCGGCCGTGCGCGTGTCCAAGCTCGCTCGAACGTCGGGCAACGTCGCCGATCGAGGTGCAAGCGGCCCAGGCAAGGGATTAGGCCGCCCGGGACCGACCGAACGGCGTGGCCGAAGCCACGGCGTCGAACGCTAGAATATCGGCCGCGTACACACTCCCTGCGGTCCCACCATGTCCGACGCCTCCGTCCCCGACTCCGGCTCCCTCGACCTGTGGCGCAAGGCCGCGGCCAAGTCCGCCCCGGGGGGCGACGTCGATGCGCTGAACTGGAAGACGCCCGAGGGCATCGACGTCAAGCCGCTCTACACGAAGGCCGACCTCGAGGGCGTCCAGTACACCGACACGCTGCCCGGCTTCGCGCCCTACATCCGAGGCCCGCAGGCGACGATGTACGCGGTGCGCCCCTGGACGATCCGCCAGTACGCGGGCTTCTCCACCGCCGAGGCCTCGAATGCCTTCTACCGCAAGGCGCTCGCCGCCGGCGGGCAGGGCGTGAGCGTGGCCTTCGACCTGGCCACGCATCGCGGCTACGACAGCGACCATCCGCGCGTGACCGGCGACGTCGGCAAGGCGGGCGTCGCGATCGACTCGGTCGAGGACATGAAGATCCTGTTCGACGGGATCCCGCTCGACAAGGTCTCGGTGTCGATGACGATGAACGGCGCGGTGCTGCCGGTGCTCGCCGGCTACATCGTCGCGGCCGAGGAGCAGGGCGTCTCTCAGGACAAGCTCTCGGGGACCATCCAGAACGACATCCTCAAGGAGTTCATGGTCCGCAACACCTACATTTACCCGCCGGAGCCGAGCATGCGGGCGGTGGGGGACATCATCGAGTACACCGCGAAGCACATGCCGCGGTTCAACTCGATCTCGATCTCCGGCTATCACATGCAGGAGGCGGGCGCGAACCAGGCGCTGGAACTCGCCTTCACGCTGGCCGACGGCAAGGAGTACGTGAAGACGGCGATGGCCAAGGGCCTGGACGTCGACGACTTCGCCGGGCGCCTGAGCTTCTTCTGGGCGATCGGGATGAACTTCTATCTCGAGATCGCGAAGATGCGCGCCGCCCGCCTGCTGTGGTGGCGGATCATGACGGGCGTCGGCGCGAAGAACCCGAAGAGCCTGATGCTGCGCACGCACTGCCAGACCTCGGGCTGGAGCCTCACCGAGCAGGATCCGTACAACAACGTGGTGCGCACCACGGTCGAGGCGATGGCGGCGGTCTTCGGCGGCACGCAGAGCCTGCACACCAACGCGCTCGACGAGGCCATCGCGCTGCCCACCGAATTCAGCGCGCGCATCGCCCGCAACACGCAGCTGATCATCCAGGAGGAGACGCACATCACGAACGTGGTGGACCCCTGGGCGGGCAGCTACATGATGGAGACGCTCACCCAGGAGATGGCCGACACCGCCTGGGCGATCATCGAGGAAGTCGACGCGATGGGCGGCATGACCCACGCGGTGCAGAGCGGCTGGGCCAAGCTCAAGATCGAGGCGAGCGCGGCCGAGAAGCAGGCGCGCATCGACTCGGGCCGCGAGGTCATCGTCGGCGTCAACAAGTACCGCTCGGGCGCGGACGACGCGATGGACATCCTCGACATCGACAACGTGGCGGTGCGTGCCTCGCAGATCGAGCGGCTGGCAGCGGTCCGCGCGAGCCGCGACACCGCGACGGTCGAGCGCACGCTGGCGGCGCTCACCGCGGCGGCCGAATCGGGCACGGGCAACCTGCTGGCGCTGGCCGTCGACGCGGTGCGCGCCCGCGCCACGGTCGGCGAGGTCAGCGACGCGCTGGAGAAGGCCTGGGGCCGCTACCGTGCCGACACGCAGAAGGTGACCGGGGTCTACGCCGCGGCCTACGACAGCGCCGAGGGCTGGGACAAGCTCCGTGACGAGATCACGCAGTTCGCCGAGGAGCAGGGACGGCGGCCGCGGGTGATGATCGCCAAGCTCGGCCAGGACGGTCACGACCGCGGCGCCAAGGTGGTGGCCACGGCCTTCGCGGACCTGGGCTACGACGTGGACATGGGGCCGCTGTTCCAGACCGCCGAGGAGTGCGCGCGTCAGGCGATCGAGAACGACGTGCACGCGGTCGGGGTCTCGACGCTCGCCGCCGGGCACAAGACGCTGGTGCCGGCGATCATCGAGGCGCTCAAGGCGCAGGGCGGCGACGACATCATCGTCTTCGTCGGCGGGGTGATCCCGCGCCAGGACTACGCCTTCCTCTACGACGCGGGCGTCAAGGGCATCTACGGCCCGGGCACACCGATCCCGGCGAGCGCCAAGGACGTGCTCGAGCGCATCCGCGAGACCGCCCGGGCACGGTGAGCGCGGTGCCCCGATCCGTCGCCCGCAGCGTGTCCGCCCGACGCCTGGAGACCCGGTGAGCGAGCCGGCCGCTCCGGTCGCACCGCCCCCGCCCGATCCGCTCGACGCGGAACTCGCGCTCGGGATCGTGGCCGGCGAGCGCCGCTGGCTGGCCCGCGGCATCACGCTGACCGAGTCCACCCGCGCGGACCACCGCGCCCGCGCCGACGCGCTGCTCAACCACCTGCTGCCGCGCACCGGTGGTGCCGTGCGCGTGGGCATCTCGGGCACGCCGGGGGTGGGCAAGTCGACCTTCGTCGAGGCGCTGGGCATGAAGCTCATCAGGCGCGGCATGAAGGTCGCGGTGCTCGCGGTGGATCCGTCCTCGGTGGTCTCGGGCGGCTCGATCCTCGGCGACAAGACCCGCATGGAGCACCTGTCGGTGGCCGAGGGCGCGTTCATCCGCCCGAGCCCGGCCTCGGGCACGCTGGGCGGCGTCGCGGCCAAGACGCGCGAGGCGATGCTGCTGTGCGAGGCGGCGGGCTACGACGTGGTGATCGTCGAGACGGTCGGCGTCGGCCAGTCGGAGACGGCGGTCTCGGACATGACCGACGTGGTGGTGCTGATGCAGCTGCCCAACGCCGGCGACGAGCTCCAGGCCATCAAGAAGGGCGTGATGGAGATCGCCTCGCTGGTGGTCATCAACAAGGCCGACACCGACCCGGACGCGGCCAGTCGCGCGCAGGCGCAGATCGTGAGCGCCTTCCGAACGCTGGGGCTCGGCATCGGGCGCGAACGGGCGGACGCACGCGTGCTCAAGACGAGCGCGCTGTCGGGCGAGGGCATCGACGCGCTGTGGGCCGAGGTCGAGCGCTGGGTCGCCGACCGTCGCGCCAACGGCGAGTTCGAGGCGCGCCGCAAGCGCCAGTCGGTCTCATGGATGTGGGACCTGGTGCAGACGCGGCTGATGTCGGGCTTCCGGGGCGACGGCGCGGTGCGCCAGGCGCTGCCCGACGTGCTCGCCGAGGTCGCCGGCTCGCGCCTGGCCGCGACGGCCGCTGCCCGCCGCCTGCTGGAGCTCTACGGCCACCCCTGATTCCGCCGGGCCGCGCTGCCGCGGCCCCCGAAACGACGCATCGAACCCCCACCGAACCCACCTCGACGCCCACCACCATGCACGACATCCAGCAGCAACTCGAGCTCAAGCGCGCGCAGGCGCGACTCGGCGGCGGCCAGAAGCGCATCGACGCGCAGCACGCCAAGGGCAAGCTGACGGCGCGCGAGCGCATCGAGCTGCTGCTCGACGAGGGCTCGTTCGAGGAATGGGACATGTTCGTCGAGCACCGCTGCGCGGACTTCGGCATGCAGGACCAGAAGATCCCGGGCGACGGCGTGGTCACCGGCTACGGCGTCATCAACGGGCGCCTGGTGTTCGTCTTCAGCCAGGACTTCACGGTCTTCGGCGGCGCGCTGTCGGAGGCGCATGCCGAGAAGATCTGCAAGGTGATGGACCAGGCGATGAAGGTCGGTGCGCCGGTGATCGGCCTGAACGACTCGGGCGGCGCCCGCATCCAGGAGGGCGTGGCCTCGCTCGGCGGCTACGCGGAGGTCTTCCAGCGCAACGTGCTGGCCTCGGGCGTGATCCCGCAGATCAGCCTGATCATGGGCCCGTGCGCGGGCGGCGCGGTCTACAGCCCGTCGATGACCGACTTCACCTTCATGGTGAAGGACAGCTCGTACATGTTCGTGACCGGCCCGGAGGTGGTGAAGACGGTCACGCACGAGGAGGTCTCGGCCGAGGAGCTGGGCGGCGCCTCGGCGCACACCACCAAGAGCGGCGTGGCGGACCTGGCCTTCGAGGACGACGTGGAGGCGCTGCTGATGCTGCGCCGCTTCTTCAACTACCTGCCGCTGAACAACCGCGAGAAGCCCCCGGTGCGTCGCTCCACCGACCCGGCGCACCGGCTCGACCCCTCGCTCGACACGCTGGTGCCGGACAACCCGAACACGCCCTACGACATCAAGGAGCTGATCGCGAAGGTCGTCGACGACGGCGACTTCTTCGAGCTGCAGCCCGACTTCGCGAAGAACATCGTGATCGGCTTCGGGCGGATGGACGGGCAGTCGGTGGGCATCGTCGCGAACCAGCCGCTGGTGCTGGCAGGCTGCCTGGACATCAAGAGCAGCATCAAGGCGGCGCGCTTCGTGCGCTTCTGCGACGCCTTCAACATCCCGGTGGTCACCTTCGTCGACGTGCCCGGCTTCATGCCCGGCACGGCGCAGGAGCACGGCGGCATCATCAAGCACGGCGCCAAGCTCCTCTACGCGTATGCCGAGTGCACGGTGCCGAAGATCACCGTCATCACCCGCAAGGCCTACGGCGGCGCCTACGACGTGATGTCGTCCAAGCACCTGCGGGGCGACGTGAACCTGGCCTGGCCGAACGCCGAGATCGCGGTGATGGGCGCCAAGGGCGCGGTGGAGATCATCTTCCGGCAGGACAAGGACGATCCGGCGAAGCTCGCGGCCCGCGAGGCCGAGTACCGCGCGAACTTCGCGAACCCGTTCGTGGCCGGTTCGCGCGGCTACATCGACGACGTGATCCAGCCGCACGAGACCCGCAAGCGCATCTGCCGCTCGCTGGTCATGCTGCGCGACAAGAAGGTCGAGAACCCGTGGCGCAAGCACGGGAACATCCCGCTCTGAGCGGCCCTCGACCCACGCAACGGACACAGCCCACCATGTTCAAGAAGATCCTGATCGCCAACCGGGGCGAGATCGCCTGCCGCGTCATCAAGACCGCCCGCCGCATGGGCATCGCGACGGTCGCCGTCTACTCCGACGCCGATCGCGACGCGCGCCACGTCGGGCTCGCCGACGAGGCGGTGCACATCGGCCCGCCGCCGGCGCGCGAGTCGTACCTGTCGATGGACAGGATCATCGCGGCCTGCAAGCAGACCGGGGCCGAGGCGGTGCACCCGGGCTACGGCTTCCTCAGCGAGAACAGCGAGTTCTCGCGGCGCGTCGAGGAGGAGGGCATCGTCTTCATCGGCCCGAAGCACGCCTCGATCGCGGCGATGGGCGACAAGATCGCCTCGAAGAAGCTTGCGAAGGCCGCGAAGGTCAACGTCATCCCGGGCTGGAACGAGGCGATCGACACGCCCGATCAGGCGGTGTCGATCGCGAAGGACATCGGCTACCCGGTGATGATCAAGGCCTCGGCCGGCGGCGGCGGCAAGGGGCTGCGGGTCGCCTACAACGACCGCGAAGCGCACGAGGGCTTCACCTCCTGCCGCAACGAGGCGCGCAACAGCTTCGGCGACGACCGGGTCTTCATCGAGAAGTTCATCGAGGAGCCGCGGCACATCGAGATCCAGGTGCTCGGCGACGGCCACGGCCACTGCCTGTACCTGTGGGAGCGCGAGTGCTCGATCCAGCGCCGCCACCAGAAGCTGATCGAGGAGGCGCCGAGCGCCTTCCTGGACCGCGAGACGGCGCGCCGCATGGGCGAGCAGGCGGTGCAGCTCGCGCGCGCCGTGGACTACCAGTCGGCCGGCACGGTCGAGTTCGTGGTCGGCAAGGACCGCGGCTTCTACTTTCTGGAGATGAACACCCGGCTGCAGGTCGAGCATCCGGTGACCGAGTGCATCACCGGCCTGGACCTGGTCGAGCAGATGATCCGCGTGGCCGCGGGCGAGCCGCTCGCCTTCGGCCAGGCCGACGTGAAGATCGACGGCTGGGCGATCGAGTGCCGCATCAACGCCGAGGACCCGTCGCGCGGCTTCCTGCCGTCGACCGGCCGGCTGGTGAAGTTCCAGCCGCCGGCGACCACGATGGAGGCCTCGCTGCCGGTGCCGGCGGCGGGCGTGCGGGTGGACACCGGCGTCTACGAGGGCGGCGAGATCCCGATGCAGTACGACTCGATGATCGCCAAGCTGATCGTCAAGGGCCGCGACCGCGCCGAGGCGATCGCGGCGATGCGCGGCGCGCTCGATGCCTTCGTGATCCGCGGGATCTCGACCAACGTCGGCTTCCAGTCGGCGCTGATCGGGCATCCGCGCTTCGCCACCGTCGAGTTCAACACCGGCTTCGTCGCCGAGCACTATCCGCAGGGCTACCAGGCCGCCGGCGCGCGCCACGACGACCCGGCCTTCCTGATGGCGCTCGCGGGGGCCGCGCACCGCCGGCTGCTCGAGCGGGCGGCGGGCATCGAGGGCCAGCTGCACGGCCGCTCGGTGGTGGTCTCCCAGGAGATGGTCGCGGTGGTGAAGAACGCCGAGGGCGGGCGCGACGACACCGCGGTGACGGTGAACGTCGACGGCGAGACGCTGGCGGTGACGGTCGGCGCCACGAAGCGCTACGCGATCCGCTTCGACGGGCCCATCCGCGACATCGGCGTGTCGGGCACGGTCGACGGCCGTCCCTTCCATGCGCAGATCGAGCGCCGCGGGCTGGACTACGTGGTCTCGCACGGCGGCGCGCAGGTGGTGGCGAGGATGCTCTCGCCGCGTGCAGCCGCGCTCTACGACCTGATGCCCGCCAAGCAGCCGCCGGACCTCTCGCGCTTCCTGCTGTCGCCGATGCCGGGGCTGCTGGTGGACGTGGCGGTCGCGGTCGGGCAGCAGGTGCGCGCGGGCGAGCGGCTCGCGGTCATCGAGGCGATGAAGATGGAGAATGTCCTCATCGCGCAGCGCGACGCGGTCGTCAGGAAGGTGTCGGCCGGCAAGGGCGACAGCCTTGCGGTCGACCAGATCATCCTCGAGTTCGAGTGAGGCCCGGCATGAGCGACACGAGACCGTTCAAGGTGCTGGGCATCCAGCAGATCGCCATCGGCGGGCCGAGCAAGGACCGCTTGCGCACGCTGTGGGTCGACACGCTCGGGCTGCGGGTGACCGGCAATTTCGTCAGTGAGCGCGAGAACGTCGACGAGGACATCTGCGCGATGGGCTCGGGCGCGCACGCGGTCGAGGTCGACCTGATGCAGCCGCTCGATCCGGACAGGAAGCCGGCGGTCCACATGACGCCGCTCAACCACGTCGGACTGTGGATCGACGACCTGCCGCGCGCGGTCGAGTGGCTGACCGGACGGGGCGTGCGCTTCGCGCCAGGCGGCATCCGCCGCGGCGCGGCCGGCCACGACATCTGTTTCCTGCACCCGAAGGCGAACGACGAGTTCCCGATCGCGGGCGAGGGCGTGCTGATCGAGCTGGTGCAGGCGCCGCCCGACGTGGTGGCGGCGCTCGGCGGCTGAGTCGACCGGGAGCGGGTTGCGTCGACGGCGCCCTCGTGGGCGCCGTTTCCATTCTCGACATGCCGCGTCGCGCGGATGCGACCGTTCTACCATCCCGGGCGACCCCTGAAGCACGGGTTCTCGGCCGCTGCGGCGTCGTGGCGTGACCCAGTTCTCGCTCGGCTGTGTCGGGCGTCGATACACTCGCCGCACCTCCTCCAGTCGGCCCGTTCGCGGGCCTGCGCGACGCCCATGCGAGCCGGAATCGACCTCATCCACGTGCCCTGTGTTCGCGCCTCGCTCGAGCGCTTCGGCGAGCGGTATCTGGCGCGGGTCTACACGGCGGGCGAGATCGCCGATGCGGGCGTCGACCCGGTGCGGATGCCGGAGCGCCTGGCCGCCCGCTTCGCCGCCAAGGAGGCGACCATCAAGGCCCTCGGCCTGACGGATACCGGTGTCGCCTGGACGGACATGGAAGTGCGCCGCGCGGCCGACGGCCACTGCACGCTGCGGCTCCACGGCGCCGCACGACGTCAGGCCGATGCCCTCGGCGCCAACGCAATCGCGCTGAGCCTCACCCACGACGGCGACTACGCGGCTGCGGTCGTCGTCGTCGATCGCCGAGACCGAGTCCCCGAAGAGCGAGTGCCCCGATGAACGATCCGCAAGACCTCGATCCGCGCATCCGAACCGTGCTCGTCGAGCACGCCCGGCTCTCGCGCGACGCCGCCTCGCTGGCGAGCACCGACGACCTCTACCAGGCGGGCATGACCTCGCACGCGAGCGTCAACGTGATGCTCGCGCTCGAAGCCGAGTTCGACGTCGAGTTCCCCGACGCGATGCTCAAGCGCAGCGTCTTCGACAGCATCGCCTCGATCCGCGCCGCCTTGACGGATCTCGTCGGGGCCTGAGCCCGTGCACGGACGCGGCCGCCCCTCTGACGGCAGCGCCGGCCGGGCGCTCGACACAGGCTGGTCGTTCCGCTCGACCGCGGCGGGGGCGTGCGCGCAGCCGTCGGCCGTCGACGCGATGCCGGGCACCTGGTCTGCGGCCACCGTGCCCTGCACCGTCGCGGCGGCGCGGCGTGCGCTCGGCGACTGGAGTCTCGCGTCGCCGCCCGAGCGCTTCGACGCGCTGGACTGGTGGTTCCGCATCCGGATCGAGCGCTCGCCGGTGACCGACGGGCAGCACGAGGTGCTCTGCCTGGACGGGCTCGCGACGCTGGCCGACGTCTGGATCGACGGTGTCCACGTGCTGGCGAGCGACAACATGTTCGTCGTCCATCGCGTGAGGCTGCCTGCGCAGGCCGCGCCCGAGTGCGAGCTCGTGCTGCGCTTCCGCTCGCTCGACGCGGCGCTCGCCGCGGTGCGCGAGCGGCCGCGCTGGCGGGCGCCGATGGTCGAGAACCAGAAGCTGCGGCGCGTGCGCACGACGCTGCTCGGGCGCACGCCCGGCTGGTCGCCGCCGGCGGCGCCGGTCGGGCCGTGGCGGCCGGTGCGGCTGGAGACGGCGAGCGACGGGCAGCCGATGCCCGGGTTCGCGGTCGATGCGAGCCTGGTCGGCGACGCGGGTCACGTCCGCGTGCACGGGCGGCTCGATGCGCCGGGCCCGCTGGAGCTGGTGGTCGAGGTCGGCGAGCAGGTGTGGCGGGCACCGCTGGTGCGCGATGCGGATGGCACGCTCGCGGGCGCGCTCGTCGTGCCGGCGGCGCGGCGCTGGTGGCCGAACGGCTACGGCGAGCCGGTGCTGCATCGCGTGAGCGTGCAGGCGGCGGCCGGGCTTGGCCGGCCGACCGGGCTGCCGGTGGCGCTGGGCACCGTGGGCTTTCGCACGATCGAGATCGACCGCGCCGACGAGGGCTTTCGCGTGGTGGTCAACGGCGTGCCGGTGTTCTGCCGCGGCGCGTGCTGGATGCCGCTCGACCCGGTCGCCCTGTCGGCGCCTGCCGAGGCCTACCGGGCGGCGGTCGGGCAGGCGCGCGAGGCGGGCTTCACGATGCTGCGCGTGTGCGGTCCGACGGTCTACGAGGACGAGGCGCTGTACGACGCCTGCGACGCGGCGGGCCTGCTGGTCTGGCAGGACCTGATGTTCGCCAACCTCGACTATCCCGGCGACGATCCGGCCTTCCTCGCCTCGGTCGAGCGGGAGGTGCGCGAGCAGCTCGCGCGGCTGCGCGGACGGCCGTGCGTCGCGGTGGTGTGCGGCAACAGCGAGGTCTCGCAGCAGGCGGCGATGCTGGGCGCGCCGCGCGAGGCCTGGTCGCCGCCGCTCTTCGGCACGGTGCTGCAGGCGCTCGCCGCCGAGTGCGTGCCCGGCGTGCCGTACTGGCCGTCGAGCGCGTGGGGCGGGGCGTTCCCGCACCAGGCGGGCCGCGGCACCACGTCGTTCTACGGCGTCGGCGCCTACCTGCGGCCGCTCGACGACGCGAGCGTCGCCGACGTGCGCTTCGCCACCGAGTGCCTGGGGTTCGCGAACGTGCCCGAGCCCGTGGCGCTCGAGCGCATGCCGGGCGGGGCGGGGCTACGGGTCCACCATCCCGGCTGGGCCGCGCGCACGCCGCGCGACCTGGGGGCGGGCTGGGACTTCGACGACGTGCGCGACGCCTACCTGGCGAGCGTGTTCGGCGTGGATCCGGTGACGCTGCGGCGCGAGGACCATGACCGCTACCTCGAGCTCGGCCGCATCGTGACCGGCGAGGCGATGCGCTCGACCTTCGTGCGCTGGCGCACCGGGGGCGCCCGCTGTGGCGGCGGCCTGGTATGGACGCTGCGCGACCTGTGGGCGGGCGCCGGCTGGGGGCTGCTCGACGAGCTCGGCGAGCCCAAGGCGGCCTGGCACCTGCTGCGCGCGGCGCTGCGCCCGCGTGCGGTCGCAGTCACCGATCACGGTGGCGACGGCCTTCGGCTGCATGTCTTCAACGACGGCCCCGAGCCGCTGACGGCCACCCTCGAGCTCGAGCGCGTGCGCGACGGCGAGCGGCTGGGCGCGCCGGCGAGCCGCGGCATCGAGGTCGCGCCCCATGGGTCGGCGGCGCTCGACGCGGTCGCGATGCTCGACGGCTTCGAGGACCTGAACCATGCCTACCGGTTCGGGCCGCGCGCGATCGAGGCGGTGGTCGCGACGCTGCGCGCGGCCGACGGCACGCCGATCGACCGCGTGGTGCACCTGTGCGAGCCGCGCCTCGGCGCCCCCGAGCGCGACGTCGGCATGTCGGTCGAGGTCGCGCCCCTGGCCGACGGTCGACCGGGCCTGCGCATCCGGACGCAGCGCCTGGCGCGCTGGGTCGCGGTGCGCATCGCGCAGCACGTTCCGGACGACAGCCACTTCCACCTGCCGCCGGGCGGCGAGATCCACGTCGGCCTGCGCCCGCGGTTCGCGGGGGCGCCGCTGCGCGGCACGGTGCAGGCCGCGAACGCCGAGCGGCGCGTCCGCATCGACGCATGAGCCCCATGCCCGCCCCGCTCCCCGAGCCCGAGCCGGGCTGGTTCGGTCCCGCCGGTCGCCCGTCGCTCGGCTGGGTGCATCGGCCGCCGGCGGCCGCGGCGGATGGCCCGGCCGCGGCCACCGGGGTGCTGCTCTGCGGGCCGGTGGGCCCGGAGGCGATGGGCGTGCACCGGACGCTGCGGGTGCTGGCCGAGGGGCTCGCACGCGCCGGGCTGCCGGCGATCCGTTTCGACTACGACGGCACCGGCGACGCCGCCGGCGACGAGCTCGACCCGGACCGGCTCGAGGCCTGGCTGCGCACGGTGCGCGATGCGATGGCCGCGGGCGCCGTGCGCCTCGGGGTGTCGCGCTGGATCCTGCTGGGCGTGCGCCTCGGTGCCGCGCTGGCCGCACGGGTCGCGGCCGGACGCGACGACGTGGATGCGCTGGTGGCCGTCGCACCGGTGCTGTCGGGGCGCGCGTTCGTGCGCGAACTGCGCGCGTTCTCGATGGCGGCGGCGCCGGTGTCCGAGCCGGACCCGCGCGGCCTGCACGAGGTCGGCGGCTGCGCCTTCGACGAGGCCGCCTGGCAGGCGCTCGCGGCGATCGACGTCGGTGCGTTCGAGGGCCGCCTGCCGCCGCGGGTGCTGGTGCTCGAGGCGCGGCGCACCGCCGGGCTCGATGCCTGGGCGGCCCGCCTGGCCGAGGGCGGCGCGCGGCTGGAGGTACAGGGCTTCGAGGGCGCCGACGCGATGATGCGCGACCCGCACGAGGTCGAGGTGCCGCATCCGATGCTGGCGACGGTGGTCCGCTGGACGGCCGAGGTCGCCGCCGCATCGCGCGGCGCGGCGACGTCCGACTCGCCCTCCAGGCGGGTCTGCGGCGTGGCGCAGGACGGCCCGGACGCCGCCCGCATCGTCGGCCCCGATGGCGTCGTGCACGTCGAACGTGTCCTGCGGCTCGGACGTGAGCGCGCTCTCGTCGGCGTGCTGGCCGAGCCGGCCGAGGGCCGGGCGGCGGTGCGGCGCGCCGGCGTGGTGATCCTGAACGCTGGCGCCGCACACCGAGTCGGCCCGAGCCGCTTGTCCGTGATGCTCGCGCGGCGTCTGGCCGCGCTCGGCCATCCGGTGCTGCGGCTGGACCTGCCCGGCCTGGGCGACAGCCCGGCACGTCCGGGCGACCCCGACGGCGTGGTGTACGCACCCGATGCGCTCGAATCGGTCGCGGTCGCGGTGGACTGGATGCGTGCCTGGCCGCAGGCCGACGGCTGCCGGCTGGTCGGCCTGTGCTCGGGCGCCTACCACGCGTTCAAGGCGGCAGTCGCGGGGCTGCCTGTGCAGGGCATCGTCGCGATCAATCCGCTGACCTTCTTCTGGCATGGCGATGCCGCCGACGGGCCAGAGGCCGAGCACCGCATGATCGCCGACGCGGTCCGGCTCAAGACCGCGGCGGCGAAGCCCGGGGCGTGGCGGCGGGTGGTGCGCGGGGAGGTGGCGGTCGCCGACATCGCGTCGATCGTCGCGCGGCGGGCGGCCGGCTCGCTCGCGAAGGCGCAGCGCGCGCTGGCGCGCCGCATCGGACGGCCGATCGGCGACGACCTCGAGGCCGAGCTCTCGGCGGTCGCGCGCCGCGGCGTGCCGATGCACTTCGTGTTCGCCGCCCACGAGCCCGGACCGGCGCTGCTCGAGTTCGGCGGTGGCGCGACCGCGCGGCGGCTCGCCGCGCGCGGCGCGCTGACGCTCCAGGAACTGCCCGACTCCGACCACACGTTCACGCGCCGTGCGGCCCGCGAGCGCCTGCTGCCGGTCGTCGCGGCGCGGCTGGGCACGCCCTGCGCCGCATGCGCGGCCGCGGGCGCGCCCTGCGCCCCGGGCGGCACCTGCGGCGCCGGCACCGCCGCCCCGCGCGAGCCCGCGCTCGAGACCGGGCGCTGAGCGGGCCGGCCTTGGGCGAGGCGCTCGTCGAGCTCGGGCCGGGACCGCTGGTCGTGCTGCTGCACGGCTGGGCGATGCGGCCGCAGGCGCTGTCGCCGTTCGCCGCGTCGATCGGCGCGGGCGGCACCTGGGTCTTCCCGGCAGGGCCGGTCGAGCTGCCCGACGGCACGCACGGCTGGTGGTGGGTGGACGAGGCGGCCCGCAGCCGGGCGCGGGCGCGGGGCCCGCGCGACCTGGCCGCCGATCGGCCGGCCGGGCTGGACGCGGCGCGCGAGCGTTTCGAGGCCACGCTGGCACGGTTGTGCGCCGAGCATCCGGGCCGCCCGCTGGTGGTCGGCGGCTTCTCGCAGGGCGCCATGCTGGCCTGCGACCATGCGCTACGCGGGTTACGGCCCATCGACGGACTCGCGGTGCTGTCGGGCTCGCGCCTGACGTACGACGACTGGCTGCCGGCGATGCCGCGGCTGCGCGGTCGTCCAGTGCTGGTCGCGCACGGGCGCGATGATCCCGACCTGGCGCCCGAGGCGGCCGGGCGTCTCGCCGACGACCTGGAAGCCGCCGGGGCCCGGGTCGACCGGGTGATGTTCGACGGCGGGCACGCCATTCCGCTCGCCGCCTGGCGCGGCTTGCGCCGGCTCGTCAGGCGGGTCCGCGACGCCGCGACAGGCGGTTTGTCGCCCCCGGCGTGAGATCCGTCATCGCTTCGCCGCGCCGCATTCGCGAAGCTCCGTGGACATGGTTTTGTCGACACAGTCAGGACGCGAACGAATGGCTCATGGACCGCAGCGCCGGAACGACTCGACCGCTGCTGCCGCGGCACCCGACGCCGACACGCTGCTCGCGCGGATCCGCGCGATCGCGGCCGAGGTGGCAGCGCAGCATTCGGCCGACGTCGACGCGCGCGGGCGCTTCCCCGAGGAGACCTTCGCCGCGCTGCGCGAGGCGGGCGCGCTGTCGGCCGCCGTGCCGGTGGCCTACGGCGGCTCGGGCTGCGGGATGGCTGCGCTCGCCGACCAGTGCGCTGCGCTCGCCCAGGGCTGCGGCGCGAGCGGCATGGTGCTCGCGATGCACCACATCCAGGTCGCCTGCCTGGTTCGCCACACCGCGGGCTCGGCGTACTTCGCGGGCGTGCTGCGCGAACTCTGCGAGCGCCAGCTGCTGCTCGCGTCGGTGACCTCCGAGGTCGGCGTCGGCGGCGACACCCGCAGCAGCCGCTGCGCGGTCGTCCCGAGCGGCGACGCGATCGCCATCGACAAGGACGCGACCACCATCTCGTATGCCGAGCACTCGGACGCGATGCTGATCACTGCCCGCCGCGACATCGACGCGGCCTCGAGCGACCAGGTGATCGTCTACGCCCCGCGCGCCGGGCTGCACCTGGAGAGGACCGCGAACTGGGATCCGATGGGCATGCGCGGCACCTGCAGCCCCGGCTTCCGGGTGCGCTTCGACGGGCGCCCGGAGCAGGTCGTGCCGGTGCCCTATGCCGACGTCTCGGCGCTCACCATGGTGCCGAGCTCGCACATCCTGTGGTCGGGCGTCTGGACCGGCATCGCCGCCGACGCGGTGGCGCGGGCCTCGGCCTTCGTGCGTGCCGAGGCGCGCCGCATGCCGGGCACCGTGCCGCCGATGGCCTCGCGCCTGGCCGAGGTGTCGGTCGAGCTGCAGACGATGCGCCACCACTGGCAGTCGCTCGCCCGCGAGTTCGACCGCCTGGCCCTCGAGGGCGACGGCGGCGGCCTGGCGACCCTCGGCTGGGCGCTGAAGATGAACAACCTGAAGATCGCGAGCTCCGAGGCCGCTCCGCGGATCGTGCATCGTGCGCTGCAGGTGATCGGCATCCAGGGCTACCGCAACGACTCGCGCTACGCGGTGGGTCGGCAGTACCGCGACGTGCTGTCCGCGTCGCTGATGGTGGCCAACGAGCGCATCGCGTCGAAGACCGCCACGATGCTCCTGATCCACAAGGACGACTGACCGGCGCGCGGCGACGCGACGCGGAGCGACGATGGACGAAGAAGGCGAGCTGTTCCTGCAGGGACTCCTGGCGCACCGGCTGATCCTGCCGTCTGGGGTGCCCGGCGTGTTCGGGCGCGGCGCGGTGTTCGAGGACGTGCTCGAGCGCTTCAACGCGCTCGCGGGCGCCACCGCCGCGCCGCAGGTGCCCGAGCTGACCTGCTTCCCGCCGGTCATCGACCGCACGCTGCTCGAGCGCGTCGGCTACCTCGGCTCGTTCCCGAACCTGTGCGGCTGCGTGCAGAGCTTCTTCGGCGACGAGCGTGCCGCGCGCCGCCTGTCCGATCGCGTGCACGCCGGCGAGCCCTACGAGGATCTGCTTGGGGCCACCTCGGTGGTGCTCAACCCCTCGGCCTGCTACCCGGTCTATCCGACGCTGTCCGGCACGCTGCCCGCGGGCGGGCGGCTGATCACCGCGACCAACTGGGTCTATCGGCACGAGCCCTCGCGCGAGCCGACCCGCATGCAGTCGTACCGGGTGCGCGAGTTCGTGCGCGCGGGGCGGCCCGACGAGGTGATGGCCTGGCGCGACGACTGGCTCGAGCGCGGCACGGCGCTGCTGCGCGGGCTCGGGCTGCCGATCCGCGTGGACGTCGCCTCGGACCCGTTCTTCGGACGCGCCGGGCGCTTCCTCGCCGCCAGCCAGCAGGAGCAGAAGCTCAAGTACGAGCTGCTGGTGCCGGTGATCTCGGCCGAGCGCCCGACCGCGGTCGGCTCCTTCAACGTGCACCACGACAAGTTCGGCGCGATGTTCGACATCCGCAGCGACGACGGTGAGGTGGCGCACACCGCCTGCATCGGCTACGGGCTGGAGCGGGTCACGATGGCCCTGTTCCGCACGCACGGCTTCGAGACGGGCGACTGGCCGACGGACGTGCGCGCACGCCTGTGGCCGTGAGCGCCGCCTCGCTCGCGCGCCATCCGGCGCTGCCCTCGCTCGACACCGCCGCGCACCGCCCGCACGCGCTGCACGCGCCCGAGCGGACCTGGGTCGAGAAGAACTGCTACGTCGACGTCTGGATCGAGCTGCTCGGCGCACTCGGACTCGAGCCGCGCGCCATGCTCGGCACCACGCTCGCGCTCGATTTCGAGGGCGACCAGTGGACCTTCTACAAGCCCTCGCACGACGAGGTCCGGGCGCTCTACGGCATCGACGTGCGCGAGCTCAACCTCTGGCGTCCGCTCGACGTCCACCTCGCCGAGCACGTGGGCGCCGGCCACCTGGTGAGCACCGAGGCCGACGCCTTCTATCTGCCCGACGTCGCCGGCACCGACTACCGGCGCCAGCATGCGAAGACGACGATCGTGGTGGCCGCGGTCGACGCCGCGGCGCGGCGCCTGGGGTATTTCCACAACGCCGGCTACTTCGAGCTCGAGGGCGAGGACTTCGACGGCGCGCTCGGGCTGGGCGGGCCGCAGACCCGTCGCGCGCTGCCGCTGTACGCCGAGCTGCTGAGGCTCGATCGGTGCGAGCGTCGGCCGGACGCCGTGCTGCGCACGCAGGCGCTCGGCCTGCTCGCCACGCATCTCGAGCGGCTGCCGGCGCGCGATCCGGTCGAAGCCTTCGCCGAGCGCATCGGCGCGGACCTCGCGGCGCTGGTGGACGAGGGGCCCGAGGCCTATCACGCCTGGGCGTTCGCGACGCTGCGCCAGCTCGGCAGCGCCGCCGAGCTCGGCGCGCTGCACCTCGGCTGGCTCGCCGACGGCCGCCCGGGTCCGCTCGCCGACGCGGCGGCGGCGTTCGAGCGGGTCTCGGTCGAGACCAAGTCGATGGTGCTCAAGGCCGCGCGCGTGGTCGTCGTCCGCAAGCCCTGGGATCCGCGTCCGGCCCTCGAGTCGATCGGGCGCGCCCGCGGCGAGGGGCTGCAGGCTACACGGGCCGCGCTCGGCTGAGCCGGGGCGCGAGGGCCACGCCCGCCGCGGTGACCAGCGCGCAGCCGATCGTCAGGACCTGCAGCAGCGTCGCGGCGACGAAGCCGGCGGCGGGATCGACACCCGCCGGCGCCAGCGCCCAGTGATAGGCGAGCTGGAAGCTGCCGACGTAGCCCGGGGCCGCGGGCAGCGCCAGCGCGAGCGTGGCCAGCGCGCTGCAGAGGACGGTCGTCGCCGCCTCGACCTCGATGCCGGCCGCAAGGAGCGTGGCGGCCACGCTGGCCACCCAGCCCAGCCACTGCAGCACCGACCAGCCGAGATAGCGCATGAGGAAGGCCGGGTCGCGCAGCACGGCCAGGCCGTCGCAGCAGGCATCGGCCTGGCTGCGCAGCACGCCGCCCAGGCCGGCGGGCAGGCGTGCGGCGACCACGGCGACGGTGCGGCGCATCGCGGCCGGCCGCAGCGTCGCCCAGGCGAGGCCCCCGAGGGCCCCTGCAACCGCGGCGCCGATCGCCAGGCCGACCTGCCAGAGCACCGGTGCGGACGGCGCCGGCAGCAGGGCCGCGGCCAGCGCGAGCGCGGTGAGTGCGAACAGCAGGTCGACGACCCGCTCGAGCGCCATCGCCGAGACCATCGCGCCGGCCGGCACGCCCAGCCCGCGCACGGCGACCGCGATCCGGGCGAGCTCGCCGGCCTGCATCGGCAGCACGAAGTTGGCGAGGTAGCCGGCCATCTGCGAGGGCATGACCTGCGCCGCGCGGGTGGGCCGCAGCGGCGCGAGCGAGGCCGCCAGGCGCTCGGCGCGCGCCCGCATCACGACCGCGAAGCCCGCCACGTAGAGGGCGCAGGGCAGGGGGTCGACCGATGCGAAGGCCCGTGCGAGGGCCTCGAGCGAGATGCCGTGCGCCACCACCGCCAGGTAGGCGGCGCTGGCGAGCGCCCCCAGCGCGAGCGAGACGAGCGTGCGCGTGCGGCTCACCCGAGCCCGGCGGCGGCGCGGGTCAGCCGCAGCGAGAAGCCCGCATGCACCGGCACGTCCAGCGTCGCCGAAGGCGGCGCGATCGCGCAGCCGGTCGGGCAGGTGTCGGCGAGGCGGCGGACCTCGTCGAGCGAGACCGCGTTGAAGCCGTCCGGAGCGAAGCGCCCGTTCAGGAAGCTCAGCAGCGCATCCAGCTCGTTGCCGACGCCGTGCTCCATCGCGCGGAACGAGCGCTCGACGAAGGCGACGAACGCGGGCTCCGGCGCCTTGACGCCGCGACCGATGCCGACGTGCCCGATCGCACGTCCCGCGAAGGCCGAGGCCGGATAGAGGTTCGCCCCGTCGAGCAGCACGCGCGCACGCGGCGCGGCCGCGAGGATGGCGTCGAGCCCGTGCTGGTAGACGCCGTGGCCGGTGCACATCACCACCCACTCGGCCTCGGCCAGCGTCGCGCCGAGATCGTTCGAGAAGCAGTCGGCGAGCCCGGTGCGCGCGAGGTTCTGGTCGTCCGGCTTCACGTACGGATCGTGGATCGTGACCGTGCAGCCGCGCGCGCGCAGCGCCCGGCCGAGCGCCAGCGTCGGCGCGTTGCGGGTGTCCTCGGAGTCGAAGCGGTAGGCCGCCCCCAGCAGGGCGACCCGACGGCCGTCGACCTGCCCGAAGCGCCGCTCCGCATGCGCGACCGAGGCGGCGGGCGACTCGTCGTTGATCGTGCGGGCCAGCAGGATCAGGCTGCGCGAGACATCCATGCCGGCCTCGCGGGCGCGCCACCACAGCAGCACGCCGTCCTTGGGCAGGCAATGGCCGCCGACGCCGATGGTGGGCACCAGCACGCCCCCGCTGGGCACGGCGGTGGCCGACGAGGAGGCGTCGTCGGCCTGCGCGATCCGCGCGTTCACCGCGTCGCGCACCGCGTAGAAGTCGACGTCGTTCGCATCGCACCAGCGGACCACCTCGGCGGCGAACGCGATCCGCACGTCGCGGTAGGCGTTCTCCAGCGTCTTGACCACCTCGGCCGACAGGCTGTTGGTCCGGTGCAGCACACCCTCGGTGACGATGCGCGCGTAGATGCGCGACACCAGCACCGGCGTCAGCGGGTGCAGGCCGGCGATCAGCTTGTCGGAGCGGGCGACCCGCTCCACCAGGCGACCGGGCATCACGCGGTTCGGGCTGTTGCCGAGCAGGATGTCGCGCCCCTCGACCAGGCCGTGGCGGGCGAAGTGCTCGCGGATCACGGTGGCCATCGTCGACGGCGCCAGGGTGGACTCGAACACCACCACCGGCACGTTGCCCGCCGGCTTGCTGGCCAGCGCGCGGGCCAGGTGCCCGAGCGCCTCCATCAGCGGGCCGTAGTCGGGGCCGTCGCCATCGCGGTCGGTCTGCACCGAGACCAGCACCAGGTCGGCGTCGGCGACGTCGTTCCAGTCGTGGGTGGCCGACAGCACGCCCTCGGCGACCGAGTCGCGCACGATCGCGTCGAGCGCGGGCTCGACGCCGCCGATCACCGACTCGCCGCGGTTGATCGCGTCGACCTTCCAGCCGGAGGTGGGCGAGTCGCGCTGCACGACGACGACGCGGGCCGGGGCGTCGTGCCCCTCGCGGATGCGCGCATGGGCGAGCAGCGCGGCCATCGGCATGCCGACGATGCCGGGACCGACGACGGCGATCTTGCGCACCGACCAGTCGGCGTCGTGCTCGGAGGTGAATCGAAGCGGCATGGGCGGGGCTCCTGTCTGGGGGGGCGGGGCGTCAGGCCGGGAGGGTCTCGGGGGCCGGCTCGGGCAGCGCGGCCGGAGCCATCGGCTGGCCGCCGCTGCGCAGCGAGCGCTCGGCGGCCTCGAGCACGCGCAGCACGCGCAGCCCGTCGTGACCGTCGCTTACCGGGGTGGCACGGGTGCGCACGCAATCGACGAAGTGCTGCACTTCGACGCGCAGCGGCTCGGTGAACGGGATGTGCGGCACCAGGATGTCGCCGAAGCGCAGGCCGGTGTACTCGGCGAACCCGTCGTAGTCGGTGCGGACGTCGGCGCCCTTGTCGTAGATGCGCAGCTTCTCGGTCGACTCCAGGTCGTCGAACACCGCCATCCGCCGGCTGCCGACGATGGTCATCTTGCGGGTCTTGTGCGGGTCGAGCCAGCTCACGTGGACATGCGCCATCGACCGGTCGCCGAAGCGCATCGTCATGAAGGCGACATCCTCGACACCGCGGTTCACGCAGGCCTGGCCGCGGGCCGAGACGTCGGTCGGCTCCTGCCCGAGCATGTAGAGGATCGAGGACACGTCGTGCGGCGCGAAGCTCCACAGCACGTTCTCGTCCTCGCGGATGGTCCCGAGGTTCAGCCGCTGCGTGGCGATGTAGTGGATGGTGCCGAGCTCGCCCGCCTGGATCATGTCGCGCAGGCGCCGGACCACCGGGTGGTACTCGAGCAGGTGGCCGACCATCAGCACGCGCCGGCCGGCCTCGGCCAGGCGCAGCAGCTCCACGCCATGGGCCAGGTCCAGCACCATCGGCTTCTCGAGGTACAGGTCGCGGCCCGCGCGCAGCACCATCCTGCCGATCGCGTGGTGGGTGGGCGCGGGGGTGGCGACCACCACCGCATCGACCGCCGGATCGTCCAGCACCTCGCCCAGGCGGCGCGTGGTGCGCGCCTCCGGATACTGCTTGGCGGCCTCGGCGAGCCTGCGCTCGTCGACGTCGCAGATCCAGCGCAGCCGCGCGTCGCGCAGCCCGTCGATGTTGCGGGCGAGGTTGCGGCCCCAGCCGCCGATCCCGACGAGGGCGAGTCCGACCGTGTCGCGTGCCGTCATGTCCGTCCTTCCATGCTCAGGGTTCCGAGACCATGGGCGATCCGCGCACCGGCGCGGCCTGCCCCGTAGAGTTCGAGTGCCAGGGCGCGCCGCGAGGCGCGCTCGCCGGGGGCGGCGAGGTGACGCGAGATCGCGTCGTCCACCGACAGTGCGTCGGTGGCGAGGAGGTTGGCGCCGCAGTCGATCGTCTCGACCCACTCGGTGCTCGCGCGCAGCGTCACGCAGGGCACGCCCAGCAGGAAGGCTTCCTTCTGCAGGCCGCCGGAGTCGGTCAGCACCATCGACGCGTGGCCGGCCAGGCGCAGGAAGTCCAGGGGCCCGAGCGGCTCGACGATGCGCACGCCCGCGCCGGCAGCCGCCGCGGGCCAGCCGGGCCGGCGCGCGTCGATCGCGGCGGCGGTGCGCGGATGCATCGGCAGCACCAGCATGCCCAGGCGCCGGGCGGCGCCCTCGAGGGCGCTCAGCAGGCCCGGCAGCGCCGCCTCCCCGGTGCTCTCGGCCCGGTGCAGCGTAGCGAGCGCGTAGCGCCCCGGCGCGAGGCCCATCGTCTCGAGGATGCGGGAGCGCGCCTCGGCGAGCCGCTCGGCATGCAGCACCGCCTCGGCGCTCACGTCGCCGCTCAGCACGGCGCGCGCGCCCAGGCCCTCGAGCTCGAGGCGCTCGCGCGCGGTCGCGGTCGGGGCGAACAGCAGGTCGCACAGGTGGTCGACGGCGACCCGGTTCAGCTCCTCGGGCATCCGGCGATCGAAGCTGCGCAGGCCGGCCTCGACATGCGCGCAGGGGATGCCGAGCTTGGTCGCCGCGAGCGCGCCGGCGAGCGTGGAGTTGGTGTCGCCGTAGACCGCGACCGCATCGGGGCGCAGCGTGATCAGCGAGCGCTCGATCGCCTCGAGCATCCGGCCGGTCTGCTGACCGTGCGGGCCTGAGCCGATCGCGAGCGCGGCGACCGGGGCCGGCAGCCCCAGCTCCTCGAAGAAGGCGTCCGACAGCGCCGGGTCGTAGTGCTGGCCAGTGTGCACCACCAGCGGCTCGGCGTCGCCGGCGGCCGCCTGCGCGCGCAGCACCACCCCCAGCTTCGGGAACTGGGGTCGGGCACCGACGACGTGGACGACGCGTGCGCTCATTCGTGGAAGGCGGCGACCGCGGCGACGACGGCGTCGAGCTGCTCGGGCTGCAGGTCGGGATGCACCGGCAGCGCGAGCGTGCAGGCCGCGGCGGCCTCGGCCTGCGGGCAGTCGCCGGGCACGTGCCCGAGGGATGCGAAGCAGGCCTGCAGGTGCAGCGGCACCGGGTAGTAGACCTCGGTGCCGATGCGCTCGGTGGCGAGGTGGGCGCGCAGCGCGTCGCGCCGCGGGCTGCGGATCACGTACTGGTTGAACACATGGCGGTCGCCTTCGCGCACGCGCGGCAGGCCGATCGTGCCGGCCAGGCCCGCTGCGCGGAAGGCGGCGTCGTAGCGGGCGGCATTGGTGCGCCGCGCCTCGGTCCAGCGGTCGAGGTGGGCGAGCTTGACCCGCAGGACCGCGGCCTGGAGCTCGTCGAGCCTCAGGTTCGCGCCGATCAGCGCATGGTGGTACTTCGGCTTGCCGCCGTGCACGCGCAGCACCCGCATGCGCTCGGCGAGTTCGGCGTCGGCCGCGGTGCACAGGCCCGCGTCGCCGAAGGCGCCGAGGTTCTTGCTCGGGAAGAACGAGAAGCAGCCGATGGTGCCGAGCGAGCCCGCGCGCCGCCCGCCGCCGATCTCGGCGCCGATCGCCTGCGCGGCGTCCTCGATCACCGCCAGGCCGTGCGCGCTCGCCAGCGGCACGAGCGCCTCCATGTCGGCGCACTGCCCGTACAGGTGGACCGGCATCAGCGCGCGCACCCGCGTGCCGCTCGGGCGGTGCCAGAGGCCGCCTTCGCGCCGCTCGCAGTCGCGCTCGATCGTCTGGCGCACCGCGGCGGGCGAGAGGTTGCAGGTGTCGGCATCGATGTCGCAGAAGATCGGCCGGGCGCCGAGCCGTGCGATCGTGCCGGCGGTGGCGAAGAAGCTGTACGGCGAGGTCAGCACCGAGTCGCCCGGCCCCACGCCGAGCGCCATCAGCGCCAGCAGCAGCGCATCGGTGCCCGAGGAGGTGCCGATGCCGTGCGCGGCCTGGGAGTAGGCCGCGATCTCGCGCTCGAGCGCGGCGACATTCGGTCCGAGGATGAAGTGCTGCGACTCGCAGACCGCCTCGATGGCGGGCAGGATCTCGTCGCGCAGTGCGCGCCACTGCGCCTTGAGGTCGAGCAGCGGGATCTCGGGTCGGACGACGGTGGTGGTCATGCGTGATGCTCCGGGGACAGGCCGTCGGCGGTTCGGAGGTAGCCTTCGCCGCAGGCGCGGCAGGCGGTGCGTTCGCCCTCGGTGCCCTTGGCGGCGAGCGGCAGCGACACGCCGCAGCGGCACACCCAGCCGCGCAGGCGCGCCGGGTTGCCGTGGACGAGCGCGAAGTCGGGGACGTCGCGGGTGACGACCGCGCCGGCGCCGACGAAGCACCAGCGTCCGAGCGTGACGCCGCAGACGATGGTCGAGTTGGCGCCGAGGGTGGCGCCGCGGCCCACCGCGGTACGGCGGAACTCGTGCTTGCGCTCGACGTGGCTGCGCGGGTTGATGACGTTGGTGAACACCACCGACGGGCCGCAGAAGACCTCGTCGTCGAGCTCCACGCCGGTGTAGACCGACACGTTGTTCTGGATCTTCACGCCGTCGCCGATCCGCACCCGCGGGGCGACGACGACGTTCTGGCCGAGCACGCAGTTCGCGCCGATCGTGCTGTCGGCCATCACATGGGCGAAGTGCCAGATGCGGGTACCGCTGCCGATGCGGCAGGGCTCGTCCACGACGGCGCTCGGGTGGGCGGTCCAGTCAGGCTGCAAGGGCGTGTCCTCCGGTGGGCGGATCGATCATCGTCAGGTGCCAGAGCTCGAGCTGCAGCGCGCCCCAGAGCGCACGCCCGAAGGGCTGCTCGCCGTCGATCAGGCGACCCAGGGCGGCCGCGTCGAAGAGGCCGCGCTCGCGGCAGGCCCGCGAGCCCAGCACGTCCGCCACGAAGTCGCGGCCGCGGCCGCGGGACCACTGCTGCATCGGCACGGGAAACCCCATCTTGTCGGTGCGCCCGACCACCGACGCAGGCAGCCAGGGCGCGGCGACGTCGCGCAGCACCGCCTTGAGGCGGCCGCCGGCGAGCAGGGCGGCGTCGGGCACGCGGGCCGCGGCCTCGGCGAGCGCCGGGTCGAGCAGCGGCACCCGCGACTCCAGTCCGTGCGCCATCGAGACCCGGTCCTCGACCTGCAGCAGCGCGGGCAGGGTGGCGTTCAGGTCGAACTCGAGCATGCGCTGCACGGGGCCGGCCCCCTGCGGCGCATCGAAGAGGGCCTCGACGCGCGCAGCGACCCGGGCGCGCCGGGCGGCGTCGCGGTGCTCGGCGGCGAGCCAGTCGGTGTCGGTGCCCGAGCGGTCGATCAGCCTGAAGTAGCGCTGCCACGCCGGCCCCTCGATGCCGTGGCGCCAGGCCGATCGCAGCAGCGGCCGGTACGGCCCGAGCGTGGCCAGGCCGGGCTCGAGCTGTGCGAGCGTCGGGCGCAGCGGGTCGCTGCGACCGGCGAGCGCGTCGTCGAGCGCCGACTCCAGCGCGCCCACCAGGTGCCGCGCGTAGCCGCCGAACAGCTCGTCGCCGCCCTGGCCGCCGAGGCAGACCTTGACGCTGCCGCGTGCCAGGCGCGAGACCATGTACTGCGGGAAGACGCCGGGCCCGGCCGCGGGCTCGTCCATCGTGCGGGCCAGTCGGGGCAGCTGCTCGATCCAGTCGTCCTCGGTCGGCCAGATGGTCTCGAGTCGGGCCCCCACGTGGCTCGCCACCGCGCGCGCATGCACGGTCTCGTCGAACTCGGGGCCCTCGCGGAACGCGCCGGTGAAGGCATGCAGGGGGCCTGCGTGCGCGCGCGCCGCGGCCGCGGCCACGAGGCTCGAATCGAGTCCGCCGCTCAGGTACAGGCCGAGCGGCGCATCGCTGCGCAGCTGCCGACCCACGCTCTCGGCCACCCGCGCGCGCAGGGCCTCGGGGTCGGCGGGCGCGGTCTCGTCGAAGCGCCGACGCCAGTAGCGGCGGCTGCGCGTCTCGAGGGTGCGCAGGTCGATCCACTGCAGGTGCGCGGGCTCGAGCTTGTGCACGCCGTCGAACAGCGTGCGCTCGCCGAGCACCACCTGCAGCGCCAGGTAGTCGTCCAGCGCCTGCGGATCGATCGAGCGGGGTGCGCCCGGCACCGCGAGCAGCGCCTTGATCTCGGAGGCGAACAGGATGCGGCCGGCCTCGCGCCGCCAGTACAGCGGCTTGATGCCGAAGTGGTCGCGGGCGACGAGGCAGCCGTGCCGGCGCGCGTCGTGCAGCACGAAGGCGAACATGCCGACGAGCCGCTCGAGCGCCGCCTCGCCCCACTGCAGGTAGGCGCGCAGCAGCACCTCGGTGTCGGAGCGGCTGGTGAAGGCGTGGCCGAGCGCGACCAGCGTCTCGCGCAGCTCCACGTGGTTGACGATTGCGCCGTTGAAGACCAGCGTCACACCGTCGGCATGCATCGGCTGCGCGCCGCCCTCGGGATCGATGATCGCGAGCCGGCGGTGCGCGAGGCCCACGCCCTCGTGCAGGTAGCGGCCTGCGCCGTCCGGCCCGCGGTGCGCGAGGGCATCGGCCATCGCGTCGAGCACGCGAGCGTCCGGCGTGCCGGCGCGCTGCAGGATGGCGACGAGTCCGCACATGACCGCGGCCTCAGGCGGGCTGCCGCACGGGCAGTCGGGGGTCGGCCTCGAGCCGGCGCGCGTGCTCGCCCATCGGCACCAGGGTCCAGTGCCGGCGCAGCCGGCTCACCACCCGCTCGAGCAGCGCCACCTTGCGTGCGCTCGGCACGTCCATGCCGGGGAAGAACGCGAGCTCGGGCAGCTGGTCGCCGCCGACCACGTCGAGCGGATGCAGCAGGAAGCTCGGTTGCGTGCCGGTCACCCGGCAGCCCGCGATCGCGATGTTCAGGTACAGCGCCATCAGCGGCTCCGACCAGGTCGCCAGCCAGGCGAGGTAGCTGAAGTGGAACGGGGTGCGCACGCCGGGGATCGTGGTGACCGGGATCTCGAGCAGCCGCCCGCCTCCGTGCAGTGACCAGCGGTACGGGCGGTTCGGTCGCAGGCCGTCGGAGAACGCGCCGAACAGCCCGGCGCGCAGTTCGCGCTCCTCGGCGCTCAGCTTGGCCGTACGGAAGTAGTACGCGCGGGCGATCGGACCGAGGAAGGTGGGCAGGCTCGAGGCGTCGAAGCGGTGGCCGCGTGCGGCGAGCACCTCGAGCAGCGCCGGGCACCAGCTGAAGCCCGGACCGCGAAAGCCCACCGGCCGCACGCCGCAGGCCTCGTGGATGGCGTCGTCGGTGCGGCGGATCTCGTCGTCGAGCTGCTGCGGCGTGTAGGTGTGCAGCCAGGGCTCGTGCTCGTACGAATGGTTGCCGATCTCGTGCCCGGCGGCGACGATCGCCCGCAGCGCGTCTCGGTTCTCGGGCGCTGCGGCGTCGGCGCCGACTACGAAGAAGGTGATCTTCAGGTCGAGCCGATCGAGCAGCGCCAGCACGTATGGAACGAAGGTGCCGAGGTAGGACGGTCGCTGCGCCCAGCCCTCGTCGCCATGGATCTTCAGGTACGACCAGAGGTTGTCGAGGTCGAGCGAGACGCTCGCGATGCGCTGCGGCGCGCTCATCGCCGGGTCTCCGGGGCGGCCGGCACCGTGCCGGCCTGCATCGCGCGCCGCAGCGCCGCGAGCCGCTGCTCGACGACGCCCAGGGTCTCGTCGACGTTGAGCGTGCCCTGCGCGATCTGCGCCGAGTTGAGCTGGAACACGTTCGGCACGCCGGTCTCGACGGTCGGCATCGCCCGCCCGGTGTAGTCGATCGTGGAGACGGCGAGCACGTGGCGGGCGCGCGCCACCTTCGCGTCCACGACCTGCGTGCGGTCGAAGTGCGGGTGCATGCGCTCGAGCGCGGCCAGGCACGGCTCGAGGATCGCGGCGTCGTCGTGGCCCCACTGCGGGGCCTCCTGCGGCAGGTAGATCGGCAGATAGACCAGCGACCGCCCGCCGAAGCGCGCCGGCGGCACCAGCGCGGTCATCTCGATGACCCCGGTGAACGGCACCCAGCGGTCGGTCACGTTGGTCACGTAGTACGTCGACAGCGGCCGTTCGGTCAGCAGCGACACGCAGACGATGCCCTGCGTGACGACCGAGTCGAGGCGGGCACGCTGCTCGGACGGCAGCCCCTTGCAGGTCGCGGCGAACACCGGCACTGGCAGTGTCGACACCAGCCGGTCGGCGGCGATGCGGCGGCCGTCGGCGATCGTCGCGACCGCGCCCGAGGCCTGACCCTCGATCGAGGCGACCCGTGCATCGTGCAGCGTGCGCACGCCCGCCGCGTCGAGTCGGCGCTGCAGCGCCTCGATCACGATCCCGTACCCGCCGTCGATCCAGCCGAACAGCTCGCGCTTGAGGCCCGCGCGGCGCGCGGCGTACATGCGCGCGATGATCGCCCAGATGAAGGCCGCGCTCGCCAGCGGCGCGTTGTCGCCGAGCTTGCTGCGCAGCAGCGGCATCCAGATCTTCTCGAGGACCCGCGGGCCCGACCAGCGGCGCAGCCAGTCCACGGCGCTCACCTGTTCGAGCGGGCGGTGGTCGCGGATGCGCGAGGCGGCGAAGATCGTGCCGCCCAGGCGCAGCTTGTCGAGCAGCGACAGCGGCGGGAAGCGCAGGAACTCGAGCGTGTCCGACATCGAGTGCATGGCGCCGTCGGTGAAGAAGCCGGTGCGCGTCGTCCCCCAGTGCAGCCGGTCGGCGAGCCCGAGCTCGTCGAGCAGCGCCCGCGTGCGCCCGTCCGACAGCAGCACCACATGGTAGAAGCGGTCCCAGTCCAGGCCGCCGATCGACTGCGCGCCGGCCAGTCCGCCGCCGCGGGGTGCGGCTTCGAGCAGCGTCACCGCATGGCCGCTCTGCGCCAGCCTCAGCGCCAGCACCATGCCGAGCAGGCCCCCGCCGGCGATCGCGACCGAGCCGGGTCCGCCGGTCGCGGCGCCCGCCGGCACCCCATGGCCGTCGGCCGTCGCGGGCCGCTCGGTGATCACGGGTGCGCTCATCGGGGCTCCCGCCGGATCTCGCCCAGCGACGCCGCTCGCAGCGTCACCCCGAGGTGATAGAGGTCCTCGAAGTAGCGCTTGGTCTGCAGCGCCACCAGTCCAAGGCCGAGCAGCAGGACCGCGAGCACCGCGCTGGTGGCGCAGGCGAGCGGCGCGTGCGGATGCGCCGCGAGCACCGCGGCGAGCGCTTCCTGCCAGGACGCCGCCCCGCCGGCGCGCAGCGCGGCCACCCGCCAGGCGAGGCTGCCGGCGAGGCCGGCCGTCAGCACGAGCAAGGCGAGGCCCGGCGCCATCATCATCGCGAAGGGCCTCAGCATGAAGCCCGAGACGATCGTCGACAGCACGTGCCGCCAGATCCGCATGCTCGAGACGCGCCTCGGGCCGGCCTGCAGCTGGCGGCTCCAGTCGAGCTCCGCGGGCACCTCGACGATGCGCCCGCGCATGACCATCGTCTTGTAGATGAGCTCCGGCATGATCTCCATGCCGGTCGAACGCAGCACCAGCGCGCGCACGAACGGGCCGTCGTAGGCGCGGACCATGCAGGTCAGCGTCGACAGGCCGCCGCGCGCGAACACCCGCAGGAAGCGGTTGCCCCAGAGGCTCAGGGTCCGGCGCAGCCACGGGACGTTCGAGACCACGCCGCCCGTCATGTAGGCCGAGGCCAGGACCAGCTTGGCGCGCTGCGTGCGGATCGCCTCCAGCAGCCGGCCGATGTGCTCGGGCGCGTAGCTGAGGTCGATGTCCAGCGTCACGACGTAGTCGCCACGCGAGGCCGCGAACGCCGTCTTGAACGCCTGGCCGAGTCCGAAGTTGCCCGGGTGGTGGATCACCCGCAGCGGGATGTCGGAGGCGCCGATGGCATGGGCGGTCGCGCCGGTCGCATCCACGCTGCCGTCGTCGATCAGCAGCACCTCGAAGCGCCAGGTCCCGACGAGCGTCTCCAGATACGCCGCGATCTCGGCGTAGTGCTCGCGCAGCACTCCGGCTTCGTTGAAGCAGGGCAGCACGAGCGTGACCAGCGGCCGTCGGTCGACGGTGGTGGGATCCGGATGGGCGAGCGAGGTCGGAACCGGGGCGTTCATGCGAGAAGCGTGAAAAGTTCGGCTGGGTCTAGGGCCGGCAGGAGCGCCATCCCGAGCCAGCGTACGTCGGCCGACCCCTGATAGAGCAGCCGGCCGTCGGACAGCCGTCGGCCGGTCAGTCGACCGTGATGAACGACGGTCGCGGGCGTGCCGGATGCAACAGATCCCGGTCAGGCGAGGGCCATCGACGCGGGGCCTGCGGTCGGGTGCCGTGCGTCGGCCGCACGGCGTGTGGGCCCGTGCCGGTGCGTCCGCTCAGGCGGCGCTGCGGGCCGCCGGCGCCGCCTCGCGGGCGAGCGCCCGCGCGAAGGCGCGCTTGAAGTCGGCCATCGGGGCATCGGGCGCCCCGATCCTGCGCAGCCGCATCGGGTCGGCGTCGCGGTCGTTCTGACCGGATTCGGTGGTCAGCGAATAGGCGAAGCCGAGCGCGCGCGCGCACTCGACCACGGGCGCGTCGAGCCGGCCACCGGGGTAGGCGAAGCCGGGCACCGGCACCCCGAGCATGGCCTCGAGTTCGCTCCGCGAGTCGGCGAACTCCGAGCGCAGGGCGTCGCCATCGCGCAGGCACAGGTTCACATGGTTGACCGCGTGCGCGCCGATCTCGAAGCCGAGGGCATGGAGGGCGCGCACGCCGTTGCGGTCCATCCGCGGCGGCAGCGTCGGCCCGGGCGCATCGTCGCCACCGAGAGCTGCTCGAATGCGCGCGACGGTCGGCTCGACCTCGGCCTCGGGCAGTTGCCAGATCGCCGCGACCAGGGCTCGCATCAGGTCGCCGCGCGCGAGCGGCGCGGTCGACCAGCGGTGATCGGGGCCGGGCAGCCCGAGCTCGGTCGCGCCGATCGGCTCGCGACGCGTGCCGGTGCGCACCGCATGGATCAGGCGGTCCCACCAGAACGGTACGGGGGCATCGAGGCCGCCGACGGTGATGTAGAAGCTGGCCGGCAGGCCGACGCTCGAGAGGATCGGCGCCGCCAGTTCGAGGTTGTCGAGGTAACCGTCGTCGAAGGAGATCGACAGCAGCGGTTTCGGACCCGCCCGCCCGCCGTAGAACAGGGCAGCGGCCTCGTGAACCGGGCGCACGTCGAATCTCGAGGCGATGTATTCGAGCTGGGCGCGGAACCGGTCTGCCCTCACCGACATGCCGGACCGGTAGGGGTCCGCGTCGTCGTGCTCGATGATGCGGTGGTAGGTGAGGATCGTCCAGCGGCCGGTGTCGGCCAGCGGGCCCGAGAGGGCACGATCGTTGACGCCTGCGGCCTCGATCGCCGGTGACAGCACTGCCTTGACCGCGCGTTTCAGCTCTCGCTCGATGAGGCGGATCATGCTCGTTGCGACTGCCCCGCGGGGCGCTCCTGGAGTGATGGCACCGCGGCCGGGTTCGTTATCGACTAAGGTCCGCGCTTAGGGCCGAGAGCCGCGCGCTCGAGGCGAATATAGCAGCCGGGTCCTCCCGGTCGCGTCGAATCCGTCACGATTTCCTCAGGCGCGCAGGCATGAGGGGTCGCGCGGACCTCCCGCCGGTTCGCTCTGCGAGCCGGTTCGTCGGCGGCGCGGCGCGGCGTCCCGGAGGCTCCGCTACAGTGCGCGGGCCCGGGGCATGCTCCCGGCTGGCGCCGCGGTGGCGCCGGTGCGTCGTGTCGATACCGACCGGGCGGCTCGGAGGGTGCGCGGCGCGATGGCGAGCGGTATGGCAGGGATGGGCAGGACGATCGATCGTGGTGGCGACGGGTCGGATGGGCTGGCGTCCGTGGCCCGCGTCGCCTATGTCGCCGTCATCGTGCTCGTCACCGCACTGCTCGCGTCGGTGCTTGCCGACAGCGCGCCCGACCATGATGCGATCCAGGCGCTCGGTGCGGCGCAGAGCCTCGCGGCCGGGACCGGCTACGCCTCGCCGATCCCGTACTACGAGCTCCAGCACGCCGCGGCGCCGACGCTGCCCGTGCCCCAGACCATCTTCCCGCCCGGCGGCGCGTTCGCGCTGCGGGCCGCGCTCGCGCTGGGCGTGCCCGCTGCGCTCGCGCCGATGGCGGTGGCGCTGCTCGCGCTGCTGGTGTCGGTCGAGGCGATGCGCCGGCTGCTGCGCTCGGCTGGCTGCCCGCCGGCCCTCGCGGTCGCGGTCGCGCTCGGCTGGCTCGCGCATCCCCGGATCTGGGAGCTGGTGCGCAGCGGCAGCACCGAGCCCGCCTATGTCGCCGCGGGGCTGCTGGCGACCCTCGGCGTGGTCCGTGCGAGCGGTGCGCACCGGCCGCTGCCCTGGCTGCTGGCGGCCGGCCTCGCCGCGGCGGCGGCGGTGCTGCTGCGCTACATCGGCGCGGTCCATGTCGCGGCACTGGCCGCGGTGGTGGCGCTGCTGTTCCACGGCGGTGGCCTGTGGCGGCGGTTTCGGTTCGCCGCCGTGTTCGCGCTGCCGGCCGCGCTCGCCACCGTCGCGATGCTCGTGCGCAACCGTCAGCTGTCGGGAAGGCTGTCCGGCGGTCAGTTCGAGCATCCGTCGCCGCCCGGCTGGGGCGAGGCACTCGCGGCGATGCTCGACGCGATGCGGATGGCGGCAGGGCTGCCGTCCGTGCCCTGGGCGAGCGGCGCGGCGCTGGCGGTGGGCGTCGCCGCGCTGCTCGCCGCAACGGCCTGGGCCGTGCGCATCATGCTCGCGGGCGACGGCCGAAGCCAGGATGCGGCGCGCGGCGGATGGGGCGGCGCCCCGGACGCCGAGCGGCGGCAGGCCGCGGCCCGCGTGGTGCTCGCCTGCGTCGTCGGGGCCGCGGCCCAGGCCGCCTTCCTCGCCTGGAACGCGGCGACCGTCGCCGCCTGGTTCGCCTCGTGGCGCTACCTGCTGCCGCTGCTGCCGCTCTGCGTGGTCGCGGTGGTCGCCTTCGTTGCGGCGCTGGCGGACGGCACCCGCGCGGGCCTGTCGCCGCGGGCACAGGGCGTGGCGCTCGCCGCGGTGGCGCTGCTCGCCGCGGGGCTCGCGCTGCGCGTGCACGGCAGCACCACGCCGCTGGCCGAGGCCCGCACCGAGCTGCGCCGGGCGCTCGATGCGCGCTGCGGCGAGGAGACGGTACGCCAGCGCATCGAGCACCAGCGCGCGGCAGGGCTGCCCATCCTATCGACCGAGGAGCACCTGCTGCAGCTCGAGACGGGGGCTTGGGTGATCGGCACCACCTCGCGCTTCTACACCCGGCGCGAGTGGACGCCGGCGGCGGTCGCGGCGCTGATGGCGTCGTTCGGCGCGCGCGAGGCGGTCGTGCTGCGCACGATGCTGCCGCGGCGCGCGCCGGCCTTCGTCGGCAGCCCCTTCCACGAGGCACTCTCGGCCGGTGGTGTGCCCGATGGCTTCGAGTCGGTCTGCCAGACCGACGGCGTCGCGGTGCTGCGCGCGCCCCGGCCGACGCCCTGACCGTGGCGGCGGCCCGACCCCTCGGGGCCGCCGATCGCCGTCGCGCGGCCGCTCGGTCACGGCGGGGCGCACGTGCCCGGTCGAGCGCGTACGGTGCAGGCTCGACGACACGGCGCGTCACCGCGGGCAATGCCCCGGACTGAGCTCCCACATGGCCCTCCACGCGACCCTCACTCGGACCTCGTCACCGGCCCCCTGGCTGAGGCTGGGCGGCACCGTGGTGGCGCTGGCTGCGGCGATGCTCGTGTTCGCCGACGCCTGGAGCTCGATGGCGCGGCAGTGGATGCTGTCGCCCGCGTACGCGCACGGCATTGCGATCGCGCCGATCGCCGCCGGGCTCGCCTGGCGCCTGCGCGGCGAACTGGCGAGGCTGCCCGATCGCCCCGATGCGCGCGGTGCCGCGGCCTTCGTCCTCGCCTGCGGCGGCTGGCTGTTCGGACGGCTCGCCGGCCTCGAGCTCGCCTGCGACCTGGCGGCGGTGGCGATGCTGCCGGCGATCGTGCTGTGGCGCCACGGCACCGCGATCACCCGAACGCTGGCCTTCCCGCTGGCGTTCCTGCTGTTCATGGTGCCGGCCGGCGACGGGCTGGTGCCGACGCTGACCGCCAGGACCGCGGACGCGACCGCTGCTGCGCTGCGGCTGGTCGGTGTGCCGGTCGAGCAGCAGGGCACGCTGCTCGAGCTCCCCACCGGGCGCTGGTCGGTCGTCGAGGCCTGCAGCGGACTGCACTACCTGATCGTCGCACTGGTGCTGGCGACACTGTTCGGCCATCTGTTTCTGCGCACCCCCTTGCGGCGGGTCGGGTTCGCGGCCGCGATGCTCGGCCTCGCGCTGGCGGCGAACTGGCTGCGTGCGTTCGTCACGGTCTACGCCGGTCATCTCACGCAGATGCGATGGGGCACCGGCGACGAGCACCTGCTGCTCGGCTGGGGCCTGTTCGGTGCAGTGATGCTGGCGGCGTTCGTGCTCGCCCGCCGCTTCGCAGACGTCTCGCCCCGGCCGGCGCTCATCGGCGGATCCGCCGCATCGAACCCGCCGGCGACGGCGCCGATCGGTGCGGTGCTGGCCGGGGCGCTCGCCATGACGCTCGCCGCGGGTGCGGCGCGCCACCTGTCCGAAGGGGGCCTCGACGGCGTGCCGCGCGAGGGCTTCTCGCGCGCGGCGGCCGGCACGCTCGGCCCGTACGAGCCGGTCGGCGCGGGCGCCGTCCCGGCCTATTCCGGCAGCCGGGACGCGGTGCGCGGTCGCTTCGAGGACGGCGTCGAGTTCGCGCTCGCCTACTGGGCCGGCCAGTCGGCGGGCGCCGAGATGATCTCGCACGGCAACCGCCTCGTGCCCGAGCGCGCCGGCATCGTCGCGCTCGCCGAGACCGGTGTCCGGCTGCCGCCCACCGACGGTGCGCCGCGCCTCGACGTGCGCGAGACGCTGCTCCGGTCAGGCGCCGGCCGGGTTCGCAGCTGGTGGTGGTTCGTCGCCGACGGCGATGCCACCGCCTCGCCGCTGGGCGCGAAGCTCGCGACGCTGCGCGGCACGCTGGCTGGCCGCGGCGACCATGCCGCGCTCGCCTGGGTCGCCGTGGCGGCCAGCGACGACGCGGCGCACGACCGGGCAGCGCTCGCCGCGCGCTCGCGGACGGTCCAGGCCTTCCTCGCGGGCTACACCGGACCCCGCGCACTGCCTGCGGAGGCCGCGCGGTGATCGGCGCGCTCAAGGTCTTCATCCTGCCGCTGGCCATCTGGCTGACGATGCTGTCGGCCGTGCTGCTCGGCATCCTCTGGCGGGCCGAGCTGCCCGTGCTGCTGTACGCGGTGCTCGCGCCGCTGCCGACGCTCTGGTATCCCACGCACGACTTCGTGTTCGGCAAGGACACGCAGGACCTGCTGATCGTCTCGGCGCTGCTCGGCGTGATGATCAACAAGGGCGGCTTCCAGCGGACCCCGCACCTGGGCTGGATCCTCGCGATCGCGGTCTACACTTATGCGGCGCTCTGGAACACGGCGCTTCGCTTCGGGCTGGACTCGCCGCTGACCCGGGCGAATCCGTACCTCGCCGACTGGAAGAACTACGTCCTGTTGCTGCTGGTCTACGTGGCCGCCTTCAACGCGATCCGCACCGAGACGCACGTGCGGTGGCTGGTGAACCTCTCGGTGGGCGTGCTGCTCTTCATGGTGCAGCGCGAGCTGAATGGCTTCGTGGCCGGCGCCTCGTTCTCGTACGGCAGCCGCGCGAACGGCCCGTTCTGGGTGGTCGGCATGAATGCCAACCACTTCGGCGCCTTCGTCGCGCACATCGGTGTCTTCGCGCTCGGCCTCGGCTTGGTCGACCGGCATCCGGTGCGCCGCTGGTTCTACCTGGCCGCATTCGCGGGCAGCCTGTATCCGCTCCTCTTCTCCTACTCGCGCGGGGCCTACGTCGGCGTGCTCGCGGCGCTGTGCGTGTTCGGTGTGGTCAGGCACCGCTGGTTGCTCGGTCTGGTCGCGGTGCTGATGGTCGTCTGGCAGGTGGTGCTGCCCGAATCGGTGGTCGACCGGATCACGATGACCGAGGGCGAGGACGGCGAGCTCGAGGCGTCCGCCGCGGGGCGGGTCGAGGTCTGGGAGCATGCCCGCACGCTGTTCCTGCAGTCGCCGATCTTCGGGATCGGCCTGAACGGCTTCATGACCGCGCGCGCCGGCGAGACGCTGACCGACCCGCACAACTACTACCTGAAGGTCGCCGCCGAGCAGGGCGTGGTCGGCTTGCTGCTGCTCTTCGGCATGCTGCTCTCGTTCCTGTTTTCCGCCTGGCGGCTGCAGCGCGACGCCCGCTCGCCGTTCGCCGCCGGCCTGGGCTTCGGCGGAATGGGGTGCATCATCGCGGTCATGGTGACCAATGCATTCGGCGACCGGTTCTCGCAGTTGGCGCTCGGCTCGACCTTCTTCCTGCTGCTGGGGGCCATCGAGCGGATGCGGCAGCTGCAGGCGGAGTCGCCCGCGGTGGAATCCGTCGCGGCGCGGCTGGCCGGGCGCGACGGCCGCCCCGCGCGCGCCGCACGCGATCGGGACGGACGCCTGATCGCGCCCGACCGGGCGACGCTGCCATGAGCCGTCCGCTGCGCCTGCTGCTGCTGACCGACACCGCCGTGCTCGCGCCGGGCGGCAGCGAGCGCTTCACGCGCAACCTCGTCTGTCAGCTGCCGCCCGAGTGCTGGTCGATCGACGTCGTGCAGCTGCAGCCCGAGCCGGCGCTCGAGCGTCGGGTCGTGGCCTCGCTCGGTGTGCCGCACGTGCAGCTGGTGCACTGGCCGGTCGGCGCGATCTACGGCAGGCGCGGCACGGCCGCGTTCGCGCGGCTGTGCGCACGCGTCGCGTCGTCGGGCTACGACGTGATCCAGTCGCAGCACGAGAAGGCGGACCTGATGAACGCGCTGCTGCCGCGCGCGCTCGGCGGCACGGTGCGGATCTCCAGCCGTCGCGACATGGGCTTCCAGAAGACGGACCGGCTGCGCGGCCTGTTCCGCCGTCTGAACCAACGCTTCGATCGCATCGTCGCGCCCTCGCGCGCGATCCTCGACGGCCTGGTGGCCGACGAGGACGCGGTGCCCGAGCGCCTGGTCGAGATCCCGAACGGCGTCGACACCGCGCGCTTCCGGGTGCCGGGCGCTGCGGTGCGCGAGGCGGCGCGGGCCCGCGAGGGCCTCGCGCCCGACGAACTCGTCGTGCTGTGCGTGGCGAGCCTGAGCTCGATCAAGCGGCACGAGGACCTGATCGCGGGCTTCGCGGCGCTGCGGGCGGCGCTGCCGCGCGCCCGCCTGCTGCTGGCCGGCGACGGCCCGCTGGCCGAGGCGCTCCAGACCCAGGCCGCCGCGCTCGGGCTCGGCGACTCGGTACGCTTCCTGGGGTTGCGCGACGACGTCGCCGCGCTGCTCGCCGCGGCGGACGTGTTCGTGCTGAGCTCGGATTCGGAAGGCATGTCGAATGCCATCCTCGAGGCGCAGGCCTGCGGCCTGCCGGTGGTGGCCACCCGGGTCGGCGGCAATCCGCAGCTCGTCGCCGACGGGGCCGAAGGCTTCCTGGTGCCGGCGCGCGATTGCGCCGCGCTGGCACGTGCGCTCGCCGCCTGCGCCGACCCCGCGTGGCGCCTGGCGGCCGGGGCCCGCGCCCGGGCGCGCATCGAGCGTGCGCATTCGATCCCGGCGATGGCCGCCCAGTACGACTCGCTGTACCGGACGCTGCTCGGACTGCCCGTGGTCCTCGGCGGCGTCGCGCCGGACTGACTCAGGTCCAGCCGCGCAGCCGGTAGGCGAGCGTCGCGAGCCATTCGCGCAGCAGTAGGTAGCTGCGCGCAGTGCTCGCCGAATGGGGCAGCACGGTGGCGGGGTTGACCGCGAGCCCCGGGATCTGCAGCCAGTCGGATGCGCAAGGCACCAGCGTCAGCCCCTGCCGCGCCGCGACCGCCAGGGCGCGCGGCAGATGCAGCGCGCCGGTCACCAGCACGGCCGGCCCCGCGTGCGCGCGCACCGCACCGGCCGCCGCGGCGACGTCCTCGCGGGTGTCCTGCGAGCCGCCGGCCAGGCGCAGCGCGTCGCGCGGCACGCCGAGCTCCGCGGCGAACGCGGCCATCGTGCCCGCCAGCGAGTCGGCATCGCCGGTGCCCGGCCCGCCCGCCATCAGCAGCGCGCCGCCGTGCCGGCGCCACAGCGCCGCTGCGTGCCGCACGCGCCGGATGCCCTCCAGGTCGAGGCGGGCGCGCGGCGTGCCGTCCGGATTCCACAGCTCGCCCGAGCCGAGAACGACGAACAGGGGCGCGGCGCCGCCATCGATACGGCAGTTCGCGGGATCGTCGCGGGGGTGCTCGGTGGCCGCGAGCGCGCGGTTGACGAACTGCGGCGACGCGACCAGCCAGATCCAGGCGGTGACCAGCGCCAGCAGCGGGCGCATGCGCCGCAGCCAGGTCGGCGCACCGCGCCGCCACGCCAGCGCGCAGGCGATCGCCGCGCCCAGCGCGGCATGCGCCGCGTTGGGCGCCAGCGCATCGGCGATGCCGGCGAAGAAGATCACGGGCCGGCGGGCGGGTCCGAGCGCGCCGGTGCGGCCGGCGGCTCGATCGGCTCGAGCGGCGACATGCGCACCGCGGCGCTGACGACCCGGTGCCGAGGCGGCACGTCCTTGACCACCGTGGTGTTCGCGCCGATCACCACGCCGTCGCCGACCCGGATGTCGCCGACCACCACCGCGCCGGTGCCGATGTAGACGTCGTCGCCCACGACCGGCGGACGGGTCGAGCGGCCCGCGCCCTTGTAGCCGACGGTCACGCCTTGCGCGATCGAGCAGCGCCGACCGATCGTGCAGCTGAGGTAGATCCCGCCGTAGTGGCCGATGTGCAGGCCCGGGCCGATCCGGGAGGTCGATGTCATGTAGATCCCGAGGCCGAGCTCGCTGAAGATCCGCAGCACGTGGTAGACGAGCTTGGGCGGCAGCGATGCCCAGCGCGGCCGGATGCGTCCGCACAGCCGGCCGTAGCGGTAGATCGCGGTCGCGATGAAGCCGTAATCGGTCATCGCATCGAGGGTCGCGCGCAGCCCGTGCGGCCCGGGGCCGGCCGGCAGGTAGCGCGCGAGGTCCTCGCGCAGCTCCGGCCAGAAGCGCTCGGGTGGCACCGGCGTGTGCGGCGTCACGGCGCAGGTCGGCCGCAGGGCGGCATCGTCGGGGGCGTTCGGGTTCATCCTCGGGTCCTCGGCATCGCTCGTTCAGCGGACCGGCATCTCGACCGCGCCGCGGTCGGGGCCCGCACCGGCCGGACGCGGTGCGCCGAACGCGTCGACCGCGGGCACCGGACCGCCGATCGGCGCGCCGCTGTCGCGCGCCGGGCTGCCCGCGCGCAGCCGCGCGTCGAACGCGCCGGCCTGGGTGCTCTGGAGCATCGGATCGACGCCGCAGCGGCTCGTGCCGCCCGGGCAGGCCGGGCCCCGGCGGCTGTTGACCAGCAGGTAGTCGGTCTGCAGCACGATGCCGCCCTCCGCGTAGTACCAGCAGCTGGTGTCCGAGGGCCGCAGGGCGAAGGGCCCGCCGGCAAAGATGGTGTTGCGCGCGACGACGCGGCTCGAGGCGTCGCCACCGGCCACCAGCAGGCAGTTGCCCTCGCCGTAGATCGTGCTGCTGGTGACGGTGGCGACCTGGCCGGGGTCCACCGTCAGCGAGACCGCGTCGCCCATCGCCCGGCAGTCGTCGACGTTGTGCGTGAACGGCTTGCCGCGGAAGAACGCGCAGTGCCCGGCGACGATCGCGTTGCGGATCGTCGTCGGCCCGCGAGCCTTGATCTGGTTGCCGGCGTTGCCCTCGGCACGCACGCGGTCGAGCGTGAGGCGGCCGTCGCCCACGAGGTACAGCAGGTCCAGGCCGTCGGACGTGTTGTGGCGGAACACCGAGTCCTCGATGATCCAGTGGCCGCCCGTCTTCGCGGTGCCCACGCCGTCGCCGTAGCCACCCGCGGTCTGCCCCCAGCAGCCGGTCGGCTGGCGCCCGGGCCAGGTCTCGCCGCAGCCGTTCCATTCGACCACCCAGCGTGTGAAGCGCATCGTGCCGGCGTTCGAGCTGCCCGAGCCGCCGATGTCGCCGTCCCAGCCCACCCAGCCGTTGGCGGCGATCCGGACGTTCACCACCTCCCAGTCAGTGAGCCGTCCGGCGCGCACGCCGCCGCTCGCCAGCCCGTGGATGTCCAGGTCCGCCAGCCGAACGTTGCGCGAATCGCTGGCGATCAGGCCGTTGGCCGCCCAGGGGCCGAAGGGCGGCCGGTCGCGCTGGCATCGGATCGCGCCGCTGTGGAACTCGACGCACTCGGAGCGGTCGGTGATCTCGAGGCAGGCGACCTCGACGTTGCTCGAGCCGGTCAGGTTCAGCACGGTGCGGGCACGCTCGGTGCCCCAGAGCTGCGGCCGGCTCGCGCAGCCGCTCGCATGGCCGGCGCCGAGGATGCGGGTCGGACGCGCGCGGTCGGGCCCCGAGGGGACCGGCGGCATGTGGCAGTCCCACGGGAACTCGGGCGCGCAGGCGGTCGCGCCCGGTGCGCCGTAGCCCATCATGTACTCGCCGTCCCCGATCACCAGCCGGTCGCCACCCGCGATCCTCGGCGGACCGCCCGGGGGCAGCGCATGGAACGGATGGGCCCAGGCGCAGGCGCGGCCCGAGGCGCCGGCGGCCGGCGCGTCGGTGCGCCCATCGCAGCGGCCGGGGGCGCCGCCGTCGGCCCGCACGTACCAGGTCGTGCCCTCGCCGCCGGCGGCGCGTCCGCTCTCGCCCGCGGCGGGATTCGGCTGGGCCGCCGAGCAGCCGACGCCGAGCGCGAGCACGGCGGCCGCGGCGAGCCGCCCGAGCAGGGCGGGGGGCGACCCGGGCGAGCCCGGCGAGCGCGGCGAGTGCCGGTCGGGTGTGCGAGCGGGCGTGGCGGACGGCAGTCGGTGGGTCATGGTGTCGAGGGCGCCGCGGCGCGCGGGTGGGCGGCGTCGCCGCGCGCGGGGGCGCGATAGACGCGGTCGAGGTCGCGCGCGATCACCCGCCAGTCGTAGCGACGCTCGACCAGGGCACGGCCTTCGGCACCGAGGCGCGCGGCCAGTGCCGGGTCGGCGAGCACGCGGGCGGTCTCGCGGGCCAGCGACTCCGGGTCGTCGGCGATCAGGATCGAGCGGCCGGGTTCGACTGCGAGGCCTTCGCAGCCGATCGTGGTCGAGACCACGGCGCGGCCCATCGACAGCGCATCGAGGATCTTCAGGCGCGTGCCGCCGCCGATGCGAAGCGGCACCACGAACACCGAGGCGCGCGAGACGATCGGCCGGATGTCCTCGACGCCCCCCGTCAGAACGACCCGCGGGTCGGCCGCGATCGCCCGGGTTGCCGCGGTGTCGGGCTGGCGGCCGACCACGGTCAGCCTCGCCTGCGGCACGGCGGCCGCGATCCGCGGCAGTGTGGTGTCGACGAACCAGCGGATCGCGTCGAGGTTCGGGAACCAGGTGAAGCCGCCGACGAAGGCCATGCGCCCGGGCTCGGGTGCGATGCCGGGCTCGGCGCGGAAGTAGTCGGTGTCCACGCCGTTGGGCACGGTGGTCACGCGGATCGACGGATCCATGGCGCGCAGCAGGGCGGCATCCGGATCCGACACCGCGACCACCTCGTCGGCCGCCGCGCAGGCCCGCGCCTCGTAGCGGGCCAGCTTGCCCGTCTGGTAGCGCAGGTAGTCGCGCTGCAGCATGCGCGTCTCGGTGTCGGCGCGGCGCGCGAGCAGCGCCGACTCGACGTTGTGCTCGGTGAGCACGCGCGTGGCGTGCGGGAACATCGGCAGGTACTCGGCCAGGTGCAGCATGTCGAGGTGCACCGCGTCGAACGCATGCTGCCCGATCAGCCGCTCCAGGCGACGGCGCATGCCCGCGGTCCGGTACTTGATGACCTGCAGCGGCACCGGGCCGAAGAGCTCGAGGCAGGCGTCCGCCGCCAGGCGCAGCCGCGCATGGTCCAGGTACAGCGGCTCGGCCTCGACCGTCGTGCAGAAGGCGCGCATCGCCTCCAGGCCCTCGACGTCCTCGCGGGTCTGCACGAAGGACACCAGATGGACCTCGTGGTGCAGGGCCAGCTGACGCAGCAGGTTGTACGTGCGCAGCGCCCGGCCCTCGTTCAGCGGGTACGGGCTCTTCGTGGTGACCGCGAGGATCTTCATCCGCCGGGGCTCGCGAGCGGACGGGCGGGCAGGGCGGCGGGCCGGCCCAGGCCGCGGTAGACGTCGGCATAGGCGCGGGCGAGCGATCCCGCGGCGTAGCGCTCGAGCACGCGTGACCGCAGCGCCTCGCGGATCGGCGCCGCGGGGCCGGCGGGCACGAAGCCGGCGAGCGCGCCGGCGAGCGCTGCCACATCGCCCGGCGGCAAGGGGGCCGAGGCCACGCCCTCGATCACTTCGGGCAGGCGGCCCACGGCGGTCGCGATCGGCACGATGCCGCAGGCCATCGCCTCGAGGAGCGCCATCGGCAGACCCTCGGACAGCGAGGGCAGCACGAAGGCGTCGAAGGCCGGGTACACCCGCTCGAGGTCGTCGCGCACGCCGAGCAGGCGCACCGACCCGCCCAGCCCGAGCGCCTCGATCCGGGCCTCGAGCCCGGCGCGCATCGGGCCGTCGCCGGCGATCACCAGCACGGCGGGCCCGGCGATCCGCGGCCGGGCCGCCGCGAACGCCTCGACCAGCCCGATCGGGAACTTCGGTGCGGCCAGCCGCATCGCGGTGCCGAAGACCCGCGCCTCGGGCGGCAGGCCGAGCGCGGCGCGCGCCGGTGCGGCGTCGTCGGGCCGGTAGCGGCCGGTGTCGACGCCGTTCGGCACGGTGACCGTGCGCGCCGGGTCGATGCGGCGGCGCACGAGCGTCTCGCGCATCGCGTCCGAGACGATGCAGACCCGGTCGGCGCCGCGCACCAGCGCGAGCTCGATCCAGTTGTACAGCCGGACCGCCGGGGTGTCGGCGAAGTGGCCGTGGAGCGTGGCCACGAGCGGGCGACGCGGCCGGTTCGCCAGTCGCGCGTGGAACACGCTCTTGTAGTCGTGGACGTGCACGGCGTCGGCATCCAGGTCCTCGGCGAGCCGGCGGATCGCGCCGACCGTGCTCGAATCGAAGCGGCCGTCGCAGGCCACCAGCCGGCTGTCGATGCCGAGCGCGAGCGCCCGCTCGTGCAGCTCGAGCCGCGGCTGGTAGGGGTTGCGCAGGCACCCCAGCACCACCTCGATGCCGAGCGCGGGCAGCGCCGGCAGCAGGGTCAGCAGCACCTGCTCGGCGCCGTACAGGCCCGCGCTCGAGCGCAGGTGCAGCACCCGCAGGCGGGGCTCGTCGCGCGGGGCGTTCAGCGCCATACGTGTACCCGGCGGTTCAGCAGCCACTCGCGAAAGCCGAGCACCACGAACCAGTTCAGCGCGACGAACGCGGTCGCGATGCGCACCGGCAGCGCCGTCGCCGTCGCCGGCCAGGCGCGGCCGACCAGAGGCATCGCGTACAGCGCGAGCTGCGCGAGCAGCGCCGCGGCGAAGAGCGGGTGCACCGGCGCGAGCACCGCGCTCGAGACGAGCGTACCGGCGAGCGCCAGCGGCGCGACCAGCCGGGTGACCTTGTGCGACAGGTACTGCACCACGATCCGGTTGCGGCGCGGATCGAGCAGCCACGGGTGCGCCGCGACCAGCCCGAAGTTGCCGGCGAGCGTGCGGATCTTGCGCACGCGCTCGCGGGCCGGCTCGCTGGCGGGGCGGTCGTAGGCGATCGCGCGGTCCTCGAAGACCACCCGCCAGCCACCGCGCACCGCATTCATCGGGATCAGCACGTCGTCGAGGACGGTGTCCTCCGGGATCGGCGTCCAGGCCTCGCGGCGCAGCGCGTAGAGCGCACCGGTGACCCCGACCACCGAGTCGATCGCGCCTTCCATCCTGCGGATCGCCTTTTCGTAGCGCCAGTAGGCGTCGACGCCCTGCGCGAAGCCGCTGGCGCCGTCGAGCAGGAAGACCAGCTCGCCGCTGGCCGCACCGACCGCCGGGTCCGCGAAGTTGGACACGAGATGGCGCACCGCGTCCGGATGCAGGGCCTGGCGGGCATCGGTCAGCACGACGACCGGCGTCTCGAGCGCGGCCATCGCGTCGTTCACGCAGGCCGCCTTGCCTCGGCGCTGCGCGAAGTGCAGCCAGCGCACCCGTGGATCCCCGAACGCGCGGACGGCCTCGGCGGTGGCGTCGGTCGATCCGTCCGAGACGACCAGGACACGCAGGCGATGGGCGGGATAGCGCTGCGCCGCGCAGGATTCGAGCTTCGCGCGGATGCCCGCCGCCTCGTTGTGCACGACGACGACGATCGTGACCTCGGGCTCGATCGCGGCGTGCGCGATCGGCCAGGCCCGCCGGCGGGCGACGGCCCAGAGCGCTGCCGGATACCCGACGAAGGTCCAGACGACCCAGCCGGCGCTCAGCGCGAACACCCAGGCGGCCAGCCCCGTCACCCGCGCCTCCCGAGCGCGGCGCCGCGCAGCCGTTCGTAGGTGCCGTTGCCCAGCAGCCACTTCATCGCGTCGAGCGCGCTGCCGCGCAGCCTCGCACGCGCGATCAGCAGCGGATCGGCCTGCGCCCAGCGGCGCACGCGCTCGAGATCGCTCGAGGCCAGCACCGCCAGCCTCGGGACTGCCGCGTCGCCGCGACCGGGCGTCCAGGTGCCGGTGCGCGAAGTGCACAGCGCCCGGTAGCCGGTCGATGCGGCGAGCCGGGCCAGGGCAGGATGCAGGCGCCCGCCGGGCGGCGCGAACAGCGTCACCGGCGTGCCGAGCCCATCCTCGATCGCATCCTTGGAGCGGCGCAGGCTGTCCGCCACCTCGGCCTCGGTCATGCCGTCGAGATGATCGTGGGTATGGCCGTGCGACTGGATCGACATGCCCGCCGTCGCCATCGCCCGCAGCTCGGGCCATGACAGCCGGTGGCGCAGGCCGACCTGCGAGGGGTTGACGAAGAAGTCGGCGCTCGCGCCGCGGGCGGCGAGTTGCTCGGCGGCCGCGCCGTTGCTCGCATGGCCGTCGTCGAAGGTGATCGCCACCGCCGGCGGCCCCGTGCGTCCCGCCGCGGCGTCGGCCATCAGGTCGCGCACGCTGCGCGGCGCGCGACCGAGGGCGGCGAACGCATCGAGCTGCGCGTCGAAGGCCCCCGGCGACACGGTGTAGTGCGGGTCCGCGTCGCTGTCGGCGCCCGCAGGCTCGATCGCGTGGTACATCAGCACCGCGAGCGGTGCGGACGCGGGACGGCCGGGCGCGTTCATCGCGGTGCCAGCCCCGCGCGCGCCAGGCCCGCGAGCGCGAGCTCGCGCGCCCGCAGGTCGAAGACGAGCTCGAAGGCGCCATAGACCAGCGTGCCCGTGCCGACCTGCAGCAGCAGCGTCGCGACCGGCGAGCCCGCGTCGAGGCGCACGATCACCGCGTACATCAGCGCAGCGCCCGTGGCATGCACCGCCAGCGCGCGCCAGGGCAGCGACACGCGCAGCGTCGAGGTGCCCAGCCGCATCACCGCGACCGCGAGCGCGCTCATCGAGACCACCGACGCGATCGCCGCGCCGAGGATGCCGAGCGAGGGCAGCAGCACCGCCACGAGGCCGAGATTCGCGACACCGGCGATCGCCACCGCGACCATCAGCGTTCGCGTGCGCTTGCGCAGCATGACGCCGGCGCTCGCCACCACGATCCAGCTCTCGATCGCCATCCCGGCCAGCAGCCAGCCCGCGATCCCGGCGCCCGACGCATAGCGCTCGGAGGCCAGCAGCGGCAGGCCGATCGGCGCGACCGCGGCCGTGCCGGCGACGAGCGGGAACGCCAGCATCGCGTACAGGCCGGTGAAGCGCGCCAGCAGCGACTCGGTGGCGGCCGCACCGGACTCCTCCCAGCAGCGGGTGTACGCCGGGACGATCGTCTGGATGAGCGACAGCAGGACCGCGACACGCAGGTAGTCGCACAGGTTCCAGACCGCGCCGTACAGCCCGAGCGGCTCGCTGCCGAGCTGATGCTGGATCAGGTACCGGTCGCCGAGCACCAGGAGCACGTTGGCCGCCTCGTAGCCGACCAGGGGCAGCCCGAATGCCACCATCGTGCGCAGCAGCGCGGGCGAGACCGCGCGCGGCGAGAAGGGCATGCGCCGATGCATCCAGGCGGCCAGCGCGAGGATCGCCAGTCCCTCGGCGGCGAGGGTGGCGCCGAAGAAGCCGGCTACGCTGGCCGACACGCCCAGCAGGACGCCGACGGTGAGCACCAGGGCGAGGTAGCGGCGCGCGACGTTGAAGATCGAGACCACGCCGCTGCGCTCCTGCGCGCGAAGCGGGTTGGTCAGCGCGCTCTCGACGGTGCGCACCACGACCAGCCCCGCCACCAGCGCCAGCAGCAGCCCGTGGGGCAGGTCGGCGAGCCAGTCCTCGGGCAGCGCGGTGATCACGGCGGCGGCCAGGACGGCGGCGACGGCGCCGCTGCCGAGCATTCCGAAGAGCACCGTGGAGCGCCAGGTGAGGGCGTCCACGCCGAGCCGTCCCGCGGCCATCTCGGCGTAGGTCCGCAGGCTCGCGTGCTGCACGCCCAGCTTCGACAGCCCGACCCACAGCGTGAGCAGGGTGCCGACGAGCGTGAGCTGGCCGTACTCGGCGACGCTCAGCGACCGGGTGACGATCGGGAACGTGACCAGGCCGGCGATCGTGACCAGCACGCTCGCCGCACCGTAGTTCAGCGAATGGCGCAGCAGCCCGGCGAGCATCGCGCCTCAGGCCTGGCCCGGGCCGCGGCACGGCGCCCGCCCGTGCGTCGGCGTCAAGTCCACGTCAGGCCCCGGCCCACGTCAGAACCTGAACTCGCCGGCCACCGAGACCGCGTTCTCGTCGTACGAGACCGCGTTGCCGGCGATGGCACGCTGGCGGGCGTTGCGCACGCTGCCCAGCACCGCGGCCTGGCGGGTGAGCTGGTAGCGCAGGCCCAGGGTCACGCCGGTCAGGCGGGACTCGCTCGCGGTCGACTCCGAGCTCGACTGCTGGTAGGCGGCGGTCACGATGGCCGTGGTTCGCGCATCGAGCCGGTAGTCGTAGCGGCCCTGCACGCCCCAGGTGTCGATGTCGGCGACCGTGTCGAAGCCGGGGATCCGCAGCGCCGGACGCTGGTCGGTCATGTAGGCGGTCAGCAGCACGCTGCTGCGCGTCGCGGCAACCTGCAGCGAGGCGATCACCGATTCGGCCCGCACGATCGGGCTCTGCGTCGAGGTGCTGGCCAGCGGCGTGCCGACCGTGGTCGCGGGGTCGCGGGCGGTCGGCCCGCCGGTGGCGAGCGAATCGGTCTGCGCATTCGACGAGGCGTTCGCGGCGAGCGCGGCGGCGCTGGTCAAGGGCGTCGCGAAGAGCCGGGTCGGGTCGAAGTACAGCAGCCCGGCCTGGTTGCCGTCGCGGATGCCGCGGTCCCAGGTCAGGCCGAGCCGCATGCGACCGAGCTGGTGGGCGGCGGCGGCGGAGAGGATGTTCGAGTAGTAGGTGCCGGTCCAGCGTGCGGCCACCTGGGTGCGCGGATCGGGCCGCCAGTCGATGGCGGCGCTCGGTCCGACGCCGCTGCGGCGGCCGTCTGCATCGGCCAGCACGCTGCTGGCCGCATAGTTCACGCCGGCGCCCAGCCGCACGAGCGGCGTCGGCGACCACGTGCCCAGCACCTCGACGAGGCTGTTGGTGTAGTCGAAGCCGTTCTCGTACGCGTAGCGCGCCACGTCGCCGCGCCCGAGCCAGCCGAAGCGCGAGCTGCCCGGCGAGGTGCCGGCGTTGAAGGTGACGCCGTTGCCGACGTTGCTCACGAAGCCCGCGCCCGGATCGACGTAGCTCACGCGGTAGCGCAGCTCGTAGTCGTTGCTGCCCGCGCGCCCGACGACGTAGGGCGCCAGGTCGAAGCGCTGGTAGGTGGTGCGTGTGGTCGAGCGCGCGCCCGGGTCGAACGAGGACGCGGTGAACGGGCTGCGGTTGACGTCGAAGACGTAGGCCTGCGCGTTCAGCCGCAGCGCCTGGTCGGTGATGCGGAAGTCGGCGTTGGCGCGCAGGTCGTGGCGCAGCTCGTTGTCGCGGCTGGTGTTGCCGCCGTAGACCAGGCCACGGGCCGCGTAGAAGGCCGAGCCGACCGCGCGCGGCGAGTTGAGCTCGGCCTGCACGAACGGCGAGACCTCGAACAGCGAGCCAGTGCGCTCCTGGCCGCGGGGCGACAGGTCGATGTTGTCGCTGAAGGTGAACTGCGTCCACAGCCCGGGCGTGATCGACGTGCGGCGCGGCGCGGCAGCGGTGTCCGGCGAGCCGGCCGCGGCCCCTGCGCCCGTGCCGATCGGCGTCAGGCCGTCGGTGGCGATGCCGCTGGTGCGCTGGGGACGCATGCCGTCCCAGCCGGCGCCGCCGGGCCCGGTGAGCGGCGCGCTCACCTGCGCGCTCGCAGGCACCCCGATGGCGGCCAGTGCGGCCGCGAGCGCCGCCATCGGCAGGGTGAGGCGCGAGGCAGGGCGATCCGCGGCGGGGCGATCAGTTGCTGCCATTGCCGTATCCGTAACCGTAGCCATATCCGCCCGCCCTGCGCTCGTCCGCCTTGTTCAGGATCACGCCGACCACCGGGCAGGCCTCGATCGTCGCCAGCGCCTCCTCGACCGCGCCCTGGGGTGTCACGCCGGCCTCGACGACCAGCGCGATCTGGCCCATCAGGCCGGCGAGCACGCGGGCTTCGGTGGTCGGCAGCAGCGGCGGCGCGTCGAAGATGAAGATGCGGTCCGGGTAGCGCTCGGAGATCAGGTCGAGCAGCGCTTCCATCGAATCGCTGGCGAGCAGCTCGTTGGCGTTGTCGGAGAGGGTGCCCGCGGTCATCACCGCGAGCTTGTCGATGTCGGTGTCGCGCACGGCCGCCTCGAGCGGCAGCGACGGGTCGAGGAGCAGGTCCATCAGGCCGGGGCCCTCCGGCAGTCGCAGCTCGCGCTGCAGCGACGGGCGCGCGACGTCGGCGTCGATCAGCAGCACCTGCAGGTCGCGCTCCGCGGCGATGCTGAGCGCGAGGTTCACCGCGCAGAAGCTCTTGCCCTCGTCGGGATTCGCGCTGGTGACCATCACGCGCCGGCCGTTCGGCACCTGCGTGCGGCCGCGGCCGGACGCATTGGCGATCAGCGGTCGCTTGATGACGCGGAACTCGTTGGACAGTCGGGTCGCCGGGCTGTCCGGGGTCACGTAGCCGCGGGCGGCGAGGGCCTTGACGTCGAGGCGCACCGGACGGGCGGTACCTGCCCGATGGGGCGGGGCCGCGGCCAGGGACTCGGCCCGCGGTGCAGCGGCGCGCGGTGCGGCAGGACGCGGCGTGGCGGATCGCGGCTCGGCAGCGGGCTGCACCTCGGCGGGCTGGAGCCGGGGTACGGTCGCGGGCCCCGCACGTTCGCGCGGCGGGCGGAGCGGCGCTGGGTCCGGCGCATCGGGCGCCTCCGACGGCTCGGGCCGCAGCGGCGACCCATCGACCGGCGCCGGTCGGCGGGCGCGCGAGGCGGGCCGCTCGGCGTAGGCGGACAGGTTGGTCACCGATCCGCGCACGGGCGTGGTCTCGTCACCGAGGCGGGAGACCGCGCGTTCGATCAGGCTCATGGGGAGTCCTTCGGCCTCAGCCGGCGAGGGTTCGCAGCAGCAGCCAGGCGGCCAGCCCGACGAACAGCACGGTGTAGGCGCCGACCGACGCGGAGAACACGATCGCGCCGTCGCGGCGGCGCTTCATGGCATCGGCGTCGAGCACCATCGAAACGGCGCCGAGCACGGGAGCGCCGAGCCGGGTGCGCAGCGTGCGCACATCGAAGAACGCGGCGGCCGCCTGGGCCCGCAGCAGCGCGGTGGCCACGCCGGCGGCCAGCGAGACCAGCAGCACGGCGATCAGCAGCAGCGGCTTGTTCGGACTGCTCGGCATCGGGCTGACCCGCGGCGGATCGACCACGCGCAGCTCGCTGGCGCCCGAGTTGTCCATGCTGCCCGAGATCTGCGCCGACTCGCGGCGCGTGAGCAGCTGCTCGTAGCTCTTCTTGTTGACCTCGTAGTCGCGCGTGAGCTGCAGGTACTCGGCCTCCACCTTCGGCACCGTCTGGGCCGCGTCGCGGGCCAGCAGCAGGCGGCGCTCGGACTCGGCCACCCGCGCCCGCGCCGAGGCGAGCTTCGATTCGACGTCGGCCAGCGCGACCTTCAGGTCCTGGTAGACCTTGTTCGGGATCATCACGCTCGCGCCGTTCGAGCGCAGGCCGCTCTCGGCCTCGCGCTTGCGCTCGATGTCGCGCTGCACCTGCAGCTCGCCGACGATCGAGCGGGCATGCACCACGTCCGGATGGGCGTCGGTGTAGCGCACCACCAGCTCGTCGAGCCGCTTGCGCGCGGCCTCGAGCCGCTGCTCGGTCTCGGTCGGGACGCGGGCCGGCGTGGCGCCCTCGCTGCCGAGGAGCGAGGGCGTCTCGTCGGCGAGCTGCCGGCGCAGGGCCTCGCGCGAGTTCTCGAGCTGGCGCAGCTCGAGCCGCGCGCCGTCGCCTTCCTTCTGCAGGTCCGCGCTGCGAGCGACGTAGTCCTGTGCGAGGTTGGGCATCACCGCGATGTTGCGGACCTTGAATTCCTTGAGCGCGGCCTCGGCGTCGAGCAGCTTCTTCTCGTAGATGGCGAGCTGCTCGTCGATGAAGCGCTTGGCCTGCTCGGCGTCGCGTCGCTTGTCACCCAGGTTCGACTCCACGAAGATCGACAGCAGCGACTGCACGACCTTCTGCGCCGAGTCGGTGGTGTCGCCCTTGTACGAGATCGCGTAGAGGTTCTGGCCTCCTGCGGGCTTGACCTGGATCTCCTTGACCAGCATGTCGACCAGACGCTCGCGTTCCTGGGGCGACTTCGAGCGCAGGTCGAGATCGGCCATGCGCACGACGCGCTCGACGTTCGGACGGTTGATCAGCGTGCGCGCCATCATCTGGACCTGCTGATCCAGGTTCGGCTGCACCGCGAGCCCCTGCATCAGCGGCTTGAGGATCGACTGCGTGTCGACGTAGACGCGCGCGCTGGCCTCGTAGCGGTTGGGCATCAGCATGACGATCGCAGCGCCCACGACGCCGGTGGCCGCGGTCGCGGCAAGCCCCTGCCAGCGGTAGCGCCAGAGGCCCGGCAGCAGCGAGGAGACGGTGGTCCAGACCTGGATCATCGGTATCGCATCCGCCTCAGAACATGCCTTCCGGAATCATGATCACGTCGCCGGGCACGACCTCGACGTTGGCGCTGACGTCGCCGCCCTTGAGCAGGTCCTTGAGCCGGATCGAGTACTGCTTGTTGTTCTCGGCCTGGCGGATCAGCACCGCGCGGTTGCCGGCGGCGAACTCGGTGATCCCGCCGACGGTGATCATCACGTCGAGCAGCGTCATGTTCTGCCGGTAGGGCAGGGCGGCGGGGCGTGCGGCTTGCCCGACGACGCGGATCTGCTCGGTGGCGTTGCCGACGAAGCTGGTCACCAGCACCGTGACCGACGGATCGCGGATGTACTTGGCCAGGCGCGCCTCGATCTCCCGGGCTAGCTCGGCGGGGTTCTTGTCGACCGCCTGGAGGTCCTCGATGAGCGGCGTGGTGATCTTGCCGTCTGGGCGCACCGGCACCTTCGCGGACAGCTCCGGGTTGCGCCAGACGCTGATCTCCAGCTGGTCGCCCGGTCCGATCTGGTAACGGTAGCCGGCACTGGCCGCCTTCTGCGGTGCAGGCGGCAGGCTGCCCGACGCGCAGCCCGTGAGGAAGGCCGCCGTCGCGACGAACGCGAGGCTGAATTGACGCAGCGACATCCTGGTACTCCCAACGCGGCGGGCGCAAGACGCCCTCGAAACGACGCATTCGCCGGATCACGGTACGTCAATCGGTGGGGGGTGCCCGCTCGTCGAGGATTGTCGGACGGTTGGGTCCGACGGGCGCGGTACTAGTTCACCGGGAACGTGTCGTGACCGTGGGGTCCGCGCCACTCGATGCCGCGACGTCGTTCGCGATCCAGGAGCGCTCGCCCGCGGCGAGCACGCGGGTGACGTACGGATGCCGGTCGAAGGGATAGAACGCGCGGATGCGCTGAACGTAGGAGAGTGTTTCCGCGTAGGGCGGCACGCCGCGAAAGCGGTCGACCGCGCCCTCGCCGGCGTTGTAGGCGGCCAGCGTCAGCGTCACGTCGCCGCGGTAGTACGCGAGCAGCCAGCGCACGTAGGCCATGCCGCCCTTGAGGTTCTCCATCGGGTCGAACGCGTTCTCCACCGAGAAGCGCCGCGCCGTGTCGGGGATCAGCTGCATGAGGCCCTGCGCGTTCTTCGGCGACAGCGCCGCGGCGTCGAAGTTCGACTCGGCGCGCACGATCGCGAGCACCAGGCGCGGATCGAGGTGGAAGGCGCGCGCGTGCTGCAGCACCATGGCGACGATCCGGCGCTGTTCGGCGGGGGCGGGCGTCGTGCGGAACTGGACCGGCTGCTCGATGACGGCGGAGGGCGCGGGCCGGGCGATGGGCGTGGCGGCGCGCTGGCGCGCCCGCAGCGCATCGAGCGTGGTCACGCCCAGCCGCGACAGGCAGGGTGCCGGCACCTCCGACAGCGAGCCGACCGCGCGCGAGGCACCGGCGGCACGGGTGTCGCCGAGGGCGCCGGCCCACTTGAAGAGCGTGGCCGCGACGGCCTCGTCCGCGGCCACGCCGCGGCCCTTGAAATAGAGCCAGCCGAGCCGCTGCACCGCCTCGGGATGCCCGAGCGCGGCCGCTCGGCAGTACAGGTCGCGGGCCTTGTCGAGGTCCTGCGAAGGCGGCTCGGAGAGATCGAAGTACTTGCCGAGCTCGGTGAGCCGAACCGCCTCGGACAGGGGCGGTGCGGCCGCGGCGGTGGGGACGGGGGTGGGTGAACCCGCGTCGGCGGTGTCCGCGACGAACGGCGTGGCCGCACCCTGTTGCGAGGCCGCGTTCTGCGCAGGGAGCAGGTCATGCGCAGAGAGCACGGGCTGCGGCACGGCCGCAGTGGCGTCGCCGTCGGTCGCCCACGCGCCGCCCGCCGCCAGTGCGAGGCACAGCGGGAGGGGCGCGAGACAAAGGCGGACGCGCCGCACGCGGTCGCGTGCGCGTCGCGTGCCGGTGAGGTCGACGACCATCGTGCCGGGTGACGCTTCAGCCAGGGTGCGCCGATTGTAGGGCGACCGTCCGTCGCCGAAAAGGAACGATTCGTCGGATCGCAGGCGTCTGCGATGCCGGCCTGCGGCCCGTTCGGGCGTGGCCGACCGCTTCGTGCCGCGTGCGACCCCTCAGCGCCTGGCGAGGGCCTCGGCGGAGGCGGCGTAGGCGGCCAGTTCGGTGTTTCCGGGCAGCGCCTGCAGGCCCTCGCGCAGCGCGGCCGCGGCCTCGTCGGCCCGGCCGCCATCGCGCAGCGCACCGTGCAGCCGGGCGGTCAGCCAGGCAGTGCGCCGGATCGCGATCGCGTTGCGCCAGGCCGCGGCCGCGTCGGGCCAGCGCCGCTCGGACACGGCCAGATCGGCCTCGAGCGCTGCGCCGATCGGGTTCATGGGCGCCTGCCTGCGCAGCAGGCGCGCCATGCGTTCGGTGTCGTCGCGCCGAGCCGTGCCGAGGGTGGCGACGACACGCGCGGTCAGCCGCGTCGCAGCCTCCGCATCGAGCTCGCCGGCGAGACGCAGCGCGGCGATCGCGCCCTCCACGTCGCCGGCCACGGCCCGCACCGCGCCGACCTGCGTCTGCAGGGCGGCGGACCGGGGCTCGAGGCGCAGGTGGCGCTCCAGCACATCGAGAGCCTGCTGGGCCTGATCGGAGCGCAGCAGGGCCTCCGCCAGCAGGTCGAGCAGCCGCGGGTCGGCGCCGTGGCGCACGGCAGCGGCCTGCAGCGGGGCCAGCGCCTGCGCGGGCCGGCCGGCCTTGAGCCGCTCGGACGCGATCGCGAGCGCGGGCTCGAGCGCCGTCGGATCCTCCGCGTTCGCCCGCTGCAGCAGCGCCGAGGCCTCGTCGGGGCGGCCGGCCTGGGTCGCGATCCTCGCGAGGGCGCCGAGCGCGGCGACGTTGCGCGGGTCCCTCTGCAGCACCGCCTCGAAGCGCAGGCGGGCCTGGTCGGGGCGGCCCTCTCTCAGGTCGAGCTGCGCCTGGTTCGCCGACGCCGCGAAGAAGGTGGGGTCCAGGGCGAGCGCACGGTCGAATGCCGCACGCGCGCCCGCCACGTCACCGCGCCCGAGCAGCACGGTGCCGCGCAGGTTGTGGCCGAGTGGCGCACCGGGTTCCTTCGCGATCATGCGTTCGACCGCTGCCAGCGCTCGGTCGAACTGTCCTGCGCGCAGCCGTGCGGTGACCAGCGCGAGGTCGGCGCGGGGCGAGCCGCGATCGCGCTCGGCGGCCTGCTCGAGCGCCTCGAAGCCGGCGACCTGCTGACCGGCGCTCAGCCGCGCGAGGCCCAGGCCGGTGAGTCGTGACGGATCGTCGGGATCGATGCGGCTGGCCTGCTCGAAGTAGGTGGTGGCGGCGGCCAGGTCCCCGATGCGCAGCGCCGCCTCGCCGGCGATGCCGAGCAGGGGCGCATCCCGCACGCCGCGGGCGAGCGCCGCGTCGGCCGTCGCGCGCGCGCGGGCGGGCTCGTCGCGGCGCAGCTGCGTGGCCGCCAGCAGGCGTGCGCCCTGCACCGAGCCGGGGGCCTCGTCGAGCAGCTGGTGGGCATAGCGCTCGGCCTGCTCGAGCGCCCCTTCGCGCAGCGCGACCGTGGCGGCGAGCGCCACCGCCGGCAGGAAGTCGGGGTTGGTCGCGAGGATGCGCTGCGCGCCGTCGCGGGCCGCCTGCAGCCGGCCTTCGTTCAGGTCGATCCGGGCCCGCAGGTGCAGGGTTGCCGGCCGCCCCGGCGCGAGGCGCTGGAGCACGACGAGCTGCGCGCGCGCGTCCTCGTTGGCGCCCAGGTCGATCAGCAGCGACACCAGCCGCGTGCGCGCGAGCGGTGCCTCGACGTCGCCGTCCACGGCGCGCTCGAGCGCCTGGCGGGCGACGGCGGTATCGCCGCGGGCGAGCGCGAGCTCGGCCTTGAGCGTCCAGGCCTCGGGCTGCGAGGGCTTGCGCGCGAGGATCGCGTCGAGCGCCGCGAGGGCGCCGGCGGCGTCGCCGCGCTCGGCCTGCAGGCGCAGCAGGGCCACGCGCGCGAGCAGGTTCTGCGGATCGTCAGCGAGCGCGGCCTGCCAGTCCCGCTCGGCCTGCGCACGCTGGCCGAGCGTCTCGTGCGCCCGCCCGCGCCAGTAGGCGAGCACTGTCCGCGCTGCCGGCGTCTCGAGCCGGGCCGACTCGGAGGCCGCGAGCGCGCCGGCGGCATCGCCCGCCATCACCCGTGCGGCGACGAGGCCGGGCAGGGCGCGCTCGGGCCGGGCGCCGAGCTCGAGCGCGCGCAGCCATTCCTTGGCAGCCGACGGCGCGTCGTGGCGGGTCGCGTGCAGGGCGGCCAGCATCAGTCGCGCCTCGAGCGAGTCCGGCGTGCGGCGCAGCAGAGCCTTCAGATGGCGTTCGGCCTCGGCGTCGTTGCGGGCTTCGCGGGCGGCCGTCGCACGGGCCAGCAGCTGTTCGGGCGAGTCGCCGCAGCCGGCCAGCACCGCGAGCGCGAGGACGGCGGCCGTGATGGCGCGGGCGGGCATGGCGGACGTCGGATCAGCGCAGGCCGAAACGCCGCAGCAGGTCGTAGAGCGTCGGCCGGCTCACGCCCAGCAGTTCCGACGCCCGCACGATGTTGCCGTCGCTGCGGGCCATCGCGTTGAGCACCGCGCGCTTCTCGACATCGTCGCGCAGGCGCCTCAGGTTCAGCAGCGGTGGCTCCTCGGCCGGCGTCAGGCCGAGGTCCTCGGCGGCGATCGTTCGCTCCTGCGCCATGATCACCGCGCGCTTGATCGCGTTCTCCAGCTCGCGGACGTTGCCCGGCCAGCGGTGGGCGGCGATCGCATCGAGTGCGTCCTCGCGCAGCACCATGCGCTCGCGGCCGTTCTGCTTGCCGAAGCGCTGCACGAAGGCGTGGGCGAGCAGCGCGGCGTCGCCGCCCCGGTCGCGCAGCGGCGGGATGGTCAGCACGATCTCGGTGAGTCGGTAGAACAGGTCCTCGCGGAAGCTGCCCTGCTCGATGCGCTCGCGCAGGTTGCGGTGCGTCGCGCAGACCACGCGCACGTCGACCGGGATCTCGGTGCGTCCGCCGATGCGCTCGACGACCCGCTCCTGCAGGAAGCGCAGCAGCTTGGCCTGCAGCGGCATCGGCAGATCGCCGATCTCGTCCAGGAACAGCGTGCCGCCGTCGGCGAGCTCGACCTTGCCGGGGGTCGACTTGACCGCGCCGGTGAAGGCGCCGCGCTCGTGGCCGAACAGCTCCGACTCGAGCAGCGCGTCGGGAATGGCCGCGCAGTTGATCGCGACGAAGCGAGCCGCGCGGCGCGGCGAGCCCTGGTGGAGCGCACGCGCGAGGAGCTCCTTGCCGGTGCCCGATTCGCCGATCAGCGCGACGCTCGCCTGCGTGGGCGCGATCTTCTCGATCTGCCGGCAGAGCTTGGTCATGCCGGGGTCGCGCGTCAGCAGACCGGCGACGGCGTCGCTGCCGCGGCTCTCGAGCAGCCGGGCGTGTTCCCGCTCGAGGGCGGCGAGCCGGTACGCGCGGGCGATCGTCAGCCCGAGGGTCTCGGCATCGAACGGCTTCTCGAAGAAGTCGTAGGCGCCCATGCCGATCGCCCGGACCGCATTGGCGCGGTCGTCCTGGCCGGTGAGCGCGATCACCTTGGTCTCCGGCGCGAGCGACAGGATCTCGCCGAGCAGCCGGAAGCCCTCGTCGGCCGAGTCCGGATGGGGCGGCAGCCCGAGGTCGAGGGTGACCACCTCGGGCTCGGCGCGGCGCAGCGCGGTGATCGCGCTGTCGTGGTCCTCGGCGAACACCACTTCGTAGGCGTCGAAGCTCCAGCGCATCTGCTTGCGCAGGCCGGGGTCGTCCTCGACGACGAGCAGGACGGGGCGCTCGGCGTCCATCATCCCTCCTGCAGTGCCGGTGCGCACAGGCCGACCAGAGGCAGGCGCACGGTCACTGTGGTCCCCGCCTCGGGTGCGCTGCGCACGTCCACGCGACCGCCGACCTCGCGCAGGTACTCGCGGCACTCGAAGCTGCCCAGGCCCAGTCCGTGGCCCTTGGTCGAGGCGAAGGGCCGGAACAGCCGTGTCTCCACGAAGGCCTCGCTCATGCCGTGGCCGGTGTCGCTGACCTCGACGAGCGCGTGATCGCCGTCGCGCCGCGCACGCACGCTGACGCGGCCGTCGGGCGGGGTCGCCTCGATCGCGTTCTGCAGCAGGTGACCGAAGACGCGCTCGAGCCGCTCGGGGTCGGCGAGCACATGCCGTCCGAGCAGCTCCGCATCCATCGGCTCGAGCGCCGGTGCCGGTCGTTGGCCATCGCGCGCGCGCACCACCGACTCGAGGGCTGCGGCGAGCGGCACGTCGGTGCGGCGGGGCTGCGTGCGGGGGCCGCCACCGAGCTGTCGTGTCAGGCCCTGCATCCGGTCGACCACGTTCGCGACCGTCGCGAGCATGTCGCGCTGGAACTCCGGGTCGGCCTGGTGGAGCGAGGCGTTGCGCAGCAGCAGCGAGAGCTGGGCGACGAGGTTCTTCATGTCATGGACGACGAAGGCGGACATCCGGTTGAAGGACTCGAACCGACCGGCCTGTGCGAGCCGCTCGCCGGCCTCGCGCAGTGCGAGGTAGCCGGCGATCTGGCGGCCGGCGGCCTTCAGGATGTCGCGCACTTCCCAGTCGACGGGCACCGCGGCACGCGGCCGCGCGAGCACGGCGACCGCCGCCAGCGTGTCCTGCCCGAGCAGTGGCACGAGCAGCCAGGCGCCGGGGTCGTCGGCCACCTGCGCCGGCAGCGCGAGGCCGTCGTAGCGGACCGGCGTGCGTCGCCATTCGTCGATGTCGATGATCCAGGCGCGCGTGCGCAGCCAGGCGAGCACCGGCTCGTCGGCGCGAAGCGGCCCCGGTCGGGCGTCGCCGAGGTGGGCGTCGCGCACGAAGTCGCCGTCGGCCGACTGCACCCACAGCGTGCCGCCGGGGCTCTCGACCAGGTCGCACAGCGCGCGCAGCGCCCGCCCGCCGAGGCCATCCGCGGCGCCGGCACCGGCCTCGGCGTCGGGTGTCGAGACGATCCGCGTCAGTCGCAGCCACTCGTCCCGGTAGTCGTAGCGGTAGGAGAAGAAGTGCTGGGCCACCCAGACCCGCAACCGCGCACGCAGCGCGTCCGAGGACAGCATCGCGCCGGCGGCGATCACCGCGCAGAAGGGCAGCAGCGCCTGCAGCACCCCGGCCCAATGCGGCCCGGCGACCCGTGCCGCCCAGCCGAGCACCGCGAAGGCCAGCACGAAGCCCACCGATCCGACGAGCGCCGTCCCGTGGAACACCAGCTCGCGCGAGAGCTTGATCTTGAGCTGCCAGTCGCGGTTCCGGGCCGCCGCGATCGCCACCAGCGGCACCAGCAGCGCGTGCGCGAAGCCCCGCGCGGCCCAGGCGCCGGCGTCGGCCGCGCCGGTACGCAGCGTGTCGGCGATCAGCACGATGTCGAAGGCGAACGACGCGGCCAGCGCCAGGCACAGCGGCTTGACCGCCCAGCGGTGGGCGGCATCGGTGTTCATGTAGACCTGCTCGACGCAGACGAGCGCGAGCATCGCTGCCAGCAGCCCCGCCAGGCCGGGCTGCGCGGCGTCGGCGCCGAACGCGCTGCCGTGGAACGAGGCCAGCGCGAGCGCCACCGCGAGCGCGGGCACCAGGTACGGATGGCGCGGCCGCAGCCGTTGCGGCAGGTCGGCCGCGCGCGGGGCGCGCGGCGGGCCGGGGCGCACGGCCGTCACGCCGTCGCGCATCAGCGCCAGCAGCATCAGCGTCCAGGCCAGCGGGCGCAGCGCCTCGGCGAGCGCCGCGCCGATCGGCATCGGCTCGCCCGGAATGCCCGGCGAGGCGGCCAGCGCGAGCGCCCAGCCCGCCTCGAGCACGGCGGCCGCGAGCAGCCAGCGGCCCGCGCCGTGTCCGGCTCCGCGCGCTCCGAGCAGCGCCGCCAGCCCCAGCCACGCGGTCGCGGCGAGCGCGTACCCGGCGAAGCCGACCTGCGGCGGGGCGATCAGCGCGCTCCCTTGCCCAGCACCACGACCTGCAGCGTTTCGACGAGGATCAGCAGGTCGAGGAAGAGCGAATGGTTCTTCACGTAGTAGAGGTCGTACTGCAGCTTCGCCAGGCCGTCCTCGATCGACGCGCCGTACGGATGGCGGACCTGCGACCAGCCGGTGATGCCCGGCTTGACCGAGTGGCGGACCTGGTAGAACGGGATCTGCTCGGTGAGCTGCTCGACGAAGAACGGCCGCTCCGGGCGGGGCCCGACGAAGCTCATGTCACCGCTGAACACGTTCCAGAGCTGCGGCAGCTCGTCGATCCGGGTCTTGCGCAGGAAGGCGCCCACCCGGGTGATCCGCGAATCGTTGATGCCCGCCCAGCGCGGCGTGCCGTCGGCCTCGGCGTCGACGCGCATGGTGCGCAGCTTGACGATGCGGAAGTGCCGACCGGCCTCGCCGACCCGCTCCTGACGATAGAAGACGCCGCCGCGACTCTCCAGCGCGACGGCGATCATGGCCAGCACGATCAGCGGCAGGGTCGCGACCAGCAGCACCAGGCTCACCACCAGGTCGAACAGGCGCTTGACCACGTCGCGCGCCAGCCCCTGGTCGAAGCCGTCGCCGAAGATCATCCAGCTCGCGCGCATCGTGTCGATGCGCAGCACGCCCTGCTCGCGCTCGTAGAACGACTGCAGGCCCATCACCCGCACGCCACGAAGCTTGCAGTCGAGCAGCTGGCGCAGCGGCAGCACGCCGCCACGGCGCTCCTTGACCGCGACGATGACCTCGGAGACCTTCAGCTCTCTGACGGTGCGCAGCAGCGCGTCGTGGTTCAGCGGCCGCTCGCGGCCCAGGGCATCGCGGTCGGTCATCACCGGATACAGCCCGGCGTACTGCACCGAGTGCCGCAGCGTCGGCTGGTGAAGGTGCTCGATGACCTCCTCGGCCTCGGTGCCGTTGCCCAGCACCATCACGCGTCGCTTGGGCAGGCCGACGTCGGTCAGGCGGAAGAAGACCACCCGGATCAGCAGCACGCTGCACAGCGCGAGCACCGAGCTCCACGCGAGCACCCCGCGGCCGATGTAGGTCTCGGGCACCAGGTAGAACACCAGGCTGATCACCAGCAGCGACAGGCCGTAGGCGATCAGCACCCGGTGCACGGTGGTGCGGAAGGGCTCGGCCTGCGTCTGGTAGAGCCCCAGCGCCGACATCGCCATCAGCATCACGAAAGTGAAGGAACCCGCCTCGAGCAGCGGGGACTGCCCGCCGGGCTCGGCCATGCGCAATTCGAACCCGAGCACCACCGACTGGAACAGCACGAGGGCTTCGAGCCCCGTGAGCATCAGGAGCCGGATCGAGAGGTAGTGATTGAAGAATCGGATCATGGCGCGACGATGCTCGCCGGCGCGCCCGCTCTTCGCGAAGGAACTACCGCACGGCCGGGCGCCGCGGACGGCCCGCCGGCCGCGTCCGTGGCGGGGCCGCGTCAGTCGCGCTCGCGCCCCCCGTGCAACGGGTCGTGCCGGAAGTACCCGACGAAGCATGCATAGAGCGCCGGGTAGGCCTCGGCGAGCGGGCCGGGCTCGACGAAGAAGGCCTCGGCGGCGACCGCGAAGAACTCCGCCTCGTCGGTGGCGGCATAGGGGTCGAGCGGCAGCCGGGCGTACCAGGCGTCGGCCTCCTCGCCCTCAGGGTCGATGTCCGGCGGCAGCCCGTCCTCGATCGCCTCGAGCGCGTCGACGAAGGTGTCGTAGGCCGCGTGCAGCGTCTCGAGCCAGCGGCTGCGGGCCGCTCGCGGCATCGGCGGGCAGCCGTCGGCCTCGCCGTCTGCCAGGTCGAGCTTGTGGGCGAACTCGTGGATCACGACGTTGGCCGCGGGCGCGCGCTCCGGCCCGGCGACATCGTCCCAGGACAGCACCACCGGTCCGCCGTCCATCGCTTCGCCCGCCAGGACGTCGTCGAACTCGTGGACGAGGCCGTCGTCGTCGGTGACCTTGCGCCGCACGGCGAAGGCCGACGGGTAGACGACGATCTCGACGAAGTCGTCGTAGGGATCGAGCCCGATGTGCAGCACCGGCAGGCAGGCCTGCGCGGCGATCGTCAGCCGCATCGTGTCGTCGGGCACGAGGCCGTGGGTGCCGCTGAAGGTCTTGCCGGACAGGAAGGCCGCGATGAGCTCCCGCATGCGCGCCGAGTCGGCGTCGTCGAGCGCGCGCAGGTAGGGCAGCGACGCCCTCAGCGACTGCCAGGTGGAGGTGTCGATCTCGAGGGCGCGGCGGGGGCCGAGGGGCCAGATCATCGCAGGGGCGGGGACGGGAACGTGAGTGGGGGGCGAGGCGGACCGGCGGCCGCGGGCATGCACCGAAGCCCGCAGGCCCGGTGCACGCGCCGCCTATAATGCCCACGATCCCGCGCTGGCCCCCCGAGGGCCCGAGTCGCCGCCATGGCTACCCCAGACCCCGCCTCACACGCTGCCGATCCGGCAACCGCCGGCGCCGCCCCGCCCGCGGGCGGCAGCGCCGTGTCCGAGGCGCTCGCGCTCGCCGAGGCGCGGCTGGGTGCGGCGCAGGGCGGCAGCGGCGAGCCGATCGTCGCGCATGCGCGCGGCACGCTCGCGATCCTCGAGGCCCTCAACGTCGATGAGCCGACCCGGGTCGCGGCGGTGCTGTTCGGCGTGGGCGACGCGGTGCCGCTCGACGAGATCGTCGCCCGCTGCGGCGACGAGGTGGGCACGCTGGTCGACGGCATGCGCCAGCTGCTTCGCCTGAAGGACCTGACGCTGCGTGCGAACGCCTCCAGTTCGGGCGGGCAGCTCGAGACGCTGCGCCGGATGACGCTGGCGATGGCGAGCGACATCCGGGTCGTGCTGCTGCGGCTCGCCTCGCGGCTGCAGTCGCTGCGCTGGCATGCCGAGGCCCGACGTGCACCCGAGGCCGGCATCGCCCACGAGACGCTCGAGGTGCTGGCGCCGCTGGCCAACCGGCTGGGCCTGGGCCAGCTCAAGTGGGAGCTCGAGGACCTGGCGTTCCGCTTCCTCGAGCCCGATCTCTACAAGAGCATCGCTCGCCAGCTCGAGGAGCGGCGCGTCGAGCGCGAGGGCTTCGTGCGCGCCGCCGTCGAGCGCCTGCGCGAGGACCTGCGCGCCCAGGGGATCGCCGCCGAGGTGACCGGCCGGCCCAAGCACATCCACAGCATCTACAACAAGATGCGGACCAAGGGGCTGCCCTTCTCCGAGGTCCAGGACCTCAGGGCCTTCCGCGTGCTGGTCGACGATGTGAAGGACTGCTACACGGTGCTCGGCATCGTCCATCAGATCTGGCCGCCGATCCCGCGCGAGTTCGACGACTACATCTCGCGGCCCAAGGCCAACGGCTACCAGTCGCTGCACACGGTGGTCATCGCCGAGGACGACCGGCCGCTCGAGGTCCAGATCCGGACCCGCGAGATGCACCGGCACGCCGAGTTCGGCATTGCCTCGCACTGGCGCTACAAGGAGACCTCGGTCGGACTGGCCGGCAGCCCCGCACCCGGTGCCGTGCGCCGCGCCAAGGGCCGAGCCGCCGAAGTCGGTAAGCCCGCGGTCGCCCAGGACGAGCGCGTCGAATGGATGCGCCAGCTGCTGATGTGGCAGCAGGAGGTCGGTGCGACGCTGGGCGGGCGCATCGCCACCGGCACCGGCGAGGACGCCGACCGCATCTACCTGCTGACGCCTCAGGCGCGGGTGGTCGAGTTGCCGGCGGGGTCGACCCCGGTCGACTTCGCCTATCACGTGCACACGCTGCTCGGTCACCGCTGCCGCGGGTCGCGGGTCGACGGGCAGATGGTTCCGCTCAACACCGTGCTGCGCAACGGCCAGACGGTCGAGATCGTCGCCGCCCGGGCGGGCAGCGGCTCGGAGGGGCCGTCGCGCGACTGGCTGAACGTGCAGCTCGGGTATGTGCGCAGCCCGCGGGCGCGTGCGAAGGTCCGTCAGTGGTTCAATGCGCTCGAGCTCGAGCACGATGTGTCCGCCGGCCGCGACAAGGTCGAGAGGATGCTGCAGCGCGAGGGCCGCACGGCGCTCTCTCACGAGGAGCTGGCCCGCCGCCTCGGGTTCCCGCGTCCCGACGAGCTGTTCTTCGCGGTCGGCCGCGACGAGGTCGGCCCGCGGATGCTCGAGGAGGCGATCCGCGCCGGCTCCGAGGCCGCCCGCGGACCGTCGGACGGCGCGCGCGCCGCGGCTGCCGACGCCGCGGCGGCGCTGCAGGGCGACGGCGCGACGCTGCGGGGCGCACGCGGGCCGCGCCGCGATGCCGGCACCGGCAGCGGCGTCCTGGTGGTCGGCGTCGACTTCCTGATGACCCAGCTCGCGCGCTGCTGCCGTCCCGCGCCGCCCGACCGCATCGTCGGGTTCGTCACCCGCGGCCACGGTGTGTCGGTCCACCGCGGCGGCTGCCGCAGCTTCGCCGACATGGCGCGGCGCGCACCGGAGCGGGTGCTCGAGACCGCCTGGGGCGACTGGGAGGCGGGCGGTGCGCCCGCCAAGGGGGCGGCGCCGCGCGCCGCCTACCCGGTGGACGTGGTGCTGCGCGCCCGCGATCGCCAGGGCCTGCTGCGCGACGTCTCGGACGTCTTCGCCCGCGACCGCCTGAACGTCGTCGCGGTCCAGACGCTGAGCCGCGTCGGCGTGGCGCAGATGCAGTTCACCGTCGAGGTCCCGTCCGTCCCGCAGCTGGAGCGGACCCTGGTCGCGGTCCGTGACGTCGAAGGTGTGATCGAGTGCCGCAGGCGCTGAGCGCAGTCGTGGCAGCATCGGCCTGACGGGGGCGTGCGCGCACGGCGCGCCGTTCGTCGGTGCCCGCAACGCAAGCGGATGCCGGCAGGCGTCCCGCCGCGACCCCGTCCACCGGCGTCCGTATGCTGCGCCGGAACCCTTCATCGAGCATTCGGGACCATGACCACTGTCGCCGTGATCGGCCTGGGCTATGTCGGCCTGCCGCTGGCCGTCGAGTTCGGGCGCGTCTTCGACACCATCGGCTTCGACCTCTCGGCCGAGAAGGTCGCGCGCATCGCCGCCCGCGTCGACACCACCGGGGAAGTGAGCGCCGAGCAGTTCGCCGCCGCGACCCGCCTGAGCGTCACCGCCGACCCGGCGGCGCTGCGCGACGCCGACTGCATCGTCGTCGCGGTGCCCACGCCGGTCGACGAGGCGCACCAGCCCGACTTCGGGCCGCTGATCTCGGCGAGCCGCTTCGTCGGCGCGAACCTCAAGGCCGACGCGCTGGTGATCTACGAGTCGACGGTCTACCCGGGCGCGACCGAGGAGGTCTGCGTGCCGGTGCTCGAGGCAGCGAGCGGCAAGCGCTGGAAGAAGGACTTCTTCGTCGGCTATTCGCCCGAGCGCATCAACCCGGGCGACCGCGAACACACGCTCACGCGCATCGTCAAGGTCGTCGCCGGCGACTCCGAGCAGACGCTCGGCCGCGTCGCGGCGCTCTACGAGGCCGTGGTCACCGCGGGCGTGCACCGAGCCAGCAGCATCAAGGTCGCCGAGGCCGCCAAGGTGATCGAGAACACCCAGCGCGACCTGAACATCGCGCTGATGAACGAGCTCGCGATCATCTTCGAGCGCGTCGGCATCGACACCGCCGAGGTGCTCAGGGCCGCCGGCACCAAGTGGAACTTCCTGCCCTTCCGGCCGGGCCTGGTCGGCGGGCACTGCATCGGCGTGGATCCGTACTACCTGACGCGCAAGGCCGAGATGCTCGGCTACCACCCCCAGGTGATCCTCGCCGGCCGCCGCATCAACGACGGCATGGGCAAGTTCGTCGCCGAGCAGGTGGTCAAGCGCCTCATCCAGGAGGCGCAGCCGGTGTCGAACCAGGTGGCGATCGTCCTGGGCCTGACCTTCAAGGAGGACGTGCCGGACCTGCGCAACTCGAAGGTGGTCGACATCGTCCGCGAGCTGCAGTCGTACGGCATGAAGGTGCACGTCCACGACCCGATCGCCGAGTCCTCGGACGCGCAGCACGAGTACGGCATCGCGCTCACGCCCTGGGAGGACCTGCCGCCGGCCAGGGCGGTGATCGGCGCGGTCGCGCACGAGGCGTACCGCAAGATGCCGCTCGACGCGCTGACTGCTCGCCTGACCCGCGGTGGCGTGTTCGCCGACATCAAGAGCGTGTACGACCGCGCGGCCCTCGAGAAGCTCGGCTACTCGGTATGGCGGCTCTGAGCGCCGACGAGGCGCTGGCGGGGCTGCTGCGCGGCCGGGGATCTGCCCGCTGGCTGGTCACCGGTGCCGCCGGCTTCATCGGCTCGCACCTGGTCGAGGCGCTGCTGCGTCATGGCCAGCGGGTGGTCGGGCTCGACGACTTCTCCACGGGGGCGCAACACAATCTCGACGACGTGCGTACCACTGTCGGCGAGGCGGCCTGGGCCGGCTTCGAGCTGATCGAGGGCGACGTCTGCGATCCGCTCGCCTGCGCCCGTGCGCTGCAGGGCGTGGATCATGTGCTGCACCAGGCGGCGCTCGGCTCCGTGCCGCGCTCGATCGAACAGCCGATGCGCACGTTCAGGGCGAACGCCGCCGGCTTCGCCCAGCTGCTCACCTCGGCCCGCGAGGCCGGCCTGCAGCGCGTGGTCTACGCCTCGTCGAGTTCGGTCTACGGCGACCATGCGGCACTGCCCAAGGTCGAGGCCGTGACGGGCAACCTGCTGTCGCCCTACGCGGCGTCCAAGGCGATCGACGAGCTGCTCGCGGGCACGTACGCGCGGACCTACGGCATGCAGCTCGCCGGGCTGCGCTACTTCAACGTCTTCGGGCCGCGCCAGGACCCCGAGGGGGCCTATGCCGCGGTCGTGCCGCGCTGGGCACGCGCACTGCTGCGCGGCGAGACGCTCTGGGTCAACGGCGACGGCAGCACCTCGCGCGACTTCTGCTACATCGCGAACGTGGTGCAGGCCAACCTGCGCGCGGCGCTCGGTGCGCCGCTGCCCGAGGGCCATCAGGTCTTCAATGTCGCGGTCGGCGCGCGCACCACGCTGGTCGAGATGGCCGAGGCGATGCGCGCGGCGCTCGAGCGCCTGCTCGGGCGCCCGGTCGCGCCGCGGCTCGAGCACCGCGCGTTCCGGGACGGCGACGTGCGGCACTCGCTCGCGGACATCTCCAAGGCACGCGAACTGCTCGGCTACGCGCCGACGCACGACGTCGCCAGCGGGCTCGAGATCACCATGGCCTGGTATGCGGCGCGCGATGCGCGCCCTGATTCACGGAGCATCTGATGGGCATCATCGGCGGCGAGATCGGCTACCGGATGTTGCGCGCGATCGGCGGGGAGGTCGGACGGTCGGTGCCGCACGCCCCCGGGCCGCTCGGCGACGCACGCATGATCGAGTGCTTCGGCGCCGACATCTTCGAGCGGCTGCGCGGCCTGACGGTGATCGACTTCGGCTGCGGCGGGGGCGAGCAGGCGGTGGTCTGCGCCCTGCGCGGTGCCGCCCGGGTGATCGGCATCGACATCCAGGACAGCGCACTCGAGCGGGCGCGGGCGCTCGCCGAGCGTGAAGGCGTTGCCGATCGCTGCACCTTCGCCAAGCGGACCGACGAGCCCGCGGACATCGTGCTGTCGAAGGACGCCTTCGAGCACTTCGAGGACCCGGGCGCGATCATCGAGATCATGGACGGGCTGCTCGGGCCGGGCGGGCGCGTGCTCGCCTCGTTCGGACCCACCTGGCTGCATCCCCACGGCGGGCACCTGTTCTCGGTATTCCCGTGGTCGCATCTGGTGTTCACCGAACGGTCCCTGATCCGCTGGCGTGCCGACTTCAAGCACGACGGCGCGACCCGCTTCTCGGAGGTGGCTGGCGGGCTGAACCAGATCACCATCGCCGAGTTCGAGCGCATCGTGGCCGCCGGTCCGATGCGGATCGCGGAGATGGACACGGTGCCGATCCGCGGCATGGCCTGGCTCAAGCATCACGCGGTGCGCGAGTTCGGCTCGTCGCTGGTGCGCTGCACCCTGGTCAGGCGCTGAGCCCGCACGCGGCGGGCAGGCCGCTCAGCCGGCGGCCGGGCGGGGCGCCGACTTCGGCCTGAACGCCTTGCAGACCGCCTCGTGCGTGTCGACGAAGGGCGCGCCGATCAGGTCCAGGCAGTAGGGAATCGCGGCGAAGATGCCCGCTACCGTCGAGCGGCCCTCGGCGTCGCGCAGGCCCTCGAGCGTCTCCTGGATCGACTTCGGCTGGCCGGGCAGGTTGACGATCAGCGCCCCGCCGCGGATCACCGCGACCTGGCGCGACAGGATCGCCGTGGGCACGAAGTTCAGGCTGATCTGGCGCATCCGCTCGCCGAACCCGGGCATCTCCTTGTCGCCGACGGCGAGCGTCGCCTCGGGCGTGACGTCGCGCCGCGCCGGACCGGTGCCGCCGGTGGTGAGCACCAGGTGGCAGCCGGCGGCGTCGACCAGCTCGACGAGGGTGCGCTCGATGACGGGCCGCTCGTCCGGGATCAGGCGTGTCTCGGCGACCCAGGGCGAGGCGAGGGCCCGGGCCAGCCAGTCCTGCAGCGCCGGGACGCCGGCGTCGGTGTAGACGCCGCCCGAGGCGCGGTCAGAGATCGAGACGAGCCCGATGCGCAGCGGGTTCGAGTCGGTGGCGGCGACAGGGAGCTCAGGCATCGGAGGCGGGCAGTTCGGTGTCGTGGTCCGGGTCGGCCGCGGGCGGTGCCGCATCGGCGAGCAGCACGTCGCGCAGCTCGCGGTACAGATCGCGATAGTGGCGGCCGCGCTGCTGCTTGGCGTGCTCGGCCCGGGCCGAGCGCACCAGCGGATGCAGCGTGCGGGCCGCCGCCGGATAGCGGGCGGTGAACTCGGCGACGCGGTCGGGCGACTCGAGCAGCGCGTCGCGCCAGCGCTCGGCGGCGTGCATCACGGCGGTCTCGAGCCGGTGGCCGGCGTCGTCGAGGTCGAGCTTCGCGAGGATCGCGTCGGCGTCGGTGTGGCGCATCAGCTTGCCGACGTACTGCAGCTGGCGGCGCCGTCCTTCGCGGGCGGTGATCTTGCGGGCCATGACGATCGCGTCGACGAGGTCCGACGGCAGCTCGAGGCGCTCGAGCTGCGACGGCGGGAGCGCGACGAGGCGCTCGCCGAGATCCTGCAGCATGTGCATCTCGCGCTTGCGCTGCGACTTGCTCGGACCGTCGTAGGGCGCGTCTTCGTCGCGGCCGTGGATCACCGGCGGCGGCGCGGGCGGGGCGGGCGGTGGGGAGGGCGGAGCTTTCATGGGGCCTTGCTATGATAGCCCGACCCCATCCGACCCCGGTTCGCCCGATGTTCGATCACAGCCGCGCACGCTTCGAGGAACTCGCCCGTTCGGTGCTCGACCGGGCCGCCCGGCTCGGCGCGACCGCGGCCGCCACCGACGTGTCCGAGAGCGCCGGCCTGTCGGTCAACGTCCGCAAGGGCCGTGTCGAGACCATCGAGCAGACCCGCGACAAGGGCCTCGGGGTCACGGTGCACATCGGCAGCCGACGCGGCCATGCCAGCACCAGCGACTTCGGCGAGCGGGCCATCGACCAGACCGTGCGTGCCGCCTTCGAGATCGCCCGCTTCACCGGCGAGGACCCGTTCGCCGGCCTGCCCGATCCGGACACCATTGTCCGCGAGCCCAAGGACCTCGACCTCTTCCACCCGTGGACCATCGAGGCCGCCGAGGCGATCGAGATCGCGCGGGAGATGGAGGGGGCCGCCTTCGCCACCGACCGCGCGATCGTCAACTCCGAGGGCGCGAGCGTCTCGCTCAGCCACGGTCACTTCGTGTCGGCCAACAGCCTGGGCTTCGTCGGCGGCTATCCGTACAGCCGCCATTCGATCGCCTGCGCCCCGATCGCGCGTCGCGGACGCGCGATGCAGCGCGACGACTGGTACTCGTCGGCCCGCCACCCGGACGGCCTGGCCGATCCGAAGGCGGTCGGGCGCTACGCGGCCGAGCGCGCGCTGTCGCGGCTGGGGGCGCGCAAGCTCGGCACGCGCAAGGTCCCGGTGCTCTTCGAGTCGCCGCTCGCCGCCGGCCTGATCGGCCACTTCGTGCAGGCCGCCAGCGGCGGTGCGCTCTACCGCAAGGCGAGCTTCCTGGTCGACGCCCTGGGCACGCCGGTGTTCTCGCCGCACATCGACCTCGACGAGGACCCGCACCGGCCGGGCGAGTTCGGCAGCACCCCCTTCGACGACGAGGGCGTCGCCACCGCGCCGCGCCGCGTGATCGACGGCGGCGTGCTCGGCGGCTGGTTCCTGTCGAGCTACTCGGCGCGCAAGCTCGGCATGCGCACCACGGGCAACGCCGGCGGCTCGCATTTCCTGCGGCTCTCGAGCCGCGAGACCCGTCCCCGCGACGACCTGCGCGCGATGCTGCGCAAGCTCGGCACCGGTCTCTTCGTCACCGAACTGCTCGGCCACGGCGTCAACGGCGTGACCGGCGACTACTCGCGCGGCGCGAGCGGCTACTGGGTCGAGGGCGGCAAGATCCGCTACCCGGTCGAGGAGATCACCATCGCCGGGAACCTGAAGGACATGTTCCGCTCGATCGTCGCCGTGGGCGCCGACGAGATCGTGCGCGGCACGAAGCGCACGGGCTCGGTGCTCATCGAGCAGATGTCGGTGGCGGGCTGACGCGCGATGGCGCCGGACCGGCGGCAGCGACGCCCGGACGGCCGGTCGCGCGAGGCTCAGCCGTGATCGGCGTGCGGCGGCTCGGTGTCGCGCGCGAGCACGCGCCAGCCCCGGTGCGAGAGCGCCGCGTCGAGCTGCAGCTCCAGATCGGTCATCTCGCTGATCCATCGGTTCAGCGGCAGCGCGGGCGAGGGACGCAGCAGCGGCTCCAGACGGATCAGCGCCTCCTCGAGGATGGGTCTGAGGAGGCTGCGCGGGCTCGCGTCCATCTGCAGGGCGCGGTCGTTGACGGCGCGCTCCATCTCCATCGCCTCGGCGAGGAGGGCGAGAAGGCGTTCGCAGCGTCGCTGTGCGTCGGTCTCGGTGCTCATGCAACGATCATCCACCGACGTCCGGAGCTGCGCTGCGAAAGACGTCACACGCGGCGGCAGGTCCGATGAACAAGGCGTTCGTGCGCGAGGACAGCGACGACGATGACGAGCCCGAGCTGCCGGAGCCGGCCGGTCCGCCGCCGAGGAACTACATCACGCCCGCAGGTCACGCCCGGATGAAGGCCGCGCTGCTGCAGCTGCTCGACGTCGAGCGGCCGGAGGTGGTGCGCATCGTGTCCTGGGCGGCCTCGAACGGCGACCGCTCCGAGAACGGCGACTACCTGTACGGCAAGAAGCGGCTGCGCGAGATCGACCGGCGGATCCGCTTCCTCACGCGACGCCTCGACCGGGCCGAGGTCGTCGATCCGCTGCAGCAGGCCGGCAACGATCAGGTCTTCTTCGGCGCGACCGTGCACTACCTGCAGTCCGACGGCGTCGAGCGCACGGTGACCATCGTCGGGGTCGACGAGGTCGATCCGCTCAACGGCCGGATCAGCTGGATCTCGCCGGTCGCCAAGGCCCTCATCAAGGCGCGCGAGGGCGACACGGTCACCTTGATGACGCCCGCAGGGCGACTCGGCCTCGAGATCCTCGACGTGCGATATGTTCCAGCCGGCTGAGAAGGCGTGAACCATTCACTTTCGCACCAGGCAACGGCGTTGATGCGGCGCTGCGGCGGCGGTGTGTCGCCGCCGCAGCGCGAAGGCGGCTCGGCGCGACGTTCCCGCGGGAACGTTTTTGTTGAGGCTGAGGG
>JAPLQE010000017.1 GCA_026399835.1 Burkholderiales bacterium | reverse complement strand
CGCCCCAAACCCGCCTCCGACTGACCCGAAACGGCACCGATCGTGACCGCCCACCCTACAATCCAGCCCTACGCAGGGCCGGACCGGACAAGCCGGTCACGATCCCCGGATTCGCCGGTCATCTTCGCCGGAATACGCAGCCCCCACGGCGCAAGTGAACGAAACCTACTTCGAAGGATTGCGCGAACGGGTACGCGGCGCGGCTCAGGTGGCGAGCAAGACACGCAGCCGGTCGTGAAGGCCAAGCCCATCGTCCCGCGCGAGCAGGCCCAGCAGGATGTCGAGGATGCACTCGCTGACTACATGGCCGAGGACGCCGAGGCTGCCGCGCTGGGCTTCATCGACGCCTTGGAGCAGGCCTACGCGCACATCGGGCGCCATCCTGCGACGGGATCAGCGCGTTACGCGCATGAACTGAATTTGCCGGGCCTGCACTCCTGGCCGCTGAAGCGCTACCCCTACCTCGTCTGCTACGTCGAGCGCTCGGACCACGTCGATGTCTGGCGTGTGCTGCAGGGCCAGCGCGACATCCCGGCGTGGATGCAGGACCCGGAAGACATCTGACATCTACCGGTCTCAGCTCAGCCAGATTTGGCGGGTGCCCGGCGCAATTTTTCGGCTTCATGGCTTGACTTGACCGTGTTCAGGCTCCGCACCCCGCGCCGCGCCCCACGCAACGCATCGCCCAGCGCGCCACGCAGCCAGTTTGCGGCGCCTGATCATCGCGTGCAGCGTTCTCATGAACCGGCGCTTCTGTCCGGAGCGCAGGCTCTGCACGCCATCGCGCTCTGCCCCGCGATAACCCCGGTCCCCGCTGCGACCGGCGCCGCGCATTTTTCGAGACGCCGGGCGGTGGACAGGCGTACACTATGGGTTCGAGTGGCCCCCGGGCTGCCCCGGCTCCGTTCAGCGCCGACCAGCACCCCCTGCGACAGACTCGACGTCCACCCCCGCCAAGGGGTCGGGCGCCCGAACGGACCCTGCCCTGCGGCGCGATGCGCACGGTGGCGGGTCCTCCCAGGCGGTGTCGAAGCCGCCTCAACCGCCCTCTCCCCCTCCCCCGTGTCGCCACGCGAGGGTCGAGGTCGGTCCGGTCGTTCCAGGCTCCGCCGGTCGCGGGGTGCGGGGCGGCCTTTCAGGAGTGCAGATGTCGAAGGAAGAGCTCATCGAGTTGGGAGGCGTCGTCAGCGAGGTGCTGCCGCAGACCCGGTTCCGCGTCACGCTCGAGAACGGCGTTGAAGTCACCGCCTACGCGTCGGGCAAGATGCGCAAGCACCGCATCCGGATCCTCGCCGGCGATCACGTCACCCTCGAGATGTCACCCTACGATCTCAGCAAGGGACGGATCAACTTCCGCCACAAGGACGGCCCCGCCGCCCCGCGTGGACCCTCGCTGCCGAACCTGCGGCGCGGCTGAGATGGCCGCCCACGACCAGGCCGCCGTCCTGGCCTGCATCCGCAAGCACCACGAGCGGCTCGACTTCGAGATCTCCGCGGAGACCGGCGCACCGCTGGCCGCCGTGCGCCAGTTCGGCTCCGAGCTGGTCGCCAAGGGCGCCGTCATCGCCTGCGTGGTGACCCGCTTCAACGACGGCGAGCGAATCGACGCCAGCCTGTACCGGGTCGCCGGCTACGTGCCGCCGCCGGCACCGGGCCGCCGCTCGCGGCCGGCCTCGACCTAGCCACGCCCCGCCGGCGACGGACCCCCGTCCGTCGCCCGGGCGCCGCGGCGGTCACCCGATCCCGCGGCTGCCGGCCAGGCCCTGCAGGAAGCGCTCGCAGCGCGCCAGCTGCTCGAGGCTCACGTACTCGTCGGGCTGGTGCGCCTGCACGATGCTGCCCGGGCCGCAGACCACCGACGGAATCCCCGCGCGCTTGAAGAGCCCGGCCTCGGTGCCGAAGGCCACCAGCGTCGTCCCGGCCTCGCCCGACAGGCGCTGGGCCATCCGCGTGACCGGATCGGCGGCCGACCCGAGAAAGCTCGGCACCTCGCAGATCGGCTCGAACGAGAAGCCCGCGGCAGGCGCGACGCGCTTCATCGCCGGCTCCAGCCCGCGCGCGTAGCCGAGCACCTCGGCCTGCATCGCGCCGACATCGGCGGTCGGCAGGTCACGGAACTCGTAGCGGAACTCGGCGTCGCGCGGCACCACGTTGTCGGCGATGCCGCCGTGGAACTGCCCGACGCTGACCGTGGACCACGGCACGTCGAAGCCCTCGTGGCGCGGCTCCTCGGCCTCCAGGCGCTCGGCCAGGTCGCGCAGCCGGCCGATCACCCGCGCGGCCATCTCGATCGCGTTGACCGACTGCGGCGTCAGCGACGAGTGCGCCTCCTTGCCGCGCACGCAGCAGCGCCAGCGGTGCACGCCCTTGTGGGCGATCGCAGGGACCATGCTCGTCGGCTCGCCGACGATGCAGGCGAGCGGCGCGATGCCGGCGTCGCGCAGGTCGGCCAGCAGCTCCTTGACGCCGAAGCAGCCGGTCTCCTCGTCGTAGGTGAACGCGAAGTGGATCGCGAACGGCGCATCGCTCGCGAGGAAGCGCTCGGCCTGCCCCAGGGCCAGGCCGATGAAGCCCTTCATGTCGGCCGAACCGCGGCCGTACAGCCGGCCGTCGCGGACCACGGCGCCCAGCGGATCGAGCGTCCAGTCCTGCCCATCCCAGGGCACGGTGTCGGTGTGACCCGACAGGATGACCCCGGCCGGCTTGCCCTCGCCGAGCGTGGCGAAGAGGTTGGCCTTGGTCCGGTCCTCGTTCCAGGTCAGGCGGCTCGCCACGCCCAGGCGCTTGAGCTCGTCGCGCACGACGTCGATGAGCTCGAGGTTCGAGTTGCGGCTGACGGTGTTCAGGCCGACCAGGTGGCGGGCGAAAGCGAGGCCGCGCGCGGACAGCGGGTCCCCGGTCGGAGCGTCGTGGCGGGCGGAGGTGTCCATGGGTGTCATTCTGCGCCAGCGCGGCGCGTCGATCGTCCGGGAAGGGTCAGCGACATGGCGGCGCCGGCCACGTTGACGGCGGCGGCGAGCATCATCGCGCCGTGGTAGCCCTGCGAGCGGTCGAAGAGCCAGCCGGCGACCATCGGCAGCGTGATCGCGGCCAGGCACCAGGCGATGTAAATCTGCCCGGCCACGCGCCCGAAGGCGTTGCGGTGCCAGTACTGCGCGATGGCGCCCGCGGTCATGCCCGAGACCACGCCGTAGCCGCAGCCGATCATCGTCAGGCCGAGCACGGCCATCGACGGTGACGGCCAGGCCAGCAGCAGCAGCGAGCCGCCGAGCGCGAGCAGGTGCGCGCCGGCCCCGACGCGCGGCGCGCGGAACCGGTCGACCAGCCAGCCGCCGGACAGCCGCGCCGCGGCGATCGCGCCGGTGATGAACGAGGTGGCGCCGAGCGCCATCGCGGTGCCCGCCCCGTAGGCCTTCAGGATGCCGGCGGCCTGGCTCATCACCGTCAGGCCCGCGGCGGCGGCGAGGAAGAACACCGCGAAGAGCCGCGCGAAGACGTCCCAGCGCCGGGCGTCGTCGTCGGCGGCGGCCGCGCCCGCCGCGTGCATGCGCAGGCCGGCACCTCGGTAGAGCAGCGCCGCCACCGCGGTGGCCAGGCCGATCGTCACGGCCAGGCCGGTCAGCGTCGCGCGCAGCCCGTGGGCGCCGATCGCCCAGCCGAGGAGCGGCGCGCCGATCATCGCGCCCAGCGGGTACAGGCTCACGAAGTAGCCGTTGGCCAGACCCGTGCGCGAGACGACGGCCTGGTTCATGCCCTGCTGCAGCGTGGTGAAGACCACCCCGCCGCCGAGCCCGAACAGCACGCCGTAGCCGAGGGCGAGCTGCGCGAGCGAGCCCGCGCGGGCGGCCACGACGAGCCCCGCCGCGCTCAGCAGCCCGCTGGCGAGCAGCAGCAGCGACGGCGGGAAGCGGCGATACAGGCGCGGGGCACCGACCATGCCGACGGTGAGCGTGATCGAGGCCAGCGAGAACACGAAGGCCATGTCGGCGCGGCCGATGCCGAGCATCGCCTCCATCGGCGCGAGGAACACGCTGAACGCGTAGATCGTGCCGAAGGGCAGGATCGGCACGGTGGCCGCGACGATCGCCACGAGTGCACGACGGGATGCGGCCGCGGCTCGGTCCGCCTGCGCGCCGTCGTGCGCCGGCGCCGGGCGGGACGATCCCTCGGGCGCGCCGCCCGGCCCGCTCACGCCGCGCCCGCCCCGCCGTACACCGGCGTCGGAATGCCAGCGTGGCGCGCCTTGAGCTGCAGCGCGAGCTGCAGCGAATAGAAGCGCGACTGCTGCAGGTTGCCGCCGTGGATCCAGAGGCCGGGCTGCGCGGTCGGGGTCCACATGTTGCGCAGCTCGCCCGCCCAGGGGCCCGGATCGCGCGCCGTGCCGGAGCCCAGGCCCCAGATCGGGCCGATCCGCTCGGCGACCTCGGGCGAGACCAGCCGCGCGACGACCTCCGACAGCGGGCCGAAGCCGGTCGCGTGCACCAGCAGGTCGGCGGGCAGCTCGCTGCCGTCGTCGAGCACCACCGAGCGCGCCTGCAGCGCGCGCACCGCCATGCCGCTCCTCAGTCCGATGCGGCCGTCGGCCACCAGCTCGGAGGCGCCGACGTCGATGTAGTAGCCCGAGCCGCGGCGCAGGTACTTCATCGACAGGCCCGAACCGTCCTCGCCGAAGTCGAGCATGAAGCCCGCCGCGCGCAGCCGGTCGTAGAAGGCCGCGTCGCGGCGCGCGATCTCGGTGGTGACCGCGGCCTGCGCGCGGGCGAGCAGGCGGTACGGCATCGAGGCGAGCGTCATGTCGGCGCGCTCGGTGCTCACGCCGCGGCGCAGCGCGTCCTCCGAGAACAGCTTGCCCCAGCCGAGCGCCTGCAGCGTCTCGGAGCGCGCGACCATCGTGCTCGAGCGCTGCAGCATCGTGACCCGTGCGCCGTGCTCCCAGAGGTCCGCGCAGATGTCGTGCGCGGAGTTGTTCGAGCCGATCACCACGCAGTGCCGGTCCTTCCACGGCGCCCCGCCCGCATAGGCGCTGGAGTGCAGCTGCGTGCCCTCGAAGCGTTCGGCGCCGGGGAGCTGCGCATGCTGCGGCAGTCCGGACAGGCCGGTGGCCAGCACGAGCTGCGAGGGCCGCAGCTCGAGCGTCTCGCCGTCGCGCTCGACGCTGACGCGCCACGTGCCGTCGGCCTCGTCGCGCCGGGCCCCGACACAGGCGGTCGAGCCCCACACGTCCAGCTCCATGATGGACGCATAGGCCTCGAGCCAGTCGCCCATCTTGTCCTTGGGCGTGAAGACCGGCCAGTGGTCGGGGAACGGCAGGTACGGCATGTGGTCGTACCAGACCGGGTCGTGCAGCACCAGCGAGCGGTAGCGCGAGCGCCAGGCGTCGCCGGGCTTCGCGTGGCGGTCGACGACCAGTGCCGGCACGCCCAGGCGCTTGAGCCGCGCGGCGAGCGCCAGGCCGCCCTGCCCGCCGCCGACGATCAGGCACCAGGGCTGCACGCTGCGCCCGAGCGCGGCGCGTTCGGCCTCGCGGGTCTCGAGCCAGCTGCGCTGTCCGGTGCCGTAGGCGCCGTGCAGCACGCCGAGCGGGCGCCGCTCGCCGGCGGGCTCCTCGTGCCCGGCGAGCTCGGCGAGCATCGTCATCAGCGTCCAGGCGCGGCCGTCCTTCAGGCGCAGCACGGCGCGCCCGCGGCCGACCGCCGTCTCGAACCGCAGCCAGGCCTCGACGACGTCGCCGGCCTCGGTCGGCACGCCGTCGAGCGACCAGCGCGCCGGGCGCACGCGCGCGATCGTGGCGCGCAGCATGTCGGCGATCGCGGCGCGGCCGTCGAGGGTGCGGATCGACCAGGTGAAGCTCGTGAGGTCGCGCCAGCAGCCGTCGTCGTGGAACAGGTCGGCTCCGAAGGCGGCGAGCCAGCGCTCGGCGGAATCGATGGGCGGAATCATCGGCGACGGGCGGGTCCGTGGAAGGCGTCCGGCCCAGCATACCAACGCGACCGGCGACGACGCGCCCCGCGGGCCACCGTTCGACACGCGCGGCGGGCGGGCGGCATCGCGCCGTGACGCCCGCACGGGCCTCGGCTAGGCTTGCGCGTCCAGGCGCCGGCGAGCGCGGAGGAGACACGGATGATCGACGGATGCCTCACCCACCGGCGGGGGCACGCATGAGCGCGCCCCCGCCTCCCCTGCCCGACTACCTGACCCGGCATGCCGAGACGCTCGCCGACAAGGTCGCGGTGATCGACGACCGGCCCGACGGCACCCTGGTGCGCTGGACCTTCTCCGAGCTGAACGCGCAGGCCAACCGGCTGGCGAACGCACTGCGCGCGCTCGGCGTTCGCCGCGGCGACAAGGTCGTCTGGTGCGGGCAGAACTCGCCGGGCGTGGTGCGCATCGTGCACGCCTGCCGCAAGCTCGGCGCGGTGGCGGTGCCGCTGAACTACCGGCTCACGCCGGACGAGGCGCAGTACGTGGTCGACGACTCGGACGCGGTGATGGCCTGCGTCGATGCCGAACAGGCGCCGCTCTTCGCGGCCATCCGCGCGCAGGTGCCGAAGGTGCGCGAGGTGCTGGTGTTCGGCGGCGCGCCGCTCGCCGGCCAGCGCGACCTCGAGGCGCTGGTCACGGCCGCCAGCGCGGACGAGCCCGCGGTGGCGGACGACGGCACGGTCACCGCGCAGTCGATGATCTACACCTCGGGCACCACCGGCAAGCCGAAGGGCGCGGTGCGCAACCCGCCGCATGCCGAGCAGCAGGCGGCGCTGCTCGCCCACATCGGCTACGGGGCGGGCGACGTCTACCTCACCACCGGACCGCTCTACCACTCGGGGCCCGGCGGCTTCATGGCGATCGCGCACACGCTGGGCAACACCGTCGTGCTGCAGCGCAGGTTCGACGCCGAAGACTGGCTGCGGCTGATCGCGCGGCACCGCGTGACCACGACCTTCGGCGCACCCGCGCCGGTGCGGATGGTCTGCAGCCTGCCCGCCGAGGCGCGGGCGCGCCACGACGTCTCGAGCATGAAACGCTTCATCGCGAACGCCGCGCCCTGGTCGTTCGCGCTCAAGCAGGCCTATCTCGCGCTGTTCCCCGCGGACTCGCTGTTCGAGGTGTACGGCTCGACCGAGCTGGGCGTGAACACCGTGCTGCGGCCCGAGGATCAGCTGCGCAAGCCCGGCTCCTGCGGTCGGCCGGCGCCGATGGTCGAGATCAAGCTGTTCGACGACGACGGGCGCGAGGTCACCGAGCCGCACGTGCCGGGCGAGATCGCGGTGCGCAGCCCGAGCGTCTTCGCGACGTACCACAAGGCCGATGCGACGTTCGAGGCCGACCGGCGGGGCGACTTCCAGACGGTGGGCGACGTGGCCTACCTCGACGAGGAAGGCTACCTCTACATCTGCGACCGCAAGAAGGACATGATCATCTCCGGCGGCGTGAACGTCTATCCGGCCGAGATCGAGGCGGTGCTCGACGCGCATCCGGACGTGCACGACGTCGCGGTGATCGGCGTGCCGAGCGAGGAATGGGGCGAGACCGTGCACGCGATCGTGGTGCGGCACGCGGGCGCCGCGCTCGATGAGGCGACGCTGCTCGCCTGGTCGCGCGGGCACCTCGCCGGCTTCAAGCTGCCGCGCTCGGTGGGCTTCGCCGACGAGATCCCGCGCAACGCCTCGGGCAAGATCCTGAAGAAGGTGCTGCGCGAGCCGTTCTGGGCGGGACGCGCGAGCAAGGTCTGAGGCGGATCGATCAGCCGCAGCAGCGCGGTGCGGCGACCGGAATCACGCGTACGGCCTTCGCGGGCGTGCGGCAGGCGGGCTCGACCGCCTCCGGCGCGGCGACGATGCCGGCGGACGGCACGCAGCACGCCGCCTCGGGCACATCGGCCGCTCGGGCCACCGTGTCGCCGACGCTGCACACGCCGGTCTGCGGCAGCTCGAGCTCGACACGGTCGGCGGCCGCGAGATCGCCCGCGATCGCCGCGACCACCGAGCGCACCTGCTCGAAGCCAGTCGCCATCAGGAAGGTCGGCGCGCGGCCGTAGCTCTTGACGCCGACGGTGTAGAGACCCGGCTCGGGATGGCCGAGCTCTCGATGCCCGTGAGGCCGCACGGTGCCGCAGCTGTGCAGGTTCGGGTCGATCAGCGGCCCGAGCGCGGCGACCGATTCGAGCCACGGGTCGAGTCCCACGCGCAGCTCGCGCGTCGTCGACAGATCGGGCCGCTGCCCGGTCGCGCAGACAATCTGGTCGATGTCCTCGATGCGCTCGGTACGGCCATCGGGCAGCGTGCCTTCCACGACGAGCGTCGGGCGCCCACCCGACCCGGGACCGGGCACCGTCGCGCCGCTCGAGACGCCACTCAGGTGCAGGCCGCCGAAGAACGCCAGCCCGCCGCCCGCATGCAGCGCCGCGAGCGATGCACCGAGCTGTCCGCGCGCGGGCAGGCCGTCGGCCTCGCCGCCGCCGAAGGCGCGCGCGAGCGAGCTCGTGCGCGTGGCCCACACCAGCCGTGTGCCGGGCACTTCGCGCGCGAGCGCGGCAAGGTCGAGCAGCACGTTGGCCGCCGAATGGCCCGAGCCCACCACGAGCGTGCGACGGCCCGCATAGCGCGCGCGATCGCGCCCGAGGACGTCGGGCACGCCGTAGGCGATCGCGCTGGCGTGCTCGGCCTCTCCCGGCGCGGGCAGGCCGTCGGCGCCGAGCGGGTTCGGCGTCGTCCAGGTGCCGCTCGCGTCGATCACGGCCCGGGCGCGCAGCGTGATCGGGCGGCCGTCCTGCAGTGCGCGGATCACGAACGGGGCCGACTCGCGGCCGGCGCTCCGGGTCTTGTCGAAGCCCTCGCGGGCGAGGCCGATGACCCGCGTGCCGAGCCGCAGACAGCGCGCCACTTCGGGCAGCGCTGCGAACGGCCGCAGCACGCGCTCGACGACGTCGCGCGCCAGCGGCAGGTCCTCGGCGGGCGGTGCCTGCCAGCCGCCTGCCTCGAGGCGGGCGGCGATCGCCGGATCGACGTCGAAGCGCCAGGGCGAGAAGAGGCGCACATGGCCGTAGTCGAGCAGGTTCGCGCCGACCGAGGCGCCCGCCTCCAGCACCAGCGGCTCGATGCCGCGCTCGAGCAGTCGCGCCGCCGCGGCCAGCCCGACCGGCCCCGCGCCGATGACGGCGACCGGCAGGCCGGGCGCCTCGAGCAGCCCCGCGACGGCCGGCCGGTCGGCGGACGTGGCCGGGCGCGATGTGAACGATCCGGTGGTCTTCGACACGACAACGCTCCCTGGCCGGCACGCGCCGGCCGATGCGATCGGATTCAGCCGGGCCGCAGGCCCGATTCGTACCAGCCCTTGCTGCGGTTCACGCTGCGCACGACGAGCAGCATCAGCGGCACCTCGATCAGCACGCCCACCACGGTCGCCAGCGCCGCCCCCGACTCGAAGCCGAACAGGCTGATCGCCGCGGCGACCGCGAGCTCGAAGAAGTTGCTCGCGCCGATGAGCGCCGACGGACAGGCGACCGCATGCGCCTCGCCGAGGCGACGGTTCAGCCAGTAGGCGAGCCAGGCATTGAAGACGACCTGGATCAGGATGGGCACCGCGAGCATCGCGATCACCAGCGGCTGACGCAGGATCGCCTCGCCCTGGAACGCGAACAGCAGCACCAGCGTCGCGAGCAGCGCGGCGATCGACCACGGCCCGGTCCGCGCCAGCACCGCCTCGAGGGCGCCCGGCCCGCGGGCCAGCAGCCGACGCCGCCAGCGCTGCGCGAGCACGACCGGCACCACGATGTACAGGACCACCGAGGCGAGCAGCGTGTCCCAGGGCACGGTGATCGACGACAGTCCAAGCAGCAGCGCCACGATCGGCGCGAACGCGAAGACCATGATCGTGTCGTTGAGGGCGACCTGCGAGAGCGTGAACAGCGGGTGCCCGCCCACCAGCCGGCTCCAGACGAACACCATCGCCGTGCAGGGTGCGGCCGCCAGCAGGATCAGGCCGGCCACGTAGCTGTCGAGCTGCGCGGCGGGCAGGTAGGGCGCGAACACATGGCGCACGAAGAGCCACGCCAGCAGCGCCATGGAGAACGGCTTGACGGCCCAGTTCACGAACAGCGTCACGCCGATGCCACGCCAGTGCGAGGCGACCTGGTGCAGCGCGCCGAAGTCGACCTTCAGCAGCATCGGTACGATCATCACCCAGATCAGCAGCCCCACCGGCAGGTTGACCCGGGCGATCTCCATTCGGCCGACCGCCTGCACCGGGCCGGGCAGCACCTGCCCGAGCGCGATCCCGGCGACGATGCACAGGGCCACCCACAGGGTCAGCCAGCGCTCGAAGACACTCATCGATGCGCGGGGCGCCGACCGCGGCGCGCCCGCCGGACCGGCGGCCGCACTCATGCGGAGGTCTTCGCCGACCGGGCGGGGCCGCGCACCGTGGCGGGCGGCGCGACGCGCACCGGCCCGCAGCCGCCCTCGCCCTGACAGCAGTGGTCGGTGAGGTAGGCCAGCAGCGCGTTCATGCGCGCCAGCGACGGCCGATAGATCAGGTGCCGCCCGTCGCGCTCCTGGGTCACCAGACCCGCGGCCTGCAGCGCCTTGAGGTGGAACGACAGCGTCGAGGCCGGGACGTCGAGCAGGGCCGACAGCGTCCCCGGCGTCATGCCGGCGGGGGCGGCCCCGACCAGCGCACGGAAGACGCGCAGCCGCATCCCCTGCGCCATGGCAGCGAGCATCACGACTGCATCGTTCTCTTCCATGTGTCCACTTCCTCGAAATGTCGCGCTCCGGCAAGCGGCGACGGGTCCGGCTCGCCGGGCCGCGTCGCGCCGGATGCGGTTCAGCCCCGTCCGATGTCGTCGACCGCACGCTGGATCGCGAGCCGGTCGAGCGAGGCGAGCGGCAGCGCGAGCAGGAACTCGATGCGCCGCTTGAGCACGATCGCCGTGTCACGGAAGCACTGGCGGGTCTCGGCCTCGGAGCCGCGGAAGGCGGCCGGGTCGGCGACGCCCCAGTGGGCGGTCAGCGGCTGTCCGGGCCAGACCGGACAGACCTCGCCCGCCGCGGTGTCGCAGACGGTGAAGACGAAATCGAGGCCGGGGGCGCCGGGCGCGGCGAACTCCGACCAGTCCTTGCTGCGGAAGCCCTCGGTCGACATGCGCATCGACTCGAGGGTCGCGAGCGCCAGCGGGTGCACCTCGCCCGCCGGGTGGCTGCCGGCCGAGTACGCGACGAAGCGGCCGCCGGCCAGGCTGTCGAGGATGCCCTCGGCCATGATCGAGCGGGCCGAGTTGTGCGAGCAGATGAACAGCACCGTGTGGACGCGCAAGGACATGTCAGGACTCCGGCTGAGGGGCGGGGCGAGGTGTCGCGCCGAGGCGCGCGGGTACGGAGGTCGGGAGTGCGAGCGTGACCAGCCAGCAGGCGACGAGCATCGCCGCCGAGCCGGCCAGCGACCAGACGAGACCGCCCCACTGGTACAGCACCCCGGACATCAGCGTGCCGAGGAAGCGGCCGAGCGCGTTCGCGGCGTAGTAGAAGCCGACGTCCTCGGCGGCCTTCTCGGAGCCGGCGTACGCGAGGATCAGGTACGAGTGCACGGACGAGTTGACCGCGAACGCGATGCCGAAGAGGCCCAGCCCGGCGACCACCACCCACTCGAGGTGGTCGACCTCGGCCAGGACGAGCGCGGCCAGTCCGATCGGCACGATGGCCAGCAGCCCGGACCACAGGCGCGCGGCCGGCACCTCGGCGGACAGGCCGTCGGCGCTGCGGCGCACGAGCGCAGGGGCCGCCGCCTGCACCAGCCCGTACCCGATGGTCCACAGCGCGAGAAAGGCGCCGACCATCGTGAAGGTCCAGCCCGCCGAGTAGAGGAACACCGGGACACCGACGACGAACCAGACGTCGCGGGCGCCGAAGAGCGCCACGCGCGCGGCCGCCAGCAGGTTGATGCCACGGTGCTTGGCGAACAGCTCGCGCGCCGACTTCGACGCCTTGGCGCGCCCCATCAGCGGCGGCACCCAGGCGAGGACCCCCGCCAGCACCAGCGCCAGCAGGCCGGCCATGGTCCACAGCGCCGCCTGGAAACCAAGCGCCTGCAGCAGCAGTCCGCCCGCGAAGAAGCCGACGCCCTTCATCGCGTTCTTGCTGCCGGTGAAGAACGCCACCCACCTGAAGAGCTGGCCCGAGGCGCTGCCCGCGGTCAGCTTGATCGCGGACTTGCTGGCGGTCTTGGTCAGGTCCTTGGCCACGCCGCAGATGCCTTGCGCGACGACGACCCAGGCCACCGACATCGCCACGCTCCAGTCGGGCGACAGCGCCGACAGCAGCAGGAAGCCGGCGATCTGCGTCGACAGCCCCACCGCGAGCATCCGCGCGATGCCGTAGCGGGTCGCCAGCCAGCCGCCGACGAGGTTGGCCAGGATGCCGGCGGCCTCGTAGAGCAGGAACAGGAAGGCCAGCGTGAACGGCGAGTAGCCCAGCCGATAGAAGTGCAGCAGCACCAGCATCCGCAGCGCGCCGTCGGTGAGCGTGAAGCCCCAGTAGGCCGCGGTGACGGTCGCGTAGTTGCGGGTCCCCTCGTTCATCGCCCGCTCCGTCCGCTCACACGCCGCGGGCCTGCATCAGGCAGGCGAGGTCGACCATCCGGCAGGCGTAGCCCATCTCGTTGTCGTACCAGGCGTAGACCTTGAGCAGCGTGCCGTCGGTGACCAGCGTCGACAGCGCATCGACGATGGCGCTGCGGGTGTCGCGCGCGTAGTCGGCGCTGACGAGCGGCCGCGCCTCGTAGCCGAGGATGCCGGCGAGCGCCCCGCGCGAGGCCGCCTCGAACAGGGCGTTGACCTCGGCCGCCGAGGTCTCGCGCTTCATTTCGAACACGCAGTCGGTCAGCGAGGCGTTGAGCACCGGCGCGCGCACGGCATGACCGTTCAGCTTGCCCTTGAGCTCCGGATAGATCAGCGCGATCGCGGTCGCGCTGCCGGTGGTGGTCGGGGCCAGACTGAGCAGGGCGCTGCGTGCCCGGCGCAGGTCCTTGTGGGGCGCATCGACGACCAGGTTGGTATTGGTCGGATCGTGGATGGTCGTGATCTGTCCGTGGCGGATGCCGATCGCCTCGTGCACGACCTTGACCACCGGCGCGAGGCAGTTCGTCGTGCACGACGCGGCGGTGACAATGCGGTGGCGGGCGGGGTCGTACAGGCCGTCGTTGACGCCCACGACGATGTTGAGCACGTCGCCGACCTTGACCGGCGCGGCGACGATCACCCGCTTCGCGCCGCGGTCGAGGTGGCCCTGCAGCGTCTCGGGCGTGAGGAACCTGCCGGTGCATTCGAGCACGAGGTCCACCCCGAGCTCGCCCCACGGGATCTCGGCCGGACTCGCCTGCGAGGTGAACCGCAGGCGCCGCTCGCCGATGCGCACGCCGTCCTCGCCCTCGGCCGCGATGTCGGCCCGCCAGCGGCCCTGCACCGAATCGAAGGTGAGCAGGTGCGCGGTGGCGGGGGCCCCGCCCTTGATCTCGTTGACGTGGACGACGTCGAGGCGATTGCCCGCGCGGGGATCGTCTGCGCCGCGCTCCGCCGCACCGAACGCGGCCCGCAGGGCGAGTCGGCCGATCCGGCCCATTCCGTTGATGCCCACACGCATGGCTGGCCGAGCCGGGGCACGGCGCTCGCCGATCCGGCTTTCGAGTGTTCTAGAGAACTCGAAATATAGCGAGCAAAGATGTCACCGGGATGACAGCCGGAGCGGCGCCCGGCTCAGGACACGGCGGCGAGGCGCCAGAGCGAGGTGGTCTCGCGCGAGCGCGCCGCGTGCAGCGGATCGGTCGCGTCGAAGGCCCGCTTGTGCGCGGGCCTGACGTCGATGCGGTCGAGCACCTTCAGGCCCGCGGCCTCGATCGTCGCGAGCAGTTCGGCGCGGGTGCGCAGGCCGAGGAGCTCGGCGAGGTCGGACAGGATCAGCCAGCCCTCGCCGCCGGGTGCGAGGTGCGCGGCGAGGCCGGCCAGGAAGCCCTTGAGCATGCGGCCGTCGCCGTCGTAGACGCCGTGCTCGAGCGGCGAGCTCGGGCGCGCGGGCACCCACGGCGGGTTGCAGACGACGAGCTCGGCACGGCCCTCGGGGAACAGGTCGGCCTGCACGACCGCCACGCGCTCGCCGAGGCCGAGGCGCTCGACGTTCTCGCGGGCGCAGGCGAGCGCCCGCGGATCCATGTCGGTCGCGACGATCCTCGCGAGCCCGCGCTTCGCGAGGACGGCTGCCAGCACGCCGGTGCCGGTGCCGACGTCGAAGGCGGTGCCGAGCGCGGCGGCCGCACGCGGCAGCGGCGCCTTCGCCACCAGCTCGACGTACTCGGCGCGGGTCGGCGCGAACACGCCGTAGTGCGGATGGATGCGCGCACCGATCGCGGGCACCTCGATGCCGTTGGCGCGCCACTCGTGCGCGCCGTTCACGCCGAGCAGCTCGCGCATCGAGACCACCGACGGGCCGTCGGCCGGGCCCCAGGCCTCGGTGCAGGCGCGCTTCAGGTCGGGCGCGCGCCGCAGCGGGATCGCGTGGCCGTCCTCGAGCGGGATCAGCAGCATGCCGAGCGTGCGGGCGCGCTGCGAGCGGGCCTGGCGCTGCAGGTTGAAGCGCTCGACCGGCGACTTCGCCGGGGCTTCGACGGCCTGCGCGGACGGACCGTCCTGGCCGCCCTTGGCGGCCTTGCCGGCCTTCACCGCGCGCCGCGGCTTGCGGTCGGCGCGGGTGGCCAGCGCGGTCAGCATCTGGCGGGCGTTCTGGAAGTCGCCGCGCCACAGCAGCGCCACGCCCTGACAGGCCAGGCCGTAGGCCGCGTCCGCGGACATCGTGTCGTCGGCGATCGCCACGCTCTTCGGAGGCGGCGCGCCGCGCTCGGAGCGCCAGCGCGCCGCATGCTCGATGCCCTCCTCGCTCCAGCGGATCACGGGGAGATCGGTCGCGGCCGCAGCCGGTGTGTCGCTCGTCACTCAGAACCTCTCGTCTCGGCGCAGATAGCGCCATTGGCCCACCGGCAGCGCACCGAGCGGCACGCCGCCGCTGCGCACGCGCTTGAGGCCGGTCACCGCGAGGCCGACGGCCTCGCACATGCGGCGGATCTGCCGCTTGCGGCCTTCGCGCAGCACGAAGCGCAGCTGGTCGTCGTGGAGCCACGAGACCTCGGCGGGGCGCAGCGTCACGCCATCGAGCTCGAGCCCGTGGCGCAGCAGCGCCATGCCGCGCTCGGGCAGCCGGCCCTCGACCCGCACCAGGTACTCCTTCTCGACCTCGGATTCGCTGCCGATCAGGTGCTTGGCGATGCGCCCGTCCTGCGTGAACACCAGCAGCCCGGTCGAGTCGATGTCGAGGCGTCCGGCGGGCGCCAGGCCCCGCAGGTGCGTCGGGTCGAAGCGGGTGGGCGACGGATCCTCGGCCCAGCGGTTCTCGGGGCGCAGCAGCACCGCGGCCGGCCGGTAGCCGTCCTCGGCCTGCCCGGACACGAAGCCGATCGGCTTGTTCAGCAGGATCGTCACCCGCTCGGCCTGCTGGCGCGCGGCGGCCCGCTCGACCTCGATGCGCGCCTGCGGCGAGACGCGCGTGCCGAGCTCGCTGACGACGCGCCCGTCGACCTTCACCCACCCCCGGGCGATCCAGTCGTCGGCCTCTCGGCGCGAGCACAGGCCGAGCTCGCCCATCCGCTTGGACAGGCGCGGATGGTCGGGGTTGACGTGGTTCGCGGCGCGGTCGGCGACCGGCTGCGGGGACCTGGGGGGCTTGGGCGGGAGGCGGGACATGGTGGCGGGCGGCGCGGGAAGCGGCGGTCCACCCGCATGATAGCGGGCGGGGCGACGGGCGTTCCGATCCGGCCGCGTCGGCCCGGCACCGGCGCCGCTCGGGGTCGCGATGCGCTCGGGCGTCGGCTACCCTGCAGGTCGAGCCAGGCCGTTGCGCGGACCGGGCCGACCGACCCCATGGAGGAGACGCCCTTGACCCCAGCTTCGTCGTTCCCGCACGTGCGCGCCGCGTGTGCGCTGTCACTGGGCCTCGCCGCATCGGGCGCCTTCGCCCAGCACCGCGACGACGGCTACTGGGTCCACATCGCCGGCTACCGGCCGACCATCGAGTCCTCGGCCCGCTCCGACCTGCTGGTGGGCTCGCGGCCCGGCACCACGGTCAGCTTCGAGGACGAGCTGGGCCTCGCCTCGCGAAAGACCCTGCCCTGGTTCACCGCCGGCGCGCGGCTGGGCGGCGACTGGCGCGTCGAGTTCGAGTACTTCTCGCTGCGCCGCGCCGGCACGCAGGCGATCTCGCGCGAGATCGCGTTCGGCCAGACGACCTTCCCGGCGAGCGCGACACTGAACAGCGCGTTCGACTCGGACATCTTCCGGCTGAGCGCGGGCTGGTCGGCCCTGCGCACCGCGCAGACCGAGCTCGGCGCGACGCTCGGCCTGCACGTGACGCGATTCAAGCTCGGCCTCGCCGCGCAGGCCGCCGTCGGCGGCGCCTCGGCCGGCAGCAGCGCCGAAGCCCAGGACGCGCTGGTGCCGCTGCCCACCCTCGGGCTCTACGGCAAGCACGACTTCACGCGCGAGTGGTCGGTCCAGGCCCGCATCGACTACTTCACGCTGAGCTACGGCGACTACGACGGCGGCCTGGTGAACCTGATGGCGGCGCTCGGCTACCGGTTCAGCGACCGGGCCGGCGTGTCGATCGGCTACCGGTACGTCGACTACACGCTCGACATCACGCGGCCGCGCTGGGTCGGCGGCATCGAGTACCGCTTCAGCGGCCCGTTCGTGTCGCTGCAGGTCGGCTTCTGAGACCGGGCCGCGCACGATGACAGCGACGCTCGAGACACCGCTCGCGCTGCCCTGCGGCGCGACGCTGCCCAACCGACTGTGCAAGGCCGCGCTGACCGAGGGCCTGGCCGACGCGTGGAACCGTGCGACGCCGCGCCACGAGCGGCTCTACCGCGCCTGGTCGGAGGGCGGCGCCGGGCTGGTGATCACCGGCAACGTGCAGGTCGACCGGCGCTTCCTGGAGCGACCGGGCAACGTCGTGATCGACGGCAACGGCGGCCTGGACGCGCTGCGCCGCTACGCCGAGGCGGGCACGGTCGGCGGCAACCACCTGTGGATGCAGCTCAATCATCCGGGCCGCCAGACGCCGGCGCATGTCTGTGCCGAGCCGCTCGCGCCGTCGGCCGTGGCGCTGCTCAACCACAGCGCCGCGCAGTTCGCGCCGCCGCGCGCGATGCGCGAGGACGAGATCGAGGACACGATCCGGCGCTGGGTGCATGCGGCGGCGGTGGCCCGCGACACCGGCTTCACCGGCATCCAGATGCATGCGGCACATGGCTACCTGCTCAGCCAGTTCCTGTCGCCGGTCGCGAACCGCCGCACCGACGGCTGGGGCGGCGCGCTCGCGCCGCGCGCGCGTCTGCTGCGCGAGGTGGTGCGCGCCTGCCGCACGGCGGTCGGGCCGGGCTTCCCGATCGGCGTGAAGCTCAACTCGTCGGACTTCCAGCAGGGCGGCTTCGGCGCCGACGAGTGCCTGCAGGTGGTCCGCTGGCTCGGCGAGGACGGCGTCGACCTGCTCGAGCTCTCGGGCGGCAGCTACGAGTCGCCGACGATGATGGGCGCGAAGCTGCGCGGCCCCGATGCCGAGCGGCCGGTCGCCGACAGCACGCGCCGGCGCGAGGCCTACTTCCTCGAGTACGCCGCGGCGATGCGCACGGCCGCGACGATGCCGGTGATGGTCACCGGCGGCTTCCGGACACGGGCCGCGATGGACGAGGCGCTGGCCGCGGGCGAACTCGACATGATCGGGCTGGGCCGGCCGATGTGCGTCGACACCGACCTGCCGAAGAAGCTGATGTCCGGCGACTGGACGCAGGCCGTGGCCTACGAACGCGACATCGACCCGCCGAAGGCCGGCCTCGCATGGTTCTGCCTGCAGCTCATGCGCATCGGCGACGGGCTCGAGCCGGACCGCGGGCTCGGCGGCGCCGAGGCGATCGCGCGCTACGCGGAGAACGAGGCGCGCACGGCGCAGGGGCTCGTCGGGCGCTGAGGTCGGGCGCTGAGACCGGGCGTCGAGGCGCAGGTGCGACACGGGGGCGCCACCGGCCCACGACGCGGCGCGTCGGCGCGCCACGGGCCTCAGTGCGCCGCGAGCTCGACCGACTCCGCCGCGAGCGCCCGGCGCAGCGCCTGCACGAAGGGCACCGCGGTCGGCTTGTCGCCGTGGATGCACACGGTGTCGGCGCGCACCGCCACCACCGAGCCGTCGACCGCGGTGAGGCGGCCCTCGCGGACCATGCGCAGCACCTGCGCGACCGACTCGGCCTCGTCGGTGATCAGCGCATCGGGACGCGTGCGGGGCGCGAGCGTGCCGTCGGGCATGTAGCGCCGGTCGGCGAACACCTCGCAGCGCACCTCGAGGCCGGCGTCGCGCGCGACCGCCTCCATCGGGCTGCCGGAGAGCACGTACATCTTCACGCCGCCGCCGAGCGCCTTGACGGCCCGCACCAGCCCGCGCGACAGCGCGACGTCCTTCGCGGCCATGTTGTAGAGCGCGCCGTGGGCCTTGAGGTGGTGCAGGCGCCCGCCCGCCGCCTCGACGAAGGCGCGCACCGCGCCCGCCTGGTACAGCGTCATGCCGTAGACCTCGTCCTCGGTCACCTGCATCGTGCGGCGCCCGAAGCCCTGCAGGTCGGGCAGGCTCGGATGCGCACCGATCGCCACGCCGTGGCGAAACGCGAGGGCGACCGTCGCGGCGATGGTCGACGGGTCGCCGGCGTGGAAGCCGCAGGCGACGTTGGCCGAGGTGACGAAGGGCATCAGGGCGGCGTCGTCGCCCATGTGCCAGGCGCCGAAGCTCTCGCCCATGTCGGCGTTCAGGTCGATGGATGTCCGGAGTGTGCTCATGGCGTCGGGAAGCCTCAGTCGTCGGGATAGGGGCAGGCCTGGCGCACGCCGGCCAGCCGCAGTTCGAGTTCGCGCGCCCTGCGGCGCGCCAGCGCGTCGGCCTCGTCCAGGCCGACCCGCCGGAACCGGACCCGGCAGCCTGCGCCGGCCTGGGCCAGCAGGTGTTCAGCGGCGCTGGCCACCTCGAGGATGCGAGGATAGCCGCCGGTGGTCTGGTGCTCGGCCAGCAGGATCACCGGCTCGCCGACCGGCGGCAGCTGCACCGTGCCGACGCTCACCGGCTCGCTGGCGAGCTGCGGCAGGCCGCGGGTGTCGAGGGCCCGGCCATGCAGGCGCAGGCCCTGCCGGTTGCTCTGCGCGCCGACGGTCCAGTCCTGCTCGAACAGCGCGTCGCGGGCCGCCTCGGACAGCAGCCCGTGGTGGCGTCCGACGAGCACCGGCAACTCGATCAGCGGCCAGTCAGGCGGCAGGTCCTCGGTGACCTGCCAGCGGGGCGCGGTGCGCCGCCACGGCGGCGTCGCGTCGGGGTCGTCCGGCAGGCCGAGCACCGCCGCCGCGCGGCGGTGGGACAGCTCGGCGGCCCGAGGGTGCAGCGGCAGCCGGCGGCCGGCCTCGAGGCGCGCCGGTCCGATGCCGGAGGCCAGGTGCGCGCTGCGGCTCGCCATCACCGCCGGCAGGGCCAGCCCGCCGGCCATGGCGATCCAGCTGCGCCAGCCCGCCGATGGCGCCTGCCAGCGCAGCACGCTGCCGGCGGGGACGAACACTGGCCGGCCGGTCGGGACGGCGAGCGCCCCGCCGGCCTCGCCCGGCAGCCGCGAGACCGCGTGGCGGGCGCCGACGGTGGCGATCCAGAGGTCGCAGTGCAGGCGCAGCGTCGGGCCCGGGCCGGTGATCTCCAGGCCCGCCGCGTCCGGCGCGTTGCCGACGAGCGCGTTGGCCAGCGTCATCGCCGATCGGTCCATCGCCCCGCCGCGCGACAGCGCGAGCCGCGCCTGGCCGGGGCGGCCGAGGTCCTGGACGCTGTCGAGCAGGCCGGCCTTGAGGACCTCGATCACGGCGTCCTGCCCGCTCATCGCGCGGCCCACAGCCGCTCGAAGCTCGCCGCGTCGATCGGCTCGAAACGCAGCGTGTCACCCTCGTTCAACAGCGCCGGCGGCGTGCGCGCCGGATCGAACAGCCGCAACGGGCAGCGCCCGATCAGGCTCCAGCCGCCCGGCGTGGGGCTCGGGTAGACCGCCGTCTGCAGGCCGGCGATCGCGATGCCGCCCTCGGGCACCCGCGGCCGCGGCGAGGCGCGGCGATCGAGCTTGAGCCGCGGATCCAGACCGCCGAGATAGGCGAATCCGGGCATGAAGCCGACGACCTCCGCGGTGAACGTGCAGCCGCTGTGGATCGCGACGACCTCGGCGGTGGTCAGGCCGGTGGCGGCGGCGACCTCATCCAGGTCGGGGGCCATCGACGGGTCGTAGCAGGCCGGCAGCACCACCTGCCCGCCCGCGGGCGCCTGCCAGCCGAGGGCCTCGGGCGCGGTCGCGCGCAGCCAGTCGAGCGCGGCCTCGCGCTGGTGGGCGCGCGGCATCGCCGTGTCGTCGACGGCGATGCGCACGGCGAGCGTGCGCACGCCGGCGACGGCCTCGGCGCAAAAGGCCTGGGGGTCGGCGCGCAAGCGGGCGGCGAGCGCGCGGGCGGCGACGTTCGCCTGCAGGTGTGCCCCCCAGTCGACCATCACCCAGGCGTCGCCGCAGGGCTCGACGCGGATTGGTGCGACGGACTCGGGCGTGGGCTCGGGCCGGGAGAGCGGCGCGGTGGGTGCGGTGGGCGGGTTGGATCGGGTCATCGACAATGGGAGATGGGGGGAGCCGGATCGAGCGCCGGGCGCGTGAAGGCGACGGCCCTCAGTATCGCGCTTGCGGCCGATCGGGAGCGTCCTGGAAGGACCGGCGTCGAAGGTGCATGGAAACGGCTCCGCGGGATCACCGGCGGGTCACGCGACGGCCCGAGCTTGATGGCCGCCGAGCGGGTCAACTCGGTCGCGTTCGGAGAACAGGGACGACGCCCTTCACATCGCAAGAAAGCACCCCACCCTCGCCCATGGATCGGGTGAGCGCCCCACACTCTCGACCGCCTTGGCGGTATCTGCGGCGCAGACACCTGGGGTCAACCCGATGTAGGGTCGGCCCGGATTGATGCAGTCGTACCCCATCGGTGAGCATCGTGAAATGCGGCACGCACGCACGGGCCGACGTCCGCACAGAATGCGATTTTCTGCCTCGTCGCTATCCCATGCCCACCGCAACAGCACTTCGCCCGCGATTGCCCGACAGCGCTTCCATCGGCGCGACGCGAGGTGCGGGCAACACCCTCGTCAGCTTGCTGGGTGATCACTGAGGTTCACCATGAGCGGCTGGAGTACTGTGCAGTGGGCGAGTGGGGCACTTCCGAATAGACGCGATGACGTCAGTGATGGAGGCCCCTCCGGGGGTGGCTTGGCGAATCTCCAACCGCCTTCGCAAACGGAGATCGCCGCCCTGCCGGCTGCAGCCGTCCTCGCTGGCCTGCCTGTTGCACAAATCGTCGCGGTCGGTGCTGTTGCCTGGGCGAGTGCCGTCCTGCTGAACGACCCCAAGGGAGCAGAGCGAGCGGGCACCAAGATGATCGTCGATCTCACCGGCATTCTGCATTGGACCGGCAGTCAGGCGGAGATCGCTCAACAGGAGGTGAGCAAGTTGCTACGCAATCCGCGCGTCAGCAGCATCTCGTCAATCACGCACCTCAAAGAGCAGTTCCTTGGCGCAATCGGTGCGTTGCAACATCGGTTCAGCAGCATGCCGGCAGCGGCAGATTCAGCCGCACGCGCCAACGGCGTCCGAATTAGGAGCAGCCGTAGCCTGCCGCTTGCAGCCTCTCATCATTCGACCCAGACGGGTACAGCGCCTTCGCGGCCCCGAACTCCCAACGCCTTGCTGTACAAGGCAAAAACACAACCCGTCGCCCTCCCGATCCACACAGCGCGCGCCTCATCTGAACCCAGGCGGAACGCGACGATACGAACAGCCCCAGCAAAGCCAACGGTGGCCGCCGCGGCAGTAAGGGTGCCTGCCCGAATGGCCATTGCCCCGCAGGTCGATCGGCGCACCGCAGCGGTTCACGCGGCGGTGCAAGCGATCGGGGAATGGGGCCAGACCGCGCGGCAGTTGGTCAGGCTGCCGGCCGATGCGACGCCCCAACGGCGCATGGAGCTTGAAGGGCTGGTGATGCGCGCGGGACAACAACTTCAGCAGGCCCTCGTCCATCCTGAGGTTGTTCGGGTCATGAAGGCCAGCAGCGCTGATGGCACTGGGACTGCCTCTGCAAGCATAGCGGGTGCGGGATCCGCTTCTCCTCCGCCGAATGGCAAGGATCCGAGGTATGGAGATGAGCTGAGAAAACGTTTGTTGGAGGCTATGACCAATGCGGTAGGTTCCACTTTAGGTGACCTATTGGAGCATTTCGCAGGGGGTGCCCAGATATCTCCAGAAAGAATGGGGATGGGCCAACTCATTGCCGCTACTGTCGGTTTTCTCATGCCTGCAAGCCTGCGCGGGCCGGTCAGAGGTTCCGTGATCAATGGCGCCGCAAGTAGTCTCGAAACCTACGCTCGCCAGCAATTGGGGATTGATCCTGAGAATCCCTCGTTGGTCGTGGCCAACTTCTTTTTCGCTGCAAGCGCTACTGGGGCGCTGCACGGTCTACTTGGTGATATTCCTCATTCAAGCGGCGTTAAGAAGGCGATGACAGACGCCGAGGCTCGACCCGAACGTACTGCTTGGCTTTCAAATGATTCTTCGGCCCCAGCCACGACCTACGCCCAATTGAGCGCAACGGCCAAAGCGCAGAGGGAGGAACTTCGACGCATGGGCGTCGGCTTCACAGAGACCAAGTTACACACCGCTGCTCGGAACTCGATCGTTCATGGCTTGCGGCTAACCAGAATCAGTGGCGCTCCCCATCGGGACATCACGCATCCGACCGGGCAAATTTTGCAAATCACCAGCTTGCCGCCGCCTGTCGCACGTGCGTCCGACCAGACCCCGGCACTTCTGCATCCCGGAATGGCTGGTGAGTTGGCTCGATTGAAAGTCGTGCATGTTGACACGTCATTGCCACACGTCCTTTATTCAGCTCTCTTCGACCCCAATAGCAGAACGATCAATATTCAGCCCAACACGAGTTGGCGTGTTTTCCAACACGAGGTTCAGCACGATGATTTTGATCGGTTTTTCTATAGGGCACAGCGGATCAATGGAAACAAACAATTCGATACCCTGCGCCGTGCTGTGGTGCATGAAGGCCGCTTTCTACGCGACGTCTTTGCCAACCACCCTGATAGCGCGCTAACCTATAGCGCGCTAAAGCGCTACTCAAATCAAGAGTTGCAACTGATTGAACGCATGATGCGTGAGCCCTACTCAGCATTGGCGATCAACGAGACGCTCTCTACCAATCGCGAGCTTGCGCTCATGGGGTGGCGTCGTATCACCTGGGATCCCGAAAATATCAATACTCGCCGCTATCAGCTTTGGCACCAAGCCAGTGACTTAGCGAAAAAGGAGGCCGCGGGTCTCCCTTTGAGCCCCGATGAGTCAAGAGTTCTCCGTGCCGCACAATACAAAGCCCTCTATCTCGACTTCGTCGATGCCTTGAGGGATGTCACACCGGAAGTCATCCGGAGAAGCGGAATCGGCGGAGCGGCGGCCGTGGCAACGGGCGGGGCAGCGATCTTGACTCTGATCTACAACGAAAATGCTCGTGAGATGCTCGGGCTCACTTCCGATGGAAGGTTCATCCGCGTCGGCCCGGAATGAATCGAATGTCGGCATCTGGCGATCTACTGATTTCTCCTTACGGCCGTGCTGAACAAATCGATTTCTGAGCGAACGAGTTCATGCACATGCGCAAGGGATGCGTTTTTCTGGGGCAAGGTCACATGAACAACTGCTCCTTGCTCTTGACCAGGCCGCGGCGGCGCAGACCGAATCGATCTGCTCCGGCCCGGCCTGATGGCATCTTGGCCGAGGCCATGGGAGTTCCTCGCAAGCACGTAAACGAACTGTGCAACAGGCGTCGTCGCATCACTGCGCCAACCGCCCTCATCCTCGCCCGCGTCTTCGATGCCTGATCGTTGGTCAGCCTTGAACATCCCGCAGATCAGCCCATCGAGCGGTACTTGGTGGACCGCGTCTGGAGCTTCCCGACACCGAGGTTGCTGAGCGCATCAACGAACAGGAGGACGATCAGACGGCCTCGCCGACCGTCCGGTGCGCGGGATCTCGATCAGGCCGGCGCGACGAACCGCGCCACGATCGATGCGTGCCGCTGCGGCCAGGCGCGCAGCCCGCTGTCGTCGTCGTCGAGCACGCTGCGCAGGAAGGCGCCCGTCAGTTCCCGGGTCGCCGTCTTGACCTGCGCGTTGAGCTCCACCCCGCCGGTGCCGGCGCGGTCGGTGAACATGCTGTGCGAGCCGCCAGCGAACACCGCCAGCGTCTTGCGCGGGCTGCCGATCGCGTCGAACACCGCCACGCGGTCCTCGGCGCCGCTGTAGTAGCCCGGGATGCGGATGATGTCCTCGGTCGCGGTGACATGCAGGCTCGGGATGCGGATCGGCTCGAGGATGCGCCGCGGCGAGGCCTCGCCGTAGAACGGCGGGGCCGAGATCACGATCGCCGCCCGCAGCCGCGGCTCCCGCAGGTCGATCGATTGCCCCCCGCGCTCGACGCGCGCCCCAGCCGCCAGCAGCGCGGTGTTCGCGCCATACGAGTGGCCAGCGGCGACGATGCGCCGCGCGTCGATGCGCGCGCCGAGGGCATCGGCCAGCAGCGTGTCGAGGGCGAAGCGCAGGTCGTGCACGCGGGCGATCGCCTCGGAGGCCTGGGCGGCGCCCTGCAGCCGGCCGATCAGCGCGAACGGGCTGCCGTCGCCCCAGAGGCTGCGGTCGCTGCCGACGTGCTGCAGGTGCAGGCTGGCCACGCCCTCGCTCGCCCAGTGATGCCCGAGGTAGCTGTAGCCGCGCCGCGAGCCGCCGATGCCGTGCGAGAACACCGCAAGCGGCACCGGCCGGTCCGGCGTCGCCGCGCGCGGCAGGTACAGGCGCACCGGCACAGCCCGCTCTCGTACCGCATCGACCCAATCGAGGTCGATCGCGTCGAACGAGCGCTCCTGCGCACGCAGCGGGCGCGCGCCGGGCACGGCTAAGGCGGCCCCGATCGCGGCCGTCGCGGAGGCGGCGAGCAGGAAGGAGCGGCGTCTAAGGTGCATGGAAAGGGCTCCGCGGAGTCACCGGTGGGTCGCGCGACCGCAGCGAGCCTGACGCGGCCGCCAAGCGGAGGTACCTCACCGTCTGGTTCGGCGAAACGGTACGACGCCGTGCTTCGCTGGCCTTCGATCTTGTTGGCGTGCGCCCACGACAAGGCCTTGTGCTTGCTGGCGTTGGGTTCGATCTTAGTGCCGTCCAGCGCGATGTGCCCGAGCCGGAGCAGCTTCATCTCACGCGCGAGCACCAGCACCTGCACGAACAGCGACTTGATCTCCTTGAGAAAGCGCCGCCTGAACGTCGCCAGCGTGTCGTATACGCTCGCAGCAGGCTGACGGGATTAATCAAGGACGAATATTTTGCCGGGCTCGCTTATTGCCGAGAGGCATGCTGTGCCGTTTAGGCACCTAGCAGATCAATTCCACGTACTTCGATAATTAAGATTTCTATCTGATTCAAAACATGAGTCTTTTCGGCCCCATTGGCTAACTTTCTTGCACAATCCCTCAATCTGTGTATCTCCAATATTGCGTCCATACGCCTATCGCTCGGTGCGCCACTGCAGCCATTGGCCTGGAGAACTCGCGGGCTGCCACGCTGATACGCGCCTATCTTGCTCGAATTTGGTTTGGAGGCATCTATTTGCAGTGCAGTGGGAAATGGACTGAAATTTGAATAAATTTTCACTTACCCATCTCTTGAAGTAAATTGCCATAATTTTGAATGAGCTAGTTTTCAGGCGTGTTTATACTAAATTTCTTGAAAGCAAGGGCGATCGATATTGTGATCGACGCATAAGATGCCCTTGGTCAAGAGATCCTTGAAGACCGACCCATTGACCGAACCTTCTTGCAGCATTAAGCGCAACTGACCCACGGTGCCCACCGCACAGATCACGTCGCCGGTACAGTGATTCTCAGGCACAGTAACTCCACCAATTTCCGCCGCACAAGTCAGGGGCGACCCTATCTAGGGCCGACCCTACGCCGCTCGTCCAGGAAGTCGCGCTGGCTCATACCTGACGACGCTCACGCAGGCGATCCGAGACACGCTGGCTAAGGCGAAGCGGGTGTTCGAGCAGACCGCGACACGCAAGACCCAGAAGCGCTACAGCTGGCACGCCCCGGAAGTCGTCTGCATGAGCAAGGGCAAGGCCAGAACGCCGTACGAGTTCGGCTCGAAGGTGGGGATCGCCACGACCCTGCGCGGCAACCTGATCGTGGGCGCGTGCGCCTTCGACGACAGGCTCACCGAACTCGAGCTCAAGACCCTCAAGCGGCGCCAGGCGATCGAGCCGGTGATCGGACACCTGAAGGCCGATCACCGGCTGGGCCGCTGCCATCTGAGGGGCGAGATCGGCGACAAGATCCACGCGGTGCTGTGCGCGGCGGGCTACAACATCCGCTGGCTGCTGCGGATGATTCGTGCGAAAGGCCTGCGGGCCTTCTTGCGCCTGCTTCGGCCATGGCGGCGATAGCGGTAGGCGGCGAACAACGCCTGTATGTCGGTCCGAAACTCGCCCGAATGCGCCTGTCTCATCGCCACGAACCCACCCCACACACGCTCGCTGTGGGATGAAACGAATCATCAGGGACGACGAACTCGGCGCTCCTGGGCCGGCACTGAGCGGAGCGCCGCATCGCACCGACTGGACACCGGCGAGCGCGCGCTAGACTCCTGGGCGCGCCCGCCCCCGCAGCCCGGGCCGCACGCACCCGGCGCAACAAACCTGCAGACAGCGCCGACGCCCCACCTCCGGACCCCATGTTCAGCTACCGCCATGCCTTCCACGCCGGCAACCATGCCGACGTCCTCAAGCACGTCGTGCTGGTGCACCTGCTGCGCCACCTCGCGTCCAAGGACACGTCGTTCTGGGTGATCGACACTCACGCCGGCGCGGGCGTCTATGCGCTCGACGGCGAGTGGGCCACCAAGCGCAGCGAGTTCGCCGACGGCATCGGCCGGATCTGGGGGCGCGAGCACCTGCCCGAGCCGGTCGCCGACTACCTCGCGGTGGTGCGCACCGAGAACGCGGACGGCGAGCTGCGCACCTATCCCGGCTCGCCGCTGATCGCGCTGCGCCACCTGCGCGACGGCGACCGCCTGAGGCTCTTCGAGCTGCACGGCAACGAGGGCGTGGCGCTCGCGCAGAATGTCGCCGCGCTCGGGCGCGACGCGACGCGGCGCACGATCATCGATGCGGCCGACGGCTTCGCGGGCCTGCGCAAGTGGCTGCCGCCGCCGCCGCGGCGCGCGCTGGTGCTGATCGACCCGTCCTACGAGGACAAGCGCGACTACGCGCGCACGGCCGACACCCTGATCGACGCGCTCGGGCGCTTCGCGACCGGCTGCTACGCGATCTGGTATCCGAAGGTGCAGCGCCGCGAGCCCGCGGAGTTGGTGCGCCGGCTCACCCGGCTGCCCGATCTGCGCTGGCTGCACGCGACGCTGACCGTGCGGGCGCCGTCCGAGGACGGCCTCGGGCTGCACGGCAGCGGCCTGTTCGTCGTCAACCCGCCGTGGACGCTGAAGGCCGCGATGGCCACGACCCTGCCGGTGCTGGCCGAGGTGCTGGCCCAGGACGCGGGGGCCGGCTGGTCGCTGGACACCGGCGGGCCGCAGTAGGCGCCCGCACGGGTCCGCGCCCGGCTCACTCCTGCTGGATCCCCGCGTCGCGCATCGCCCGCGAGAAGACGCCGAGCTGATCGCGCACGATGCCGGCGAGCTCGTCGGGCGTGGATGGCAGCGGCAGCAGCCCGAGCTTGTCGAACTGCTCGACGACGTCCGGGCGACGCATCACCACGTTGAAGTCGCGCGAGATCCGGTCGACCAGCTCGCGCGGCAGCTTCGCGGGCCCGAACAGCCCGCCCCACGGCGAGATGTTCACCAGCGGCTGGCCGGCCTCGATCATCGTCGGCACGTCCGGGAACGCGCGGGTGCGCTGCGGCAGCAGCACCGCGAGCAGCCTGAACTTGCGCTCGAGCAGCTGCGGCAGCACCGCCGGGGTCGCGAACATCGCCTGCACGCGCCCGCCCACCAGGTCGACCACGGCCTGCGCTTCGCCCTTGTACGGCACGTGCGTCATCTCGAGCTTGTTGCTCGCGACGAGCTGCGCGGTGGCGAGGATGCCGGTGCTGTTGCCCGTGGCGTAGGCCAACTTGCCCGGATTCGCCTTCACGTGCGCGACGAACTCGGCGAGCGTGTTGGCGGGCACGGTCGGGGCGACCGCGAGGTAGAAGGTGAACACGCAGACGTTGGAGATCGGCGTGAAGTCGGCCACCGGGTCGTAGGGCGGGCTCTTCCGGATCGAGGGCGTGTAGGACATCGAGGTCGCCGTGCCGAAGTACAGCGAGTGGCCGTCGGCGGGGGACTTGACGACCTCGAGCGCGGCGACCGCACCGTCGGCACCCGCCCGGTTCTCGACCGGCACGGGCTTGCCGAAGAGCGTTGCGAGTTGCGCGGCGACGGCACGTGCGCCGAGGTCGGCAGCGCCGCCGGCCGGGAACGGCACGACCAGACGCACCGGGCGCGACGGCCAGTCGGACTGCGCGCGGGCGGCGCCGGGCAGCGCCGCGCCGAGAGCGAGCGCCCCGCCTGCGGCGAGCGCGCGGCGGCGCGGGGCGGCCGGCTCGCGAAGGACAAGAGGCGGACGCGAAACGTCGGTCATGAGGTCTCCTCGTTATGGGCGCGGGCATGCGCCCGTCGCAGTCGGCCGTCCGGTGCGGTGCGGCTCGCCGGGGTAGAGGAGTACCCGAATTCGGCGGGCGCGTCCACGCGCGCCGCCGCGAGTCCGGTACGCCACCACGGGCCTGGCCGGTGCGCGGCCGGCGCGGACGGGCGCCGCGTGCTCAGTCGCCGAGGTCGATCTCGGCCGACAGCCGCAGGCCGGCCATCGCTTCGGGCCGCTCGAAATCGGCGACCACCCAGGCGCGCGACGGATGCGAGGCGGCCTCGGCGAGCAGCGCGCCGAGCGCCTCGCGCGACGGCGCATCGAGGGCGGCGAACGGCATGTCGAGCAGGGTCACCGGCGCGCCGCCGGCGAAGGCCGCCACGAGCGCCAGCTTGCGCCGGGTGCCGGTCGACAGCCGGAACAGTTCCTTGTCGAGGTGCTCGCCGAGGGCGAAGGCTTCGACGAGGGTGCGCTCGCGCCGGTCGTCCCAGGGCGCGAGCGCCGCGCGGCGCGCGGCGAGCCAGTCCCGGGCTCGGCGATCGTCGTCCGAGGCGTCCGAGGCGTCGGCGAGCCAGGGCGTGCCCGCCGGCACGTGCACGCGACCCGCGGCCGGGGGCTGCAGGCCTGCCAGCAGCCGCAGCAGCGTGGTCTTGCCGCGCCCGTCGCCGCCGCGCACCAGGCACAGGCCGGGTCCGAGCGCGAGCGAGAGGCCCCGGAAAAGCGGCGGCCCGGGGCCGCCCGCACCGAGGTCTTCGGCGACGAGCAGCACCGGGCCGCGGTCCTGTCGATCGGTGTCGTCCATGCCGCGATCGTATCGCGGCATGGCACGCCCACCGCCCTGCGTCAGCGGAAGGTCTTGTTCTGCGTGTAGACGTAGACCCGCACGTTCTTGTCGGTGTAGGTCCGCGTCCAGATCTCGCGATCGAGCGCCGCGCGTGTGCCCGCGCCCGCCCCGTTGCCCAGGCAGGCCCGCGACAGTCCGCTGGTGCCGAGCATCCGCTTGACGATCGTGCGGTCCTCGATCGAGCGGACCCCGCGTCCGACGAAGATCGTCTCGTTCGATACCATCGCCGCGCCGAGCGTCGTGCAGTCGGCACCGCCCGGTTCGTTGGCGAAGGCCGAGTTCCACCAGTAGAAGTTGGTGCCGGGCGTGGCGTCCAGCGCGGTGGCGAGGTCGTCGTCCGACGCCCACAGCCCGCTGGTGCGGCCGTTGGCCTGGTTCTCCGCCCAGACCGACAGCGGCCCGCTCAGGCCCCGCCCGGGCACCGAGCGGTAGACCTCGGAATAGAAGCCGATGCCGTCGGCGCCGAACGCGTTCGGCGTGGTGGTCCAGGACGCGCTGACGCTGGACAGGTCGGTGGCGGTGTCGACGCCACCGCCTTCGAAGTCGAGGTAGCGGCCGATGGTGGCGCGATCGAGCAGCGAGACCTTCTTGAGCGCGACCAGGTCGCGCATCGTCGAGACCGGCGGCAGCTCGCCGAGGAAGCGGGTGCTGAAGCGCATCCGGAGCACGCCAGCGGTGTCGATGACGTGGAAGGTGACCAGCGGATTCGACGACAGCGTCTCGATCATCGCCGCGTCGGGCTTGACCCGGGCATAGCGCGGGCCGGTGTTCCAGGCGACGTCGCGGCCGTCGATCGATGCATCGACCGCGCCGGTCAGCGGATTGACCTGGTTGCGCAGCGCCTCGACCTCGACCGTGTAGTTCGGGCTGCTCGAGGTGGTGGTGCCGTTGCCGCAGAAGCCCGTGTTCACGCCGTTGCCGGCCTCGGGCACCGTGTCGCCGACCGCCTTCGCGGCGAGCGCCTGGCGCGTCGCGGACGACAGCCTCGCGTCGATCGCGAGGTAGTCCTGCGCCGCCGAGCTCGTCGGGCGCTTGAGCACCAGCCCGTGCGGGAAGAAGCCCATCCACTTGGTGCCGCCGGCGTCGAAGCGTCCGGGCCCGGTGACGACCACGCAGCGCACGCTGGTGCGGCCGGCGGTCTGCGCGGCGGCAGCGACCTGCGCGTACGTGCTGCTGCCGTAACCGGTGGCGGTCGTGAGGTCGGTGATCGGGTACTGCACGCTGCCGTCGCTGCCGAAGCTCAGGCGCGGGTCGAAGGAGAGCCGGAAGCCCGCCTCGATCTGGCTGGTGTTGACGTTGTTGTACGCGGTGCCCCAGGTCGGAAACACCGGCGCGCGCGTGAGGTCGGTGCGGTGGCTGAGCGTCGACTCGACGTAGCCGGCGGCCGCGCGGCGGTTGCCGTACAGCTTCCACGAGCCGTCGGGCTGCCGCTCGATGATCTCGGGCGTGGTGTAGCCGTTGCCGTCGACGTCGCGGAAGTTCAGGTTCACCGCGATGCGCTCGGGCGACTCGGCGATGCGCAGCCGCACCTCGGGCCGAGCGAAGGTGGCACCGCTCGCGGTGTCGACCGAGACGGCGTTCAGCGCACGTGCCCAGCGCACCATGAAGTCGGCGCCGTTGTGCAGGTAACCGGGAGCGGCCAGGCCCGCGCAGTCCGGATGCAGCGTCGCGCTGGTCTGGGTTCGGTTCGTCAGCCGCTGGGCCGCGGGGACGCGGAAGCAGGCGGTGAAGCGCGCGATCAGGTCGTCGAAGCCCTCGGTGTTGGTGGCGGTGTCGGCGACCTGGGTGACGCCGTCCGTGGCCGCCTTGCCCGCTCGCGCCGCGCTCTTGGGCGCGGTGGAGGCGGTGCGCGGAATGCGTGCCGTGCCGGCGGTGGTCGCCTCGGCTTCGGCCGCGCCGACCGCCATCTTGTTGGCGATGTAGACGGCATCCTCGCGCACGGTGATCTCGACGTGGTCGAGCAGCAGGTCGGCGCCTTGGCCATTCGCATCGAAGGCGGTGAGGAGCGGATCGAAGCCGGCCGCCACGAGGCGTCCGGCGAGCGGCGCGATCGCGAAGCCGACCTGCTCGGTGGCGGCGCGCACCGCATCGGGCGACAGCGCGGCGAGCTGCGCGGCCTCGAGATCGGACGGCAGCGCGGTGGGACCCGCGAGCGCGGAGATCGCGGTGGTCAGCGGCGTCACGTTCGCGGTCCCGCTCGCGGAGAGGCCGGGCAGCAGCGCGAAGTGCACCACCTGGCGCTGGCCGAGCTGCGCGCTCGCCGTCAGCTGCACCACCTGCGAGCTCGCCTGCAGGCCGGTGAAGGTGAAGCGACCGGCGGCGTCGGCGGTGGTGACGAGCACCCGGCCGGTGGCATCGCGCAGCGTCACGGTCGCATCGGGCAGCGGCGCGCCGATGGCGGCCGTGCCGGAGAGCGTGAACGACTCGGCGGGCGCCGCGGCGGGCGCCTGGGCCGCCGCCGGCGCGGCCGCGGCCGGATCACCCGCGGACGGCGCCCCCCCACCGCCACCACAGGCGGAGAGCAGCAGGGCCACGAGCAGTGGCGCGGACAGCGTGCGGGGGGAGGCTGGGGTCGGCATGATCGGATCCGGGTCGAGGACGTGTCCGGACTCTCCGCCCGCGCGGCCCCGTGACGGGCCTCGGCAAGCGCGGCGGGAGGGCCAGGCCGACCGGTGGTCCCTGCAGCGCCGCTTCAGAAGCTCGTGCGGGTCTTCACCAGGAACTGGACCCTCTTCACGCTGGAGTCGCCGTCCAGCGGGAACGCGAGGTCCACGTGCAGCACGTTGCTGAACGCGGAGCGCACGCTGAAGATCCGCAGGCCGAACCCCGCGTCGGCCAGCCAGCGCTCGGATTCGGGGCCGGCGTTCGGGCCGCCCCAGGCCCGGCCGACGTCGACGAAGCCGGCGCCGCCGACGCGGAACAGGCGAAAGACGTAGAGGTCGGAGTAGAAGCGCTCCTCGAGCGTCAGCAGCGCGCGCCGCGTGCCGGCCTGGTAGCGCAGCGGATAGCCGCGCAGTCCGTTGTCGCCGCCCAGCGTCAGCATGTCGAGCGGGCCCGGGTGGGTCAGCACGTCTCCCGACAGCCCGGTGTAGAACAGCCAGCGCCGCCCCTGCGGCAGGAAGTACTGCAGCTGCCCGCCGAGCCGCTGGCGCTCGATCGCACCGTCGGCGTAGCGGCCCTCGAGCTTCGCCGAGGCGAGCATCGTCTGGCGCGGACCGGGCTCGAAGCCGCGCGAGATGCTGGCCGCGTAGAGCAGCGCATCGCGCGTCGAGCCGAAGGCCTGCGAGGCATAGCCGATCTGCAGCACGGTCTGTAGGCCCATCGGCAGGAACTCGGGGCGCCCCATCTGGTTGAGGTTGCGCGAGGTGACGAAGCGGTCCTCGATCGTCTCCATGCGCAGGAACGGCGCGACCAGCGTCTCGTCGACGGGCAGCACCGGCGGCGGCACGAAGCCGGGCTCCGGGCCCCATGTGTCGCGCAGCATCGACACGCCCGCCGACCAGCGCCTCACCCAGCCGTCGACCAGGCCCTCGGACAGGCCGCCGAAGGCCTCGACGCGGTCCTCGGTGCGGCGGTAGCGCGAGACGACCTCGCCCGAGCGGTAGAGCGGGTCGACGCGGTCGTCGAAGGACGCGGTGATGCCGGCGGCCCAGCGGGCGTCGAGCTCGTGGAAGGGCCGCACCAGGCGGGTCGCCAGGCGGCTGCCGTCGCTGTTGCTCGCCTGCAGGAACGAGGCGCTCACCGTGCTGCCGAACAGCCGCTCGCCGCCGATGGCGAACTCGTTGCCCGAGCGGTCGACGTTGCTGAAGCGCCCGAACGAGATGCCCAGGCCGGTGCCGAGGAGGTTGTACTCCCGCAGCGCGTACGACGTGGCGTTCGAGCCGCCCGCGCGGCTCGCGGAGAATCCGGGGTCGAAGGTCCAGGTGTCCCGGGTGACGACCTCGATGTCGACGACGCCCTCGTTCACCGCGGTCGGGCGGATCTGGACGTCGAAGAGCGAGCGCGTCGCGCGCAACACGCGCTCGGTCTCCTCGATGCGCTTGACCGAGACCGGCTCGCCGGTGCGGAACAGCAGCGAGCCTTCGATCAGCCAGGGGCGCGTGCGGATGTGCAGGGCGTTGGCCGCGCGGAAGATCACGTTGGACTCGGCGGGATCCGACGTGTCGAAGACGTCGAGCGCGCGGATGCGGATGGCGCCGATGCGGGCGCCGGCAGCCTCGAGCTCGGCGAAGTCGGGCAGCGGCGCGGTCAGCGATGGGGGCGGCGACTGGGCTCGGGCGGCGGTGGCGGCGAGCGCGGTCGCGAGCACGGCCACCACCGCGAACGCCCGCAGCGACCCGACGCCACGCCGCGCGCGGCCGCGCTGCCGCCGCGCGCACCTCAACGTATCCGTCTTTCCCCGCATGTGCCCTCACGGTACCTGCCGCGCCATCTTGGGGCAATCGATCCCGCACGCCGGCGCGGGCGCGCGACGGCCCCGAGGTGCAGGGCCGCTGCCCGATGGTGCAGCAAGCCTTCCTGCGCGGCGCGTGCATGGCAGCATCCGCGGGGTCCGCTGTGCCGACGGACGCCCCGACCAGGAGACCCGGATGAGCCCTGCCCGCCCCGCCCTTCGCATGCGCCTTCATGCCGCCGCGGCCCTGGGCCTGGCCGTCGCCGCGAGCGCCGTGCCGTCACCGTCCGCGGCACAGGCCGCCCGCGCCCCGGACGGCGAATGGCGGTTCTCGTTGACGCCCTATGTCTGGCTGCCCACGGTCAACGCGAAGATCGAGTACCCGCTGCCCGGGATCGGCGGCGGAGGCGGCGGCGGTGCGGGAGGCGGGACGGGCGGCGGCATCGGCGCGGCGCCCGACGGCAGCCTCGACACCGAGATCGGCCCGAACCGCTACCTCTCGCAGCTGAACTTCGCGGCGATGCTCGCCGGGGAGGCGCGCCGCGGCCCGTGGTCCGCGATGGCCGACTTCATCGGGCTGCGCGTCTCGGGCGAAGGCAGTCGGCTGAACGGCGTGTCCGTCGGCGGCAACCGGCTGCCCGGGCTCGACGCCAGCGTCGGCAGCACTTCGCAGTCGACGCTGAAGGCAGCGCTCTGGAACGTGACCGGCGGCTACGCGCTGGTCGAGGACGGCGCCTATCGACTCGACGCGATCGCCGGCCTGCGTGTCGGCAGGCTGGAAGCGAACGTCGACTGGACGCTGTCGGCCTCGGTCTCGCTGCCCGACGGCACGCCGGTGCTCGCCCGCAGCGGCAGCCTCGGTGCTGCACGCGACGTCGTCGACGGCGTGATCGGTGCGCGCGGCCGCTGGCAGATCGACTCGCGCTGGGCCGTGCCCTGGTACGTGGACGTCGGCACCGGCACCTCGCGATTCACTTGGCAGGCCTTCGCGGGCGCGTCCTACGCGTTCGGCTGGGGCGAGCTGCTGTTCGCGTGGCGCCATCTCGGCCTGCAGGACCAGGACCGCGAGGTGTTCCGCCGGGTGACGCTGGGCGGCCCCACGCTGGGGGCCACCTTCCGCTTCTAGGCGCCCGCGCCCGGCAGACGCACCAGCGCGAGCTGGCGCGACTGCGCGACCAGCCGCCCGGTCGCATCCCAGAGCATCCCGTCCTCGATCAGCCGCCCGTCGAGCAGGTCCGTGGTCTCGAAGCGCGCCAGCATCCAGCCCGGCGCGGGCCGTGCGCGCAGCTGCACGGTGAGCTCCACGGTCGGCACCCAGCCGACCGCGCCGAGCAGGCCGAACACCGCCGGCGGGAAGGCGTCGACGAAGAGCAGCGCGGCGAGCGGGTCGGGCTCGCGGCCGTCGCGAAAGCGGATCCATCCGCCGACCCGCGCGCGGCCCGCGCTGCCCGCGCGCGACTCGTCCGGGTGCAGCCGGATGTCGAGCCGGTCGACGATCGGCAGCGGCACGCCCTGCTCGCCCGGCGAGCGCGGCACGCAGGCCTCGGGCGGCGGCATCTCGGGCGGCGGCGGCCGCAGCACCGACGTGTCGGCGGCGGCGGTGCCGAGATCGCCCATCGCCGCGAGCAGCTCGAGGCGCGTCGCGCCGTCCTGCACCAGGCTCGCCCTCACGGTGCTCAGCGTGCGGCCGCCGCGCAGCACCTGCATGGCCACCTGGCAGTCGACGCCGGGCAGCCCGGGCTTCAGGTAATGGGCCGTGACCGACAGCGGGTCCGGATGCGCCGGCAGCGCGGCCCGCAGCGCGGCCCCCGCGATCGCCAGCAGGTAGCCGCCGTTCGGATTGGCGCCGATGTTCCAGCCGGGCGACACATGGCCGTGCCATCCGGCCTCGCCCGCCGAGGCGATGCGCACGTCGTGGTCGAACTCGAAGGCGCTCATGCCTCGGCCGCCATCCGGCTCGCCTGGTCGATCGCCCGCTTGGCGTCGAGCTCGGCGGCCTCGAAGGCCCCGCCCGCCAGGCTCGAGCGCACGCCGAGCGCCAGCAGCGCGTCGTGCAGCGCGCGCAGCGGCGTCTGGCCGGCGCAGACGATCACCGTGTCCGCCTCGAAGAGGGTCGGCTCGCCGTTCACCCGAGCATGCAGGCCGGCGTCGTCGATGCGCAGGTACTCCACGCCGTTGACCAGCTTCACGCCGCGGCGCGAGAGCGTCATCCGGTGCGTCCAGCCGGTGGTCTTGCCGAGCGAGGCGCCGACCGGCGTGGTCCGCCGCTGCAGCAGCCACACCGTGCGATCGGCGGCCTCGACGCGGGGCGCCACGCCGGTGACGCCACCGCGCGGATGGTTGCGGAAGTCGATGCCCCACTCGCGCGCGAAGGTGTCGACGTCGAGCGCGGCCGACGGCCCCGAGTGGCTGACCAGCTCGGCGACGTCGAAGCCGATGCCGCCGGCCCCGATGATCGCGACCCGACGCCCGACCGCGCGTCGCCCGAGGATCACGTCGACGTAGGACGCGACCATCGGATGGTCGATGCCCGGCAGCTCGGGCACGCGCGGCTCGATGCCGGTGGCGACGATCACCTCGTCGAAGCCCATCGCGGCCAGCATGCGCGCGTCGGCGCGTGTGTTCAGCCGGGTGTCGACGCCGTGCACCTCGAGCATGCGCCGGTAGTAGCGCAGCGTCTCTACGAACTCCTCCTTGCCGGGGATCCGCTTGGCGAGGTTGAACTGCCCGCCGATCTCGGCCCCGGCCTCGAAGAGCGTCACCGCATGCCCGCGCTGCGCGGCCACGGTCGCGTAGGCCAGGCCCGCGGGGCCGGCGCCCACCACCGCGAGGCGGCGGCGCGCGCGCGCCGGCAGGTAGTTCAGCCGCGTCTCGTTGCAGGCGCGCGGGTTCACCAGGCAGGTGACCTGGCGGCGCCCGTCGAACGCATGGTCCAGGCACGCCTGGTTGCAGGCGATGCAGGTGTTGATCTCGTCCTCGCGCCCCTCGGCGGCCTTCAGCACCAGCTCGGCGTCGGCGAGCATCGGACGCGCCATCGACACCAGGTCGGCGTCGCCGCGTGCCAGCACCGCCTCGGCGACCTCGGGCATGTTGATGCGGTTGCTGGTGATCAGCGGCACCGAGAGCTCGCGACGCAGCCGGCCGGTGACCTGCGCGAACGCGGCGCGCGGCACCATGGTCGCGATCGTCGGCACCGGCGACTCGTGCCAGCAGAAATGGGTGCTGACGATGGTGGCGCCCGCGGCCTCGACCGCGCGACCGAGCGACACCACCTCGTCCCACGCCAGGCCGCCGTCGAGCATGTCCATCGCCGCGATCCTGAAGATCACGATGAAGTCCGCGCCGACGGCCTCGCGCACGCGCCGGACCACCTCGACCGCGAAGCGCATGCGGTTCGGCCACTCGCCGCCCCAGCGGTCGGTGCGCAGGTTGGTCTTGCGCACGAGGAAGGTGCTGATCAGGTAGCCGGCCGAGCCGATGATCTCCACGCCGTCGTAGCCCGCCTCGCGGGCGAGGCGTGCGCAGTTCGCGAAATCCGCGATCTGCTTCTCGATGCCGGCCTCGTCGAGCTCGGCGGGCGCGAAGCGGCCGATGCGCGACTTCACCGCCGACGGCGCGACGCAGGCCGGCGTGCGGGCGAGCGGCCCCGAGTGCAGGATCTGCAGGCAGAGCTTCACGTCCGGGTCGGCCGCGTGCACGGCGGCGGTGATCGTGCGGTGCTGCGCGGCCTCCTCGGGCGTGGAGAGCTTGGCGCCCAGGCCGCCCTCCTCGTTCGGCGCGAAGCCGCCGGTGATGATCATGCCGACGCCACCGCGCGCGCGCTCGGCGAAGAAGGCGGCCATCCGCTCGAAGCCGCCCTCGGCCTCCTCGAGCCCGGTGTGCATCGAGCCCATCAGGATGCGGTTCTTGAGCCGCGTGAAGCCGAGCTCGAGCGGCGCGAACACATGCGGGTAGCGCGCGGCGCCCTGGCCGGGGCCTGGGCCGGGGCCGGCGGGAACGGTGCCCGGCGCTGATGACGTCGGGAGCGGGCTGCGGATCATGGAAGCACCTCGGATGCGTCGAAGCGCGACAGCCTACCCGCCTCCGCGCGTCCGTGCGCGCCGGCGGTACAGCCACCAGCCCGTGCCGGCGACGGCCGCGAGGGCGACGGTGGCGGCGGGGCCGGCGATCCGGCCGGTCCAGTCGGGCTCGGCCTGCATCCAGGCGTCGATCAGCTCGCGCCGTTCGGGGGCATGGATGCGGCGCAGCACGGCGTCCATCACGCCGATCATCGGGGCCGAAGACGGCGCGCCGGCCATGGCGAGCGAAGACGACACCGGCAGCATGCCCTGCAGCCACAGGTCGTCGGCGCCGAGCTTGAGGATCCAGTATCGAAGGACCGGCACCGCGCCGGCGAGCACGTCGATGCGCCGGGCAGCCAGCGCGCGCACGCCCTCGGCCAGGTCCTCGAAGCGGACCGTGACGGCGTTGGGTGCGGCAGCCGAGATCATCGTGTCGAGCCCGTAGGGCACGCCGACCTTCAGGCCGGCGAGGTCCGCGGGCGACTCGAGGTAGCCGAAGCGGCGCCGCGTGAAGAGGCCGATCGGATAGGTCGCGTACGGTTCGGTGAACGCGAACTCACCGAGCCGCGGGGGCGTGCGTCCGAGCATCGGGATCAGGTCGACGCCGCCGTCGCGCAGCCGCGCCAGGCCTTCTTCGTGGGTCGCCGACGGCCGATACTCGAAGCGCAGTCCGGTGAGCTCGCTCGCGCGCGCGAGGAGATCGACGACGATGCCCCGGGGCGGGCCGCCCCGGTAGGAGAGGTAGGGCTGCGCCTCGAAGATCGCGGTCCAGCGCACCACGGGGTGGGCGGCGATCCAGGCGCGCTGCTCGACACCGAGGGCGAGTTCCGGCCTGGGCGCCTGGGCGGCTGCGCCGGCGGGCAGCGTGGCGATCAGCGCGGTCGCCACCGCCGCGCGTCTGCGAGGATCCAAGAGAACGGCGCCGGAGTGCGTAGGCATGCGAAGCGTCGAGTATCGGGGCGAAGCCCGGCCGATGCTCGGGAGCTTACCCGCAGGCGGCACGGCGCGACATTCCGGAATCGGCCTTGGACTCGGCGACGGCCCGCGCTACGCTCGGCGCAGCGCCGGACCGACCGGCGCGCGACATGGAACGACACGAGGATGACGATGGGCATCGACACCGACCTGCTGGGCTTCTCGCCGGACTGGGACGTCCCGGTCCGCTACATCGAGCGCACGCATGCCTGGTACGACGCGCTCGGCACCGCCAACCCGTACCGCTATGCCTCGTATGCCGAGGTGCCCTTCGCGCCGATGCGCACGCCGCTGGCGCGCGCCCGGATCGCGCTGCTGACCACCGCAGCGCCCTTCGACCCGGCGAAGGGCCCGCAGGGCGCGGGCGCGCCGTACAACGCGGGCGCCAAGTTCTACAAGGCGTACTCGGGCGATACCGCGCTCGAGCACGACCTGCGCATCTCGCACCTGGGCATCGACCGGCGCCAGCAGACCGACGACGCGCACTGCTGGTTCCCGCTGCCGGCGCTGCGCCGAGCGGCGGCAACGGGCCGCATCGGCCCGCTCGCCCCGCGTTTCCACGGCGTGCCGACCAACCGCAGCCAACGCCACACCATCGAGGTCGACTGCCCCGACGTGCTGGCCCGCTGCCGTGCGGACGCCATCGACGCGGCGATCCTGGTCGCCAACTGCCCGGTGTGCCACCAGACGATGGCGCTGACCGCACGGCACCTCGAGGCTGCCGGCATCCCGACGGTGGTGGTGGGCGCGGCGAAGGACATCGTCGAGACCTGCGGCGTGCCGCGCTTCGTGTTCAGCGACGTGCCGCTCGGCAGCGCCGCCGCCCTGCCCGACGACCCCGCCTCGCAGGACGTGACGCTCGGCCTGGCGCTCTCGCTGCTCGAGCATGCGTTCGCGCCGCGCACGACGGTGCAGAGCCCGATGCGCTGGCTGCGCGAGCGTGACTGGAAGCGGCACGTGATGAACGTCGCGGCGCTCACGCCCGAGGAACTGGAGCAACGGCGGGCGGAGAACCGGGCGATCAAGCAGGTCGCGCAGGCGGTGCGGGACACCACCCTGGCGGGGGACTGAGCCAGGCCGGCCGCGGGCCGGCGCCGGTCCTCAGCCCAGCGTCGCCTCGCCCTGGTCCAGCACCACGAGGTCGGCGCGCGCCGGCACGCTCGCCCTGAAGCGCGCGGTCGCACCGTCGCGCCACAGCGCGATCCGCAGCCGGTCGCCCGGCAGCACCGGCGCCGCGAAGCGCAGCGACAGGCCGAGCAAGCGGCTCGAGTCGTCGTCGAGGTAGGCGCGCATCAGCGCGCGCCCGACCATGCCGTAGCCGCACAGCCCGTGCAGGATCGGCCGCTCGAAGCCCGCCGCGCGCGCGAAGCGCGGGTCGGCGTGCAGCGGGTTGGGGTCGGCGACCAGCCGGTAGATCAGCGCCTGCTGCGGCAGCGTCGCGAGCTCGACGACCGCATCGGGCGGGCCCTCGGGCGCGACCGGGCGCGGCGCGGACACCGTGTCGCCGCCGGGCGGGCCGTTTCCCTCGCGCGCCGAGAAGCCGCCGTCGCCGCGGGCCATCAGCGTCATCGTCTGGGTCGCGAGCGGCGCGCCGGCGGCATCGGCGAGCGTGCGCTCGAGCACGATCAGCGCGCCGCGTCCGGGCCCCTTGTCGGCGACCGCGACCGCGCGCGTGACGCCGCGCACGACCCCGGCCGCCGGCAGCGGCGCATGCAGCCGCAGCGCATGGCCGGCGTGCACGATGCGCGCGGCATCGAGCCCGAAGCGCGGCGCGTCGATCCACATGAACGGATAGCCGAGCACGGTCGCGAAGGTGGGCAGCGCGACCAGTCCGGGCTCGAGCACGTGGCGCAGCAGCCGCTCGTCGAGCGGATCCTCGCCGATGCCGATGCCGAGCGCGTAGAGGATGGTGTCGCGGGCGTCGTAGCGCTGCTCGACGTCGGCGATCGGGGCGTCCTTCAGGGCGTGGTAGTCGAGGGCCATGGCCTCACTTTACGTCGAAGCGCAGCGCCCCGCTGCGGCCGTCCTTCAGGCTCACCGTGGCGACCGCGCGGGCGCCCTTGGGCAGCGGCATCGGCTGCGCGGGCGCGAGGCGGTTGTCGCCGGCCGGCGACAGTGCCAGGTCCGAGCGCTGCCCGCCCGCCAGCACGACGAGCTTGCCGCTCGCCCCGGCGGTGGGCACCGGCTGGCCGTGATCGGTCAGGTACAGCGTCGGGCCCTTCGGGCCCGCGACCAGCTCGCCCTGGAAGGTGCCGGCCTCGGACACGATGCCGCCGTGCTGCGGCTTGCCGTGATCGTCGTGGGCGAAGGCCGCGGTGCCGGCGAGCGTCGCGCAGGCAAGGACCGCGATGCACAGGAGGCGCTGGGCGCGATGGAGGTACAGGACAGGCATGGATTCCATGGTCATCTCCGCTGGGAGCGTGAAGGGAAGGCGTGAAGGACAGGGATGCGGGCTCATGTCGGGTCGGCCTCGGGGTCGGCAGCGAGCCGCGCCGCCGGCCCGGCGCCGAAGCGCGCGAACAGCACCGGCGTGACGAAGGCGTCGAGCAGCGTCGAGACGATCAGGCCGGAGAAGATCACCACCGCCACCGGGTGCAGGACCTCGGTGCCCGGCAGTTCAGCCTCGAAGAGGAGCGGCGCGAGCGCGAGCGCCGCGGTCAGCGCGGTCATCAGCACCGGCACCAGCCGCTCGAGCGAGCCGCGCACGATCATCGGCCGGCCGAAGGCCTCGCCTTCGACGCGCATCAGGTGGACCCAGTGGCCGAGCTTGAGGATGCCGTTGCGGGTCGCGATGCCGGCGAGCGTCACCAGGCCGACGAGCGCGGCGACCGACAGCGGCTGGCCGGACAGCTTCAGACCGACGACGGCACCGGCGAGCGCGAGCGGCACGTTGGCCATCACCAGCAGCGCGAGCACGCCCGAGCGGTAGCGTGCGACCAGCACCACCAGCACGAGCAGCGCCGAGACGGCCGACAGCGCGCCGATCAGTCGGCTCGAGGCCTCCTGCGCCTGGAACTGGCCGCCCAGCGTGACGGCGAGTCCCTGCGGCAGCGGCATCGCGTCGATCGCGGCGCGCACGTCGGTGACCACCTCCGACAGCGCGCGGCCCTGCGCGTTGGCCGAGACCACGATGCGGCGGTGGCCGTCGTCGCGCGACACCTGGTTCGGGCCGTCGCCCTCCTCGATGACCGCGAGCCGCGACAGCGGCACCGAGCCCGAGGGCGTGTCGATGCGCAGCCGCTCGAGGCCCTGCGGGCCGCGCGCCGAATCCGGCAGCCGCAGCACCAGGTCGAAGCGGCGCGTGCCCTCGACGACCTGCGTGATGCGCTCGCCGCCGACGAGCGACTGCAGCTCGAGCAGCACCGTGGAGGGCGCCACGCCGAGCCGCGCGGCGGCGGCATGGTCGATGCGCACGCGCACCTGGGGCGCGAGCACCTGCTTCTCGATCTCGAGGTCGGCGAGCCCGCGCACGCCGGCCAGGCGCTCGCGCAGGATCGCGGCCTGCGCACGCAGCAGGTCGAGGTCGTCGCCGGTGATCCGGATCGCGATCTGCGCGCGCACGCCCGACAGCAGGTGGTCGAGCCGGTGCGAGATCGGCTGGCCGATCGCGACGCTCGCCGGCAACGGCACGAGCGCGGCGCGCAGGTCGGCGTGGACGGCGTCGAGCGGGCGCGCCGAGCGCGCCAGGCCCACATCGAGCTCGGACACATGCACGCCCTCGGCATGCTCGTCGAGCTCGGCGCGGCCCGAGCGGCGCGCGACGTGCAGCACCTCGGGCACCGCGGCGAGCGCCCGCTCGGCGGCGGCGCCGATGCGCATCGAATGCTCGAGCGTGACGCCCGGATCGAGCCGCAGCGAGACCACTGCCGAACCCTCGTTGAACGGCGGCAGGAAGGTGCGCGCAAAGCCCGGCAGCAGCGCGAGCGCGACGACGAGCAGCGCGAGCGCGGCGAGCACCGGCACCGCGGGGGCATCGAGCGCGCGCCCGAGCAGCCGGGCATAGCCCACCTTGAGCGCGGCGGCCAGGCGCGGCTCGCGCGCCGGCTCGCGCTCGACGCGCCGCGCGACCAGGTAGTAGGCGAGCACCGGCGTGACCGTGACCGCGACGCCGAGGCTGGCGAGGATCGAGGCGACGTAGGCCAGGCCCAGCGGCACGAACAGCCGGCCCTCGATGCCCGGCAGCGCGAACAGCGGCACGAACACCAGCGCCACGATCACCGTCGACCAGATCACCGCGCCGCGCACCTCCTGGCTGGCGTCGCGCACCACGCGCAGCACCGGGCGCGGCTGCGCGGACGCGGCGTTCTCGCGCAGCCGCCGCACGATGTTCTCCAGGTCGACGATCGCATCGTCCACCAGCTCGCCGATCGCGATCGCGAGCCCCCCGAGCGTCATCGTGTTGACCGTCACGCCGAACGCGCGAAAGACGAGGATGGACACCAGGATCGACAGCGGAATCGCCGCGAGCGAGATCAGCGTCGTGCGTGCGCGGCCGAGGAAGAGCATCACCACCGCGGCCACCACCGCGGCGGCGGCGAGCAGCTTGCCCTGCAGGTTGGTGATCGAGGCCTCGATGAAGTCGGCCTGGCGGAAGGTCACGCGCGGCGCGTCGACGCCTGCCGGGCGCGTCCGGGCGGCCTCGGCGAGCGCGGCCTCCACGGCGCGCGTCAGGCGCACGGTGTCGGCCGCGGGCTGCTTCTGCACCGACAGGATCACCGCCGGCCGGCCGTCGAGACCGGCATCGCCCCGCCGGGGCGCGGCGCCGAAGCGGACCTCGGCGACCTGCGCCAGCAGGATCGGCTGGCCGGTGCGCGCACCGGTCGCCACCGGCACGGCCCGCAGCGCGTCGAGGCCGGCGCCGCGCGAGACGTGACGGATCAGCACCTCGCGCCCGTCCATCGTCAGGAAGCCGCCCGAGGTGTTGGCGGCGAAGGCCGCGAGCGCACGACGCATCCCCTCGTGCGTGACGCCGAGCTCGGCCATGCGCTGCGTGTCGGGCAGCACCTGGAACTGCCGGACCTCGCCGCCGATCGGGATCACCTGCGCGATGCCGGGGATCGCCATCAGCCGCGGGCGCAGCACCCAGTCGGCATACTCGCGGACCGCCATCGGCGTGGTGCGCGCCGTGTCGATCGGCAGCGCGATCAGCAGGATCTCGCCCATGATCGAGGTGACCGGACCCATCTTCGGCACGATGCCCGGCGGCAGCACCGAATCGGCCGCGGCGAGGCGCTCGGCGACGAACTGGCGGGCTCGCCAGATGTCGGTCGACCAGCCGAAGCTCACGTAGAGCACCGACAGCCCGGCGGCCGAGGTCGAGCGGACGGTCTCGACGCCGGGCAGCCCGCTCATCGCGGTCTCGAGCGGCACCGCGATCAGCTGCTCGACCTCCTCGGGGGCCATGCCACCCGCCTCGGTCATCAGCACGACCGTGGGCCGGTCGAGGTCGGGGAACACGTCGACCGGCGTGCGCATCGCCTGCCAGCTGCCCCAGGCGACGAGCAGCAGCGCGCCCGCGAGCACGAACACGCGGTTGCGCAGGCTGGCGTCGAGGATGTGTGCGAACACGGCCCGGCCCTCAGCGGAACTGGCCGAGGAGCGCGGCGCCCTCGGTGACCACGCGCTCGCCGCCGGCCAGGCCCTGCACCACGCGCACGCGTGTCGCGTCGAGCGGCTCGGTGCGCACGCGGCGCGGCTCGAAGCGCTCGGGCTGCGTCTTGATCCACACCATCGGCTCGTTGGCGGCGCTGCGCACCAGCGCCGAGGCCGGCACCGGCACGCCCGCGGCCGCATCGTCGAGGCGCACCGTCACCGCCACCGGCTGGCCGATGGCGAGCGAGCCCGGCAAGGCGCCCTTCGCACGGAAGACCAGCGGCACCGCCTGCTCGCGCAGCACGCGCCCGGCGCCGACGAACGCGAGCGGGACCGCGCGGCCGCCGATGGCGACCGAGGCGTCGGCGATGCGGGCCGCGATCGCCAGGTCGAAGCCGGTGGCCTCGATCCGCAGGCGGGTCGGGTCGACGATCTCGAACAGCAGCTCGCGGGCGTCGACCACCTGGCCGGCGACGGCCTCGGCGCGGGCGACGACGCCCGAGACCGGCGCGAGCAGCGGCTCGGTCGCGGCGACGCCGCCCTTCACCGCGCGCAGCCGCCCCTCCAGGCTCGCCAGCTCGCTCTCGGCGGCCTCGATGTCCTTGCGCGGCACGGTGTCCGCCAGCCCGGAGAGCCGCGCCGCGCGGGCCGCGGCCAGCGAGCGGGCGGCCTCGAGCTCGGCGAGCAGCGCCGCCTGACCCGCGCGCGTCACCGGGTCGACGCTCGGGCGCACGGTCGCGAGCACCTGGCCGCGCACCACCGCCTGGCCGATCGACGGCAGGCCGCGCGGGCCGGGCTCGAGGCGGCCCGCCACCGTGCTCTGCACGCGACCGGCGGCGTCGGGATCGACGGCGACGCGCCCGGGCAGCTCGATCGCACGCGACACCGTGCCGCGCTCGACCGGCATCGTGCGCACGCCCACCAGCCGCTGCGAGGCCTTGGGCAGCAGCAGCGCGCCGTCGGCGAGGCGCTGCGGGCGGGCGAGCGCGGCGGTGAACTGCGGGGTGCCGACGGGCGATGCGACGGGCGATGCGGCGGGCGATGCGGCGGGCGATGCGGCGGGCGATGCGGTCGCGGTGGACGGTGCCGTGCCCGGGGCCGATGCCGCCGGCGTGACGTGATCCTTGCCTTCGTGCGCCGACGCGGGCGCGACGGCTGCGAGCCCGAGCAGCAGGATCAGCACCAGCCACGGACCGGCACCGCCGCCGACGCCGGACCCGACCGGCAGCCGCCAGGACGGCGGCAGGGGCCGGCGCTGCCCCGTGCAGCGCGCCGCGCTCACGGGCGGCTCCCCGCTGCCCGGTCCCGGCGGCGACGGCCCAGCGCCCAGCCCGCCACAGCGGCGCATGCGGCGGCGAGCGCGGCGATCGATGCGGTGCGCACCGCGTCGCCATGAGCCGCAGCGGTCGAGGCGCGCGGCAGGGACCCCGCGTCCGGCGCGGCCGTCGCCACGCCGGACGTTGGTGCGCCGCCGGCGGGTGTCACACCCACAGGCGGGGGGACGACGAGCTCTGCCGCGAGCAGGTCGGTGTCGCCGCCGGCCACGACCGTCGCGACGATCGCGACGCGACCCGGCGCGAGCGGCGCGTCGAGCTCGATCACGTAGGTGTCGCCCGCGGGCCGCGCGCGCAACGACCGGCCTGCGATCTCGAGCTCGAGCGTCGCGTCCGCCACCGGCGAGGTGTCGGCCGCGCGATCGAGCCACAGCACGAGGCGTCGACCGTCGAGCGCGCCGACCAGCTCGAAGAGTTCGCTCGCCGTGCCGAAGCGCGGGGCCGTCGAGGCCGACGGCGCCGGCGCGGTGCGCGCCGCCTCTTCATCGTGATCGTGGCCCTCGTGGGCCAGGGCCGGGGCGCAGGACAGGGTGGCGAGCAGGCCGAGGCACACCCGCGCGGCGGACCGCGCAAGCGATGTCGCCGCAGCGACGAAGACGGGGACGGATCTCAAGGTTCGACTCCGAGGGCCTGGTTGAGACGGGCGACTGCGAGACCCTCGCGGGCCTTCGCGAGCGCGGCCGCGAGCTCGGCGTCGAGCGCGGTCTGCCGGGCGCGCAGCACGTCGGGCAGCGCGCGCTCGCCAGCGCGGAACGCCCGTTCGAGCGCCTGCTGGGCGGCCCGGGCCGTGGCGGCACGCTCGAGGTCGAGCGCGACCGAGGCCCGGCTCGCGTCGAGACCGAGTCGGGCACGCTCGAGCTGCGCGGCCTGCTCGCGCTGCGCGCGCAGCAGCGCGAGCTCGGCCTCGGCGAGCTCGACGCCCGCCGCCGCGAGCCGCGGCGCGTTGCGCGCCTCGGTATCGAGTGGCACGGCGATGCCGATGCGCAGGCTGTTGCGGTAGTCGCCGCCGTAGGCATCGCGATCGAAGCGCGCGCCCGCCGACAGCATGGGCGGATCGCGGCGCGAGGCCCGCGCCGCGTCGAGCCTCGAGCGCGCCGTGTCGAGCGCCTCGCGGGCGGCCGCGAGCACGGGATGGCGCTCGAGGGTCTGGGCATCGGGCAGGGGCGCCTCGCCCGGCAGGGCCTCGCGCGGCGACTCGACGAGCTCGCCCATGCCCGCCTGGCCGGTGAGCGTGCGCAGCCGCGCGGCCGCCTCGCGTTCGCGGGCCTCGGCCTCGCGCAGCGCGCCGAGCGCGGCCAGCCGCTCGGTGCGCGCGGCGAGCCGGTCGACCGGTGCGAGGTCGCCCGCGTCCACACGCCGCCCGACGTCGGCCTCGAGCAGCGCGGCGGCGGCTTCGCGCGCCGCCTGGACGCGCCGCTCGATCGCGGCGGCGGACAGCGCCCACGCCGCCTCCCTCACCTCGCCCGCGAGCGCGAGCCGCGCGAGCCGCAGCCCGGTGGATCGCTGCGCGCGCTCGCGGTCGATCACTTCGCGCTGCGCGTCGCGCTGTCCGGGCAGCCACAACGGCGCGGCGATGGCCGGCTCGATCTCGTTGCGGCCGCGCTCGGCGGAGACCTCGGTGCCAGGCAGCGCGATCGGGCGCGGCAGGTCGCGCCGCACGTCGAGGCCGATGCTCGGCGGGCCGGCGAACGGCGAGCGCAGCGCCGAGGCACGCGCGTCGAGCTCGGCGCCGCGCGCCTGCGCGAGCGGCTCGAGCCCCGACCGGGCCCAGGCCGCGGCGACGAGCTCGGGCAGCGAGGGCGCGGCGCGCGACAGCACACCGGCGGCGGCCGGCGCGTCGGAGGACGGGCCTGCGGGCCGATCCGCGGGCGCCTGGGCGGCGACCGCGACGGGAAGCACCGCCAGCACGGCGGCAAGGACGATTCGCATGATTCGGGTGTCGCACCACGTTGAACGGGGGTCGGCAACACCCGGCGGGCACTTCGGCGCCGCGCGGTCCGCGCCTGGGACGGCGCGGGAGCGGGGGGAGCGGAGCAGTCCGCCGGGTCAGGCGGACGCGGTCCTGGGCGGCCGGAACGGCCCGTCGAGGGCGGGCGAGTCGGGCGACACGTCGGCGACGGCCGCGTGCACCCCGCCGACCGCCGCGCCGACCGCCAGCAGGCGCGCGAAACCCACGGCGACCGAGCCGCTGGCGTGGCAGCAGCCGCTGCAGTCGGCGTGGGCGCAGTCGACCCCGTCGGCCGCGCTCGCCGTCGCATCGACCTCGGCAGCCGCGTCGGCGTCGGCGTGCGTCACGCGGTCGCCGTGCGCGACACGGTGACGATCCGAATGATCCGAATGATACGAATGATCCGAGTGACCGGCGTGACCGGCGTGACCGGCGTGATCTGCGCCATCCGCGTGCAGCGCCAGCGCGACCTGTTCGGCATGCACGGCGGGGGTCACGTGCGCGACGGCATCGCCACGGTGAGCGTGGCCGCCCTGCCCGGCATGGCCGAACGCCACCGCCGCCCCGCCCGCCGCCTCGTGCAGGCAGCGCAGCGATGCGACGCCCGCCCAGCCGTTGAACGGCAGGAGGACGACCAGCAGCATCATCAGGACGCGGCGCATCGCCCGATTATAGGCACGCCCCGCCCGCCCGCCCCGCCCGAGGGTCGAACGGCCACGGGGCACCGTCGACCGGATGCGTTCCGTCTCCCAAGCGCCGGCCAGAGCGAGCTGCCGCCGCGGCGCGTTCAGCCGAGCGCGGGCAGCGGCACGGCGCCCGCCGCGCGCGGCAGCGCGCCCGCCGCGACCAGCGCGATGGACTCGGCGATGTCCGGGTGCAGGTGACGGTCATCGCCCAGCGTCGGCACGCGGGCGCGCAGCAGCGCGCGCACGGCCTCCAGAGGCGGGCTCGAGGCGAGCGGCGCATGGAAGTCGCAGGCCTGTGCGGCCGCCAGCAGCTCGATGGCCACGATGGCGCGCGCATCGGCGGCCATCTGGCCGAGGCGGCGCGCGCCGTGCGCGGCCATCGACACGTGGTCCTCCTGGTTCGCGGAGGTCGGAATCGAGTCGACGCTGGCGGGGAAGGCCCGCTGGCGGTTCTCGGCGACCAGCGCGGCCGCGGTCACCTGCGGGATCATGAAGCCCGAGTTCAGGCCGGGGCGCGGCGTGAGGAAGGCCGGCAGGCCGGAGAGCGCAGGATCGACCAGCATCGCGATGCGCCGCTCGGCGAGCGAGCCGACCTCGCAGATCGCCATCGCGATCATGTCGGCCGCGAACGCCACCGGCTCGGCGTGGAAGTTGCCGCCGGACAGCGCTTCGCCGGTGTCGGCGAGGATCAGCGGGTTGTCGGAGACGCCGTTGGCCTCGATGGCCAGCGTGGTCGCGGCCTGGCGCAGCAGGTCGAGCACCGCGCCCATCACCTGCGGCTGGCAGCGCAGGCAGTACGGATCCTGCACACGCGCGTCGCCCAAGAGGTGCGAGGCGCGGATCGCGCTGCCGGCCATCAGCGCGCGGTAGGCGCGCGCGGTGTCGAGCTGCCCGGGGTGGCCTCGCAACCGGTGGATGCGCTCGTCGAACGGCGTGTCGGTGCCACGGGCCGCGTCGGTCGAGAGCGCCCCGGTGACGATCGCCGCCTGCATCAGGGCCTCGGCGTCGAACAGGCCGGCGAGCGCGTACGCGGTGGAGAACTGCGTGCCATTGAGCAGCGCGAGACCCTCCTTCGCGTCGAGCTCGATGGGTGCGAGGCCCGCGGCATTCAGCGCCTCGAGCGCGGGCAGCCGACCCGCGTCGGTGTCGATCTCGCCGACGCCGAGCATCGTCGCGGCCATGTGCGCGAGCGGTGCGAGGTCACCCGAGGCACCTACCGAGCCCTGGCACGGCACCACCGGCGAGAGACCGCGCGCCAGCATCGCCTCGAGCATCGCCAGGGTCGCCGGCCGGATGCCCGAGGCGCCCTGCGCCAGGCTCGCCAGCTTGAGCGCCATCATCAGCCGCACGACGCGTACCGGCATCGGCTCGCCGACGCCCGCGGCGTGCGACAGAACGATGTTGCGCTGGAGCGTGCGCAGGTCGGCGTCCTCGATCCGGACGCTGGCGAGCTTGCCGAAGCCGGTGTTGATGCCGTAGACCGGCGCGCCCACGGCGAGGATGCGGCGAACCGCATCGGCACTCGCGGCCACCCTGTCGGCGCCGCCCTGATCGAGCGCGACCGGCGCCCCGGCGAGGATCGCGCGCCAGTCGCCGAGCGACACCCGCCCGGGCGTCAGGGTCACCGCCATGCACCGCCTCCGTCGCGACACTCGCCACCGGCGGCGGCGTCCGAGCCCATCGTAGCCGACCCGCTGCGCGCGGTATGCTGGCCGACCGGGAATCCGCCGATGTCCGCCCTGATCGCGATGTGGATGATGTGGCTCGCCGTGCTCGTCCCGCCGGCCGCGCCGCCGCCGGCAGAGGCCCCGCGCGGTGAGCGGGTGCTGGTCGAGGGGCTCGGGCCGACCCGGCTCGAGGGCTTCGACTGCACGGCGATCGCCCGCAGCACCACGGTCGGCCGCCTCTGCCACGACCCGGAGCGCCAGCTCGCCCTTGCCGAGATCGGCGGCCGCTTCCGACCCTTCTGCGGCGTCGACCGGGACCTGCTCGAGGCCTGGCTGGCGGCCCCGTCGATGGGGCGCTTCCTTGCCGAGCGCCTCGCCACGGGTCATCGGTGCGACTAAGCCCGTGGCATGAGACGAATCACGGTTCGGAACCACCCTGTCACCCATAGGGTGATTGCAGATGCTACCCTCCTGGGCTAAGTTTCCATGAAACCTTTAAGACACACTTAGACATGACGATGACGACGACGACGAAGCGACAGGAACCTGCGACGACGGCAACCCCGGCTCGCCGGGGACGTCCCCCGAAGCGGGTCTACATCAACGTCCTCGTCAAGGCGACCACCCGGGAAGGCCTGACCCGGATGAAGGCGAGCGAGAACCTGCCCAGCCAGGGCGAGGTGATCGACATGCTCGTCGCCCAGGCGCTGGCGCAGAAGCCCAAGCGCGGGGAGTGAGCCGGCGGCGCGGCGCTCAGCGCCGCGCGTCGCGCAGGAAGTCGAGCAGCAGACGGACAACGGCCTCCGGCTGCTCCTGCTGCACCCAGTGTCCGGCGCCCGCGACGAGCTCGCACGCGAGCAGTCGCGAGAACCCGCGCGTGCCCATCGACTCGAACTCGCCCGGCTTCTGGTGGATGCCCCAGTCGCTGGCGCCGGCCACGAACATCGCCGGCACGTCGATCCGGCGACCCGCCCAGGTCTGCTGCTCGGCGAGGAAGCGCCCGGAGGTCCCGCAGCGGTACCACTGCAGGCCGCCCTGGAACCCCGCCCGCGCGTACTCGCCGGCATAGACGGCGAGCGCCTCGTCGGGCAGCCAGCGGCAGGCGGCGACCTGCGCGGCGGTGGGCCGGTCGGCGGCCACCGACGCGGGCATGTCCGCCTCGAGGTCCATCACGTAGTAGGTGGGCAGCCTGGCGAGTTCCTCGGCCTCCCAGGCGCGCAGCGGATGGGGCCGGTTCGAGGCGAGGTCCGCGCTCTTGGCGTGGTAGTAGTCGCGCAGGAAGGCCTGCAGCCCCTCGGGCGCGCCGAGCATGTCGGCCTCGGCCGCGGGCGTCGAGTAGTACCACTGGTAGTGCTTGCGCGGTCGCGGCAGCGCGGCCAGCGCGGCCAGCGCGAGCGACGCATCGCGCGGCGCGCGCTCACCGCCCAGCGGCGGCAGCGTCGGCGGCCCGCCGAAGGGCGCGCTCATCGTCACCACCGCGCGGAACACGTCGGGTCGCATCAGCGCGCACCAGGCCGCCACCGGCGAGCCGAAGTCGTGCCCGATCACCGCGTCGACATGCCGGCGGCCGAGCGCCGCGACCAGCCCCAGCGCGTCGCGCACCAGGTTCGCCATCCGGAACTCGGCGAGATCGGCATCGTAGCCGCGCGTCCAGCCGGTGGTGCGGCCGTAGCCGCGCTGGTCGGGCGCGACCACGTGCCAGCCGGCGTCGGCGAGCGCCGGCATCACCGCTCGCCAGCTGTACGCGAGCTCGGGGAAGCCGTGCAGCAGCAGCAGCATCGGCGCGTCCGGCCGCTCGTGGCCGGCCTCGAGCACGTGCATGCGCAGGCCGTTGACGCCTTCGACGAAGCGCGCCCGGATGCCGGGCGGCAGGAGCGCCGCATCGAGCGGAGGCAGCGCCACGCCCGGATCCGTCGGCGTCGGCGTCATGACTCGACCCTCCTCGAGGTCTCGGTATCGAACCAGTGCAGCTGGGCCGGCGCGGCGGCGACACCGACGGTCTGGCCGGCGGTCGGCGGCACCGCCGTGCCCTCGATCCTCACGGTGATCGCCGCATCGCCGATCCGGCCGTGAACCAGCCGCTCGGCGCCGAGCATCTCGACCAGCTCGACGCGCATCGGCCAGCCGCCCGGCGCGAGCGACAGGTGCTCGGGACGCACGCCCAGCACCAGCTCGCCGGCACGCGGCGCGCCCGTCGGCAGCGCGATCACCGCGCCGGGCAGCTCGAAGCGCGTGCATTCGGCCTGCCCGCTCACGAGGTTCATCGGCGGCGAGCCGATGAAGCCGGCGACGAAGGTCGACTCGGGCCGCGCATAGACCGACTCCGGCGAGCCGATCTGCTCGACCACGCCCTTGTTCATCACGATCATCCGCTGCGCGAGCGTCATCGCCTCGACCTGATCGTGGGTGACGAACAGCGAGGTCACACCGAGCTCGGCATGCAGCTTGCGGATCTCGATGCGGGTCTGGGCGCGCAGCTTGGCGTCGAGGTTCGACAGCGGCTCGTCGAAGAGGAACACCTGCGGCTCGCGCACGATCGCGCGGCCCATCGCCACGCGCTGGCGCTGGCCGCCCGAGAGCTCGCGCGGACGACGCTGCAGCAGCGCACCCAGCTCGAGGATGCCGGCGGCCTTGCGCACGCGCGCGTCGATCTCGGGCTTCGGGACCTTCGCGATCTTCAGCCCGTAGGCCATGTTGTCGTACACGCTCATGTGCGGATAGAGCGCGTAGTTCTGGAAGACCATCGCGATGTCGCGCTCGGAGGGCTCGACGTCGTTGACCACGCGCCCGCCGATCGCGATCTCGCCGCCGCTGATCTCCTCGAGCCCGGCGACCATCCGCAGCAGCGTGCTCTTGCCGCAGCCCGAGGGCCCGACGATCACGATGAACTCGCCGTCGGCGATCTCGGCGTCGACGCCGTGGATCACCCGGTTCGCCGTGGCGCCGCGACCGTACTCCTTGAACACCTTGCGGATCGAGAGCGCGCTCACGTCATTTCTCCGCGTCGACCAGGCCCTTGACGAACCATTTCTGCATGCCGAGGACGATCAGCGCCGGCGGGATCATCGCGAGCATCGCGGTGGCCATCACGACGTTCCACTCGGTGGCGGCGTCGCCGCCCGAGATCATGCGCTTGATGCCCATCACGATCGGGTATCTCGATTCGTCGGTGGTGACCAGCAGCGGCCACAGGTACTGGTTCCAGCCGTAGATGAACTGGATCACGAAGAGCGCGGCGATGCTGGTGGCCGACAGCGGCACCAGCACGTCACGGAAGAACCGGATCGGCCCGGCGCCGTCGATGCGCGAGGCCTCGACCAGCTCGTCGGGCACGGTCAGGAAGAACTGCCGGAAGAGGAAGGTCGCGGTGGCCGAGGCGATCAGTGGCACCGTCAGGCCCGCGTAGGTGTTGAGCATGCCGAGGTTCGACACCACCTCGTAGGTCGGCCCGATGCGCACCTCCACCGGCAGCATCAGCGTGACGAACACCATCCAGAAGCACAGCGAGCGGCCGGGGAATCGGAAGTACACGAAGGCGAAGGCCGACAGCAGCGAGATCGCGATCTTGCCGACGGCGATCACCAGCGCGGAGATCAGGCTCACCTTGAGCATCGGCAGCACCGGTGCGATCGCGCTGCCGTAGTTCGACTGCCCGCCGAACAGCGCGACCCGGTAGGTCTCGACGAGGTTGTCGCCCGGCAGCAGCGACATCGGCCGGTTCTGCACGATCTGCTCGGCGGTCTGGGTCGACGCGACGAAGGTCATCCACAGCGGGAAGGCCACGATGGCCACGCCGAGGATGAGGATCAGGTGGGCGAGCACGTTCAGCCCGGGGCGGCGCTCGACCATGTGTCAGCGCCGCCCGGCCGCCCGAAGGCGCTGACGCGCCCCCTCGGGGGGCAGCGAACGAAGTGAGTGTGGGGGCATCAGTACTGGACCTTGCGCTCGACGTACCGGAACTGGATCGCGGTGAGCGCGATCAGGATCACCATCAGCACGACCGACTGCGCGGCCGAGCCGCCGAGGTCCATCGCCTTGAAGCCGTCGTAGTAGATCTTGTAGACCAGGATCGCGGTGTCCTTGCCCGGGCCGCCCTGCGTGGCCGCGTCGACGATCGCGAAGGTGTCGATGAACACGTAGACGACGTTGATCACCAGCAGGAAGAAGGTGGTCGGCGACAGCAGCGGGAAGACGATCGTCCAGAAGCGCCGCCACGGCCGCGCGCCGTCGATCGCGGCCGCCTCGATCAGGCTCTTGGGGATCGACTGCAGGCCGGCGAGGAAGAAGAGGAAGTTGTAGGAGATCTGCTTCCAGACCGCCGCCATCACGATCAGCGCCATCGCGTCGCGGCCGTCGAGCAGATGGTTCCAGTCGAAGCCGGCCGCGTTGAGCGCATGGCTGACGATCCCGATCGACGGCGCGAACATGAAGAGCCAGAGCACGCCGGCGATCGCCGGTGCCACCGCATACGGCCAGATCAGCAGGGTGCGGTAGAGGGACGAGCCCTGCATCACCCGGTCGGCCATCACCGCCAGCAGCAGCGCGAGCACGAGGCCGATGACCGCGACCAGCACCGAGAACACCGCGGTCGTGTAGAAGGACGCGAGGTAGGTGGTATCGTCGAACAGCCGCTGGAAGTTCTCGAGCCCGACGAACTCGATCGACGTGCCGAAGGCATCCTGGGACAGCACGCTCTGCCAGAGCGCCTGCCCGGCGGGCCAGAAGAAGAACACCAGCACGACCGCCATCTGCGGCGCGATCAGCGCGTAGGGCAGCCAGCGGCTCTGGAATCGGACGCGCTTCTCGGTGGCCACGCAGGGATCCGGCAGGCACGCCGGCGTCGCGCTGCCGGCGGATCGAAGGGGGGCGGGCGCGATGCGCGCCCGCCGGGTCGTCAGGTCTTGTTCGCCTTCTCGAAGCGCTCGAGCTGCTCGTTGCCGCGCTTGACCGCGGTGTCGAGCGCGTCCTTCGCCGTCTTCTTGCCCGCCCAGACCTGCTCGAGTTCCTCGTCGATGATCGTGCGGATCTGCACGAAGTTGCCCAGCCGGATGCCGCGCGACTTGTCGGTCGTCTTGCGGATCATCTGGTTGACCGACACGTCGGTGCCCGGGTTCTGCTTGTAGAAGCCGGCCTTCTCGGTCAGCTCGAAGGCACCCATCGTGGTCGGCAGGTAGCCGGTCTGCTGATGGCTCTTCGCCTGCACGTCGGCCTTCGACAGGTGGTCGAAGAACGCGGCCACGCCCTTGTACTCCTCGGCCTTCTTGCCCGACATCACCCACAGGCTCGCGCCGCCGATGACGGTGTTCTGCGGCGTGCCGGGGACGTCCGGGTAGTAGGGCAGCGTCGAGATGCCGGCGGCGAACTTCGCGTTGCGCTTGATGTTGCCGTAGAGCGCGGACGAGCCGGTCGTCATCGCGCACTCGCCCGAGACGAAGGTGGCGTCGGCGGTGTTGGCACGGCCCTTGTAGACGAACAGGCCCTGCTGCGACAGGTTGGCGAGGTTCTCGATGTGGCGCAGGTGCAATGGCGAGTTGAAGGCCAGGCGCGTGTCCAGGCCGTTGAAGCCGTTGCGCTTGGTGGCGAACTCGACGTTGTGCCAGGCCGAGAAGCTCTCGAGCTGCGTCCAGCTGATCCAGCTCGAGGTCAGCGGGCACTTGTGGCCGCTGGCCTTGAGCGTGGCGGCTGCGCGCACCACCTCGGGCCAGGTCTTGGGCGGGTTCTCGGGGTCGAGGCCAGCCGCCTTGAACGCGTCCTTGTTGTAGTGGAACACCGTCGTCGAGCTGTTGAACGGCAGGCTCATCATCTGGCCGTTCGGCGCGGTGTAGTAGCCCGCGACCGCCGACACGTAGGCGTTCGGGTCGAACTTGAAGCCGGCGTCCGACATGACCTTGCCCACCGGCACGATCACGCCCTTGCTGGCCATCATCGTGGCGGTGCCGACCTCGAACACCTGCAGCACGTGCGGGGCGTTGCCCGCGCGGTAGGCGGCGACGGCGCCGGTGAGCGCCTCGTCGTAGGTGCCCTTGAAGGTCGGCACGACCTTGTAGGCCTTCTGGCTGTCGTTGAAGTCTTTGGCCAGCCCGTTGACCCATTCGCCGAGGGCACCGCCCATGGCATGCCACCACTGGATCTCGACCTGGGCGTAGGCGGGGGTGGCGGCGGCGGCGAAGGCCGCGGCCGCGATGAGGGACCTGAATGTCATGGTGTCTCCGGTGGGCAGCGTCGGGATGAAGCGGCGCAGTCTGGGCAGCGCTTGTGACAATGATATGTCTGGCAGGGGTCGGAAGGCCATTCAGCCCGGCGCGGACGTGCGCTCGGCATAGACGCGCGCCCAGGTCTCGGGCAGGCGCCTGACCTCCGCCCCGTCGAGCATGCCGCGCGCGCGCAGCAGAGCGTGAAGCTCGGGCAGACGGTAATGCGGCACCGCGGGATACAGGTGGTGCTCGATGTGGTAGCCGACGTGGTGCGGGAACAGCACCACGCGCGCCAGCGGCCCGGCGAGGTTGGTGCGCGCGGCGACCAGCGCCGACTCGTAGCCGGCCGGGGCGCCGTGCTCGGCGATCGCGCGCAGGCGCAGCAGCGCCTGCAGCACGGTGAGCGCGGGCAGCAGCCAGAGCAGCGCGTACTTCGCCAGGCCCGCGGGGCCGCCGAGCGCCAGTGCCGCGACCGGCAGCGCGAGCTGCACCGCGATCACGGTCCGGCGGTCGCGCGTGGCGTCGGCCCGCAGCGAGGCCGGCGTGTCGTCGAGGGGCCGCTGCGCGGTCGCGGTCTCGGCGTTGGCCGCCGGCGCGCCGAAGAAATAGCGGTAGGTCTTCCAGGCGGTGCGGCCGGTGAGGTCGGTCGCGAGCTTGCGCAGCAGGTAGGCACGGCCGCGCGGATAGCCGCCGTGCAGCGCGATGTCCGGGTCGACGTCGCCGTACAGGTGGTTGTGGTGGAGCCGGTGCACGATGCGGTAGGTGCACATCGAGATGCCCGCGAGCGCGCCGAGCGCGCGGCCGACCGCGTCGTTGGCGCGCCGGTCCGACAGCAGCCGGTAGTGGGCGGCCTCGTGGACCAGCACGAACATCGCGTGCTGCAGTGCCGCGATCGCCAGGATCGCCGGGACCACGACCCAGGGGGTCCACACCGCAGCCGCGACCGCGGGCACGGCGACGAGCGCCACGAGGGTCGGCAGCATCGCGCGCAGCGAGCGGGCGTCATCGAGCGCGGTCAGCGGGGCGAGCAGCTCGGACGGCAGGCGCTCGCCAGGTCGCCCGACACCGTCGGATCGCCGGGCATCGTCGCGGAAGGCATCGGCCTGGGGGGTCTCCATCCTGGGGGCGGCCCGTCGGTGCGGGCGGTCTGGGGGGAAAGCCATGATGCCCGAGTCGCGCGGGCGGCGGGAGCCCCGTGCGGGCGGCGATCCGGCGGGTCGCGCTGCGCCAGGGCACCGGAACGGTCGGGCTTCCCGAGAATGCGTGCAGCACATATGATAAGTAACGCATATCAATTGAACGCCCCCCTGCGCCGATGCCCGATTCAACCGACACCGTCGGCTTCCTCGTCGCCGACGTCGCCCGGCTCATGCGACGGGCCTTCCAGGCACGCCTCGAAGGCTCCTCGCTCACCTACGCGCAGGCCCGTGCGCTCGTCTGGCTGGCGCGCGAGCAGGGCCTGCGCCAGGTCGACCTGGCCGAGCAGCTCGAGATCCAGCCGATCACGCTGGCGCGCCTCGTCGACCAGCTCGCCGAGGCGGGGCTCGTCGAGCGCCGCGCCGACCCGGCCGACCGCCGCGCCTACCGGCTGTTCCTGACCCCTGCGGCCGCGCCGCGGGTGGCCGAGATCCGCGCCATCGGCGACGCGATCCGCGACGAGGCGCTGGCCGGCCTCGGCGCGAAGGACGCGGCGCAGACCGTGGCCGGACTGCACCGGATGCGCGACGCGCTGTCCGCCCCGCGCCGCGCGGGCGCGCGCCAGCCGGTGCGGGAGGTCTGAGGATGCGACACGCAGACGGTGGCGACGCGCCCGCAGGGCTGGCCGGCGGGCAGACCGAGGCCGTGACGACCGCGCCTGCGCCGGCAGCGCCGCCGCCGGCGCAGGGGGCGTCGAAGCGTCCTCCTGGCCTGCTGCGCCGGCTGCTTCGCCGGCTGCTTCGCCTGGTGCTGCTCGTCGTCGTGCCGCTCGCGGTCGCCGCAGCGGGCCTGGCCTGGTGGCTGCAGGGCGGCGGCGTGGCCGACACCGACAACGCCTACGTGAAGGCCGACAAGATCCCGGTCAGCGCCGAGATCGCCGGCACGATCCGTACGGTGCTCGTGCGCGAGAACGAGGTCGTGGCCGCGGGCGCGCCGCTCTTCCGGCTCGACGAGGCGCCGCTGCGCGTGGCGCTCGCGCGCGCCGAGGCCCGCGTCGCGCAGGCCCGCACCGACGTCGCCGCGCTGCGCGCCGGCTACCGCGCCAAGCAGGCCGAGATCGCGCTCGCGCGCACCCGGCAGGCCTTCGCCCGCCGCGACGAGGCGCGCCAGGCCGACCTCGCCGCACGCAACTTCATCTCGGCCTCGCGGCTCGACGAGGCGCGCCAGGCCACCGAGCTCGCCGGCCAGCAGGTGGTCGCGGTCGAACGCGAGCTCGGCCGCATCGCCGAGACCCTGGGCGGCGGGCCCGACGTGCCGATCGACCGGCATCCGCTGGTGCTCGCCGCGCAGGCCGAGCTGATGCAGGCCCGGCTCGACCTGTCGCGCGTCGAGGTGCGCGCCCCGGTGTCCGGCACGGTCAGCCGTCCGCCCAAGCCGGGCCAGTACGTCGCCGCCGGCGCGACCGCGCTCGCGCTGGTCGCCGACGGCACGGTCTGGGTCGAGGCGAACTTCACCGAGAACGAGCTCGGCTGGGTGCGCAGCGGGCAGGCCGCGACGATCCGCATCGACACCTACCCCGGCGTCGAATGGCGTGGCACGGTCGACAGCCTCGCGCCGGCGACCGGCGCGGAGTTCGCGCTCATCCCGCCGCAGAACGCCACCGGCAACTGGATCAAGGTCGCGCAGCGCGTGCCGGTGCGCATCCGGATCGAACCCCGGGCGGATGCGCCGACCCTGCGCGCCGGACTGAGCGCGCGCGTGGTGGTCGACACCGGCCGGCGGCGCTCGATCGGCGACCTGCTGCCCTGATGGCCTGAGCGACCGAGGGCCCGATGCCAGGCTCCAGCTCCGCCGCGCTCACGCCGGCGCGCAGGCGCGCGATCACCGCCGCGGTCACGCTCGCGACGGTCATCCAGACGCTCGACGCGACCATCGCCAACGTCGCGCTGCCGCGGATGCAGGGCGCGCTGGGCGCCACCCAGGAGCAGATCTCGTGGGTGCTCACCTCGTACATCGTCGCGACCGCGATCTGCATGCCGCTGACCGGCTTCCTCGCCGAGCGCTTCGGCCGACGGCGGCTGTTCATCGCGTCGGTGGTCGGGTTCACGCTTGCGTCGATGCTCTGCGGCGCCGCCGGCACGCTCGAGCAGATCGTGCTGTTCCGCGTGCTGCAGGGTGCCTTCGGTGCGTTCCTCGTGCCGCTCGCGCAGGCGGTGCTGCTCGACACCTGGCCGCGCGAGAAGCAGACCGCGGCGATGGCGGTCTGGGGGGTGGGCGTGATGCTCGGCCCGATCCTGGGCCCCACGCTCGGCGGCTGGCTGACCGAGTACCAGAACTGGCGCTGGGTCTTCTTCATCAACCTGCCGATCGGCATCTTCACCACGCTCGGGCTGCTCGCCTGGCTGCCGGAGACGCCGGTCGACCGCGCGCGGCGCTTCGACCTCGCGGGCTTCGCGTTCCTCGCGATCGGGCTGGCGGCGCTGCAGCTGATGCTCGACCGCGGCGAGTCGCTCGACTGGTTCGACAGCCGCGAGATCGTGCTCGAGGCCGTGCTCGCCGCGCTCGGGCTGTACCTGTTCGTCGCCCACATCCTCACGCACCCCGCGCCCTTCGTGCAGCCGCGGCTGTTCGTGGACCGCAACTTCGCCGCCGGCCTCGCGACCGCGTTCGCGCTCGGCGTCGTGCTGCTGGCCACCACGACGCTGCTGCCACCGTTCCTGCAGGGTCTGATGGGCTATCCGGTGTTCGACACCGGACTGCTGCTGGCGCCCCGTGGGATCGGCACCGCGCTGGCGATGATCGCGGTCGGCCGGATCGGCGACCGCGTCGACCCCAGGCTGCTCATCCTGCTGGGCCTCGGCCTGTGCGCGGCCTCGCTTCACGCGATGACCGGCTTCGACACCGACGTCACGCCGCGGCTGATCGCGATCACCGGCATCGTCCAGGGCCTGGGCATCGGCTTCGTGTTCCCGCCGCTGACCACGGTCGCGTTCGCCTCGCTCGCCCCGCGCGACCGCAACGAGGGCGCCGCGATGTTCAGCCTCGTGCGCAACATCGGCAGCAGCGTCGGCATCTCGGTGGTGGTCTCGGCGCTGTCGCACAACATCCGCGCGAACCATGCGGCGCTCGCCGAGCACATCGACGAATCGAGCCTGCCGCTGCGGCTGGCGATCGAGTCCGGCGCCTGGCGGATCGACACGCCCGAGGGGCTCGCCGCCATCGACGCCGAGGTGACCCGGCAGGCCACGACGATCGCGTTCCTGCAGGACTTCCGCCTGATGATGTGGGTCTGCATCGCGGCGATGCCGCTGGTGCTGCTGCTGCGGCGACCGCTTTCGGTCCCGGCTGCGAGACACTCGGCGGCGATCGACTGACCCAGGCCGAAGGCAGCGTCGCCTGCGGCCGGCGCGGCATTCCTCACTGGCCGGCGCGGTCATGCCGGGCTAGACTTCGCGCCCCTGGACGCCTGTCGGCCGCCATCGACCGTCCGTCCGTGACCTGCTCCCCGGTCCCGATCCCGCCCCCGAACCCGTGCCCGCCCGCCTGCCCCTGATCGATGCGCTGAAGGCCCTGGCCTCGCAGCTGATCGTGCTGCACCACCTCGCCTTCTACGGCCCGATGTCCGACGCCGTGCGCCCGTGGGCCGGCCCGCTCGTCGACGCGCTGTCGGAGCACGGCCGCCTGGCGGTGCAGGTGTTCCTGGTCGTCGCGGGCTTCCTCGCGGTCCGCGGGCTCGCCCCGGGCGGCGTGCCGAAGGCCCTCGACCCGGTCACGCTGGTCCGCCGCCGCTGGGTCCGGCTGGCCGGGCCGTACCTCGCGGCCCTCGCGATCGCGGTGACCGCCGCGGCGCTCGGCCGCGCGCTGACCGATCACGACACGGTGCCCGACGCGCCGACCCTGTTCCAGCTGCTGGCGAACGCCGCGATGCTGCAGGACATCCTCGGGCAGAGCGCGCTGTCGGCCGGCATCTGGTACGTCGCGATCGACCTGCAGCTCTACGCGCTGCTGACAGTGCTGCTCTGGGTCGCGCACCGCAGCCCGGTGCCAGGTGCCGGCCCACTGCTGGTGATCGCGCTCGGAGCGGCCTCGCTGCTGGGATTCAACCGCGACGCCCAGTGGGACGCCTGGGGCCTCTATTTCTTCGGGTCCTACGCGCTCGGCGCGCTCGCCGGCTGGGCCGGTCCGACCCGGGGCGGGCGCGCGGCGCTCGCCGCGCTCGCCGCGATCGTCGTGCTCGGCGTGGCAGCACTGGCGCTCGACTTCAGGCCCCGCATCGCGGTGGCGCTCGCGACCGCGATGCTGCTCGCGTGGGCGATGCCGCGCGGCCTGGGCGCACGCCGGCTCGCCTGGCCGCCGATCGAGTGGCTCGGTCGGATCTCCTACTCGGTGTTCCTCGTGCACTACCCGGTGTGCATGCTGATGGAGGCGGCCGCGGCGCGCTGGTTCCCCGACGCGCCGCTGCCGGCGGCCGCGGGTCTCGTGCTGGCTTGGATCGGCAGCACCGTCGCGGGCGCCCTCTTCCACCGCTGGGTCGAGACGCCGCTGTCCGCGCGCTCGCCGGGCCGCAGCACCGCGCCGGCGCCGCGCGCCGCCCCGGTCGAACCTGGCGACACGGGCGAGCCCGACGAAGAGACCTCGCCGGCGCCCGCCGCGCCGCGCTGAGCGCAGCCTGCCCGCCTCAGGCGGGCGAGGCCATCACATGGATGCGCCGCTCGGCGACCAGCGGCTTCGTGCGCGCCCCGTAGGCAGCCATGTGCGGTGCTGCCGCATGCGCCTTGAGCGCGGCGGCGTCGCGCCATTTCTCGATCACGACGAAGCCGTCCGCGCCCACCAGTGCCTGGAAGCCGCCGAAGCCCGCTGCATCGACCACCGGCTGGTACTCGATGCAGCCGTCCTCGGCGTGCACCGCGGGCATGTTCGCGCGGAAGGCTGCGAGCACCTCGTCGCGCTTGCCGGGCTGGCAGGTGATGAAGGCGAGTACGTGGATCATGGCAATGTGTCTCCGTCGTGTCGTGTCATGCGGCACCGTGCCCGTCGGACCGGCGGCGCGCCATGCTACCGCCGCCCGCTCGGGAATGCGACCGCCGCCGCCGCGCGGCGCGATCGTCCGCGTCCGGCCGCGGGGACCGACCCTTCCGGCACCGCAACGATGGCCGGCCCAGCGAAGACACGGAGACGCCATGCCCACCGATCCCACCAGCCTGTCGCCCGCCGAGCAGGCGCTCCGGGACGCCGCACTCGACTACCACCGCGCTCCGACCCGCGGCAAGATCTCGATCACGCCCACCAAGCCGCTGTCGAACCAGCGCGACCTGTCGCTCGCCTACTCGCCGGGCGTCGCCTACGCCTGCCTCGAGATCGAGCGCGACCCGGACAAGCTGGTGGAGATCATCGCCGCGCTCGAGCCGACGCTCGGCGGCATCAACCTCGAGGACATCAAGGCACCCGAGTGCTACGCACGCTTTCGCGACTACTGGTCGGACTACCGGCAGCTGATGGGCCGGCGCGGCGTCACGCCCGAGCTGGCCAAGGCGACGATCCGGCGCTCGGCGAGCACGCTCGCCGCGATGATGGTCCGCCGCGGCGACGCCGACGCGATGGTCTGCGGCCTGGTCGGGCGCTTCGACGAGCATCTCTCGCGCGTGCGCGACGTGATCGGCCTGGCGCCCGGGGCGGGCTGCTTCGCGACCATGAACGCGCTGATGCTGCCCGAGCACACGCTGTTCCTCAGCGACACGCTGGTCAACGACGAGCCCGACGCCGAGCAGCTCGCCGAGATCGCGCGGATGGCGGTCGAGCAGATTCGCGCCTTCGCGGTGACGCCCAAGGTCGCGTTCGCCTCGCATTCGATGTTCGGCAGCAGCGAGCGCCCGAGCGCACGCCGCCTGCGGGCGGCGGCGGCGCTGTTCCGCGCGAAGCAGCCCGAGGTCGAGTGCGACGGCGAGATGAACGGCGACGCGGCGCTGTCCGAGGAGGTGCGTCGCGAGTTCCTGCCGGAGTCCTCGATCACCGGCTCGGCGAACCTGCTGGTGATGCCGAACCTGGACGCCGCGAACATCCTGCTGAACGTGCTGAAGGTCACCGGCGGCAAGGGCATCACCGTCGGCCCGATCCTGCTCGGCGCGGCGCGTCCGGTGCACATCCTGACGCCGGCCGCGACGATGCGGCGGGTGCTGAACGCGACCGCGATCGCGGTCGCTCAGGCCACCGGGCGCACCGGCGACGCGGGCTGATCACGCCGGGCGGCGGGGCGCAGGCCCGGCCGCCCGGACGCACCCGGCGCAGGCGCGCCGGGTGTGTCGTTCACTTCTTCGAGTCGCCGCCGCGCACGCCGGGCATCGGCGCGCCGCCCGACGGACCCGCGCCGCCCTCGGGCACGGGCGGCAGGCCGAGCTGACGCGCCATCGCGTTCTCTAGGGTCTTGAGCTTCGGCTCGATCTGACCGCGGGTCTCGGCGACCAGCTTCTCGCCGAGGGTGCGCTGCATGCCCGGAGCGAGCGAGTTGAAGCGCTTGGTGACCGGCGACTCCATCCACTCGATGAGCTGCTTGAGTTCGGCTTCGTTGAAGTTGTTCTCGAGCTCGGTGCCGATCACCGAGGGCGACAGCTTGATCGCGCGGTCGCGCAGCAGCGGGACGGCCTCGTCGGTGTACTTCTTCAGGTCGGCGTCGATCGCCTTGGCGACCGACTCGCGCTTGTCCTGCGGCACGGCGCCGAAGGCCTGGCGCGCGGCCATGGTCAGCTGGATCGCGGGCTGCTCGGCCATGCTCTTGGCCATCGCCTCGATGCCGGGCTGCTGCAGGATCAGCAGCTTGTTGACCAGCTCCTTCTTGGACTGGGCGAACGCGGGCGCCGCGGCGAGCGCGACGGCGAGGCAGGCGGCGACGGTGAGGGGTCGTCGGATCATCATCGGGAGGGACTCCATGGCGGGCGCGCAGCCCGGGTCTCGAGGCCGCAAGGGTACCAGCAGCCGGCCGCGGGCCTCGCCCGCGGGCCGGGGGGCCGGCGCGCGGGTGCGAGCGGCGGTGCGGCGGACGCGGCGCGCGGGATAATGGGTCTCGCGCACGCCCGACACCGACGATGACCGAACTGATCCTCATCCGACACGGCCAGACCGAGCTCAACCGCGGCCCGTTCTTCCAGGGGCAGATCGACGTGCCGCTGAACGCCACCGGCCTCGCCCAGGCCGAGCGCCTCGCGGGCCGGCTGGCTGGTGAAGGGCTCGAGCTGATCGCCTGCAGCGACCTGCTGCGCACCCGGCAGACCGCCGAGCCGGCGTCGCGGCGGCTCGCCCTCGACCCGATCCTCGAGGCCGCGCTGCGCGAGCAGCATTTCGGCGCGTTCGAGGGCCTGAGCTTCGACGAGTGCATCGCACGCCACCCCGAGGCCTTCGCCGCGTGGCAGCGCCACACGGCCGGGTTCGCGGTGCCCGGCGGCGAGAGCGCCTCGCGCTTCCACGAGCGCGTCATCGGCGCGATCCGGGCGCTCGCCGCGCGGCATCGGGGCCGGCGCGTCGCGGTGGTCACCCACGGCGGGGTGCTCGACATGGTCTGGCGCACCGCGTACGGGCTGCCGCTGTCGGGGCCGCGCGACTGTCCCACCCCGAACGCCGGCATCAACCGGATCCGCATCGAAGGCGATGCGCTGCAGGTGATCGCCTGGGCAGACGATGCGCACCTCGCGGACCTGCCGGCGCCGCAGGCGCCCGCGCCCGGCGCCGACATCGCCGAGCGGCTTCAGGCGCCGATCGCGCCCGCCAGTCCCAGCGCCCGGTAGGTCCGCCGCAGCCGCGAGGCGATCCGGCGCGAGGCCGGCTGCGCGTTCGCCGCAGGCTGCAGCAGGTGCTGCGCCGCCGTCCAGCGCCCGCTCGCCATCAGCGCGTCGATGCGGATCTGCTCGAACAGGTCGCGCTGCGCATGGCTGCCGCCGATCTCGACCAGCCGCGGCAGTGCCTCGCCCAGCCCGCGCACCGCTGCGTCGGCGTCGCCCCGCGCATGCGCGAGCAGCCCGCGGCAGGCCGGCACGGCCACCCGCAGCCAGGCCTCGCGGCCCGCCTCGGGGACCTGCGCGGCGTGCGCCTCGATCGAGGCGAGCAGCGTGTCGGCCTCCGGCCGGCCGGCGCGGGCCAGGCCGTACAGGTAGTGCATGTCGAGGAAGGGCTGCACGTGATCGTGCACGCGCGGCGCGAGCCGGGGCGCGAGCGTCTGCCAGCGCCCGCCCACGTCGCCGCCGGCCAGCTCGATGCGGGCGAGCAGCGACACCGCGTTGACCTGGTCCTGGCTGTAGTCCGGGCTCACGCCCCAGACCCGCGCATCGTGCAGCACGAGCGCCTCGTCGAGCCGCTCGTCCTCGATCAGGAACAGCGCGAGGTGCCACCAGTTGTGCGTCACCATGAACGAGTTCAGGCCCGTCCAGGTGTCGGCGACGCTGCGCAGGAACGTCTCGCCCTCGTCGAAGCGGCCCTCGGTCAGCATCACGTGCGCGAGCGCATGGTGCGCCCACGGCTCGCGCCGGCGCATCGCGACCGCGCGCCGCGCCGCCGCCTCGGCCCGGCGCAGCAGGTGACACTGCTCGAAGCCGAACGCGAGCATGCCGTGCATCGGCGCCACGTCGGCGGCGGCCGGTGCCGCGGCGAGCGCCAGCCGCAGCATCCGGGGCGCGTCGCCGAGGTTGAAGCAGTGGTACTGGCCGAGCTTGACCGAGACCAGGTCGCGAGGATGCCCGGCGGCCTGCGCCTCGTGCAGCGCGATCGCACGGGCGACGTCGCCGTCGGCCCAGGCGCGGACCGCTTCGAGGAACCGGCGCTCGCGCTCGGACGCGGTCACCCCCGAGGCATCGGCGCGCGCGAGGTGGACCCGAGCGTTCGCCGGCGCGTCCGGCGTCTCGGCGAACAGGTGCAGCGCCGCGGCGTAGGCCTGGACGATCGGCGCGTCGTCGTGCGCCGCTGCGCCGAGCACATCGAGCACCCGCGCCTCGCAGGCGATGAAGCCCTCGACGAACGCGTCGACGCCCGCGAGGCTCGACGGGTCGCCGAGCGTCAGCGGGTTGCCGAGGGCGTCGATCACTCCCAGTACAGCGCGGCGAGGTCGTTCGCGAAGATCGGAACGTCCTTCCACAGCCCGCGCAGCTTCGCGCTCGCCACCGACACCCACTGCGGCTGGTACAGGAAGGCGTTCGGCGACTCGAGCGCGATCAGCCGCTGGGCCTCGGCGAGCAGCCTGGCGCGCTCGGCGTCGTCGCCGGTGCCGCTGATCTTCGCGTACAGCGCGCGGAACTTGGGCGACTCGTAGTTCCAGTAGTAGTTGTCCTTCGCGTAGTTGCCGAGGTCGAGCGGCTCGACGTGCGAGATGATCGTCAGGTCGTAGTCGCGGTTGGTGTAGACGCCGGACATCCACTGCGCCCACTCGATGTTCTGGATCTTCGCGACGATGCCCACCTTGGCGAGCTGCGCGGCGATCACCTCGCCGCCCTGGCGCGCGTACGGCGGCGGCGGCAGCTTCAGGCTCAGCTCGATCGGCGTCTTCACGCCCGCCTCGGCGAGCAGCGCGCGGGCCTTGGCCGGGTCGAAGGGATTGACGCCGGTGGTGTCGACGAAGCCGAACGCGCCCGGCACGTAGTGGCTGCCGATCGGCGCGCCGAAGCCGTCGGCGGCGCCGATGATCACCGCCTTGCGGTCGATGGCCATCGCGATCGCGCGCCGCACGCGGGCATCGTCGAGCGGCTTCTTCTTGTTGTTGATCGCGAGGATGGTCTTGGCGCGCGAACCGCCGACCATTACCTTGAAGCGCGGGTCGGCCTTGAAGACGTCGACCGCCTTGCCGGTGATCCGCGGCATCGCATCGACGTCGCCGGCCATCATCGCCGCCATCTGCGCGGCCGGGTCGCTGATGAAGCGCCAGGTCACGCGGCTCATCCGCACCTTCGAGGCGTCGCGGTACTCGGGCCATTTCGCCAGCGTCAGCGACGAGCCCTTCGTCCAGCTCTCGATCCGGTAGGGGCCGGTGCCCACCGGCGTCATGGCATTGGTCGGCGCGCTCTTGGGCTCGACGATCACCGCGGTCGACAGCCCGAGCAGGAACGGGAAGTCGGGGTTCGGCGCCTTGAGCCGGATCGCGACCACGTGCGGGTCGGTCACGCGGATCGCCTCGATGGCGACGAAGGTCTGCTTGTCCTTGTTCGTGCTGTCGGCGGCGGCGGCGCGCTCGAAGGCGAACTTGACGGTGTTGCCGTCGAAGGGCTCGCCGTTGTGGAACTTCACGCCCTTTCGGAGCTCGAAGCTGACGGTGCGCGCGTCGGGCGACACGGTCCAGCGCTCGGCGAGCAGCGGGCCGACGCTGCCGTCCTCGCGGATCCGGGTCAGCGTCTCCAGCACGTTGTAGTGGACGATCTCGCCGATCGAGGCGGCGGCCGCGGTGGTCGGATCCAGGCCGGTGGGCTCCAGCGCCATCGCCATCACCACCGCGTCCTTGCCGCGGACCTGGGCCGGCGCGGCACCGGCCGCCACGAGGGCGACGGCGCCTGCGAGCGCGGCCGCGACGAGCTTCAACGACTTCATGACGACACTCCCGATGCGGGCCCGCACCGTGCGCGCGGGCGAGCCGGCACTATTGCACAGCCGCGGGCAGGCCGACCACGTCCTCGGCGCGGTGACAGGCGACGCGCCGGTCCGGGCCGAGCGGGCGCAGCACCGGCGAGTCCGAGAGGCAGCGCGGCAGCGCGTGCGGGCAGCGTGCGGCGAACGCGCAGCCCGGGCCGCCGGCACGGGGCGCGACGGCGTCGGCGGGCAGCCCGGCCGCCGGGGCGGGCGGCCCGCCCTGCCCGGCCGCCCCTGCCTGCGACGACTGCCCCGCCTGCCCCGCCCGCGCCTGCTGCGCCACGATGCGCCGGCGCCGCCGGCGCCCGGGGTCATCGGCGCTCGGCACCGCATCGAGCAGCGCCCGCGTGTACGGATGCGCGGCCGCGGCGAAGAGCGTGCGCGGGTCGCCCTCCTCGACGATGCGTCCGGCGTACATCACCGCGACCCGGTCGCAGACATGGTCGACCACCGCCAGGTCGTGGCTGATCAGCAGGTAGGTCAGCCCGAGACGCGACTGCAGGTCGCGCAGCAGGTTCAGCACCTGGGCCTGCACCGACACGTCGAGCGCGCTGACCGGCTCGTCGGCGACGATCAGCCTGGGCCGCGTGATCAGCGCCCGTGCGATCGCGATCCGCTGGCGCTGACCGCCGGAGAACTCGTGCGGGAACTTGCCCAGGTCGCCCGGGCGCAGGCCGACCGACTCGAGCGCCTCGCCCACCCGCTCGCGCCGCTCGCCTGGCGCCACGCGCCCGATCGCGGTCAGCGGCTCGGCGACGATGCGCTCGACGCTCTGACGCGGATCGAGCGAGCCGTAGGGGTCCTGGAAGACCATCTGGAAATCGCGGCGCGCGCGCCGCAGCGCATCCGGTGCCAGCGCGTTGAGGTCCTGGCCCATCAGCTCGACCGTGCCGGCGCTCGGCACCTCGAGCGCCATCGCCGCGCGCGCCAGCGTCGACTTGCCCGAGCCCGACTCGCCGACCACGCCGAGGCTGCGTCCGGCATCGATCGCGAGGCTCACGCCGTCGACCGCGAGCAGCTCGGGCACCGGACCGAAGAGCCGCGTGCGCGGCAGCCGGTAGCGGCGCACCAGGTCGCGGATCGCCAGCAGCGGCACGCTCACGGCAGCGCCCCGATGCGGATGCAGCGCGCGCCGTGCGCGGGCCCCACGGCGACCTCGGCCGGCAGGGCGGCGCGGCAGGCGTCGATCGCCCCCGCGCAGCGCCCGGCGAACGGGCAGCCCGCCGGCAGGTCGGCGAGATCCGGCACCGTGCCCGGGACCGTCGCGAGCGGCCGGTCGCGGGCGCCGCCCAGCCGCGGCCGCGCGCCGAACAGACCCCGGGTGTAGGGATGGGCCCGGTGCCGGAACACCGCGTCGGTCGGCCCCTGCTCGACCACGGTGCCGCCGTACATCACCATCATCCGGTCGACGTTCTCGGCGATCACGCCGAGATCGTGCGAGATCAGGATCAGCGCCATGCCGCGTTCGGCGACCAGGTCGGCGATCAGGTCGAGGATCTGGCCCTGGAGGGTCACGTCGAGCGCGGTGGTCGGCTCATCGGCGATCAGCAGGTCGGGCCCGCAGGCCAGCGCCATCGCGATGGTGACCCGCTGGCGCTGTCCGCCCGACAGCTGGTGCGGGTAGGCATCGACGCGCCGCCGCGCATCCGGCAGCCCGACGCGCTCGAGCAGCCGGACCGTCTCGGCGCGCGCCGCCGCGGCATCGAGCCCGCGATGCAGGCGCAGCGGCTCGGCGACCTGACGGCCGACGGTGTGCAGCGGATTGAGCGAGCACATCGGCTCCTGGAAGACCATGCCGATGCGGTCGCCGCGCAGCCCGCAGAGTTCGGCGTCCGGCAGCCCGAGCAGTTCGCGCCCGCCGAAGCGCACGCTGCCGCTCGCCGTCGCCCCCTCGGGCAGCAGGCCCATCAGCGCGAGCGCGGTGATCGACTTGCCGCAGCCCGATTCGCCGACCAGCCCGAGCGTCTCGCCGCGGGCGAGCATGAAGCCCGCGCCGCGCACGGCCTCGGCCGCACCGCGCGCGGTGCGCAGCGTCACCCGCAGGTCGCGGACCTCGAGCAGCGGGGGCTCGGTCGCGTTCACCGGCGCCTCGCCAGCCGCGGGTCGAGCAGGTCGCGCAGCCCGTCGCCCAGCAGGTTCAGCCCGAGCACCGCGACCGCGATCGCGATGCCCGGGAACACCGCGAGCCGCGGCGCTTGGAAGAGCAGCGCCTGCGCGTCGTTGAGCATCCGGCCCCACGAGGGTTGCGGCGGCTGCGTGCCGAGGCCGAGGTAGGACAGCGCAGCCTCGGCGAGGATGGCGAGCGCGAAGTGCACGGTGCCCTGCACGATCAGCACCGAGCCGATGTTCGGCAGCACGTGCTCGAGCGTGATGCGCAGCCGCCCCTTGCCCGCCGCGCGCGCGGCGAGCACGTACTCGCGCGACCACACCGCGTTGGCCGAGCCGCGCGTGATCCGCGCGAACACCGGCACGTAGAAGAGGCCGATCGCGACGATCGAGACCACGATGCCCGGGCCGAACACCGCAGTCATCATGATCGCCGACAGCAGCGCCGGAAACGCGAAGGTGAAGTCGGTGAACCGCATGATCGCCTCCTCGACCCAGCCGCGCCGGGCCGAGGCGAGCAGGCCGAGCGCGGTGCCCAGCACCAGCCCGACCGCGACCGCGACCGTGCCCACGAGCAGCGAGTTGCGGGCGCCCGCGAGCAGCAGCGAGGCGACGTCGCGGCCGAAGGCATCGGTGCCCAGCCAGTGCTCGGCCGAGGGCGGCTGCAGCGTGCGCATCACGTCGATGTCGCCGGGCGGCCAGGGCGTCCACACGAGCGAGAGCAGCGCGGCGGCCACCACCAGCGCCGACAGCAGCGCACCGGTCACGAAGCTCGGGTGGCGCAGCGCACGGCGCGCGAAGGCGGACGCGCCGCCCGGGACCGCGATCGCGGGGGCGCTCATGCGTCCGAGGGCGCGAGGCGCGGGTCGATCACCGCGTACAGCAGGTCGACGACGAAGTTGACGACCACCACCATCGCCGCCAGCAGCATCACGCAGTTGCGCACCACGATCAGGTCGCGGTTGGAGATCGACTGGAAGATCAGCCGTCCGAGCCCCGGCAGGTAGAACACGCTCTCGATGACGATGGTGCCGGCCAGCAGCGTCGCGAACTGCAGGCCCATCACCGTGACCACCGGGATCAGCGCATTGCGCAGCACGTGGCCCCAGAGCGCCGCGCGGCGCGACAGGCCCTTGGCCCGCGCGGTGCGCACGAAGTCCTCGCGCAGCACGTCGAGCACCGCCGAGCGGGTGATCCGCGCGAGGATCGCCGACTGCACGACCGCGAGCGACACCGCCGGCAGCACCAACGCCTTGAGTGCCGGCCCCGCACCCGCGGCCCAGCCGGGGAAGCCGCCGGCGGCGAACCAGCGCAGGTGCACCGCGAACAGCAGGATCAGCAGGATGGCGAACCAGAAGTTGGGGATCGCGATGCCGACCTGGGTCAGGCCCATCACGCCGACGTCGCCCGCCCGATGGTGACGCGACGCCGCGTAGACGCCCGCCGACAGCGCGAGCACGACGGTGATCGACATCGCCATCAGCGCGAGCGGCACGGAGAGCGCGAGCCGCTCGACGATCAGGCCGGCGACCGGCGAGCCGTACGCATGGCTCAGGCCGAGCTCGCCGGTCAGCATGCCGCCCAGCCAGGCCAGGTAGCGCTCGAACGGCGCGCGGTCGAGCCCGAGCTTCGCGCGCAGCGCGGCGACGGCCTCGGGCGCGGCATCCGGACCCATCATCATCTGCGCGGCGTCGCCGGGCAGGATCTCGAGGACGAGGAAGACCACGAGCGACGCGCCGAGCAGCGTGGCCACCAGGGTCGCGAAGCGCTTGAGCAGGAACAGCTTCATCGGCGCGGGAACGCGGAACGGCTCGTCGGGGCGGGGTCGCACGCATCATAGCGTCCCGTGCCGACGCGGCGAGGGCCGCTAAGGCGGCGGATCGGCCGACGGCTCGGACACCGCCGCGGGCACCGTGCCGGTCTCGGGCCAGCGCACGCGCACGACCCGCCAGGCGATCAGGCCGATCGACATCAGCCCGATCGAGGCCGCCGCCAGCCCGAGCGCCGAATGCATCACCAGCGGCGCGATCACGCCGGCCACCAGCCCGTTGTTCAGCCCGGCCGCGGCCACCATGATCCGGAAGCCCCGATGCAGCTGCACGCGCGGCTCGATGTCGAGCCGAGCTGCAGGTAGCCGCGCATCAGGTCGCGGGCCCGGAAGGGCTGCGCCTGCGAGGGATGCAGCGACTCGGGCAGCCAGCGCCAGGTCGCGAACCAGAGCGCGATGCCCACCACAGCCAGGAACCAGAAGATCGCATGCCAGCCGGCGTGCGTGGACAGCGCGCAGCCGACCGAGGCGAGCGCGAACACGCCGGTGCCCACCAGCACCACCGGCCGCCGCCCGAAGCTGTCCGCCAGCGCGCCGTGGAAGAGGTTCATGAAGGCGAACCCGAACAGATCGGCCGACAGCGTCTGCTGCATCTGCACGGGTGTGGCGCCCACGTCGGCGGCGATGCCGGCGAAGGCCGGCAGGTAGGTGTCGATCGAGAACGGGCCGACCGTGCCGAGCGCGGCCAGCAGCATCGCCAGCGCCCAGCGCGGACCGCGCCACAGCGTGGCGGCCTCCGGATGCACGCTCAGTCCCCGAGCGCGGCGCGCGTGTCGCGGTAGGCGTCGGCGCGCACCCCGCCGAGCGCGACCGCGCGGTCGGCGGCCGCGCGGGCCCCGCCGATGTCGCCCTGCGCGGCGAGGGCGCGCGCGAGGTTGTTCCAGGCGTCGGCGAAGGCCGGATCGGCCGCGAGGGCCGCGCGGTAGTCGCCGGCGGCGCCGGCCGCGTCGCCGCGCGCAAGGCGCGCATTGCCGCGGGCGAAGCGGCTGATGCGGCCCGCCGGCCAGCGTGCGACGAGCGCATCCCAGCCGGGCGCCGCCGCCGGCGCGTCCACCCGCTCCAGGCCGGCGAGCGCGCGCGCGGCGCGGGCCTCGTCGGCCGAGGCCGGGAGCCGGTCGGGCGGCGTCACCGCCATCGCCCAGCGACCGCCGCGCGCCCAGGTCCGATCGAAGGTGGACAGCCGCATCGTGTCCGAGGCGACCTCGCCCGAGTGCAGCACGACCTCGCCGCGCGCCAGGTCCACGCCGATCAGCACCGCGTAGTGCCAGCGCGGCAAGGCCTCGAGCCCGAGGTTCTGCAGCACGATCACCGGGCGACCCGCGGCGAGCTCGGTGCGCAGCGCATCGAGGGACGGCGCGAGCTCGGTCGCGAGCAGCCCCTGGCGGCGCGTCGCGGCGAGCATCTCGGCCTGCAGCGCGCCGCGCAGGCCGGGCACGAACGCGCTGGCCGCGAGCGACTCGACACCGACCTCGCGGCCCGCGGCCGCCATCGCCATCGCGAGCGACGCAGGCCCGCACTGCCAGTCGGGTTGCGCGACGAAGGGCACGCCGGCGAGCCGCAGCGGATCGGGCAGCGCTGCGGTGATCGTCCCGGCGCCCTGCTCGGACGCCGAGGCTGGCCTGGACGCCACATCCGGCGCGCGGGGCGAGCCGCCCGTGGTGCAGGCCGACAGCGCCGCGCAGGCCGCGAGCGCCGTGAGGGTCGTGAGCGCCGAGAGGGCCGACAGAGCCGACAGAGCCGCATCCGCCGCGCTCCGCCTCGGGCCGCGGGCCGGCGCGATACCCGCGTCCGGCACCGGCGCGCGGCGCGGACTCAACGGACCGAGCGCGTGAACGGGAAGATCTTCGTCAGGCCGAGGATGTCGGTGATCAGCAGGATGATGAAGACCGCGAAGAGCACGCCGATCACGCTCGAGCCGCCGGCGGGCAGGCGCTCGACCTGTCCGGCGAGGCGCTCCACCTCGGCGTCGGTCAGCGCATCGACCCGCTCGCGGGCGGCGCGCGGATCGACGCCCAGCGTCTCGAGGCGGCTGCGCACGTCGTCGCGATCGAGCAGGGCGCGCAGCGTGTCGCGATCGATCGGCACGCCGGGTGCGGGTGCTTCGGTGCGCAGCACCTCCTCGGTCCCGACGACCCGGGCCGATGCCGGCGCCGGGATCGAGATCGAGATCGCGAGCGTGGCCAGCGCAAGGGGGGCACATACCGTTCGCGCGAAGGTCGTGTTCATCAGGCTGCCTCTCGTGTCGATGCGGCCGGAGCCGGAAGCGATCGAGGCTAGCATCGTGCCGTGATCCGGTTCAACCCGCCGCCACTCGGCCGGCCGTCCTACGCGCACCGACGGCACGGCACACTCCGGGGCCGCTGCTATGCTTGCCCCGCACCGAATCCGGACCCGCAGAGGAGGCTCGCCCATGACCCGACGCAGAGACTGCCTGACCGCCGGCGGCGCGCTCCTGGCCGCCGGCGCCCTGCCCGGCCGGGTGCTCGGCCAGCCCGCCCCCTCGCTCCCCTCGCTCCCCTCGAGCCCCGCCTCGGACGGCGAGCCGGCGCGCCGCCCCGACGTCGTGTACGTGCCGACGCCGCAGGAGGTCGTCGACGAGATGCTCGCGATCGCGTCGGTCGGACCGGAGGACGTGCTGTACGACCTCGGCTCGGGCGACGGGCGGATACCGATCACCGCCGCGAAGCGCTGGGGCACGCGCGGCCTGGGCGTCGACATCGATCCGCAGCGCATCGGCGAGGCCAACGCCAACGCCCGGGCGGCCGGGGTCACCGACCGCGTGCGTTTCGTGCAGGGCGACCTGTTCGCGATGGACCTGTCGCCCGCCACGGTGATCACCCTCTACCTGCTGCCCGCGCTCAACGTGAAGCTGCGTCCGAAGCTGCTCCAGCTCAGGCCCGGCACCCGCATCGTGTCGCACGACTTCGCGATGGGCGACTGGAAGCCTGTGCGTACCGTGGAGAACGGATCGAGGACGGTCTACTTCTGGACCGTTCCGCCGGCGGGACGTCCCTACCCGAAGGGCTGAGCCTGACGGGGACGGGCCGCAGCGGCCCCGTATCCACCCTTGAGGGGGCGCCGATTCGCCCCCATGTCAGGAGAGTCGACCCGACTCCGACCGAGGGACACCGTGTCCGAAGAACCCGTCTCCCGAACCGCCGTGCTCCGCCGCCAGGGGCTGGTCGAGTCCGGCTTCGCGGTGCTGACCGCCCTGATGCTGCTCGGCGGCACCGCCTCGCCCGCTGCGGTGCTGGCGATCGGCGGCGCGGCGCTGTGGATGGCCCTGCGCGGGCGCCGGATGGTCGAGCTGTCCGTCGCGCTCGACGAGGGCGAGCGGCGCGCGCTGCAGCAGCTGGCCGGCACCTCGAAGCACGTCCGCGAGCTGATCGGCGTGCTCGCCAGGACCGGGCAGCAGCCGGTCCGCTGGGACCTCGAGCGCTGCCGCAAGCTGGCGCGCGTCGAGGCGCTGATCAACGGCCGGACCTGACGCACCTCGGCCATGTCCGCACCGACGAACCCGACCATGGTGGCTCACCTCTTGAGCCATCGAGGTCTCACCCTCATCTCATGGACATGAGCCCTCCGACCCTCTCCAATCCGCCGACCCGGGACACCATGCTGACCACCAACGAGCGCAAGGTTCTTGAACTCCGATTCGGCCTCGGCAGCGACGACGCGTCGGCCGGCCTCACCCTGGTCGAGATCGCGAAGCGCCTCGGCGTCACGCCGCAGCGTGCCAGCCAGCTCGAGGCCAGCGCATTGGCCAAGATGCGCGCCGCGATGCGCGAGCGCGGCATCGCCTCGATCGACGACGTCGTCTGATCGGTGTCCGGGGCGGCGGGCCGCAGCTGCGGCCCCGGACCGGTCCTCAGGGGACGATGAGGATCTTGCCGGTCACCTTGCGCGCCGACATGTCGTTGAGCGCCTGCACGGTCTGCTCGAGCGTGTAGCGACCCGACACGTGCGGGCGCAGCTTGCCCGACTGCAGCCAGCCGAACATCTCCTTCATGCCCTCGGCGTTCTTCTCGGGCTCGCGCCGCGTGAAGTCGCCCCAGAACACGCCGACGATCGAGGCGCCCTTGAGCAGCGCCAGGTTCAGCGGCAGCGACGGGATCTGGCCGGCCGCGAAGCCGATCACCAGGTAGCGGCCGCGCCAGCCGATCGAGCGGAACGCGGGCTCCGCGAAGCGACCGCCGACCGGATCGTAGATCACGTCCGGGCCCTTGCCGCCGGTCTCGCGCTTGACCGCCTCGCGCAGGTCCTCGGTCTCGTAGTTGATGGTCGCGTCGGCGCCGTGCTCGCGGCAGACCGCGAGCTTCTCCGCGGTCGAGGCGGCGGCGATCACCCGCGCACCGATCGCCTTGCCGATCTCGATCGCCGACAGCCCCACGCCGCCGGCCGCGCCCAGCACCAGCATCGTCTCGCCGGGCTGCAGCGCCGCGCGGTCACGGATCGCGTGCCAGGAGGTGCCGTAGGTCAGCGTGAACGCGGCAGCCGTCTCGAAGGACATGCCGGCCGGGATCGGCATCACCTTGTCGGCGGGCGCGATCACCTCCTCGGCGAAGCAGCCCACGCCCGCATAGGCCATCACCGCGTCGCCCGCCTTCACGTGCGTGACGCCCGCGCCCACCGCGATCACTTCGCCCGCGGCCTCGGAGCCGGGCGAGAAGGGCAGCGCCGGCTGCACCTGGTACTTCTTCTGGATGATCAGCACGTCGGGGAAGTTCACGCCCGCCGCGCGCACGCGCACGCGGACCTCGCCCGGGCCGGGGTCGCGCGCCGAGATGTCCTCGACCACCAGCCGCTCGGCCGGCCCCCACTCCTTGCATAGCACCGCCTTCATCGCTCGTCTCCTCGTGTCCGGGTTCCGCGGAAGTCTACCGCGCCCGGGGAGCGGCTCCGCCGCCGTGTATCCTTGCTCCGCCCCGAAAACGGCTGAGGAACGAGGATGACGCTGCAGGAACTCAAACGACGGCTCCGGATCCCGGTGATCGGCTCGCCGCTGTTCATCATTTCCAATCCGGACCTGGTGATCGCCCAGTGCAAGGCCGGCATCGTCGGCTCGTTCCCCGCGCTCAACGCGCGGCCGGCAGAGGTGCTCGACCAGTGGCTCGAGCGGATCACCACCGAGCTGGCCGAATACGACCGCCTGCATCCGGAGCGCCCGTCCGCGCCGTTCGCGGTGAACCAGATCGTCCACAAGTCGAACGACCGGCTCGAGCACGACGTGGCGATGTGCGTGAAGTGGAAGGTGCCGCTGATCATCACCTCGCTCGGCGCGCGCACCGACGTCTTCGACGCGATCCACTCGTACGGCGGCATGGTGCTGCACGACGTGATCGACCAGAAGTTCGCGCACAAGGCGATCGAGAAGGGCGCCGACGGCCTGATCCTGGTGGCCACCGGCGCGGGCGGCCACGCCGGCGTGCAGTCGCCGTTCGCGCTGGTCCAGGAGACCCGCGAATGGTTCGACGGCCCGATCGCGCTGTCGGGCTCGATCGCCACCGGCGGCGCGGTGCTCGCAGCGCAGGCGATGGGGGCCGACTTCGGCTACATCGGCTCGGCCTTCATCGCGACGAAGGAGGCCAACGCGACCGAGGCCTACAAGCAGGCGATCGTCGACGGCACGGCGCAGGACATCGTCTACACGAACCTGTTCACCGGCGTGCACGGCAACTACCTGCGCCCGTCGATCGTGGCCGCGGGCCTGGACCCGGACAACCTGCCCGAGAGCGATCCGAGCAAGATGCAGTTCGGCTCGGGCGGCAGCACCAAGAGCAAGGCCTGGCGCGACATCTGGGGCTGCGGCCAGGGCATCGGCGCGGTCAAGGACGTGCAGACCGCAGGCGAGTTCGTCGCCCAGCTCACGCGCGAGTACGACGCGGCGCGGGCGCGGCTGGGAATGGCCGCGCCGGAGCAGCGCGCCGCGGCCTGAGAAGCGGCCCGGCCCTCAGATCCCCAGGTCCTCAGGCCCTCAGGTCCACCACGAAGCGCCCTCGCCCGCGACCCTCGAGCAGCGCCTCGAAGGCGCGCGGGAGCTCGGCCATCGGCAGCGTCTGCCCGACGAGGGCGGCGTGCCGCGGCCGCAGGTCGGCGCCCAGCCGGGGCCAGATGCGCCGGCGCAGCGGCAGCGGGCTGTTGGCGTTGATGCCGATCAGCCGCACCCCGCGCAGGATGAAGGGCAGCACCGAGGTCGGCAGCCCGTTGCCGCTCGCGTTGCCGAAGGCCGCGACCACGCCGTCGGGCAACATCGTGCGCAGCAGCGCGTCGAGCGCGGGGCCGCCGAGCGAGTCCAGCGCGCCGCTCCACGCCGCCCGCTCGAGCGGGCGCTCGCCGACCGCCAGCGGTGCGGCGACCGCGGCCGCACCCAGCGACCGCAGCCAGCCGTCGTCGGGCTGGCGGGTCAGCGCATGCACCTCGGCGCCCAGGCCCGCGAGCATGTCGATGCCCAGCGAGGCGACGCCGCCGGTCGCGCCATTGACCGCGACCGGCCCGGCCTGCGGCGTCCAGCCGTTGACCTGCATCGCGTCGATCGCGAGCGCCGCGGTGTAGCCGGCGACGCCGATGGTCGCCGCCTCGATCGGCGACAGCCCGTCGGGCAGCTTCACCACACGGTCGGCCGGCGCCTGCAGGAACTCGGCGAATCCGCCGTCACGCTCGGCGGCGAGCCCGAAGCCGTGGACGATCACCGCGTCGCCCGGCGCGAAGGCCGGATCGTCGGAGGCCTCGACGGTACCGACCATCTCGATGCCGAGCGTGCACGGGAAGGTCCGGACGATCTTGCCGCGACCTGCGGCCGACAGCGCGTCCTTGAAGTTGACGCCGGCGAAGGCGCCCTGCACCAGCACGCCGCCGGCCAGCCGGAGCGGCGCCAGCGGCAGTTCGCGCAGCGCGCCGAATCCGGGCTCGCCCTCGCGCTCGACGCGCCAGGCGCGGTAGGTCTCGGTCATCGTGGTCTCCAGTCTTCGTTCTTGCGGTTCGAGGAATTCGTCACGGTCGTGACGACCGGTTGCTGCGCCGTCGCGCATCGGGGCGGCCGGTCGCGTGCCGGCGCGTCAGATCACGCCATCGTGACGGAGCGCATCGAGCTCGGCCGGCTCCAGCCCGAGCGCGCCCCACACCGCGTCGTTGTGCTCGCCCGGCAGCGGTCCGGTGCGCGGCACCGGCAGCGGCTCGGCCCCCATCAGGCGCGGCACCGCGCAGGGCGCGGGCAGGCTGCCGAGCTGCGGGTCGGGCAGGCGCACGAACGCGCCGCGCGCCAGCAGGTGCTCGTCGCGGGTGACGGCGGCGACGTCGGCCACCCGCGCGAGCGGCACGCCCTCGCGGCCGCAGGCGGCGAGCGCGGCGGCGGCGCTGGTGCGCGCGAACCACGCGGCGATCGACGCATCCAGCGCGTCGACGTTGGCGACCCGCTCGAGCATCCGCGAGAAGCGCGGATCGGCGGCCATGCCGGGCTGGTCCATCGCGCGGCACAGCCGCACGAAGATCGCGTCGGACGAGGCCACCAGCGACATCCAGACGCCGTCGGACGTGCGGTACATGTTCGACGGTGCGGTGTAGGTCGCGCGGTTGCCCGAGCGGCCGCGGGCCTGGCCGGTGCGCTCGAGCTCGACGGGCAGTGCGTCGAGCACGCGCACCAGCGCCTCGGTGGCCGACAGGTCGATCTCGGCCGGCGGCTCGTCGGGATGGGCGCGGCGGCGGGCGATCGCCGCGGCGATCGAGAACGCGCCGAAGACGCCGGCCACCACGTCGCCCACCGGGTAGTTCATGTGCTGGGGCGCGCCCGCCGGGTCGCCCGCCAGGTGCGCGAAGCCGCTCATCGCCTCGAACACCCGCGCGAAGCCCGGCTGGTCGGCGAGCGGTCCGGTCTGGCCGAAGCCCGACAGCCTGAGCACCACCAGCCCGGGGTTCACCGTGCGCAGCGTCGCGATGTCCAGACCCCAGCGGTCGAGCGTGCCGGGCCGGAAGTTCTCGACCAGCACGTCGACGTCGGGCAGCAGCCGCAGGAACAGCGCTCGGCCCGCGGGCTTGCGCACGTCGAGCGTGATGCCGCGCTTGCCGCGGTTGGCGACCTTCCACCACAGCGCGTGCCCGTCCTGCACCGGCGCGAGCCGCCTGAGCGGGTCGGCGCCGTCGGGCAGCTCGAGCTTGGTGACCTCGGCGCCGAGATCGGCGCACAGCGTCGCGGCGAAGGGCGCCGCCAGCACGGTGGCCATGTCGAGGATGCGGACGCCCTCGAGGAGGGCGGCGGACGGTGCGGTCATGGGCGGGCGGGGTCGGTGGCGACGCAGGGCTGCGGGATCGCGGATCACTGCTCGCTCGCTTATCGCACGCACGCCCCCGGCGCGTCGCGCATCGTTCCGCAGAGCGGAACGCCCGTGCCGCAACCCTCGTCGGGCGGTTGACCGTGCACGCCGCCCGGCCTGACCATGCCCCGGGGAGACGACACCAGGAGACCGAGTGCGCACGGCCGCATCCATACGCCCGCCGCTGCCGGGGCTGGCCCGCATCGCCGACACCGGCGGCGATCGCCAGTTCGCGATCGCGCTCGCCCGCGGGCTGGAGGTGCTGCGGGCCTTCGGCCCGTCGGACCGCGCGCTGTCGAACCGCGAGCTCTGCGACCGCACCGGGCTGCCCAAGGCCACCGTCTCGCGCCTGACCCACACGCTGACGCTGCTGGGCTACCTGTCGCGCGGCGCCGACCAGCGCGTGGCGCTGGGCGCGGGCGTCCTGGCGCTGGGCTATCCGATGCTGGCCGGCATGCCGGTGCGACAGATCGCCCGCCCCTGGCTCGAGCAGCTCGCCCGCGAGACCGGCTGCACGGTGAACCTCGGCACCCGCGACCGGCTGTGCGCCGTCTACCTCGACAGCTGCCGGGCCGACCGCGGGAACCCCTTCCAGCCGGACATCGGCAGCCCGCTGCCGCTGCTCAGCACCGCGCTCGGCCGGGCGCTGGTGCTGGCCCGTCCGGCCCCCGAGCAGGCCGCGATCCTGAACCGGCTCAAGGTCGACGACCCGCAACGCTTCCGTGACGAGCGCGCGCTCATCGACGGCGAGCGCGACGCGTTCCGGCGCCGCGGCTGGACCCACAGCACCGGCCAGTGGCGGCCCGGCGTGCATGCGGTCGCGATGCCGCTGCGCCAGTCGCTGCATGCAGAGACCGTCGCCCTCAACTGCACGCTCGCCGTGCCCGCCGGGACGCGCCGCGCCGCCGACGCGCGGCGGCTGCTCGACGAGGTCGCCCCCGCGATGATCGAGACCGCGCACCGCATCGAATCGGCGTGCCGCGCCGAAGCCCCGCCCGACAGGAGTGCCAGACCGTGATCCGAGACACCGCGCGGCTCGACGCGCTGATCGCCGAGCTCCGCGCCTTCGTGCGCGAGGAATGCCTTCCGCTCGAGGCGTCCATCGACCGCGAGGACGCGATCCCCGAGCCGATGGTCGAGCGCATGCGCGCGCTCGGCCTCTTCGGCCACAGCATCCCCGAGGCCTACGGCGGCGCCGGCCTCACCACCGAGGAGCTGGCCCGCGTCAACATCGAGGTCTCGCAGGCCGCCCCGGTGTTCCGCGCCCGCTTCGGCGGCAACACCGGCATCGCCTCCGAGGCGCTGATCTCGGACGGCCTGCCCGAGCAGAAGGCGCAGTGGTTGCCGCGGCTGGCGCGCGGCGAGCTCACCGGCTGCTTCGCGCTGACCGAACCCGAGGCCGGCTCGGACGCCACCGCGCTGCGCACCCGCGCGGTGCCCGCGCTCGGCGACGGCGGGCGCAGCGGCTGGCGCATCGACGGCGCGAAGTGCTACATCACCAACGCGCCGATCGCCGACCTGTTCACCGTGTTCGCACGCACCGACGACACCCCGCGCGGCGCCTCGGGCATCACCGCGTTCCTGATGCCGCGCGGCACGCCGGGCCTGTCGACCGGACCCGCCTACCGCAAGCTCGGCCAGCACGGCTCGCCGGTCGGCGAGGTGTTCCTCGACGGCGTCTGGGTGCCCGACGACGCGGTGCTCGGCGGCCGACCCGGCGAGGGCTTCCGCTCGGCGATGCGCGCGCTCAACAAGCAGCGCATCAACCTCGCCGCACTGTGCGTGGGCCCGGCGATCCGCCTGCTCGACGAGGCGATCGCGCACGCCCGCACGCGCCGGCAGTTCGGCCAGCCGATCGGCGAGTTCCAGCTCGTCCAGGCGATGCTCGCCGACAGCGCCACCGAGATCGCCGCGGCGCGCGCGCTGGTGCTGGAGACCGCGCGCAAGCGCGACGACGGCGGCGACGTGACGATGGACGTGTCGATGTGCAAGCTGCTCGCCTCCGAGACCTGCGGCCGCGTGGCCGACCGCGCGGTCCAGATCCTCGGCGGGGCCGGCTACATCGAGGACCATCCGATCGTGCGGCTGTACCGCGACGTGCGCCTGTTCAGGCTCTACGAGGGCACGAGCCAGATCCACCAGCTCAACATCGCCAAGCACCTGCTGCGGGACGGCGCATGAGCGGCGCGGCCTGGACGCCGGCCCGCGAGGCCGAGACCGTCGCGCTCGCGCGCGCGATCGCCGACGGCCCGATCGGGGCGCGTGCCAATGCGGTCGCCGAGCAGGACACCTTCGCCTGGGACACCTTCCGCGACCTGTGCGCCTCGGGGATCGTCGCCACCGGCTTCCCCGTCGCGCACGGCGGCACCGAAGCGCCGATGCGGGTGCGCGTGCAGATCGTCGAGGCGCTCGCGCGCGTGTGCAGCGCGGCCGCCTCGATGGTCACCGGCACCGACCTCGCCGGCCGCCCGATCGTCGCGGGCGCGACCCCGGCGCTCGCCGCCGAGATCGTGCCGAGGCTCGTGCGCGGCGCGTCGCAGTCGGCGTTCGCGCTGACCGAGCGGCTCGCCGGCTCCGACGTCGCGGGCCTGGCGACGACCGCCCGCCGCGACGGCGACGGCTGGGTGCTCGACGGCGTCAAGCGCTACATCACGCGTGCCACGGTCGCCGACTGGTTCGTGGTCGTAGGCCGCGTCGACGGCACGCCGGGCGCCCGCGGCCTGTCGGCCTTCCTCGTGCCGCGCGACGCGCCGGGCCTCGCGGTCGGCGCGATGCAGGCCAAGCTCGGCTGGGCCGGCGTGCCGGTCGCCGAGGTGTTCCTGCGCGGGGTGCGCGTGCCGCGCGAGCGGCTGCTCGGCACCGAGGGCGGCGGCATGGCGCTCGCGCAGGACACGCTGGTGCGGGCGCGGATCGGGCATGCGGCGATCGCGATCGGACGCGCGGGCGGTGCGCTCGAGATGGCCGCGCAGTGGTGCGGACGGCGCCGCACGTTCGGTGCGCGGCTGGGCGAACACCAGGGCGTGCAGTGGATGCTGGCCGAGATGGCGACCCGGCTCGAGGCCTCGCGCTGCCTGCTGCGCTCGGTCGCCGATCGCTACGACCGCGGCGACTCCGAGGTGTCGGTCCATGCGTCGATGGCCAAGCTGCATGCGACCGACCTCGGCATGCAGGTCACCACCGACTGCCTGCAGCTCTTCGGCGGCAACGGCTACCTGAAGGAGTTCCCGCTGGAACGCTTCATGCGCGACGCCAAGCTCAACCAGATCGGCGAGGGCGCGAGCGAGATCCACAAGACGCTGATCGGACGCCACGTGCTGCGCGCGGGCGCGGGCAGCCACCATCCGTGCCTGGACCTCGATGCGTTCGATGCGCGGATGGCCGACCCGGAGCCGCCGCGGTGACGAACGCGACCGACGCCCGGACCGGCCCGCGGCCTGCGCTGCGGGGCGACGCCCGCCCCGCCCCGCGCGCCTGGCGCACGCCCGTCTGCGAGCGGCTCGGCATCGACCTGCCGATCTTCGGGTTCTCGCATGGCCTCGAGGTCGCCGCGGCGATCTCGCGCGCCGGCGGCTACGGC
>JAPLQE010000035.1 GCA_026399835.1 Burkholderiales bacterium | reverse complement strand
TGGTTGATCTCGATCTCGTCGAGATCGTACAGGTAGTTCACCATCATGCCGAACGACTGCTTGAGCCCCTTGCGGGACAGGTCGCCGGCCGGGTTGATGCGCTGCAGCCGAGCGCCGTTGTTGAGGTGGAAGCGGCCGACCGGATCGGCTTCGGGCGCGTCGGTCGCGGTCCGGTGAACGAGGTAGTGGGCACAGAGCGCCGAGAGCGCCGACCGATCGGCGACATCGTCCGCGGGCGCGAGCGGTGCCGCCGTGCCCGGCTGCGGCAGCAGGCCGGACAGGTCGGCCCCGTGGCGCGAGCGCAGCCCGGCGAGCGCCTCCTGCAGCGCGCGCCGGTTCGCCGCGCGCATCCTCGGCGCACCCAGCGACTCGGCGTCGACGCGGGTCAGCCAGCCGGCGAAGCCCGGGATCGGCGACAGCGTGCAGAACGTGCGCAGCTTCGGGAACTCGGCCTGCAGCCGCTCGGCGACCTGCTTGATCAGGAAGTTGCCGAGGTTGATGCCGCGCAGCCCGGGCTGACAGTTGGAGATCGAGTAGAACACCGCCACCTTGAAGGTACCGGGATCGGGCGCGGCGGCCACGCTGCGGTCGAGCAGCGGCGCGATCGCACCGGGCATGGCGGGGAGCAGCGCGATCTCGACGAAGATCAGCGGCTCCTCGGGCAGCACGGGATGGAAGAACGCGAAGCAGCGGCGATCGGGCTCGAGCCGCCTGCGCAGGTCGTTCCAGCCGTCGATCTCGTGGACGGCCTCGTGGTGGATGATCCGCTCGAGCAGCGCCGCGGGCGAGCTCCAGTCGACCTGCACGAGCTTGAGGAAGCCGGGGTTGAACCACGACGACAGCAGATGCTGGAAATCGGCGTCGACCGCCTTGAGCGACCGATCCTGCCGCAACCGGTCGAGCAGGCGCGAGCGCATCTGCACGATGCTCGCCGTGCCGCCCTCGGCCCGGTTGAGCCGGCGCAGCAGCTCCTGCCGCGGCGGCTCGGCAGCGCGCGCGAGCTTCACGAGATTGTCCGGCGAGCGGGTCACCGCGTAGTTCTCGGCGAGCCTGAGCACCTCGCCCGGATCCGGATCGAAATCGGCGGCGAGCGCCTTGAAGAAGCGGTGCACGCCGTCGGCGTCGAGCCGGCGCCAGCGCTCGATGACCCCCGCGGCGAGCGCGCGGCTGTTCGATTCGCCGCGCTCGCTCAGCAGCTGCTTGCAGGCCTGGGCGATGCGCCAGACGTCGTCGCGCTCCGCGCCGTCGCGTCTCAGGTTCCGGATCACGTCGAGCATCGTCGCCTCGTTCCAGGAAAGTGCTTGGTCTTGTGCTCGGGCTCGGGCGCCCTCGCGGCGCCCGATCAGGCGAGGATGAGCCCGCCGTCGACCGGCAGGGTCTGCCCGACCACGTAGGCCGACAGCGGGGACGCGAGGAACAGGGCGACGCCCGCCATGTCCTGCGGCGTGCCGAGCCGGCCGAGCGGGATGCGCTGCAGCGCGCCCGCCAGCCGCTTCGGGTCCTTCGTGGTGACCTCGGTCATCTTGGTCGCGACGAAGCCGGGCGCGATGCCATTGACGCGCACGCCGTCCGCAGCCCAGGCGTCGCCCAGCGTGCGGACGAGCCCCACGGCACCGGCCTTCGAGGCGGCGTAGGCCGGATTGCCACGGGTGGCGTGGAAGGCCGCGGTCGAGCTGACGACGATCACACTGCCGCGCGACGCCACGAGCCGGTCGTGGAAGGCCGTGCAGCAGGCCATCACGCTCGTCAGATTCACGTCGAGCACGGTCCGGAAGCCGGGCATCGCGTACTCGCCGCGCCGGTACTGGACGATGCCCTGGGAGAGCACCAGGACATCGAGCTCGGTCACGAGCCCGGCGGCCCGCGCGACCGCCGCATCGTCGGCGACGTCGACGCGGGTGTAGTCGAGCCCGGAGAGATCCGAGCCGGGCTCCTCGGCATAGTCGGCGGCCGACGCCCGGGTGCCCCAGACGCCGACCCGTGCGCCGCGCGCCGAGAAGGCGCGCGCGATGCCGTTGCCGATGCCGGACGAACCGCCGACGACCAGCACCCGGCGGCCGGAAAAGTCGAGGGGGTCGAGCGCTTCGGTCATCGTGTCGGACTCGTCGGAGTGGCGGAGGTGGCGGGGGGCGGGGCCACGTGCGGCGGCGGCGCTGGCCGCAGCAGCAGCCACAGCCCGCCGGCGACCATCGGCAGCGACAGCAGCTGGCCCATCGACAGACCGCCGGCGAGCAGCCCGAGGAAGGCGTCCGGCTCGCGCGCGAACTCGGCGAGGAAGCGCAGCGTGCCGTAGCCGAGCAGGAAGAGCCCCGACACGCGCCCGACCGGCCGCGGCCTCGACGAGAACCACCAGACCAGGGCGAACAGCAGCAGGCCCTCGCCGGCGAACTGGTAGAGCTGCGACGGGTGGCGCGGCACCGCAGAGCCGGATTGAGGAAACACCATCGCCCAGGGCAGGTCGGTCGCCCGGCCCCAGAGCTCGCCGTTGATGAAGTTGCCCAGCCGCCCGGTGGCCAGGCCGATCGGCACCAGCGGCGCGACAAAATCCATCAGCACGAGGAACGGCAGGCCGCGGCGGCGGGCGAACCAGGCGCACGCGACCAGCACGCCCACCAGGCCGCCGTGGAAGGCCATGCCGCCCTGCCAGACCGCGAACACCTCGAGCGGATGCTGCAGGTAGTACGCGGGCTTGTAGAACAGCACGTAGCCCAGGCGCCCGCCGAGCACCACGCCGAGCACGCCGTGGAACAGCAGGTCCTCGACATCCGAGGGCTTGAGCCCGGTCGCCGGACCGTGGTGGGTGCGGGTCACGCGCCAGCGACCGAGCAGGTAGAACGCCGCGAAGGCCAGCAGGTACATGAGCCCGTACCAGCGGATGGCCAGCGGGCCGAGCTGCAGCGCGACCGGATCGAATTCGGGATGGATCAGCATCGACGGTGGGGCGGGCCGGGCGTGCCCGGTGCAGGGGCACGGATCGGAGGCATTGTCACACGACTGGTGGCGCCCCGAGGCCCTCCGGTGGCGACGCCCCTCAGGCGCCGGCCGGCTGGTCTTCGCGCAGCACGCCGGGCGATCCACCCAGCGCATCGATCACCCGCGCCACGTCGAGCGGCTTGACCCAGTAGTCGTCGAAGCCGAGCGCACGCGCACGCGCGATGCTCTCGGCGTTGGCGTCGGCGGACACCAGCACGATCCTGAGGCCCGCCCAGCGCGGATCCTGCTTCAGGCGGCGCTGCACCTCCAGCCCGTCGATGCCCGGCAGGTCGTGGTCCAGCAGCAGCAGGTCGGGGTCGAACGCCCCGATCGTCTCGAGCGCCTCCTCGCCGCTCTCGACGACCTGCATGTCCACGCCGACCACCTGGCGTGCGATCTGCGTCATCAGCAGGCCGTTGAGCCGGTTGTCCTCGACATACATCACCCGCCGCGGCGGCGCGTCCGGCGGCGCGGTCGGCGGCTCGGCCACGGGCAGGCGCGCCGCGCCTTCCGCTGCGAGCACCGGCGCCGCCGGCAGGTGCACGACGAAGCGGGTGCCGCGCCCGGGATCGCTGTCGACCACGATCGAGCCGCCCATCGCCTGGGCCAGGCCTTGCGCGATCGACAGCCCCAGCCCCAGCCCCTCGGTCTGGTCCGCGCCCGGACGGGACAGCCGCTCGAAGGGTCGGAAGACGCGCGAGATCTCGTCGCGGGTCAGCCCGAGTCCGGTGTCGACCACGGCGATCTGCGCGAAGCCGTCGCCGGGGTCGTCTTCGGCGTCCAGCCGCACCCGACCCTGCGGCCGGTTGTACTTGACCGCGTTGGACGCAAGGTTCAGCAGGATCTGCCGCAGCCGGGTCTGATCCGCCATCACCCGCAGCCCCTCGGGGATGCGCCCGCACTCGAGCGCGATGCCGTGCCCCGCCGCCTGCGGGGCGATCATCCGGAGGCAGTCGCGTACGGTGGCCGCGACCGGGACAGGCTCCCTGCGGATCGTCAGGCGGCCGGTCTCGACCTGCGACATGTCGAGCAGATCATCGAGCAGCGCCGCGAGGTGCTCGCTCGCGGTGACCACGTGACCGATCATGCTCTGACGCGAGGACACGCTCTGGCCCGCCTCGCGCTGCATGACCTGCGCGAGGCCGCGGATCGCGTTGAGCGGCGTTCGCAGCTCATGGCCCACCCGCGACAGGAACTCGGACTTCGCGCGGTTCGCGAGGTCGGCCGCGGTCTTGAGCCGCGCCGCCTCCTCGGCCCGCCGGATCTCGGTGACGTCGCGGCGCACCGCGACCAGCCGCCGCGGCCGATCGAGCGTGGCGGCCTCCTGCGCGACCGCGAGCGCGATGCGATGCGTGGTGCCGGCGATCAGCACGCTGAACTCGTCGTGCAGCACGTCCAGACGCCCGTCCCAGACCGCCCGCAAGCCGTCCCGGAGCCGCTCGCGGTCCGCATCCGCCACCCGCAGCAGCCAGGCGTCCAGGCCGCCCGGGGCCACCCGGCCGGGCTCGCCAGGCTGCATCTCGCCGACACTGCACACCGACCCCGAATCGAGATCGGCCTCCCAGATGGTGAGCCCTGCCGCAGACAGCGCGAGCGTCAGGCGCCTCGCGCTGTCGAGGGCGGCGCGGTGCTCGGCGCGGATCGCGGTCACGTCCTGGCCCGCCGTCACGCAGCTGCCGTCCGACAGCACCACGTCGCGCAGCAGAAAGTCGCGCCCGCCCCGCCGCACCTCGATCGGCCCCGGGCGCTGACCGCGCAGCGTGGTCCGCTCTGCCAGCCACTCGGCCTCGCGGCCGCGCGCGGTCTCGATCAGGCCGATCTCGAGGTGCTGCAGCACCAGATCCCGCCAGGTCTGCGGCAGCTGCACGCCTTCGGTCCGGTTGAGCTCGCGCCAGCGGGCGTTGGTCAGCACGATCCCGCCGGCTGGATCGGTCATCACGAAGGGCTCCTCGATCGCCTCGATCGCCTCGGCCAGGCGGCGATCGGCGAGCGCGGCCATCCGGCTCGACGCATGCGCGGCGGTGACGTCGCGCGACACGCCGCGGTAGCCGACGAAACGGCCGCCGGCATCGAGCACCGGCACGCCGCTCTTGACGACCACGCGCGGGCCGTCGGCCGCGGCGCGCCTGACGTACAGGTCGCGGAACGGCCCGTGGGCCCGGATCGCGGCCAGCGCCGAGGCATTGCGCTCGCGCACCTCGGTGTCGTCGAGCAGCCCCTCGATCACCAGGTGGCCCTGATAGGCGGCGGGCGTCACACCGAGAACCCGGGTGATGTTGTCGGAGACCCAGGTGACCCGCAGCCCCGCGGTCTCCCACAGCCAGTCTCCGGAGGAGACCAGGAAGTCGGCGAGGCGGGCGCGGGCGAGCCCGACGGTGGCCGCGTCCCGGTGCCGCAGCAGCTGCGCGGCGACCAGGCCGGCGATCCGCTCGAGCGCCGAGCGCTCCCGGTCCGACAGCGTGCGCGCCTGCCGGTCGATCACGCAGAGCGTCCCGACCGAGCGGCCCTCCACGCGCATCGGCACGCCGGCGTAGAAGCGGATGAACGGATCGCCCCTGACCAGAGGGTTGCTCGCGAACCGCGGGTCGGCCCAGGCGTCCGCGACGACGAACAGCCCCTCCTGGGCGATCGCATGCGCGCAGAACGCGTCGCAGCGAGGGGTCTGGGTCGCGGCGAGGCCGACCCGGGACTTGAACCACTGCCGGTCTTCGTCGACCAGGCTGACCAGCGCGATCGGCGTGCCGAGGACGTCGGCGGCGAGTCGGGTCAGCTCGTCGAGCGCCGGGTCCGGAGGCGTGTCCAGAATGCCCAGCCCCCGCAGCACGGCGAGGCGTTCGGCTTCATCGGACGGGATCGGCGGGAGCACGGAGCGGGCTGGAACCGGGAGCGGAGGGGGATACGCAGACTGCAACGATGCGAAACGGTCAAGCTGGCGCAGCGACTGTGGCACGACCGTAACGCATTGGGAACCTTCTCGAACGACGACATGTGGGCATTCGGCCCAGTTCTCCGGGTTTTCCGGGGGGGGGGCACCCGGCCTGCCGGGGGCGGCCTGCCGGGGGCGGCCTGCCAGGGGCGGCCTGCCAGGGGCGGCCTGCCAGGGGCGGTCTGTCGACGGCCGCCTGCCGCCTGCGAGCCACCGCCGGACAGCCCTGAGCACGGGGTCAGCCCGGATCGGCCCAATGGGCGACGAAGCGCGCCAGCGCGGGCGAAGCGTCGTCCGAACGCCAGGACAGGCCGACCTCGATCCGGGCCGGTCGGCCGGCCGGCTCGCGGTACACCACGCCCTTGCGCTGCAGGTTGCGCAGGCTGGCGGGGACCACCGCCATCCCCAGGCCGGCGGCCACCAGGCTGACGATAGTCTGCATCTGGATCGCCTCCTGGCCGATCGCCGGCGTCAGGCCGGCCCGCGCGAACAGCCCCAGGATCTCGTCGTGCAGCGCCGGCGCCTTCTCCCGCGGGAACAGCAGCAGCGGCAGGTCGGCGACGCTCGCCAGCCGCAGCGGGCGCCCGGGCGTAGCCCGCGCGCCCGGGTGGGCGGCCGGCAGCGCCAGCAGCAGCGGCTCGCGCAGCACCTGCCGCCACGCCAGGCCGCGGTGCGGCACCGGAGGCATCGCGAAGCCCGCGTCGAGCTCGCCATCGCGCAGCGCATCGAACTGGGCGTCGCTGGTCATCTCGCTGAGGACCAGCCCGATGCCCGGATGGCGCAACCGGAACTCGCGCACGCCCGCCGGCAGGAAGCTGTACTCGGCCGGGGTCACGAATCCGATCCGCAGCGCACCGACCTCGCCGCGGGCGGTCGCGCGCACCCGTCCGAGCATGTCCGTGAAGCGCGGGAAGAACGCGTCGAGCTCGCGTGCCAGCGCCTCACCCGCCGCGGTGGGCGCGACGCCGTCGCGGCGGCGCTCGAGCAGCGTCACCCCGAGCCGGGCCTCGAGCCCTCGCACCGAGACCGACAGCGGCGGCTGCGACATCGACAGCCGCTGCGCGGCCCGCCCGAAGTGGCCATCGGCGACGACGACGCGGAAATAGGCCAGCGCGCGCAGGTCGATGCCCTGGAGGTCGGGAGGAAGCTGGGGCAGCGATACTCTTTTCATATCAGAGAAGCCTCTTCCGAATATTTTACCTTGGGGACGGGTCGACGTACCATCCGGTTCCGCCGCGCCCGAGAGGCGCCCAGACCCACCGAACCGGAGACCCGCGATGACCGCGAACCGCCGCTCCAGCAACATCACCGAGGGCGTCGCCCGCGCGCCCAACCGCTCGATGTACTACGCGATGGGCTACCAGAAGTCCGACTTCGCGAATCCGATGATCGGCATCGCCAACGGGCATTCGACGATCACGCCCTGCAACTCGGGCCTGCAGCCCCTCGCCGACGCGGCGGTCGCGGCGATCAAGGCGGCCGGCGGCAACCCGCAAATCTTCGGCACGCCGACCATCTCCGACGGCATGTCGATGGGCACCGAGGGCATGAAGTACTCGCTGATCTCGCGCGAGGTCATCGCCGACTGCGTCGAGACCGTCGTGCAGGGCCAGTGGATGGACGGCGTCCTGGTGCTCGGTGGGTGCGACAAGAACATGCCGGGCGGCATGATCGGCATCGTGCGGGCCAACGCCCCGGCGATCTACGTCTACGGCGGCACGATCAAGCCCGGCAACTGGAAGGGCAAGGACCTGACCATCGTCTCGATCTTCGAGGCCGTCGGCGAGTTCTCGCGCGGCCGGATGAGCGAGGAAGACTTCGAGGGCATCGAGAAGAACTCCGTGCCCGGCACCGGCTCGTGCGGCGGCATGTACACCGCCAACACCATGTCCTCGTCGTTCGAGGCGCTCGGCATGAGCCTGCTGGGCTCCTCGACGATGGCGAACCCCGACGCCGAGAAGCTCGAGTCGGCCGCCGAGTCGGGCCGCGTGCTGGTCGAGGCGGTCAGGAAGAACCTGCGCCCGCTCGACATCGTGACGCGCAAGTCGATCGAGAACGCCGTCGCGCTGATCATGGCGACCGGCGGCTCGACCAACGCGGTGCTGCACTACCTCGCGATCGCCCACTCGGCCGGCATCGACTGGACCATCGACGACTTCGAGCGCATGCGCAAGCGCGTGCCGGTGATCTGCGACCTCAAGCCCTCGGGCCAGTACGTGGCGACCGACCTGCACGCCGCCGGCGGCATCCCGCAGGTGATGAAGCTGCTGCTCGACGCCGGCCTGATGCACGGCGACTGCATGACCATCACCGGCCGCACGATCGCCGAGGAGCTCGCGAACGTGCCCTCGGTGCCGCGCGCCGACCAGAAGGTGATCTTCCCGATCGACCGTGCGCTCTACGAGCAGGGCCACCTCGCGATCCTGAAGGGCAACCTGTCGCCCGAGGGCGCGGTGGCCAAGATCACCGGCCTGAAGAACCCGGTGCTGACCGGCCCGGCCCGGGTGTTCGACGACGAGAAGTCGGCGCTCGCCGCGATCATGGGCGACCAGATCAAGGCGGGCGACGTGCTGGTGCTGCGCTACCTCGGCCCGAAGGGCGCACCCGGCATGCCCGAGATGCTCGCGCCGACCTCGGCCATCATCGGCGCGGGGCTGGGCGAGTCGGTGGCGCTGATCACCGACGGCCGCTTCTCGGGCGGCACCTGGGGCATGGTGGTCGGGCACGTGGCCCCAGAGGCCGCCGCCGGCGGCCTGATCGGCCTCGTGCAGGACGGCGATCCCATCACCGTCGACGCCTACAAGCTGCTGCTGCAGCTCGATGTCGACGACGCCGAGATCGCCCGCCGGCGCGCCGCCTGGACGCCGCCCGCCCCGCGCTACACACGGGGTGTCCTGGCGAAGTTCGCCAAGCTCGCATCCAGCGCGAGCCGCGGTGCGGTGACCGACGCCTTCGACGAGTGATCGGAGCGGCGCCCGGCCCGGCCGGGTGCCGCGAACGGACCCGCGCGGCGACCGCGCGACGCGCCGGCCTCAGTCGCGGCGCGGCGCCTTCTGGGGGAACTGGGCGTCGACGCGCGCCTTGCGGCGCTTCTGCCACTCCGTCGCCTCGACCTGGCGCTTGTCCATGCCGAACGCCCGCTCGAGCACCTCGAACCAGACGAAGCACAGCGCCAGCGGCGACAGGACCCACCACCACGAGAGTCCCGCGAGCGGGCCGACCTCGAGCCAGCGCAGCAGCACGAGCAGAACGCCGATCAAGAGCAGGGGCATCGTGTCGATTCCAGGAGACAGGCCTTCAGGTTCTCCGGGCGGCACACGCTGCGTCCACGTCAGGCGGCCGGGCGGTCAGGGTCAACGCATGAACGGACGGAACCGTTAGAATCGCCGGGCCCCGGGGCCGATTCCGTCCACCCCGCCCTTCCAAGCACGACCCGGAGATCGAATGAAACGCACCCTGATCGTCACCCTCTCGGCCGCCGCCGCGCTGCTGGCGGTGGCCCCTGCGCACGCCAGCCTCGACCTGGCCAAGGCGAAGAACTGCACGGCCTGCCACGCCGTGGACAAGAAGCTGATCGGGCCCTCCTACAAGGATGTGGCGGCGAAGTACGCCACCGACAAGGACGCGTCGGCGAAGCTGGCCAAGAAGGTGCGCGAGGGCGGCGTGGGCGTCTGGGGCCAGATCCCCATGCCTGCGAATCCTCAGGTCAACGCCGACGAGGCCGCCGCGCTCGTCAAGTGGATCCTCGTTCAGAAGTAAGTCCGCCCCGCCCTCTCCTTCAAACGGGCGCCCACCGGCGCCCGTTTGCATTGGCACAACACCCGTCTTCACGGCGCGCCGTCCATCCGCGGCAACGTCCCGCCGGTCCCGGCGCCCCGCCGCACCCGACATGGCAGGACTAGATTGGCATCGTGGATCCGGTCGACGCGACCTTCCGGCTCCGCCAATCTCCTCCCCAGCCCGTACAGATTTCTTCCTCCCTGGCTGGTTTGCCCCGGACAAGTTCCGGGGCTTCTTTTTTGTGGCGTATCGCGCCGCGGGCGAAGCAAGTAGAATCCGGCGATTTTTGGAAGCCGGACGCCGCCCGATGGACTTCGACATCCTGCTGCAGCAGATCCTGAACGGCTTGGTGCTCGGGAGCGTCTATGCGCTCGTCGCCCTCGGTTACACGATGGTGTACGGCATCCTGCAACTGATCAACTTCGCCCACGGCGACGTGCTGATGGTCGGCGCGATGGTCGGCGTGACCGTCGCAGGCATGCTCTCGAAGTCCGGCCTCCCCGGCCCGGTGATCCTCGTCCTCGCGCTCGGCTGCGCGATCCCGGTGTGCGTGCTGCTGTCGCTGTTCGTCGAGCGGGTCGCCTACCGGCCGCTGCGCAACGCGCCTCGCCTCGCGCCGCTGATCACCGCGATCGGCGTGTCGATCGTGATCCAGACCGTCGCGATGATCATCTGGAAGCCGAATCCGATCGTCTTCCCCGACCTGCTGCCCACCACGCCGATCGAGATCGGCGGCGCGCTGCTCGCGCCCAAGCAGGCGCTGATCCTCGTGGTGTCGACGCTGATGATGATCGGCCTGATGCTGCTGGTGAACCGCACCAAGCTCGGCCGCGCGATGCGGGCGACAGCGGAGAACCCGCGGATTGCGGGGCTGATGGGCGTGAACGCCAACCAGGTGATCGCGGCGACCTTCGCGATCGGTGCAGCGCTCGCGGCGGTCGCAGGCGTCCTGGTCGCGATGAACTACAACATCGCCCAGTTCAGCATGGGCTTCATCCCCGGCCTGAAGGCGTTCACCGCGGCGGTGCTCGGCGGCATCGGCAACCTGGCCGGCGCGGTCGTCGGCGGCCTGCTCCTCGGCATCATCGAGAGCCTGGGCGCGGGCTACATCGGTGACCTGACCGGCGGCTTCCTCGGCAGCCACTACCAGGACATCTTCGCGTTCGTCGTGCTGATCGTGGTGCTGGTCTTCAGGCCGTCCGGCATCATGGGCGAGCGCGTCGCCGACCGGGCCTGAGCCCAGTCCCCTCGGAAGGAACCCCGATGGCCGCCTCGCACTCCTCCTTCTTTCCGTCCTTCAAGGACAACCCCGGCGCCGCGTACGCGTCGGCGATCGCCGTCGCGATCGGGCTCGCGGTGCTGCCCTTCGTCGTCGGCAGCCAGGGCAACGCCTGGGTCAGGATCCTCGACTTCGCGCTGCTCTACGTGATGCTGGCGCTCGGGCTGAACATCGTCGTCGGCTACGCGGGCCTGCTCGACCTGGGGTACGTCGCCTTCTACGCGGTCGGCGCGTACATGTACGCGCTGCTGGCCTCGCCCCACCTCGCCGAGAACTTCGAGTTCATCCAGGAGATGTTTCCGGACGGCCTGCACAACTCGATCTGGCTGGTGGTGCCGCTGGGCGCCGCGATCGCTGCGCTCTTCGGCGTGATGCTGGGCGCGCCCACGCTCAGGCTGCGCGGCGACTACCTGGCGATCGTCACGCTGGGCTTCGGCGAGATCGTGCGGATCTTCATGAACAACCTGAACTCGCCGGTGAACCTCACCAACGGGCCGCAGGGCATCAGCAACATCGATCCGATCTCGCTCGGCGGCATGAGCCTGGGCAAGACGCAGACGATCTTCGGCCTGACGATGCCGTCGGTGTACCTGTACTACTACCTGTTCCTCGCGCTCGCGATCGTGATCATCGTGCTGACGATCCGCCTGCAGGACTCGCGGCTCGGGCGCGCGTGGATGGCCATCCGGGAGGACGAGATCGCCGCCAAGGCGATGGGCATCAACACGCGCAACGTCAAGCTGCTGGCCTTCGCGATGGGCGCGTCGTTCGGCGGCGTGGCCGGGGCGATGTTCTCGGCGTTCCAGGGCTTCGTCTCGCCCGAGAGCTTCACGCTGATGGAGTCGATCGTCATTGTCGCGATGGTCGTTCTCGGCGGCATGGGGCACGTGCCCGGCGTGATCCTCGGCGCGATCCTGCTGTACGCGATCCCCGAAGTCCTTCGCTACGTCGCCAAGCCGGTGCAGGAGGCGGTCTTCGGCCACGAGGTCGTGGCTCCGGAGGCACTGCGCATGCTGCTCTTCGGTCTCGCGATGGTCGTGGTGATGCTGTACAGGCCGGAGGGCCTGTGGCCCGCGCCCAAGCACGGCGCCAGCCGGCGCGCCATCAAGGACGCCGGCGGCGACGCGAAGGTCGGAGGCGTGCAATGAGCGCGGCGGATGCGGTGACCGGGGCACGGCCGGCCGCGGCGGGGAACGCGACGCCCCTGCTCGCGGTCGATGGCGTGAACAAGCGCTTCGGCGGCCTGCAGGCACTGGCCGACGTCGGACTGCGCATCGACCGCGGCCAGATCTACGGTCTGATCGGGCCGAACGGCGCCGGCAAGACCACCTTCTTCAACGTGATCACCGGGCTGTACACCCCCGACTCGGGCAGCTTCTCGCTCGATGGGGTGCCCTACGAGCCGACGGCCGTGCACAAGGTGGCCGAGGCGGGCATCGCGCGCACGTTCCAGAACATCAGGCTGTTCGCCGAGATGACCGTGCTCGAGAACGTCATGGTCGGCCGGCACATCCGCACGCACTGCGGCGCCTGGGCGGCGATGCTGCGCTTGCCGGTGCAGCGGCGCGAGGAGGCCGCGATCCGGGAGCGCGCGATGGCGCTGCTCGACTACGTCGGCATCGGCCGGTTCGCGGACTACCAGTCGCGCACGCTGTCCTACGGCGACCAGCGCCGCCTCGAGATCGCGCGCGCACTCGCGACCGACCCGAAGCTGCTGGCGCTCGACGAGCCCGCCGCGGGCATGAACGCGACCGAGAAGGTCGCGCTGCGCGACCTGCTCGAGCAGATCCGCGACGACGGCAAGACGATCCTGCTGATCGAGCACGACGTGAAGCTGGTGATGGGGCTGTGCGACCGCGTGACCGTGCTGGACTACGGCAAGGTGATCGCGCAGGGGCTGCCTGCCGATGTCCAGCGCGACAAGGCGGTCATCGAGGCGTACCTGGGAGCGGGGCATGACTGAGACCGTGCTGTCGGTCAAGGGCCTGAAGGTCGCCTACGGCGGCATCCAGGCCGTCAAGGGTGTCGACCTTGAGGTGCGTTCGGGCGAGCTGATCGCGCTGATCGGCGCGAACGGCGCGGGCAAGACCACGACGATGAAGGCGATCACCGGCACGCTGCAGCCCGCCGCCGGCGAGATCGCGTATTTCGGCCGCTCGATCAAGGGCCAGGGCTCGTACCAGCTGGTCGGCCAGGGGCTGGCGATGGTGCCGGAAGGCCGCGGCGTGTTCGCGCGGATGACCATCGTCGAGAACCTGCTGATGGGCGCCTACGTCCGTGACGACACGGCCCAGATCCAGGCCGACATCGACCGGATGTTCGCGACGTTCCCCCGCCTCAAGGAGCGTGCGCAGCAGCTGGCCGGCACCATGTCCGGCGGCGAGCAGCAGATGCTCGCGATGGCACGCGCGCTGATGAGCCGACCGAAGCTGCTGCTGCTCGACGAGCCGAGCATGGGGCTGTCGCCGATCATGGTCGAGAAGATCTTCGAGGTGATCCGCTCGGTGCACGGGCAGGGCACGACGCTGCTGCTGGTCGAGCAGAACGCGAAGCTCGCGCTGATGGCAGCGGACCGCGCCTACGTGATGGACTCGGGCCTGATCACGATGACCGACGACGCCAAGCGCATGCTGAGTGATCCGCGGGTGCGGGCTGCGTACCTCGGCGAGGCGCACTGAGCAGGCGTGCACCCTGGCGCCGCATCGCGCGGCGCCCGCCTCCCGTTCAGACCGTGTCGGGGGTCATCTGCGCCGCCTCGAGCAGCCGCTGGTACGGGATGCCGGCGCGCTCGTTGAGGTCGGCGACCGCCTCGCGCGTCGGGGCCTCGAAGTAGCAATGCGTCTGGTCGGATTCGGCTAGGAAGAAGCTGCGCAGCCAGCGCACGTCGGTGCCTTCGGTCTGCATGCCGGCCGCACAGGACTTGATCCGTACGCCCGCGCCCTTGAGGGCGTCAGCGGACAGGCCCGGCAGGTGGCGGATCGCGACGAAGATGGGCATCGATTCTGACTCCCGGACGACTCAGCTGGCGATCGGCTCACCGAGAACCGATTCTACCGGCACGTCCGGCGACCGACCGCGAAGTGGGGGCATCGGATGCTCGATGGCGCGCAGGAGCCCCAGCAGCGAGACGAGGTCCTCGCGACGGATGCGCACGGTACGGCATTCGCCCGGGACGCGGAGGGCGG
>JAPLQE010000091.1 GCA_026399835.1 Burkholderiales bacterium | reverse complement strand
GCGTTTCGATCAGGTGAGCCAGTGACTATAGCAACCTTTCTTTCAGCCTGCAAGTCGTTCGCGCCAGATCCTCGAACTTTTTTCCTCGCACACCGGACACGCCTCTCGGCACGCCACTGAGGCCACCCGCACCGCAGCACCACCGCACCCCGCCACCACCCCGACTCTCACCGCGCTTGCTGCTCGCGCCTCGCGTCGAAGGGGGCGAACTATAGCAGGTTCTTGAGGGCCGAGGCGGCCGGCATCGTTCGAGCTTCGGGCGGGCGTCGGGATCCGCTGCCGCGACCGGCACCCGTGCTCAGAAACCGCTCTCCCGGACCAGCACGGCGGCGATGCCCCGCACGCCATCGAGGAGCAGGTTTCGCGGCTCGGCCTCGATGCTGACGGTGCCCGCTGCGACAGCGCCACGAAGGGCATCCGGAGGGGGCGCATCGAGGCGCAGGCGCACCCTGTACAGGCCGTCGCGCGGCACCAGGCGGCCATCGGGCTGGCGCAGCGTCGGCACGCGTCCGCCGTGCTCGGTGGCGAGCATCGGGTGAGGGAGCGTCTGCGCCCGCGTACCGTCGATCGCCACCACCGTTCCGGTCAGGGGTGACTCCCACTGTCCGCGGCGGTGGAAGCGGGCCGGCGCGCCGATCTCGAAGCGACCGATCGCTTCCTGTGCGACCAGCGCATCGACGACCCAGGCCTGCGGGGCATGCAGCATGGCGATCGGCTGTGTGGCGTTCACCCAGGCACCCGGCTGGACCTGCGGATCCCGATCGCCGAGCACGCCGTCGAAGGGGGCCCGCAGCACCAGCCGCTGCAGTTCGGCCCGCTGGGCGTCGACCTCGGCGACGGCGCCGGCGAGCTGCTCGGCGATCGTCGCGCGGCGCTCATGCCCATCAGCGCGACCGACCGTCCGGTCGAGCTGCAGCGCGAGCGCGTCGACCGACACGGCCGACTGCACGGCGCGACTGCGGACGTCCGGGGAGTCGAGCAGCACCAGCAGGTCGCCCGCGCGCACCGGGCCGGGCTCGCGGATCTGCGCCACCCGGGCTGGCAGGGGGCTGTAGACCAGGTGCTGGCGTTCGGCGTGGAGCCATCCCTCGGCGCGCACGGGCGTTCGCCACGGCCAGGCCAGCGCGCCGAGCAGCATGCCGATCGCGACCAACGCCGCGAAGCGGCGGCTCGGCACGATCGCATCGCGTCGGCGCACCCACTCGCGCAGCTCGAGCCCCACCGGCCTCAGCACGAACCAGATGATCTCGACCGCGAAGAGCAGCAGCCCGAGCAGCTTGAAGAACACGTGGTAGACCGCGAGCGCGATCGCGACGAACACCACCAGGCGGTAGACCCAGGTGACGAGCGCGAACGCGATCAGACCGGCACGCAGACGTGGCGGGAACGGCTCGGGGTCGGGCTCGTCCCAGCCGAGCAGCACGCGGCGCATCCAGGCCCGGGCGAGCGCACCGGCCCTGGCGTGCAGGTTGGGCAGATCGAGCGCGTCGGACAGCAGGAAATAGCCGTCGAAGCGCATGAAGGGACTCGCGTTGATCGCGAGCGTCACCACCCAGCTGGTGGTGGCGAGGAAGAACAGCGCGCTGCGCAGGTCCCCGTCCGCGGTCAGGCTCCAGGCGAGCGTCGCCCAGGCCGCGAGCGCGAACTCCGCGACGATGCCGGCGGCCGCCACGCGAAACCGGCGGCCTCGATCGGCCAGCTTCCAGGCCTCGCCGGTGTCGGTGTAGAGCATCGGCCACAGCACCACGAACGCCACGCCCATCTGCGGCACGCGCAGCCCGTATCGGGTCGCGGTCCACGCGTGGCCGAGCTCGTGCAGCGTCTTGGCGAACACGAGCGCGAGCGCCCAGCCGGCAATGCCCGCAGGGCTCAGCGTCTCGCTCAACGTGTGGGTGAAGGTGTCCCACTGACGCGCGGCGAGCATCAGGCCGACGACGGCCGCGGCGCAGGTGGTGACCAGGAAGGCGCGCGAATACAGCCACTGCACCCAGGGCAGCGTGCGCGCCAGCCAATGCCCCGGCCGCACCAGCGGCACCCGGAAGAACAGGTAGTGGTGCAGCAGCCAGGACAGCGGCCCTTCTCGAGCGGCCTGGGCGGCGCGCACCAGCCTCGCGGTCCCCTCGGGCCCCTCGGCGCGAAGCAGCTGGTGGGTACGCAGGAAGGCCTCGAGCGACTCGAGCTGCGGCGCATCGACCCGCAACGGCGTCTCGGCGCGGACCTGCTCGAGCAGCGCGCTCGGATCGTCGCCCGCGCGCCAGCGCGACAGCAGGGCGAACTCGAGCCAGCCGATGCGGAAGAAGCGGTTGGTCACCGGATCGTGCAAGGTCCAGGCCGGTGCGCCGTCGCGGCCAGGCGCGGCGGGCTCGATGCGCAGGTCCTCGCGGATCGCGGGCAGCCGCGGCGGCCGCACCGCAGCGGCGCCGGCCTCGCCGCCCCGGGCGAGCTGCCCGATGGACATCGCCACGCGCGGTACCCGGGCGGACCGGGCGCCCTGCCCCGACGCCGCGTCGCCGACGCTCACCAGCCGGTCCACTCGCGCAACGCCGCCAGCGGCCGACGCAGCAGGTAGTAGCCGAGCGGTGCACGCTCGCCGAACAGCTTCGCCGTTCCGGACAGGCCGATGCGCACGCGGCGGGCTTCCTCCGGAGACAGGGACTCGAAACGCGCACGCAGGCGATACGAGGCCACGCCTTCGGGCGACAGCGTCGCCTGATAGCTGCTCTGGGCGACCGTAGCGCGAAGCGGCGAGGTCGGTGCGACCTGCAGGAACAGCCGCAGCGGCGCACCGGGCTCCAGCGTGATCGCATCGGCCACCGGCAGCCAGACCAGCACGCCGGCGTCGTCGGGATCGGCGAGCAATGCGATGCGCTCGCCGGTGACGACCGGCTTGCCTTCCCAGTCGAGCGTGTCGCCGAAGACCACCACGCCGGCCTTGTGCGCGGTGACCACGATGCGGCCGAGCTGCTGGTCGATCGACGACACCTCGGCCTGGCGCTCGGCGACGCGGCCTTCGAGGACCGCGAGCTCGGAGCGGCTGGCGGCGTTGTCGAACGCCTTCTGTGCGGCCGCGAGTGCATCGGCGCGCGCAACCGCCAACTGGCGCAGCGCCACTTCGCGCCGGCTGCGCAGCGTCGTGTCGTCGAGGGTGAAGAGGCGCTCGCCGGCGCTGACCGTCTGGTTGGGCAGCACGTGGAACTCGCGGACCACGCCATCCATCGGCGCCGACACCGCGAACGCCTGCATCGGTGCGATCTCCGCTGGCGCCAGGACCGAGAGACGGACGGGGATCGCCATCGCGGCCAGGACCGCCACCGGCAACCCCCATCGCAGCAGCCTCAGGAGCGGGGGTCCGGTGCGCCGCGCGCGGCGCCCGTTCAGCGCCCACCAGGCGTGTCCCCAGACGGCCGGAAGCCGCGCGAGCCAGGGCTGCACGGGATCCGGCACGGGTTCGTCGAGAGCGAAGGCGACCAGCCCGAGGCGCTGGCCTTCGGGGGACTCGATCACGAAGCACAGCAGATAGGCCGGCAGCCAGTCGGCCCACTCCGCGGCGACGGAGGCAGGCAGGTCCTCGGCGGTCACGTGTTCGCCGTCGAGTCCCTCGCGCGCGTCGAGCGCGCGTCCCAAGCGGTCCAGCCACTGGGCGAAAGGCGATGCGCCGGCCAGCTGCGCCAGGCCCGAGACCGTCGCGAGGCTCGGCGTGCCACCCGCCCGGTCCCAGACGAAGGCCTGCCGGTAGGCGAACAGCCCGAAGGTCTCGTTGGCGATGGAGAAATGCAGCTCGGGGACGGCGCGCGCCGCGCGCAGCCGCTCCTCGAGGTGCACGAAGGCGGCGAGCGCTTCGGGCTCGGCGAGCGGCAGGCCGGCGTTCATCGGTATCCGAGCCGCCGGCTCAGCGAGCCTGGGGAAACTGGGCGGTGCCGCTCATGCCGACGAGCAGATCGGCATGGGCACCTCGCACGACCCCCTCCACCTCGATCGACTGGCTGACCGCATCGACGCGGGCATTGATCGCGGTCACGACGGCCGGATAGCTGCGGCCGGTCTCGTCGATCGCGATGTCGAACACGACTCCGGGCTTGAGCCAGGACAGCCAGCGCGACGGCGCGTTGAGCCTCAGCTTGGGCGGCCCGCCGGACACCAGCTCGAGCAGCGGCTGCCCGACCGCGACACCCTGGAACGGGCGGACGTGCAGCTTGACGATGCGTCCGGAGAACGGGGCATCGATCCGGCACAGCGAGGTCTGCTGCCGTGCGAGCTCGACCTGGGCCTGCGACCGTGCGACCGCGGTCGCGGCGAGCTGCACCTCGGAGTCGCCTGCGGCATTCAGCCCCTGCAGCCGCAGCTTGGTCTCGTGCTGCTGACGCGCCGCATCGTACTCGGCATCTGCCATCCGCAGCCGCGCCTGCTGCTCGGTGCAGTCGAACACCACGAGCGGGACGCCCTGCTTGAAGGCGCCGCCGAGCTCGCCACCGAGACGGTCGATGCGCCCGACCATCTGCGCGACCAGGGTCGTCTCGCGCGCGGGCATCAGCAGCACGCGCACCGGCGGAGCGGCGGCGACCGTGGGGCTGCCGGACGATGCGCCCGAAGCGGCCGCGGGCAACGCCTTCTGAGCGATCGCCGTGACGGGCGCTACGGTCGCCACCAGCGCGAAGCACAGCGCTGCGGAGAGGGTGCATCTGCGGGCCGCGCGCTCGGCGCGCCGGCATCGGGCCACGCGATCAGTCATTCGCTGCGGCAGCCAGCCTCGCAACCGGTGCGGCGTGCGCCTGCGCCCAGTCGTTCAGCGCGCCGGCCGATGCGTCGACGGCCGACTCGGCGAGCGCCGCGAGCGCGCGGGCGTCGGGCATGGCCGGCAGCATCGCCGTGTAGCGGCCCTCGCCGCCGATGCGACCGTCGGCGCGCAGCGCCTTGAATTCCATCGCGACGCGGCGTGCGCCGTCCTGCGGGTCGGCGAGAACCGGATGCACACGGAGCACCATGACGTCCGCCGGCGCCGACGCGTCGGCCGCCGGCGCATCGACCGTGCGCAGGCCGTTGCGCCCGAGCGCCACCCGCACCGCCTGCACGATCGCCGCGCGCTCGGCCGCGACCGGATGATCGACGATCACCGCCACGGCGGGCAGCGTCTCGGAGCGCGGCGCGGCCGGCACGAAGACCGACTGCTGCCACTGCGACAGCGAGCGATCGATCGCCGACGCCACCTGCGCGACGCTCGCGTCGGGCGGCGGCGGGTCGACGTCGTAGCCGAGCGAGTTGTAGATCCGGCCCCAGGCCGCCTGGGCGTTCGCATACGCAATGTGGCGCTGGTACTCGGACAGCAGCGCGCGCGCCTCGTTGCGGATGACCTCGAGCTCGCCCTCGGCGCGCGCGGTGGCGGCCGACCGGGCATAGTCGAGGATCCGCTCGTCGACGGAGGCGCTGGTCGACACCTGCTCGTACTCGGAGACGGTCAGCCCGAACCGCAGCGTGGCGACCCGGACCTGCGTCATGATCGCCATCGCCTGGGCCATCCGGCGTGCCTCGTCGACCTGCTTCTGCGCCTCGTTCGCGCGCATCAGGCTCGGGATCGACGCGAGCCGGAACAGGTTCATGCCCAGACGCAGGCCGCCGTCGACCCAGGAGTTGTCGAGCAGGAACCGGTTCGAGTCGTAGCGCCCCGACACGTCGATGCTCAAGCCGGGCAGCGCGGAGACGATCGCGCGCCGCACCTCGTTGGCGGTGATGCGGCTGCGGTAGTCCTCTTCGCGCAGCTCGGGCCGACGGTTCAGCGCGATCTCCTCGAGCTGCGCGACGTTGGTCGGCGCGGCCGGCAGCGGCGCCATCTCGGCATCGACCAGCGTGAATGCGGTGCCCGGCGGCAGGTTCATCAGCGCCGCAAGCTCCTGCTTGGACAGCTCGAGCTCCTGGCGCCGATACTGCAGCAGCACGATCGCGTCGAGCAGCGCGCGCTGGTAGGCGAGGACCTGCGGCTGCGGCATCAGGCCCTGCCGCTCGATGCGGCGCGCGTCGTCGAGCGCCTTGCGGCTGCGCTCGAGCAGCGCGTCGATGCGGCCAGAGAGCCGCTGGGCGCCGAGCGCACGCCAATAGGCATTGCGCGCATCGACCAGGATGTTCTGGACGACCTTGCGCTTGCGCTCCTCGGCGATCATCACCTGGTCGGCCTGCTGGCGCGCGCGATAGTACGAGACGCCGAAGTCCAGCACGTTCCAGGAGAACTCCGCGCTCGCGATCGAGCGGGTGCGCTCGGTCGAGGTCTGGTGGAACAGGCTCTCGAAGCCGGTCTCGACGGTCTGCGTGCGCGAGCCGTCAGCCGGGGATCGCGTCACGTAGCCCGCGTTCAGCAGCACCCGCGGGAACATGTCCCAGCGCGCGACGTCGAGCAGCCCCTGGGACAGCGCCCCTTCCATCGCCTTGAGGCGGAAGTCCTGGTTGTACTTGAGCGCGCGCGCCGCGACCTCGGAATAGGCCATCGGACCGCCGACGGCCTCCTGGTCGACGAACATCTTCGCGCGATCGGCCGTCACGCGCTTCGAGACCTCGGCGTCGGTGGCAGGCGTAGGGGTGATCGCACAGCCGGCGAGCGCCAGCACGGCGAGCGCGAGCAGCGGAAGGAGGCGTCGATGCGGGGCGCTGGACGGCAACGAGGCGTGGGCGATTCGAACGTTCATGAGTGGGTACGAGCTCGGTGACATGGCAGGCTCCGTCAGCACTGCCGCGCGGGCGGTGCTTTCGGAACGACGTTGGCGGGCGCGCGGAACTTCTTCTTCTGCACGCTCAGCTGTTCGCTGAACGACGGGGCAGGCCGGGCGAGCGACTCGGGCAGGATCCGCTTGACCGGCTTGGGCTTGGGCTTCGGGGGCGGCTCGCAGTCGTCGGCGGGCCCGAGCGTGCGCTCGACCGCACCTGCGACCGCGGCGGGGGGCGCGGCGACCACCGGGGCCGCGGCGACGGCGGCCGCCTGCAGCGGCGTCCAATCCCGGGTCGGGCCGATGCGCTCTTCGCCGAACAGGCCATCGACGCGGTTCGACGGGAACATGCCGCCAGCATCGAGGTCGAGCCGACCGGAGTCCGCATCGAGTCGGAACCGGTCGGAGGACATCGCTTCGCGCGCTTCGGCGACCGCCTGCCGGACGTACTCGCCGGGCACGGTGCCCAGCGCAAGGGGCGCCGCGAGCGGGCCGAGCGCATAGGGCTGCAGCATCGAGGCCTCGCTCGCGATCGGGCCGCCCGCGGCGCCGGGGCCACCGGCGATCGCCCGGACCGTGTCTGCGACTGGGGACGGGCCCGGGCCGGAGACTGCGGACCCCGGGCCGGACGGCAGGCCCTGTCCGGGCAGCGCCGGGTCGAAGAAGCGCGCGAGGGGCGCATCGGCCGCCGAGCCCGAGCCCGCGTCCGGCGCGCCGCCCGAGACGAGCGCCAGCAGCGGCAGCGTCGACGAGGTGGCCAGAGGGCCGGGCGCGGGGAACGCGGGCGCCGGGAGCGGCGCGGTCGGACGTACGGCGACCGCGATGCTGCCCGCCGCACTGCCTCCCGAGGGATCGGTGACCGTGTAGGCGAGCGCCCCGCCCGGCAGCGTGCCGTCCGCCGACGGCGGTGCGACATAGCCGGGATTGGGCACGAACAGCAGGGCCTGCAGGTCCGTGACGCTCATCGCATCGCCGGGTCTCACCGGCGTGACGTCGGGCCGCACGAAGGCGCCCGCTTCGGGACGCACGATCGCGTCGATACGGACCGTCAGGTTCGGCGTCGGCGTTTCGGCGTCGGCCACCGTCGGCGGGACGACCGACGGGGGCGGCGCTCCGGGCGGGCGCCCCTGGTCGACGACCTGAGTGCTCGAGCTTGCCGTCGGCAGCTCGTTGCCTTCGATGGTGATCGTGAGGGTGGTGGTGGCGGTGGCGCCCGACGCGTCCGAGATGGTGTAGCTGAACGTGTCGATCAGCGTCTGTCCGGGTCGCAGCGCGCGCACCGCGGCGTCGGCCTGATCGAGGCGGTAGGTGTAGCGGCCGTCCGGGCCGATGACGACCGTGCCATGGGCACCCGCCACCGGCGCCCCTACTCCGGCAGCGATCGCGCCGGTCGCCGAGCCGGCGACCACGCCTCGCACCGACAGCACGTCGCCGGCGTCGGCATCGCGATCGGGGCCGTCGCTCGGGGCACCGTCCGCCACGACGTTACCGGAGGTCGTGCCCACGCCTCCTGCGCGCACCCGGTTGGCATCGGGAACCGCAACGGGCGCGTCGTCGACGCCGGTGATCGTGATGGTGATCGTCGCGGTCGAGGTGGCGCCGGACGGATCGGCGATGGTGTAGGTGAACCGGTCCTGAACCGAGCGGCCCGCAGGCAGGTCGATCGAGGGCCGGTAGGTGTAGGCGCCGTCGGCCTGCAGCGTCAGGATGCCGAGCGGCGTGACGATCGGCGCACCCACGCCACCGGTCAGCGGTCCGGTCGCGATGCCGGCGCTCACGCCGGTGACCGTGCGGACGTCGCCGTCGAGATCGATGTCGGCGACGTCGCCCACCGCATTGCCGGCGATCGCGGCACCGTCGGCGACGCACTGGTCCTCGGTGATCGTCCGGGCATCGGGGCGGGCCGACGGTGCGTCGTTGATGCCGATGACGGTGATCGGCACCGTGCGCTGCGCGAACAGGTTGTCGTCGACCGGTTCGCTCGGCAGGCCGTCGCCGTCGGCGTCGCCGGCGTTGCCGCGATCGTCGACACGGACCATCAGGGTGTCGGAGCCGCCGGCGTTGATGGCGCCGCGATAGACGAGCGTCGCGAGCGTCGCGTTCAGGTCGGCGACCGAACCGGTCAGGGTCACCGCCCGCGAGCCGACGCCGGTCGCGGCCACGGTGCCCGAGGGCACGACGGCGAGCGTCCCCGTGCCCACGCTGAGCGTGACCCGGTGCGCCGTGCTCGCGCCGCCGTCGGGATCGGCGATGGCGACACCGCCGATCGGCACCGGCACGTCCTCGGCGACCGTCTGCGGTCCGGGGACGGCCACGGTGGGCGCATCGTTGCGCTGCACGTAGCCGATGTCACGGTCCGCATAGGCGACGCCGCTGGCCACCGTCAGCGCGATGGTCGCGTCGGTCGGGCTGCCCTGCACGTCGACGCGCGCGCGCACTTCGCCGAGCGAGCCGTTCGCATTCGCGATCACGGTCGGCGCCGTGATGCGGACCGCACCTTCCGGGACGGCCCCGAAGGCGTACGCCCCCGCCGCATCGGTCGCCGTCGTGAAGCTCAGGTCGTCGGCGGTTCCGAAGGCGCCGTCCGAGCCTGCGTGGGTCAGCGTGACTGTCACGCCGGCCAGCCGCGGCTCACCGGCGCCGATCGCGCCGTCCGGCGTGGCGGTGTCGTCCCACAGCTGCCCGCTCAGCGCGCCCAGGCCCGCGGGATCGGTGTCGCGATAGACGTTGACCGCAGCGCCGTAGTCGGAGGTGCTGCCGGTGCGCTCGCCGGTGGTCGGCGTGAGGATCGCGCCCGCGCTGGTGGCGGTAGCGAGTGCGACGCCGCCGGTCGACAGGGAGGTGTAGGTGACGACCGCATCGCGCGCGGGGACGGTCTGTGCGAGGTTGGCCACCGTCGCGACATAGCGGATGCTGACCGAGGCGCCTGCAGCCAGCGAGGGCAGACGCACGTCCACGCCGCTCGCATCGCTCGCATTGCTGCCGCCCGCGGGGATGCCGGTGACCGATCCGGCGCCGGCGAACGCGAGGTTGACGGCGCCCGCAAACGCATCGACCAGTCGCACGTCGTAGGCGGTCTGGTTGCCGGTGTTGGTGAACGTGGCCTCGAAGGTCACCTGCGAACCGGAGACCGCAACGACCCGCTTGTCGAGGTCGACGATGGAGGGCTCTCCGACGGTCACGCCGACCACGTTCGACAGTGCGCGGCTGACGCCGTCGGTGCGCCAGTCGAAGCGGACGCTGCCGCTCGCGCCGGTGCTGCCCGCGGCGGCGTTGTCGACGATCGCGTTGAACTCGACGACCACGAACTCCTTGTCGGCGTCGCGGTCAGCGTTCGTCAGATCGCCCAGTACAAAGCGCGGCGCGGTTCCCGCTGCCATCACGGTGCCGCCCGGAATCGCCGCGCCCAGGGCGTCGACGATCGCGGTGCCGGGGACGGGCAGGGTCGGGGCGATGCCGACGATCGAGGGGGCATCGGCGCCACCGCCGAGCGCGTCATAGGCGGACCCGGCCAGCGTGCTCGAATCGACGCCTGCGCCGCCGCCATTCGCGACGAACGCAATGGTTGCGGAGCCGTCGTTCACGAAGCGCAGTCCGGCAGGCAATGTCGGGACGATCTGTGCGTCGACCGCGGCGCCTTCGGGCACCTGGACGACCATCCGGAAGCGCACGACCTCGCCGGGGACGACCGTGGCGCCCGCCGAGCCGGGCTCGGACGAGGCCACCAGCGTCAGCACCGGCGTCTGCGAGGCAACTGTCACGGGCGCACTGGCGACCACGCGATAGTCGTTGAGCGACGCGCCCGGATCGGTCGAGGTTCCGGTGCGTTCGAAGTCGCCGACCGCCGTGAACGGCGAGAGCGCGGTGTTGCCCGTGCCAGGCAGCGAACTGAACCGCAGGGTCGCAGTCTGATCGAAGGTGTCACCGAGCGTCGTCGAGTCGGTGACGCGGGCATCGAAGCGCAGCACGATCTGCTGGCCGGCGTCGAGACGCGCCCAATTGCCGACGATGCCGTCGCCGCCGAAGGCGGCGGTGCCGCCGCCGGGCGCGCTGACGATCTGCAGCGAGCCGGGCTCGTAGCTCAGCCCGGTCGGCACCAGGTTGGCGACGGCGAGGTCGACGTCGAACGCGGGCGGGCTGCCCGCATGGGCGGTGATGGTCAGCTCATAGCCCACCAGGTCGCCGGCGTCGGCGCGAGGCACGGAGGGCACGAGCGCCATCGACACCGAGGGCTCCACGACACGCAGTGCCGGGGCGACGCGCGAGGCGCTCGCCTCGCTCGACTCAAGGTGGGCGACATTGTCGAGCTGCTGGCCCTGCTGATTCGCCGCGACGTTCGAGACGACGACGGTGTACCGGACGGTGACCGTCTCGATCGCCGAGCTGTCGGCGTTCGAGTTGGTGATCGTGCCGAACGGGATCGTGATGCGATTCGCGTCGCCGCCAGCCGCACCCGGCACCACCGAGCCCGGCGCCGGCGCGCCTCCGGCGATCGTCACGCCGGCGGAGGTCGTGATCGCGTCGATCGACACGAACGACAGGCCTGGATCGAGCGTGTCGACGAATCGCGCGCCGGTGATCGTGCCCTGCGGCACCCTCACCGTGGCTTCGTAGGTGACCCGCTCGCCGATGACCACATCCAGACCGGCGGTCGTGCCCGCCGGCTCGCTGGTCCCTACGACGACCTTGTCGAGCCCGACGAGCCGCGTCGTCACCGAAGCGAGCGACGGCTGGATCGTCAGCGCGACGATGCTCGACAGCGAGCTCGGATCGACGTCGGGGTTGTCCAGCGGATCGGCGCCATAGCGGAAGCCCGAACTCGCGACGAACTCCAGAGGCGTCCCGACATCGGCGGACGGCGAGAGCACCGTCTCGATCGCGATCCGCGAAGCAGGCTCGTCCACGGTGTAGCTGGCGAAGGGCAGCTCGATGACCACCAGCCGGTCGCCTGCGACGAACCCGCCAGGCACGTCGACCCGGTTGCCACCCGACCCGTCGCGCGCATAAGGATGCTCGACCGTGCCGGCGTCGATGTCGGCCTGCGTCAGCACGATCTGGGTGACCGTCAGACCGATGCCCAGATGGCTCGCTCCCACGATCGTGACGTCGTCGGGTGCCCCGCTGTCGGCGCCGGACCGGGCAGGGACGAACAGGTCGATGTAGGGACCGTAGCCGGTCACGTAGCCGATATTGTCGAAAGTCGCCGTGATCGTGAAGGCATCGCCCGGGGTCACGCTCGGCGACGCGACGGACAAGGCCACGCCAGGAATCTCGGTGAGCACGTGCTGCCAGTCGAGCGTCGCGACGTCGGCCAGCGCGCCCGACGCGTCGATCCGGCCGACTGCGGCCTCGAGCGTCCAGTTGCCACCGAACCGCGCCGAACCGGTGGGGTCCGTCGATGCGGCCATATCGGCCCCGGTCGCATCGGCCAGCGCCTGCAGGAAGGCCGCCCCGGGAGCGCCCTGCCCGATGTCGCAGCCGTACAGCAGGATGTCCGCATCGGCGGTCAATGAGACGCCGATGTCTCCGAGCGCGCTGCGATAGCCGTCGAGCGATGCGGCGTCCAGCACGCGTCCTCCCAGCATCAGCTGGCCCGCAGCGCCATGCGAGATCAAGTGCAGCACGCCGATCGGGCCACCGCCGCTGGCAACTACAGAGGCGATCTGTGCCAGGCCGTCGCGAGCAGGATCGAGCACGACGACCTCGACGCCGGCACGCAGCCCCCCGATCAGTCGACCCAGATCGGGCACGGACGGATCGACGAAGACGACTTCCCGCACAGGCGATGCAGCGGTCTTCTGTTCGGCCGCGGCCCTGATTGCAGCCGCGGACGGCTCCGCTTCGCCCCAGGCCGTTCTCGGCACCGCGCCCGACGATGCGGCCGACTCCACCGCCTTGCCGGATGTGGGGTCGACCGCAGACAGTGCGGCGCCGTCGAACATCAGCCTCGGCTCGAGCGCCATCAGGATCGACGCGGGCAGGGACTCGACGCGGCGTACCGGCGTCGTCGCACGATTCAGCAGCGACCGCAGACGCGTCCGGACATTCGACATTGAGAAGACTTTCCTGAAAATAAAGAGGCACTTGCGTGCAAAACCTCAGGACTGTCTCAAATTCACTCCCTCGGAACCAGCGAGCCGATTCCAGACCGGACCTTTCGAGACACTCCTTTACAGTATTTTACATAGAGGTCGGCAAGAACGCGATTGGCGAGCGCACTCAGCGCTCATCTACGCCCCCCCTTTCCAGACCTAAGCGACGTAGGCGGCAGACCAGCCAGTCGCACGTGCGACCTCTTTTCAACACAAACACCAGCCCCGGGTCAGAGCGATCAGGAAGCGACTTCGGGCGTCCCCAAAGCAAAACGCCCCGAGTGAAGAACTCGGGGCGTTGATGCTGCGTAGGGTTGCCTGACGATGTCCTACTTTCACGAGCGAATGCTCACTATCATCGGCGCAGAGTCGTTTCACGGTCCTGTTCGGGATGGGAAGGGGTGGTTCCAACTCGCTATGGTCGTCAG
>JAPLQE010000040.1 GCA_026399835.1 Burkholderiales bacterium | reverse complement strand
GTCTTCGAGGGCGACCTGCAGCCCGCGCAGCGCCCGAGCTGGAACTACCGCAAGGAGGACGGCGGCGGCATCATCCTCGACATGCTGTGCCACTGGCGCTACGTGATCGACAACCTGTTCGGCGCGGTGAAGAGCGTCTCCTGCCTCGGCGCCACGCACATCCCCACGCGCATCGACGAGCAGGGGCAGCCCTACGCGGCCACCGCCGACGACGCGGCCTACGCGACCTTCGAGCTCGAGACCGGCGTGGTCGCGCACTTCAACAGCTCGTGGACCACGCGCGTGCGCCGCGACGACCTGCTCACGCTGCATGTCGACGGCACCCACGGCTCGGCGGTCGCCGGCCTGCGCGGCGTGAAGGTGCAGCCGCGCGTGGCCACGCCCAAGCCGGTCTGGAACCCCGACCTGCCGCAGCCGATCGACTTCATGGCGGGCTGGCAGGAGGTGCCCGACTACGCGGTGTTCGACAACGCGTTCCGCGCGCAGTGGGAGCTGTTCATCCGCCATGTCGTCGAGGGCACGCCCTTCCCGTGGAACCTGCGCGAGGGCGCCAAGGGCGTGCAGCTGGTCGAGGCCGGGCTGCGCTCGTGGCAGGAGCGTCGCTGGGTCGATCTGGGTACCCTACCTGCCTGAGCACCGTTCCCGCCTCCAGACGAGTCCCGCCATGCCCACGATCACGCTGCCCGGCCTCGACGGCCGGCTCTCGCCCTTCACCACCTCCGAGCCGCGCGGCTATCCCGACGTCGCGCAGGGCCCGTTCTCGCGGATCGCGTTCTCGGCGGTGCATGTCGTCGCCGACCCGCTGTCCACGGTCGACCCCTGGGTCGGCTGCGCGGTCGACTGGGACGCGACCATCGCCTACCGAAGCCGGCTCTGGGACCTCGGGCTCGGCGTGGCCGAGGCGATGGACACCGCGCAGCGCGGCATGGGCCTCGACTGGCCGACCTCGCTCGAGCTGATCCGCCGCTCGATCGACGCGTCGAAGGACCATCCGGGCGCGCTCGTGTTCTCCGGCTGCGGCACCGATCATCTGGTGCCGGGCGAACGCCTGACCGTGGCCGACGTGATCGACGCCTACGAGCACCAGGCCGAGGCCATCGAGGGCCTGGGCGGGCGGCTGATCGTGATGGCGAGCCGCGCGCTCGCCGCCTGCGCGCGCTCGCCCGACCAGTACGGCCTGGTCTACGACCGGCTGCTCGCGCAGGTCCGCGAGCCGGTGATCCTGCACTGGCTGGGCGACATGTTCGATCCGGCGCTCGCCGGCTACTGGGGCCACGACGCGCTCGACGAGGCGACCGACGTCGCCGTCGAGGTGATCAACCGCAACGCCTCGAAGATCGACGGCGTGAAGATCTCGCTGCTCGACCGCGACCGCGAGATCGCGATGCGCCGCCGGCTCGCGCCGGGCGTGCGGATGTACACCGGCGACGACTTCAACTTCGCCGAGCTGATCGCGGGCGACGAGCAGGGCCACTCCGACGCGCTGCTCGGCATCTTCGACGCGATCGCGCCGGCGGCCTCGGCGGCGCTCACCGCGCTCGCGCGCGGCGACGTCGCGGGCTTCCACGCGATCCTGGCGCCTACGGTGCCGCTGTCGCGGCACATCTTCTGCGCGCCCACCCGCTTCTACAAGACGGGCGTGGTCTTCATGGCCTGGCTCAACGGGCTGCAGGACCACTTCGTGATGGTCGGCGGCCAGCAATCGGCGCGCCACCTCGTGCACCTCGCCGAACTGTTCCGCCTCGCCGATGCCGCCGGCCTGCTGCGCGATCCGGGCCTGGCCTGCGCGCGGATGCGCGCGCTGCTGGTCACCCACGGCATCGGTGCATGAGCATCCCGGTCGGCTCGGGCGGCGCCGGCGACGGCCGCCTGCCGCACGAGGAAACGCCCGACGCGCGGCGGCTGTCGCTGAACACCGCGACGGTCAAGCTGCGCTGGAACCTCGCGCAGATGATCGAGGGCTGCGCGCGCCACGGCATCCGCGGCATCGCCCCCTGGCGCGACAAGCTGGCCGAGCTCGGCGTGGCCGAGGCCGCGCGCCGCATCCGCGCGGCGGAACTGACGGTCACCGGGCTGTGCCGCGGCGGGATGTTCCCGGCCGCCGACGCCGCCGGCCGCCGCGCCGCCGTCGAGGACACGCTGCGAGCGGTCGACGACGCCGCCACGCTCGGCGCGCAGTGCCTGGTGCTGGTGGTCGGCGGCGTGCCCGCCGGCTCGAAGGACCTGGCGGGCGCGCGTGCGCAGGTCCGCGACGGCATCGCCGCGGTGCTGCCGCATGCGCGCGCCGCCGGCGTGCCGCTCGCGATCGAGCCGCTGCACCCGATGTATGCGGCCGACCGGGCCTGCGTGAACACCCTCGCGCAGGCGCTCGACCTGTGCGATGCGCTCGACCCGGACGTCGCGGGCGTGGTCGCGCGCACCGCGGTCGACGCAGCGCCCTGGGCCGGCGCGTCGGCGCTCGGCGTCGCCGTCGATGCGTACCACGTCTGGTGGGACCCGATGCTCGACGCGCAGATCGAACGGGCGGGCCCGGCGCGGCTGCACGCCTTCCATGTCTGCGACTGGCTGGTGCCCACCCGCGACCTGCTCGAGGACCGCGGCATGATGGGCGACGGCGTGATCGACCTGCGCGGCCTGCGCCGCAAGGTCGAGGCCGCGGGGTTCCGGGGGCTGCACGAGTGCGAGATCTTCTCGTCGCGCGACTGGTGGCAGCGCGACCCCGATGAAGTGCTCGCGGTGATGAAGGCGCGGCACGCGGCGCACTGCTGAGCCGGGCGGCGGGCGTCGCCGTTCCGCTGGGCGGCGCCAGTGCGGCGGCGCGGCGCGGCGCGGTGCGATGATGTCCGCAGACCGTTCGGTGGCGCCGGCGCGCCCCGGCCAGGAGACGACATGAACGCAAGGCTCGACCCCCGCTCCGCCGCGGACCCCTCCCACGCCCCGGCCACCGACATCCTCGACGTCGTCGTCGTCGGCGCCGGCATCTCCGGCATCGGCGCCGCCTGGCACCTCGCCACGCAGTCGCCGGGCACGCGCTTCCTGGTGCTCGAGTCGAAGGACACCTTCGGCGGCACGTGGATCACGCACCGCTACCCCGGCATCCGCTCCGACAGCGACCTCTACACCTTCGGCTACCGCTTCAAGCCCTGGACGGGCACGCCGATCGCGACCGCCGCCGAGATCCTGAAGTACATGGGCGAGGTGATCGAGGACACCGGGCTCGGCGAGCGCATCCGCTACCGCCATGCGATCGAGCGGGCGAGCTGGTCGTCGTCGGACCGCTGCTGGACGCTCGACGTGCACCGGCTCGACACCGGCGAGCGGCTGCGGATCGCGACCCGCTTCCTCTGGATGTGCCAGGGCTACTACCGGCACCAGGGCGGCTACACGCCGCAGTGGCCGGGCATGGACACCTTCGGCGGGCGCATCGTGCATCCGCAGGACTGGCCCGAGGACTTCGACACCACCGGCCAGCGCGTGGTGGTGATCGGCTCAGGCGCGACGGCCGCCACGCTGGTGCCGGCGCTCGCCGGTCGCTGCGCGCATGTGACGATGCTGCAGCGCTCGCCGACCTGGTTCGTGACCGGGCGCAACGCCAACGTGCTGGCCGATACGCTGCGCGAGCTCGATCTGCCGCCGCAGTGGATCCACGAGATCGTCCGCCGCAAGATCCTGTTCGACCAGAAGACGCTGCACGCGCGCGCGTTCTCCGACCCGGACGGGCTCGGGGCCGACCTGCTCGCCAACGTGCGCGCGCACGTCGGCGACGCGGTCGACGTCGACCGGCACTTCACGCCGCGCTACAAGCCGTGGCGCCAGCGCATCGCCTTCATCCCGGACGCCGACCTGTTCAAGGCGATCCGCGAGAAGCAGGCCTCGGTGGTCACCGACGAGATCGAGCGCTTCACCGAGACCGGGCTGCTGCTCAAGTCCGGCGACACGCTCGAGGCCGACGTGATCGTCACCGCCACCGGCTTCGAGCTCAGCGTGCTCGGCGACATCCCGTTCGAGATCGACGGCCGCCCGCTCGAGTTCTCGGCCACCGTCGGCTGGCGCGGCGCGATGTTCACCGGCGTGCCGAACCTCGTGTGGGTGTTCGGCTACTTCCGCGCGAGCTGGACGCTGCGGGTGGACCTGCTCGGCGACTTCGTCTGTCGGCTGCTCGCCCACATGCGCGAGCGCGGCGCCGAGGTCGTCACGCCGGTGCTGCGCCCCGAGGACGCGGACATGCCGCTGCGGCCGTGGGTCGAGCCGGAGAACTTCAGTCCGGGCTACCTCGCGCGCGGCGGGGACCGGCTGCCGAAGCAGGGCGACCGCAGCCCGTGGCGCCATTCGCAGGACTATGCGTTCGACAAGGACGACCTGCCGGCGGCCGACCTGGACGACGGCTCGCTGAAGTACACGTGAACCCGGGGGCGGCCGGCCGCATCCGGCCGCGTGCGCTCAGTCGCGGCTGCTGACCGGCGCGGTCCGCGGGATCGCGACGGCGGTGGCGACCACCGCGCCCGAGGCGTCGCGCAGCTCGAGCCGGTCGCCGTTGCGGCGCATCGCGACCGCGCTGCCGATCGAGCTGAGGAAGGCCTCCTGCTGCCCCTTCAGGTCCGCCGTGCTGGTGCACGCGACGTTCGCCGACTGCAGCGGCCCGACGGCCAGGCGCTTGTCGGCGAGCATCCAGGGCCCCGCGTAGGGCGAGCAGCCGCCGAAGCCGCGCACGCGCCCGTCGGTGTCGAACTCGGCGGTGATCAGGCTGTCCGGCCGCACGCCGACGATCGCGCGCGAGGCGTCGGCATAGCCGGTCACGCGCCAGACCTTGTCGACCAGGCCGGCCGGCTGCCGCACGAAGGTGGCGAGCTCGGCGCCGCGACGATTGAGCAGCACCAGCGTGCCGTCCGCGATCCGCCATGAGGTGGCGCGGGCGAGGCTGCGGCTGTAGGCTTCGGCGCCCGCGAGCACCGCATCGCTGCAGACGCGGCGCGAGGCGGCGAGGTCGCGCCCGATGCGCAGCACCTCGCCCGAGCCGTACCAGGTGCCGACGAAGCGGTTGCAGCCGTCGCTGGCGGAGAACCGGTCGCCGCTGAAGCGCAGCGTGGGCAGCGCAGCATCGGCCGCCAGCGTCTGGGCGCCC
>JAPLQE010000061.1 GCA_026399835.1 Burkholderiales bacterium | reverse complement strand
GTCGCCCTCGACGTCGACGACCCAGGTGTCCTTGGTGCCCCCGCCCTGCGACGAGTTCACCACCAGCGAGCCGCGCCGCAGCGCCACGCGCGTCAGCCCGCCCGGGACGATCTTGGTCTCGCGGCCCACCAGCACGAAGGGGCGCAGGTCGATGTGCCGGGGCGCGACGCCCTCCTCGACGAAGGTCGGGCACGAGGACAGCGCGAGGGTGGGCTGCGCGATGTAGTTGCCGGGGTTGGCGATCAGGATGCGGCGGAAGGCCTCGATCTCCGCCTTGCTGCTGGTCGGCCCGACCAGCATGCCGTAGCCGCCCGCGCCGTGGACCTCCTTGACGACCAGTTCCTCGAGGCGGGACAGCACGTGGGCAAGGTCGTCGGGCTTGCGGCACTGCCAGGTGGGCACGTTCTTCAGGATCGGCTCCTCGCCGAGGTAGAAGCGCACCATGTCCGGCACGTACGGATAGATCGACTTGTCGTCGGCCACGCCGGTGCCCACGGCATTGCAGATCACCACGTTGCCGAGCCGGTAGGCGGCGAGCAGGCCGGGCACGCCGAGCATCGAGTCCGGACGGAACGCGAGCGGATCGAGGAAGTCGGCGTCGAGGCGGCGGTAGATCACGTCGACGCGCTTGGGGCCGTCGGTGGTCCGCATGAAGACGCACGCGTCCTTGACGAACAGGTCCTGGCCCTCGACCAACTCGACGCCCATCTGCTGCGCGAGGAACGCATGCTCGAAATAGGCGCTGTTGAAGCGGCCGGGCGTCAGCAGCACGACGGTGGGCGAGTCGATCTCGGCAGCCGCGCGCAGGGTCTGCAGCAGCAGCGCCGGATAGTGCTCGACCGGGCGCACGTGATAGCGGCGGAACAGGTCGGGGAACAGCCGCATCATCATCTTGCGGTTGCTCAGCATGTACGACACGCCGGAGGGCACCCGCAGGTTGTCCTCGAGCACGTAGTAGCTGCCGTCGCCATGGCGCACGATGTCGACGCCGACGATGTGCGCATAGACGTCGCGCGGCACCTTGGTGCCGATCATCGCGACCGCGAACTGGTCGTTCGCGACGATCTGGTCCTCGGGGATCAGCCCGGCCTTGAGGATCTCCTGGCCGTGGTAGATGTCCGCCAGGAACCGGTTGATCGCGGTGACCCGCTGGATCAGGCCCTTCTCCAGCCGTTCCCACTCGTCGGCCGAGATGATCCGCGGCACGACGTCGGAGGGAATGAGCCGCTCGGTGCCGCCCTCATCGCCGTAGACCGAGAAGGTGATGCCGATCCGCCTGAAGATCAGGTCGGCCTCGGAGCGCTTGCCCGCCATCTGCTCGGGCGTCATGGAAGCCAGCCAGTCGGCGTACGCGGCGTAGTGGGCACGCGGCACGAGACCCGCGTCCAGCATCTCGTCGAACACGCCCGGAGGCGGCGGCATGGGGGTCAAGGCGGAAGCGCTCATGCTCCCACCTTAGCAATAACCATGCCGCTCGAACAGTCGCCCGCGGCGCTCACTCGCTCACCCGCGGTGCGGGCAATCGGTCTTCGTGCAGGTGGCGTAGAGCGAGAGCGCGTGGTCCTGCAGCGCAAAACCGCGCGCCTCGGCGACCAGGTGCTGGCGGCGCTCGATCTCGGCATCGAAGAACTCCTCGACGTGGCCGCACTGCAGGCACACGAGGTGGTCGTGATGGTGCCCTTCGTCGAGCTCGTAGACCGCCTTGCCGGACTCGAAGTTGCTGCGCTTGAGGATGCCCGCCTGCTCGAACTGGGTGAGCACGCGGTACACCGTGGCCAGCCCGATGTCCTGGTGCTCGGCGAGCAGCTCGCGGTAGACGTCCTCGGCGCTCATGTGCCGATGCTGGCGCCGGGCCTGGAAGATCTCGAGGATCTTGAGCCTGGGCAGCGTGGCCTTCAGGCCCATGCTCTTGAGTTCGTTCGGCGTCGGCACCGCGATGCTCCGGAAACGTCGCGCGGAAGGATGGGCGCACGCGGCGGATGGAGCCGTGCGAGCGCGTATCATAACGGCTTTGCCGGAACCGCCGCTGCGCCCGTCCATGCCCCATCCGCGGCCCTTGCGCCTTGCTTCGCTGCTCCTCGCCACCGCCTCGCTCGCCGCGGCGACGGCCGGCTGCGCATCGTCCGACCGCAACACCAGCGGCATCTTCGCGCCCTACCGGATCGACGTGCCGCAGGGCAACTACGTCGACCAGACCATGCTCGGGCAGGTCAAGGAAGGCATGTCGCGCGAGCAGGTGCGCTTCGCGCTCGGCACGCCGCTGCTGATCGACCCGTTCCGGCCGGACCGCTGGGACTACGTGTTCCGCTTCCAGCACCCGAACGGCGCCGCCGACCTGCGCCGCGCCACCGTGTTCTTCGCGGAGGGACGCGTCGCTCGGATCGAGGCCGATGCGCTGCCGGCCTCGGACGAAGGCTCGGATCCGGCCCTGCCCGGCTACCGTCGCAAGCAGGGGCGCTTCCGGTGAGCCTGCGCGTCGCGATCGCGGGGGCCTCGGGCCGAATGGGCCGCATGCTCGTCGAGACTGTGCTCGACGCGCCCGAGGCCGAGGTGGTCGGTGCGCTCGACGTACCGGGTTCGCCGGGCATCGGCCGCGATGCGGGCGAATCGCTGGGCCGGCCCACCGGCGTCATGGTCTCGGCGGACTTCGACGAGGCGCTCGGCCGCGCCGACGTGCTGATCGACTTCACCCGGCCCGAGGGCACGCTGCGCCATCTGCACGAATGCGCGGCGCGTGGCGTTCGGATGGTGATCGGCACGACCGGCTTCGACGAGGCGGGGCGCCGCGAGATCGAGGCCGCCGCCGCCCGGATCGGCATCGTGTTCGCGCCGAACATGAGCGTGGGCGTGAACGTGACCTTCCGCCTGCTCGAGGTCGCCGCCATGCTGCTGCGGGACGGCTACGACATCGAGGTCATCGAGGCCCACCACCGCCACAAGGTCGATGCCCCCTCGGGCACCGCGCTCGGCATGGGCCGGGCGATCGCGGGCGCCCTCGGACGCGACCTCGACGAACTCGCCACCTGGACGCGCCACGGCGTCACCGGCGAGCGCACGCCGGGATCGATCGGCTTCTCGGTGGTCCGCGGCGGCGACATCGTCGGCGACCACACCGTGCTGTTCGCCGGCACCGGCGAACGCATCGAGATCACCCACCGCTCGGGCAGCCGCGCCACCTATGCGCAGGGCAGCCTGCGGGCCTGCCGATTCATCGTGCAGCGCGGCACCGGCCTGTTCGACATGCAGGACGTGCTCGGCCTGCGAGGCGGCCCGGCCGCCTGAGCGCCGGAACCCCGCCCGCGGGCCCGGGATCCTCCGAGAAGCACGACCGCTTCGCCTCTGTTCCGGGAGCGACCGCTCGTACGAGTGCATCGACCGCCGGTCCTGTGGCGCGGTGCGCTCATCGGCGTTCGCTCGCCCGCCGATCGTTGCCCCGATACAACGTCGTTCCATCACCACACCGAGTCCCGGCCCCGGCCGATACGGACGACAGGAACGGATGCGAATCGACGGATCACTGCGGGCGGCCCTGACGGCCGGGGCGCTGGGCCTGGGCCTGGCGACGGCGGCTGCGACGGCCCGGGCCGACGATGCGTCCGAAGAAGCGCTGCGTACGAAGGCGGACCTGCTGCTGAACGGGGTCCGCCAGCAGGTGGCGGACTGCGAAGGGCGGCCCCGCGTCCTGGCCAGCTCCAGCGCCGCACCCGGCGCCCTGGCGACGGACCGGCCCCCGTTGCGCTGGAACCCTCAGCTCGGCGAAGCCGCCGCGCGGCACGGCGATGCCATGGCCCGTACCCGGGTCTTCGATCACGTCGGCACCGACGGCTCGACGGTGCGCGAGCGCGTCGATGCGACGGGCTACCGCTGGCAGGTGATCGGCGAGAACCTGGCGGCGGGCCATCCCCGCCTCGAGGACGCCGTGGTGGGGTGGCTGCGCAGCCAGACCCACTGCGCCGCCCTCCTCGATCCGCGCTTCACCGAGTTCGGGCTCTCCCGGACCGATTCCGCCAGTCCGAACGACGTCTTCGGGACTTACTGGACGCTGGTGCTCGGCCGGCCTCGCTGACGCCGCACCGCGCGGCGACGACGCGTCGCGACCCGGAACCGCACCGTCCGGGCGCAGCGTGCGCCATGCGAGGGCGCGCCGCCCACGCCGATCGGGCCTCGGCGTGCCGACTATAATCGGGCCATGGATCTGCGCCGTGTCACCGCTGCGGCCGGCGCGGTGGGCATCAACTCACTGGTCGCATTCGCGATGGTCGCCCTGTCCGGAAACGGCCCGCCCTCGCGCCCGCTGCGCGTCGAGCCCGTGATTGCCCGGCTCGTCGAATCCCCGCCGCCCGAGCCCCCGAAGCCCGTCGCCGAACCGCCTCGGCCGTCGGCCGAGCCCGTGCTGGAGCGACGCGTCGAGCGGCCGGCGGCGCGCGCGGCGGACCCGCGTCCGGCGCCACAGGCGAAGGCCGAGCCTGCGGCGGCACCGGTGCGGGACGCCTCTGCGGGCGACGCACGGCCGACATCCGCGGCGACGGCTGCGGCACCCGCCGCGGCGCCGGCGGCCACACCCGTCACCCCGGCGCCGTCCGCGCCGTCCGCGCCGGCGCAGAGTACGCCGTCCGCACCGGCCGCAGCCGCGGCCGCGTCGGCGGCCTCCGCCAGTCCGATCGCATCGGCCGCGCCCGCGTCGGAGGTCGCGCGGCGCGTCGGCCCGCGGGTCGATGCCAGCTGGGCCGGCAACGCGCCGCCGCCGTATCCTGCCGCAGCGAGGAGAATGGGGGAGCAGGGCGAGGTCCGGCTCGACGTGCACGTGGGCGTCGACGGCTCGGTCATCGACGTGCAGGTGCGTGCATCGAGCGGCTCTCCCGCGCTCGACCGCAGCGCGATGGATGCCGTCAGGCGCTGGCGCTTTCGCCCGGCCACGGTCGACGGGCAGGCGGTGTCCGAGTGGTATCGCGACTGGAAGTGGGTCTTCAGGCTCGAAGGATAGGCATGGACAATCGTCCGCTCGGTTTGTTGCATTTCTGGCAGGCAGGTGACGCGGTGACGCACTCCGTCGCCTGGCTGCTGCTCGCGATGTCGGTCGCGAGCTGGTACTTCATCCTGTCCAAGGCCTGGTCGGCCTGGCGGATGCGACGCAGCGCCCGCGCGGCGCTCGAGCGCTTCTGGTCGGCGCGCACACTCGACGAGGCGGTCGACGCGCTCGAGCGCGACGACCACGAGCGCGTCTTCGCCCCGATGGCCGACAAGGCACGGCGCGCGGTGCGGATGCAGGACAAGGCGACGCTCGCCGGCTCGGTCGATCGCGACGAGCTGGTGACCCGTGTGCTGCGTCAGCAGATGACGCAGACCTCGTCGCGGCTGGAGTCGGGGCTGACCTTCCTCGCCTCGGTGGGCAGCACCGCGCCCTTCGTGGGCCTGTTCGGCACGGTCTGGGGCATCTACCACGCGCTGCTCGGCATCGCCGGCAGCGGCCAGGTGCTGATCGACCAGGTCGCGGGCCCGGTCGGCGAGGCCCTGGTGATGACCGCCGCCGGCCTGGCGGTCGCGATCCCCGCGGTGCTCGCCTACAACGCGTTCACCCGGATCAACCGCGTCGTGCTGGCCGAACTCGACGGCTTCGCGCACGACCTGCTCGCGCTGGTCACGCACGGCCGCCGGATCGACCGGGGCGACGGCGACGCGCTGCGCGCCGCCGTGCCCGCGGCCGAGCCGATGCAGGCCGTCGGCCGCTGAACCGGAGGACGAGGCCATGGCATTCGGCGGATTCGATTCCCAGGGCGGCCCGATGCGGCCGATGGCGGAGATCAACACCACGCCGCTGGTCGACGTGATGCTGGTGCTGCTGGTGATCTTCATCATCACCGCGCCGCTGCTCACGCATGCGATCCGGCTCGACCTGCCGAGCGCGCAGGCGCCGGTCTCGACCGAGACGCCCGAGACGGTCACGGTGTCGATCGATGCGAAGGAGCAGCTCTTCTGGAACGACGCGCCGCTGGCCGACGCGCAGGCGCTGCGCGAACGGCTCGCCGGGATCGCGCAGCGCACGCCGCAGCCGGAGCTGCACCTGCGTGCCGACCAGCAGGTGCGCTACCAGCGGATCGCCGAGGTGATGTCCGCCGCGCAGTCGGCCGGCGTCACGAAGATCGGCTTCGTGACCGATCCCAAGCCGTCTCCGCGCTGAGCGGCCGACGTCCGCGACGGTTCGGCGCGCGGTTCGCTACAGCGCGAAGCGCAGCGCCGACACCAGCGCCGACGGCGCCTCCAGGCCGCCGGTCGCTCGGCTGTCCCAGGTGTCGGTCGAGGGCATGCGCAGCGGTGTGTCGCCGAGCGCCTCGAGCGACTCGCCGAGGATACGGTGCACCACGTCGTCGAAGCGCATCGCCTCGATCGGGTCGACAGGCTCGCCGTCCTCGACCCACAGGCTCGCGAAGCGGGTCATGCCGGTGACGCGCCCGGCGGCCCGGTCGGACCAGTTCAGGTACCAGAGGTTGGAGACCGACACGCCCGTGCCGAGCCGCGCGAGCGCCTCGTCGGCACGCAGCGCGCCGGGCGCGATGCACATCGACTCGGGCGATTCGTGATCGGCCGCGCTGTTCGACACCAGGCCGAACTCGCGCGCGGTCCGCGGCGACACCAGGGTGTCGACCAGCCGGCCGCCCTCGATCAGCGGCACGCGCCACGGCCTCGGATAGCCGTCGGACTGGAAGGCCGGCGCGAAGCCGGCATCGAGGTCCTCGACGATCGACAGCATCGGCGACATCGACACCTCGCCGCGCGCGAGCCGGCCCAGCGGCGACTGACCCGTACGGTGCGAGCGGGCCGAGAAGCCGCCCCAGCCGAACATCTCGAGCAGGTCGCCGAGCGCGCGCGGCGCGAGCAGCACGCGGTAGTCGCCCGGCGAAAGTCGGCGAACCGGCCGCGCGAGCACCGACGCATCGGCGCGCGAGCGTGCGATCGCCGCAGCGATCGCGGCGGTGTCCAGCGCGGTGCCCGACCAGCTCGCCTTGACGGCGCGCCGCGTGCCGGCGTCGTCCGGGAGATGGATCGACCAGTCGAAGGCGACGCTGCTGCGCCGGTACCACTGACGGCTGCCCGACGAGCTGCAGAACCCCCGCGCGACCGGCCCGGCCGCGCAGAAGCCGACGAGGTCCGCGTCACCCGCGGCCTGCGCGACCGCATCGACGAAGGCGGTCCGGTCGAACGGCGCATCCGGTCCGTCGTCGTCCGAGACGACGGGTGCCTGGTTGACGTCGAGGAGCGGGTCGGGCTCGGAGTCGGCCACCGCGGCGCGCAGCGCGAGCACGGCGTCGGCGATCGAGGCGGCCACGGCATCGCGCCCGGCCCCGAGGCCGGGCAGCGTCACCGAGCAGCTCGCCTGACGATCGCCATCGACCAGGCGCAGGCGCGCGACCGCGCGCTCGAGGCGGCCCGCCTGGCGCACCCGCGCATTGTTGAGCCGCACGAACTCCGAGGCTTCGGCCTCGAGCGTCGCGACCAGGAGCTCGCCCCGGCCCGCCTGCGCATCGAGGACCTCGGCGAGGGTGTCGAAGAGCGCGCGCACCCTCAGCCCGCCCCACCGAACACGTCAACGCCGCGGAACAGGCAGGGCGGTGACGCATGGCCGACCCGCACCACCTGCCCCGGCTCTCCCTTGCCGCAGAACGGCGTGCCATGCACCTCCACGCTCGCGGCATCGCCGACCGCAGCGAGGCTGCGCCAGAAGGTCGCCGACACGCCGCGATAGCCGGGGTTGCGCACGACCGTCGTCAGCCGCCCGTCCTCGATCAGCTGCCCCCATTCGCAGCCGAACTGGAACTTGTTGCGCGCATCGTCGATCGACCACGACACGTTGGTGCGCATCAGCACGCCCCGCTCGACCGACGCGACCATCGCGGCGAACGGCGTGTCGCCCGGCTCGACGTTGAGGTTCGCCATGCGGTCGATCGCCGGGCGATGCCAGCCGACCGCACGCGCATTCGCGGTGCCTTCGAGCGGCGTGCCGAGCGCGGCCGCGCGGGCCCGCGACAGCGCACCGCCCAGCGGGCGCTGCAGCACGCCGCCGCGGATCAGCCAGACCTTGCGCGCGGCCTCGCCTTCGTCGTCGCTGGCATAGCCGGCGAGCTCGCCGGGCACGCCGGGGTCGAAGCTCACGTCGAGCAGCGGGGAGCCGTAGGCGTAGTGGCCGAACATGTCGAGCGACACGAAGCTGCCACCGGCGAAATTGCGCTCGTCGCCGAGGATGCGGTCGAGCTCGAGCGGATGGCCGATCGACTCGTGGATCTGCAGCATCATCTGGTCGGGCATGAGGAGGAGGTCGCGCGCGCCGGCCGGACACTCGGGCGCGGCCAGCAGCGCCAGCGCCTCGCGCGCGACACGCAGCCCGCCACCGACCAGGCCGCTGGCGCGGATCACCTCGAAGCCGCCCTGCCGACAGAAGCCGTTGTACTGACCGCCAAGGGAGCGCGTCTGCGAGACCGCGCCCGCGGCCGCGGTGGCCTCGAGGTTGGGCTCGACGATCTGCACCGACTCGTGCGAGCGCGGGCTGGCGTCGACCCACAGCGACTGCTGCCGCCGCACGAGCCTGAGCTGCGCGGTCCAGGACACGATCCGCGGGTCGATGCGCATCGCTTCGGACTCGGCGCGCAGCAACGCGATCAGCACGCCGCGCTCGGGCATCGGCTCGGAGGACACCGCCATCGCACCCGGCAGCGGCGCAGCCTCGGGCAGCGTTCGCAGGTCGAGCCCGTCGAAGACACCGTGTCGTTCGACGGTCTGCGCCCACCGGTCGGCGACCGATGCGGCCCGGGCGAGTCCGTCCTCGGACAGGTCGGCGCTCGCGCAGTAACCGATGCCCCCACGGCGCCAGACGGTCACCATGGCCCCGCGGTCACGGGCGAGCTCGACGGGAGCAACGATGGAACGGCGGACCGTCAACCGTTCGGACGTCTCCTCGACGATGCGGACCGTCACCCGCGAACCGGGCGACACCGACGCGGGCAGCACCAGCCCGGACGACACGGGCTGCACGCGGGTCAGGGCGGGGCTCAGTGGGTGCTCAACGGGTGCTCAACGGGTGCTCAGTGGGTGTTCAGCCAGCCGAGCAGCGACTGCCAGGTCGCACGGTCCTGCTTGACGGTGCTGGCCGGGACGTCGAACAGCGACAGCCCGTGCGCCGCGAGGTGGACGTAGTTCTGCGTGTCGCGCAGGTAGCCTGCCACCGGCACGCCGATCTGCGTGACGAAGCGTCCGAGTTCCTCGGCCGCGCGGGTGCGGGGATCGATTCGCATCCCGACGATCGCGACCTTGTTCGCAAGCTTGCCGCCCTTCCCGTACTCGGCCTGGAGTTCCTGCAGGAAATCGCGCGTGGCGAGGATGTCGAACATCGACGGCTGCAGCGGCACCAGCACCTTGTCGGCGATGCGCACGACCTCGGCGAGCCGCTTGCGGTCGATCTGCGCGGGCGTGTCGAGCACGACGTGCGTGACGCCACGCGGCGGACGCGCGACGCTGCCGTCGATGTCCCAGTTGCGGATCCGGGCGGCGGCATCGGGCCGCAGGTCGAGCCACGCGCGGGCCGACGCCTGGCGATCGACGTCACCGAGCATCACCGGCGTGCTGTCGGTGGCGTAGTAGCCCGCGATGTTGGTGGCGAGCGTCGTCTTGCCGACACCGCCCTTGGGATTCACGACTGCGATCACAGGCATCTTCGAGGAGGCTCCGTAAGCGTGCGGCGACCGCACGTAAGCGCGACGTTGGCGAATCAACCCATGATTGTAGCGACGAAGCGGTCGCGCGTCGTGATCGCGATGGGCATCTCGTCGCGGACACGCACGTCCGGGCGGGCACGCGATCGTGAATCCCTTGGCCGGACGGCCGGGACGACGTGTCCCCGAGGGGGCTCCGGACTAAGCCGCGCGTGCGCGTCGCGCCGCAGTGCTGGCCGTTCGGAGGCTACCGGATGGCGTCGAGCACGACTGCCGTGGTGAGCAGCTCCGGCAGCACGCGGGGCCGCGCGTCGCCGGGCCGCAGCACGAGGTACAGCGGCACGCCGTTGCGGCCGTGGCGCGCGAGCGCGGCCGTGATCGCGGGATCGCGCTGCGTCCAGTCGGCCCTCAGCGCGACGACGCGCTGCTCGCGCATCGCCGAGGTCACGGCCTCGCGCTCGAGCACGAGCTTCTTGTTCGCCTGGCAGCTCACGCACCAGGCGGCGGTGAAGTCGACGAAGACGGTACGGCCCTCGGCGAGCGCGGCAGAGACCGCCGCATCGGACCACGCGGCCCACTCGAGCGAGCCCTGCGAGCCGGCTGCCGCACGCGGCGCCGAGGACGCCGCCGCGGTTGGCGGCACGTCGTCGAGCAGCGGCTCGGTCAGCGCGACCGTGGCGAGCGCGGCGAGCCCGACCAGCGCCCATGCGAGAGCCGGCCGACGCGGCGTGCCGTTCATCCAGCGGCCCCAGGCCCAGGCGCCTGCCGCGACCGCGACCGACGCGAACAGCAGCCGCAGCATCGCGTCCGCCCCCGCCTGCTGGACGAGGACCCACGCGAGCCACGCTGCGGTCGCGTACATCGGAAACGCGAGCACCTCGCGCAGCGTCTGCATCCAGCGCCCGGGGCGAGGCAGCTTGCGGACCCAGCCGGGCACGAGGCCGAGCACGACGTAGGGTGCCGCCATGCCGAGGCCGATCGCGGTGAAGACCGCCATCGTGAACGCCGCCGGCTGGGCGAGCGTGAAGCCGAGGGCCGAGCCCATGAAGGGGGCGGTGCACGGGGTGGCCACCAGCACCGCCAGCACGCCCGCACCGAACGAGCCGGCGGTCGAGCTGCCGCCCACTCCGCCGAGCCGCGTGAGCGCCATCCCGAACTCGAACACGCCCGAGAAGTTCAGACCGACCGCCACGAAGAGCAGCGCCATCGCCGCGACGAACACGGGCGACTGCAGCTGGAAGCCCCAGCCGACCGACTCGCCGGCGGCGCGCAGCCCGAGCATCAGCGCGGCGAGCACCCAGAACGACACGAGCACGCCCGCGGCGAATGCAAAAGCGCCGTGGCGCATCGCGCGCCGTGCGCCGCGCGCATCGCCCGAGGCCTGGGCGAAGCCGATGACCTTGAGACCGACGACCGGGAACACGCAGGGCATGAGGTTCAGGATCGCGCCGCCGAGCACGCCGAAGAGCAGCGCGAGCCACAGGCTCGCGTCTGCCGCGCCGGCGCCGAGCAGGTCGGCGTCCGCCGCGGCACCGGACGCCCCGAGCGGGCCGGTCGCGCCGCCCTGCAAGCCGCCGAGCAGCGAGCCGCCGGCCTTCGAGAGCCCCGCCGGCTGTGCGGCGACCGACACCGGCGTGCCCGTCGGCGCCGGCCCCGCGCCGATCGGTGCCTGCAGGTCGAGGGGACGGCCGTCGACCATCAGCAGGCCGTCGATCGACGCGGGCAGCGTGGCGCCGTCGGCGAGCTCGAGATCGAGCCGCCAGCCGGCAGCGGTCTTCGACAGGGCCTGCGGCGCGGGCGCCGAGACGACGCCCTCGGCATAGGGGAAGAACTCGGCGCGTGCGATCGGGGCATCCCGGGCCGGCGACGGGAATGCGATCGCGAGCCGCTGCCCGTCGCGATGGGCGCTGCCGCCCACGGGCACCGCGGCGTCCGGCGTGCGTGCGGCCATCGCGTCGAAGAGCGGTCCGTGGGACGACCGTGCCAGTTGCGCCGCGGCATCGGCCGCGACCGGCAGATCGATCGCCAGCCGCGCCTCGCCCGGGATGCAGACGTCCTTGCAGACCAGCCACTGCGCCGCCGCCTCGATGCGCACGCGGGCGCCGGCCAGGTCGCGCGGCACCTCGGCCGCGAACGGCAGCACGATCTCGTCCTCGTAGCCGTAGTTGGCGAGGGGACCGACCCACAGCCGCACCGGCGCGGGCCACCGGACCGCGTCGAAGCGCATGCCGGCCGGACCGGAGGGCTCGATCTGAGTGGCGAGACCGGAGTCGCCGGGATTGCGCCAGTAGGTGTGCCAATGCGGCTCGTGGCGGATCCGAACGCCCAGCAGCACGCGCTCGCCCGGTCGCACCGCAGCCCGCTCGGCGACCAGCTCGACCTCCACCGCATCGACCCGCTGGACCCCGGTCCGCGCCTGCGGCGCGGGTGCCTGTGCCGACGCGAGGCCGGCCGCCGCGAGCATCGTCAGACCGACCGCGAGCGCGGCAGCCCGACGGACCGCCCGGCCGAGCAGCCCGAGCGGTTCGTTGCGGCGCAGCACGCTCGTGTCCATCGGCCGATCCTACCCGATCCGTCCACGCCACCCGTCGCGCCCCGGAGCTCGGCCGTCGGCTTGACCCTGTGGGGGCGAATCCCTACCATCGACCGTATGGAAGAAGAACTGCAGGCGCTGCAGGAGCGCATCGAGCGCCTGCTCCAGGGATCCCGCCGGCTCGCCGACGAGAACCGGCGGCTCCAGGCCGAGCTGGTCGAATCGCGCGAGGCACGGCTGCGCCTCGAGCGCAGGATGGGCGAAGCGCGCAGCCGCGTCGAAGCCGCCCTGTCCCGCCTGCCCGCCTTCGCGGATGACGTGCACGACGTCCAGCACGTCCAGCACGTGCGTGATGCTGCCCACTGACATGGACCAGATCGACGTCCGCATCCTCGACCGCGACTACCGGCTCGCGGTGCCCGCCGAGGAGAAGGACCGGCTGCTCGACGCGGTTCGGGTGGTCGACGACAAGATGCGTGCAATCCGCGACGCCGGACGCGTCGCCGGGCTCGACCGCATCGCGGTGATGGCCGCACTCCAGCTCGCCCACGACCTGCTCGGCTCGCGCGATGCGGCCTCGACCGAAGCGGCGCCCGCCGCGGACGCCGCGCGCCGCATCCGCCGGATGACCGAGGAACTCGACGCCGAACTGCGTCGGCAGGACTCGCTGTTCTGACCGACGCGCTGCGCGCCCTCGCGCCTTCGACGTAAGTCTTCGGCGCCACGTGATCGGCCGATCGTCGGCCGAGCTTTGAACCGTCGGCAGAGCGACGTACAATCGGGTCACCCTGCGGTGTTCGCTTAGGCCATACATTCCTTGTTCAATGCGAAAGCACCCAGGCCGCGGGTCCAGTAGCGCGTCACTGTTGCGATCGTCCCCAGTCGGACGAACCTGATGTGATGCCACTCGCGGCCGCCCTGAACTTCATTGTTCAGGATGCTGGTCGACCGGCACAGGCGGGGTCTCATTCACGGCGCGCGCTCCTCGGAGCGCGCGTTCCTTTTTGGCGGGCCCGCTCGGGCGCGCCGGTGCCCACCCGATGACCGCGCTCCCAGACCGGCGCTACTGGCTGATGAAGTCCGAGCCGCAGGAGTGCTCGATCGACGACGCACTCGCCGCGGCGGCATCCACCGTGCCCTGGGTCGGCGTGCGCAACTACCAGGCGCGCAACTTCATGCGCGACGCGATGCGCCCCGGCGACGGCGTGCTGTTCTGGCATTCCGGCTGCGAGCCGCCGGGCATCGCCGGGCTCGCCGAGGTGGCCTCGGCCCCGTACCCCGATCCGACGCAGTTCGAGCCCGGCTCGCCGTACCACGACCCGGCCGCACGCCCCGCTGCCCCGCGCTGGATCCTGGTCGACGTGCGCGCAGTGCGGCGCACGCCCTACCTCACGCCGACGGCGCTGCGCGCGCATCCCGAGCTCGCCGGGCTGCAGGTCCTGCGCCGCGGCAACCGGCTCTCCATCACGCCGGTGACGCCGCAGGAGTGGGCATTCCTGGGCGGGCTGCTAGGCTGAGCCGAGCGCCCGGGCTGCGCCCGCGGACACCCGCGGTACACTCGCCGCCCCTCCCGCCCGCTCTGAGCAGGGTTGCGCGCCCGCCCCCATGGCCCTTTCGCTGATCGCCGCGCTCCTCGTGCTGGGCGCGTTCACCGGCTTCGCCGCCGGACTGCTCGGCATCGGCGGCGGCATGCTGATGGTGCCGTTCATGTCGATGGTGCTCGATGCGGTCGGCGTACCGCACGACGAAGTGGTCAAGGTCGCGATCGCCACCTCGCTCACCACCATCGTCTTCACCTCGGCCTCGAGCGTGCGGGCGCACCAGCAGCGCGGCGCGGTCCGCTGGGACATCGTGCGCGCGTTCGCGCCGGGCATCCTAGTCGGCTCGCTGCTTGCCGCCCAGCTCGCGCACGCGGTGCCGGGCAGGCTGCTCGCGGCGGGCTTCGGCCTCTTCATCGGCTGGTCGGCGCTGCGCATGCTGTCGAGCCGACCGCCCTCGCCGGACCGCGAGCTGCCGGGTCCGGCAGGCATGCTCGCCGCGGGCGGCGTGATCGGCGCGCTGTCCGCGCTGCTCGGTGCGGGGGGCGCCTTCATGACCGTGCCCTACCTGGTGCGCCGCAACGTGCCGATGATCGGCGCGGTCGCAAGCAGCGCGGCCTGCGGCCTCCCGATCGCGCTGGCGGGCGCCGCGGGCTATGCCTGGGCCGGGCGCCACGTCGCGCTGCCGGGCGGCACGCTCGGGTATGTCTACCTGCCCGCCCTCGCCTGCGTGTCGGCGGCGAGCGTGCTGACCGCACCGATGGGCGCGCGCTTCGCGCACCGCCTGCCGGTGCTCACGCTGCGGCGGATCTTCGCGGGGCTGCTGTCGGGGCTCGCGGCCTACATGCTGTGGCGGGCCGCGCGCGGCACCTGAGTGCTGTGGCGGGCCGCGCGCTGCACCTGAGTGCTGTGGCGGGCCCGCGCGCGGCACCCGAGACCGATCAGGTGGCCGCGTAGCGCTTGCGCAGTTCGTTCTTCTGGACCTTGCCCATCGCGTTGCGCGGCAGCTCGTCGACGACATGCACGCGCTTGGGCACCTTGAAGCCGGCGATCCGGGCCTTGAGCGAGGCCACGATGGCGGCCTCGTCGAGCACCGCGCCGGGCTTGCGCACGACCACCGCGGTCACCGCCTCGCCGAAGTCGCGATGCGGCACGCCGATCACCGCCGATTCGGCCACGCCGTCCATGTCGTCGATGTAGGACTCGATCTCCTTCGGGTACACGTTGTAGCCGCCGGTGATGATCAGGTCCTTGCTGCGGCCAACGATCGCCAGGTAGCCGTTGGCGTCCCAGCGCCCGACGTCGCCGGTGCGGAACCAGCCGTCGGCGGTGAACTCCTCCTTCGTCTTCTCGGGCATGCGCCAGTAGCCCGAGAACACGTTCGGCCCCCTGACCTCGACGCCGCCGATCTCGGGCGCGGCGAGTGCGCGGCCGGCGTCGTCGACGATGCGCACCGACACCCCGGGCAGCGGCAGCCCGACCGTGCCGCCGACCCGATTGCCGTCGTACGGATTCGAGGTGAGCATCACGGTCTCGCTCATGCCGTAGCGCTCCAGGATCCGCTGGCCGGTGCGCGCCTCGAACTGCCTGAAGGTATCGGTCAGCAGCGGCGCCGAACCGGACACGAAGAGGCGCATGCCGCGTGCCGCATCCGCAGTGAACGCGGGCTCATCCAGCAGACGGACGTACATCGTCGGCACGCCCATGAAGACCGTGGCGCGCGGCAGGTGGCGCACCACCTCCTTCGGATCGAACCTGGGCAGCCAGATCATCTTGCTGCCCGACAGCAGCGCGCCGTGCGAGGCGACGAACAGTCCGTGCACGTGGCAGATCGGCAGCGCATGCAGCAGCACGTCGCCGCGGCGCCAGCGCCAGTAGTGGTCCAGCACCTGCGCGTTCGACGCCAGGTTGCCGTGCGACAGCATCGCGCCCTTGCTGCGGCCGGTGGTGCCGGACGTGTAGAGGATCGCGGCGAGGTCCGTCGCCCTGCGCGCAACCGTCCGGAAGGCGTCGCGATGCGGCGCCGCCGCCTCGATCAGCGTGCCGCGGCCGTCGTCGGCCAGCGTGTAGACGTGCCTCGAGCCGCGCGCCCGGGCGATCGGCTCGATCCAGGCGCGGTTGCCCGGCGTGCAGACGACGACCGCGGGCTCTGCGTTCTCGACGAAGTAGTCGATCTCGGCCTGCTGGTAGGCGGAGTTCAGCGGCAGGAACACGTGGCCCGCCCGCAGCGTGGCCAGGTACAGGCACAGCGCCTCGACCGACTTGTCGACCTGGACCGCGACGCGCGAGCCCGCAGGCAGCTTCAGCGAGGCGAGCAGGTTGGCGATGCGCGCAGTGGCGCGATCGAGGTCGCGCCAGGTCCAGTAGCGCGCGTCGTGGGTCTCGACCGCACAGGCGTCGAGGTCCGCGGGGAAGCGCGCGGCGATGAGGGCGTAGAGGTTCGCGTTCATGGGGCGCGTGGGAAGCGTGCGTCGGGGCGTGCGTCGAAGGCGCGGCAGGGCGATCAGTCCAGCTTGGCGCCGGAGTCCTTGACGGCCTTCGCCCACTTGGCGATCTCGGCGGTGACGAACTGCTGCATCACCTCGGGCGGCTGGCCGCCGGCCTCCGCACCGAGCGCGTTCCAGGTGTCCTTGAGCTCGCTGCCGGCGAGCGCGCGCGCGACTTCCTGCTGCATGCGCACGACGATGTCGCGCGGCGTGCCGGCGGGCGCCCAGATCGCGTACCAGGTGCGCGCGTCATAGCCCTTGACCCCGGACTCGGACAGCGTGGGCACGTCGGGGAGCGCGAACGAGCGCTTGTCGCTGGTGACCGCGAGCGGCACGAGCTTGCCGGCCTTGATGTGCGGCATCGAGCTGCCCAGTCCGTCGAACATCAGGTCGACCTGACCGGCAAGCAGGTCCTGCAGCGCGGGCCCCGCACCGCGGTACGGGATGTGCGTAACGAAGGTCCGGGTCAGCGTCTTGTAGAGCTCGACCGTGAGATGGTGCGAGGTGCCGTTGCCGGCCGACCCGTAGTTGAGCTTGCCCGGATTCGCCTTGAGGTACTTGAAGAACTCGTCGTAGCTCTTGAGCGGCAGCCGCTGCGGATTGACCACCAGCACGTTCGGCACGTACGACAGCATGGTGACCGGGACCAGGTCCTTCTGCAGGTCGTAGCCGAGCTTGGGATACATGCTCGGGGCGATCGCATGGTGGATGGCGCCGATGAGGAAGGTGTAGCCGTCGGGCGCCGACTTCGCCGCGAGTTCGGCGCCGAGCGTGCCGCCCGCGCCACCGCGGTTGTCGATGAGGATCGGCTGGCCGAGCTGCTGCGTGAGCACCTTGGACAGCGGCCG
>JAPLQE010000071.1 GCA_026399835.1 Burkholderiales bacterium | reverse complement strand
GCTGGAGCGCTCCCGCCGTCTGGTCATGCATCACGACCGCTCCAGCCGAAACGCCGCTGCATGGGCTTGGCTCGCTCAGTCGCATATGCTTCTGCACAGACTCGCTTCGCCCGCTTGATTTTGTCTAGACCCTGTCAGTCGAGCAGCGTGTCGCGCAGCACCGCGGCGAACACCTCGTGATCGACGTTCGCGCCGCACAGCGTCAGGCCCACCCGCCGGCCCGCCAGTCCGCCCGGGCGCTCGCGTGCCCACTGCATCGCCGCGGCCAGCGAGGCGGCCCCGGCGCCCTCGGCGACGTTGTGCGTGTCGACGTACAGGGCCTTCATCGCGCGGGCCACCTCGGCGTCGTCGACCTCGAGGACCTCGTCCACCTCGCCGAGCATCATCGCGAGCGCCGCCGGATCGGCGACGCGCACCGCCATGCCGTCGGCGAGCCGCGTCGACACGGGGGCATCGACGGTGCGGCCGGCCTCGATCGACAGCGCGTAGGCGCGCGCGTGGGCCGACACCACGCCCACGATCCGCAGCCGATCGCGCAGTCCGAGCGCCGCTCGCGCGGCGAGCGCCCCGCACAGGCCCGAGCCCAGGCCGATCGGCACGAAGGCGAGGTCGAGCCCGGGCACCGCCCGGAAGAGCTCCAGCCAGTAGGTCGCCACGCCTCGAACCAGGTCGGGGTGGAAGGAGGGGACGCGGTGCAGGCCGCGGGCGGCGGCAAGATGCGTCGCGTGCTCGGCCGACTCGGAGAAGTCCTCGCCGTGCTCGATCAGCTCGGCGCCGAACGCCCGCATCGCGGCGTTCTTCTCGACGCTGTTGCCCCGGGGCACGACGATCGTCGCCGGGATGCCGACGCGGCGCGCGGCGAAGGCGAGCGACTGGCCGTGGTTGCCGCGGGTGGCGGAGACGATGCCCGGGCAGCCGGGCTCGGTGCGCGCCAGGCCGTCCAGGTAGACCAGGCCGCCGCGCACCTTGAAGGCGCCGGTCGGGGTGTGGTTCTCGTGCTTGACCCAGACCTCGGTGCCCAGCCGGCGGGCGAGCAGCGGCCAGGCGTACTGGGGCGTCGGCGGCATGGCGGCGGCGACGATGGCGGCGGCCGATTCGATGGCGTCGAGCGCAGGGAGGGTGGGGCGTGCGGCGGGTAGGGATGACACTCGGGCCTCGGCTGCGTGTCGTGCCATGCATCGCGTCGGGCACGGGCGCCCAGTGTAGCGAGGGCGGCTAGAATCGTCGGATGGACGCCCCTCGAACCGACGCCGGGTCCGCGGCCGCGCCGCGCGCCGTGCACCGACTGGTGCGCATCGCGCTCGCGCTCGCGCTGGTCGCGGCCCTGGCGGGAACCTTCCGGCTGTATCTCGGTCCGGACCTGAGGCTCGACCTCGGTGCCTTCGCGCAGTGGTGCGGCCTGCGCTGAGCGGCGCCCCGTGCGCCTGCGCGTGTATGATGACTGGATGGATGAACAGTATCGCGCAGGCCGCCTCCCGCGTCGCGCGATAATCGACGCATGGCGACCCGCAAGAACGACTACACCGAAGCCTCGATCCGCGTCCTGAAGGGCCTCGAGCCGGTCCGGCAGCGGCCGGGAATGTACACCCGTACCGACAACCCCCTGCATATCGTGCAGGAGGTGATCGACAACGCCGCCGACGAGGCGCTCGGCGGCCATGCGAAGCACATCGCGGTCACGCTGCTCGCCGACGGCGGCATCGCGATCGAGGACGACGGCCGCGGCATCCCGGTCGGCCTGCATCCCGACGAGGGCGTGCCCACCGTCGAGATCGTCTTCACGCGGCTGCACGCCGGCGGCAAGTTCGACAAGCAGGCCGGCGGCGCCTACAGCTTCTCGGGCGGCCTGCACGGCGTCGGCGTGTCGGTCACCAACGCGCTGTCCACCACGCTGAAGGTCACCGTCTGGCGTCCGGACGAGCGTGGGCAGAGCGTGCACACCATCGTCTTCGGCGGCGGCGAGGTGGTGCAGCCGCTCGCCTCGCGGATGGCCGACAAGGGCGAGCGGCGCAGCGGCACCCGCGTGGAGGTGTGGCCGGATCCGAAGTATTTCGACAGCCAGGTGCTGCCGATGGCGGACCTCGAGCGGCTGCTCCGATCCAAGGCGGTGCTGCTGCCCGGCGTCAAGGTCACGATGACCACCGAGAAGACCGGGCAGGTCCGCGTCTGGCAGTATGCCGAGGGGCTGCGCGGCTACCTGTCCGAGGCGCTGGCCTCGGAGGGTGCGGGCCCGCAGGCGGGCGAGGGCGGCCCGGTGGTGCCGCTCTTCGAGGGTCAGCAGTACGCCGATGCCGGTCATGAGACCTTCGCCGAGGGCGAGGGCGCGCAGTGGGTCGTCGCCTGGACCGAGTCCGGCCCGCTGGTGCGCGAGTCGTATGTGAACCTGATCCCGACGCCGGCCGGCGGCACGCACGAGTCCGGGCTGCGCGAAGGCCTGTTCGCCGCGATCAAGGGCTTCGTCGAGCTGCATTCGCTGCTGCCCAAGGGCGTGAAGCTGATGCCCGAGGATGCGTTCGCGCGGGCGAGCTTCGTGCTGTCCGCGAAGGTGCTCGACCCGCAGTTCCAGGGGCAGATCAAGGAGCGCCTGAATTCGCGCGACGCGCTGCGGCTGGTGTCCGGCTTCGCGAAGGGCCAGTTCGAGCTCTGGCTGAACCAGCATGTCGACTGGGGCCGCAAGCTCGCCGACCTGGTGATCCGCCAGGCGCAGGCCCGCCAGCGCTCCGCGCAGAAGGTCGAGAAGCGCAAGAGCTCGGGCGTCGCGGTGCTGCCCGGCAAGCTCACCGACTGCGAGAGCACCGACCTCGCGCGCAACGAGGTGTTCCTCGTCGAGGGCGACTCGGCCGGCGGCTCGGCCAAGATGGGCCGAGAGAAGGAGTACCAGGCGATCCTGCCGCTGCGCGGCAAGGTGCTCAACACCTGGGAGACCGACCGCGACCGGCTGTTCGCCAACACCGAGATCCACGACATCGCGGTGGCCATCGGCGTCGATCCGCACGGGCCCGCCGACACGCCGGACCTCTCGAACCTGCGCTACGGCAAGATCTGCATCCTGTCGGACGCGGACGTCGACGGCGCGCACATCCAGGTGCTGCTGCTGACGCTGTTCTTCCGGCATTTCCCGCGGCTCATCGAGGCCGGCAACGTCTATGTCGCGCGGCCGCCGCTGTTCCGCATCGACGTGCCGGCGCAGGGCAAGCGGCCGCTGCGCAAGGTCTACTGCCTCGACGAGGGCGAGCTGCGCCACGCCGAGGACAAGCTGCGCAAGGACGGGCTGCGCGAGGGCTCGTGGAGCATCTCTCGCTTCAAGGGCCTGGGGGAGATGACCGCCGAGCAGCTCTGGGAGACCACGCTCAAGCCCGACACGCGCCGCCTGCTGCGCGTGTCCTTCGGCGACACCGACGCGGCCGCCACCACGCTGCGCTTCACCATGCTGATGGGCAAGGGCGAGGCCGCCGCGCGCCGCGGCTGGCTCGAGGAGCACGGCAACGAGGTCGAGGTCGACGTCTGAGGACGCCGGATCTCCCTCCCACCACGACGACGCAGCCGAGCCCATGGACGATCAGCCGACGCTCTTTCCCGAACCGCCCGCGCCGCCGCCGCCCGAGGACGACGGTGCGCTGACCCTCGCGCGCTATGCCGAGCGCGCCTACCTCGACTACGCGGTCTCGGTGGTCAAGGGCCGTGCACTGCCCGACGTCTGCGACGGCCAGAAGCCGGTGCAGCGCCGCATCCTGTATGCGATGAACGAGATGGGGCTCGGCCCCACCGCCAAGCCCGTGAAGTCGGCGCGTGTGGTCGGCGACGTGCTCGGCCGCTTCCATCCGCACGGTGACACCGCGGCCTACGACGCGCTGGTTCGCATGGCGCAGTCGTTCACGCTGCGCTATCCGCTGGTCGACGGGCAGGGCAACTTCGGCTCGCGCGACGGCGACGGCGCGGCGGCGATGCGCTACACCGAGGCCCGTCTCACGCCCTACGCGCGGCTGCTGCTCGACGAGATCGACCAGGGGACGGTCGAGTTCGTGCCGAACTACGATGGCTCGGCCCAGGAGCCGGCGCTGCTGCCCGCGCGGCTGCCGATGGTGCTGCTCAACGGCGCCTCGGGCATCGCGGTCGGCATGGCGACCGAGATTCCGCCGCACAACCTGCGCGAGGTCGCGGCCGCGGCGGTCGTGCTGGTGCGCAACCCCAAGGCCGACCTCGACGCGGTGCTGGCGCTGATGCCGGGGCCCGACTTTCCCGGCGGCGGCCAGATCATCTCCTCGCCCGCCGAGATCCGCGAGGTCTACGCCGGCGGGCGCGGCTCCATCAAGCTGCGGGCCCGCCATGTCATCGAGGAGATGGCGCGCGGCCAGTGGCAGCTGGTGATCACCGAGCTGCCGCACGGCGTGTCGGCCGCCAAGGTCCTCGAGGAGATCGAGGAGCTGACCAATCCGAAGGTGCGTCTGGGCAAGAAGGCGCTGAGCCCCGAGCAGCTGCAGCTCAAGCAGACCGTGCTCGGCGTGCTCGACGCCGTGCGCGACGAGTCCGGCCGCGAGGCGGCGGTGCGGATCGTCTTCGAGCCGCGCACCGCGAAGGTGGGCCAGCAGGAGCTGCTGTCGACGCTGCTGGCGCACACCAGCCTCGAGGCCGGCGTGCCGGTCAACCTGGTGATGATCGGTCGCGACGGACGCCCGCAGCAGAAGTCGCTGACGATGATCCTCGGCGAGTGGGTCGCCTTCCGGATCGACACCGTCGTGCGCCGCACCCGGCACCGGCTCGGCAAGGTCGACGACCGGATCCACATCCTCGAGGGGCGGCAGCTGGTGCTGCTGAACATCGACGAGGTGATCCGCATCATCCGCGAGTCCGACGAGCCCAAGCCTGCGCTGATCGCGGCCTTCGGGCTGTCCGACCGCCAGGCCGAGGACATCCTCGAGATCCGGCTGCGCCAGCTCGCGCGGCTCGAGGCGATCAAGATCGAGCAGGAACTCAAGGGGCTGCGCACCGAGCGCGAGCAGCTCGCGGCGCTGCTCGACAGCGAGGGCGCGCAGCGCCGCCAGCTGATCCGCGAGATCGAGGCCGATGCGAAGCTCTACGGCGACGATCGCCGCACGCTCATCGAGGCAGCCGCCCGCACCGTGGTCGAGGTGAAGATCGCCGAGGAGCCGGTGACGGTCATCATGTCCGCCAAGGGCTGGGTCCGCGCGCGCCAGGGCCACGGCCACGACTGGGCCCAGTTCTCGTTCAAGGCAGGCGACGCGTTCTACGGCGCGTTCGAGGCCATGACCACCGACCAGCTCTACGTGCTGGGCTCGACCGGCCGCGTGCATTCGGTGCCGGTGGCCTCGCTGCCCTCGGCCCGCGGCGACGGCGTGCCGGTCACCTCGCTGGTCGAGCTCGAGCCGGGCACACGCGTGGAGCATGCGTTCGCCGCCCGTGCCGACGCCGGGGTGCTGCTGTCCACCCGAGGCGGGAACGGCTTCCTGTGCCAGGCGGGCGATCTCGTCGGCCGCAACAAGGCGGGACGCCAGGTCATCACGCTCGACGAGGGCGATGCGCCGATCCGCCCGGCAGTCTTCGCGACGGGGTCGTCGCATGTGGTCTGCCTGGCGGGCACCGGCGAGCGGCCGCGGATGCTGGTCTTCGCACTCGACGAGCTGCGTGTGCTGAAGAACGGCGGACGGGGCTCGACGCTGGTCGACCTGGACAGGAAGGAGGCCCTGCTCCAGGCGCTGGTCTGCGGCGACGACGGCGTCGTGCTGTCCGGCATCGGCCGGGCCGGCAAGCCGATGGACGAGACGCTGACCGTGCGTGCGCTCGGCGAGTACCGCGCCGCGCGCGGGCGCAAGGGCAAGGTGCTCGAGCCCCGGCGCAAGGATCCGCTGCTCACGCTGCCGCGGCCGTCGCCCAAGCCGTGAGCGGGCGGGCTCGCTGGGCGGGGCTGGCCGCCGCATTCGTGCTTGCGGCCTGCGGCACGACCAATCCGCACTACGACGCCTCCAGGCCGCACCACCGTCCGGACGGGTTCGTCAACGTCGCGGGACCGACCGGCGGCAAGCCGTTTTCCGAGTTCGCCCGCTGGCAGTACGAGCGCACCCGCGACGGACTGCCCAGGCCGCCGGCCGGGCAGGTCGCGGGCGAGGCCGGCTTTCCGGTGCAGCGGCCGGACCTCGCGCTCCTTCACGAGAACCGGCGCGGCGCCCGGGTCACCGCCACCTGGATCGGCCACGCGACGCTGTTCATGCAGCTCGGCGGACGCAATCTGCTGGTCGATCCGGTGTTCTCCGATCGGGTCTCGCCGGTGTCGTTCGCCGGGCCCAAGCGGCGCGTGCCGCTGCCGGCGCGGCTCGACGAGCTGCCGACGGCCGATGTCGTGCTGATCTCGCACAACCACTACGACCACCTCGACGAGCCCACCGTGCGGGCGCTCCAGGCGCAGCCGGGCGGCCCGCCGCTGTTCGTCGCGCCGCTCGGGGTCGACCTGTGGCTGCGCTCGGTCGGCGCGAGCCGCGTCGAGCGCCTCGACTGGTGGGACACGCTGCGCGTCGACGGCCTGGAGATCGTGCTGACCCCCGCGCAGCACTGGAGCTCGCGCAGCCCCTGGGACCGCAACGCCACGCTGTGGGGCGGCTTCGCGGTCCGTACGCCGGGCTTCACCTTCTGGTACAGCGGTGACACCGGCTACGCGCCGATCTTCACCGAGATCGGTCGGCGGCTCGGCGCCATCGACCTGGCGGCGATTCCGGTCGGCGCCTACGAGCCGCGATGGTTCATGAAGGATCAGCACGTGAACCCGGACGAGGCGGTGCGGATCTTCCGCGAGGTCGGCGCACGGGCCGCGATCGGTGTGCACTGGGGCACCTTCGAGCTCACCGACGAGCCGCTCGACGCGCCGATCGGCGCGCTGGCGATGGCGCTCGATGTGCAGGGCATCGCGCGAGACCGGTTCGTGCTGTACCGGCACGGCGAGACCCGGACGTACTCGGGGCGCTGAGGCCGGCGCGGCGCACGGCTCGGGCGTCGCGCACGCCTCGGAACGCCTCGCCGGCGCCGCGCTGGTACGCTCGCGTCTCCGATCGCGACCGTCCCGCCATGACCGCCACCCCGACCGCCACCGCCCCCGACGACATGGTCTACGAGACCGTGGACTGCGAGACACCGGGCCGCCGCATCGGCATCGCGCGTCTGAACCGCCCCGGGCAGCTCAACGCGCTGAACCTGTCGATGTGCCAGTCGATGCTCGATCGCTTTCGCGACTGGGCGTCCGACGAGTCGATCGCCTGCGTGATGCTGGCGGGCAACGGCCCGAAGGGCTTCTGCGCCGGCGGCGATGTCGCCGAGGTGATCCGCCAGGTCCGTGCCGGCGGCCCGCGCCGCTTCGTCTACGGCGACGCGTTCTTCGACGTCGAGTACCAGCTCGACGCCCTGATCCACCGCTACCCGAAGCCCTTCGTCACCTGGGCGCACGGCGTCGACATGGGCGGTGGCGTGGGGCTGTCGGTGGCCGGCAGCGAGCGGATCGTGACCGAGGGCCTGAAGCTGGCGATGCCCGAGATCCACATCGGACTCTTCCCGGACGTCGGCGGCGGTTGGTTCCTGAATCGGATCCCCGGCGAGGCGGGCCTGCTGATGGCGATGACCGGCGCCCTGGTCAACGAGGCCGACGCGCTGTATGCGCGGCTCGCCGACCATGCGATCGCGCACGCGCGTCAGCCGCCCTTCGTCGAGCGCCTCGCCGCGCTGGACTGGACCGGCGGCCTCGCCGCCCACCGGGCGCGGCTGCGGGCCTTCTGCCTGGGCTTTGCCGCCGAGGCGCCGCTCGCGCTGCCCGACAGCGCGCTGCGCCGCCACCATGACACGATCCGCGGCATCGGCCAGCAGGGCGATGCGCAGGCGGTGCTCGCCGCGCTGCGCGCCGCGGCCGCGGCCGAGCCGTGGTTCGCGAAGCCGCTTGAGAACCTCGCCAACGGTTCGCCGACCGCCGCGCGGGTGACCTTCGAGTACATGCGGCGTTGCCGCCTCCTCGGGCTCGAGGACGTGCTGGCGCTCGACCTGGTGGTCGCGAAGCAGTGCCAGCGGCACGCCGACTTCCCCGAGGGCGTGCGGGCGCTGCTGATCGACAAGACCCGCGACGCCGCATGGTCGCCGCCCTCGTTCGAGGCGGTGGACGACACGCGGGTCGACGGGTTCTTCGCACCGCTCGCGACGGGCTGATCGGCACGGCGGCGCGCCGGCAGCTTGCCGCGGGCGCGGGGGCTCAGGCCGTCCTGAGCCGCCCCTCGACGCAGATCACGGTCGCGCCGCCCACCTCGATCGTCTCGCCCCGGAAGGCCACCGCGATCCGGCCCGCGCGTCCGATCGCCTCGCCCTGCGCGGCGACGTACGCGTCCCGCTGTCCGGCCGCCCGCCGCTGCAGCGCCACGCAGGCATTGCCGCTGCCGCAGACCGGGTCCTCGGGCACGCCGGCGGCCGGCGCGAACGAGCGCACCGCGATGTCGGGCGCGTCGGTCCACGGGCCCGGCGTGCCCTGCACAGTCGCCGCGTGGACGGTGATGCCGGTCGCTCCGAGCCGTCGGCTGATCGTCTCCAGTGCCGCCATGTCCGGCCGCAGCCCCAGGACCACGGTGGCATCGCCCAGGGCCGCCGTGAGCCAGACCGGCCCGACGTCGATCGCCTCGAAGCGCGGCGGGGCGCCGTCCAGGCCGAGCGCCTGCGCGATCGCTGCCGAGTCGACATCGCCGAGCGCGCCGACCCGTGCAGCGGGCACCTCGAAGAACAACCGTCCGCCGGCCTCGTCGACACGCAGCGCGATCAGGCCGGCGGCGCACTGCTGGACGAGCCGGTCGTCGCGGGCCCGGGCGCGTCCCGAGGCCAGCACGGCGCGGGCGCTGCCGAGCGTCGGATGACCGGCGAAGGGCAGCTCGCGTTCGGGGGTGAAGATGCGCAGCGCGTAGTCGGCGCCCGGCGCCCTCGGACGCAGCACGAAGGTCGTCTCCGAGAGGTTCGTCCAGCGGGCGATGCGCTGCATCGAGGCGCTGTCGAGCCCGTCGGCGTCGAGCACGACCGCAACCGGGTTGCCGAAGAATGGGCGGTCGGTGAAGACATCGACCTGCATGAAGGGGAGGGTGTCGCTCATCGGTCAGGATCCGTAGGGGGGGCAGGACGGGCCTGCGCGGGAGCGGATGAGACGGCTGGCGGCGTCGCTGCCGCGACGGCCGACGCGCCGCGGGGCACGAAGGCGATGGCCGACGCCCGCTGGGCGGCCACCACCGCCACCACGGCCGCGGCGAACGCCCAGGTGGCGAGCGTGGGTCGCTCGCCGGCGACCACGGCGGCGAAGCCGAGGGTCATGAAGGTCTGCAGCAGCTGGACCTGCGAGACCCGCGCGATGCCGCCGATGGCCAGTGCCTTGTACCAGGCGAAGAAGCCGAGCAGCTGGCTGAACAGGGTCACGTAGGCGAAGCCGAGCCAGGCCGAGGGCCGCGCCTCGACACCGTGCACCCAGCTCAGCCAAGCGACCACCGGCGCGAGGAACGGAGCCGCGTAGACCAGCGTCCAGCAGATGGTCTGCGGTCCGCCCAGCGTCTGCGACACGCGCGCGCCCTCGGCGTAGCCGATCGCCGCGGCGATCACCGCGAGCACCAGCAGGCCGTCGGCGGGCTGCGGCCGTCCGCCGCCGGCGCGCAGCGCGAACGCGCAGACGAGCCCCGCCCCGAGCACCGCGAACGCCCAGTAGCTGCGCGACGGCCGCTCGCCGGCGAGCCAGGCGCCGGCGAGGGCGGTGGCCAGCGGCAGCACGCCCAGCACCACCGCGCCGTGCGAGGCGTCGACATGGCGCATCGCCACCGAGGTGAGGGTCGGAAAGCCCACGATGACGCCGCCGGCGACGATCGCCAGCCGCGGCAGCATCTCGCGCGACGGCCGGGGTGCGCCGACCCAGGCCAGCCAGGCGGCAGCGGGCAGGGCGGCGAGCAGCGCACGGGTCAGTCCGATCCAGACCGGATCGAGGTCGACCACCGCGAGCCGCGTCATCGGAAGCGTCAGCGAGAACACCGCGACCCCGACCAGACCCAGCAGCAGGCCGCGGGTCTCGGGTCGCATCGCGCCCGCGCGCGTCGCGGTGTCGTCGGGGTGGGCAGCGGGATCCATCGGGCGGATGCTATCTTGTGGTCGCTGTACAGTGCCGGTACGGTTGCCCGATCCGATCAGCCTGCCGGCCCGGTCCGTTTCCCGACACAGCGAGCGACGCCATGCCCGAATCCGCCCGGAGCGCCCAGGCCGCCGACACCGCCGACACCGCCGATACCGCCCCGTCCGCGGCGCAGACCCTGCGGCCCGGCTCCTTCCTCGCCGCGGGCAGCGACCGCACGCTGGTCGAGCAGATCGTCGGCTGGTTCGCGCAGCGCATCGACGAGCGGATGCTGCGGCCCGGCACCCGCATGCCCTCGATCCGCGGCTTCTCGGCCGACCACCGCGTCTCGCGCTTCACCGTCGTCGAGGCCTACGACCGCCTGATCGCCCGCGGCTACATCGAGTCGCGGCGCGGCTCGGGCTTCTTCGTGCGCGAGCGCAACCTCGGTGCCGGGCTGGCGGCCGCGCGGGCCTGGGCCGAGACGCCGAACCCGTCGATGGACGTGGTCTGGCTGCTGCGCAACATGTTCCGCCAGCTGCCGACCCGCGACATGCCCGGCGGCGGCGTGTTGCCCCCCGACTGGCTGGATGCCGAGCTGGTCGGCTCGAGCCTGCGCTCGCTCGGGCGCTCCAACGGCGCGGCGATGCTCGGCTACGGCCAGGCGCAGGGCTACCTGCCGCTGCGCCAGCAGCTCCAGCTCAAGCTCTCCGAGCACGAGATCGTCGCCCTGCCCGAGCAGATCGTCACGACCATCGGCGTCACCCAGGGGCTGGACCTGATCGCCCAGACCTTCGCCAAGGCCGGCGACACCATCCTGGTCGACGATCCGGGCTGGTTCCTGATGTACGGCCGCTTCTCGCTGCTGGGGCTGCGCGTCATCGGCGTGCCGCGGCTGGCCGACGGGCCCGACCTCGACCGCCTGCGTGCGCTCTGCGCCCAGCACCGCCCGAAGCTCTACGTGCTGAGCTCGGTGCTGCACAACCCGACGGGCACTTCGATCAGCGCGGCGAAGGCCTTCCAGGTGCTGCGCCTTGCCGAGGAATTCGACTTCCGGGTGGTCGAGGACGACGTCTACGGCGACCTGCACCCGGGCCCGGCGGTGCAGCCATGCACGCGACTGGCGGCGCTCGACCGGCTCGAACGGGTGCTGTACGTCGGGGGCTTCTCGAAGACGCTGGCGGCGAACCTGCGGGTCGGCTTCATCGCCTGCGCGGCGCCGCTCGCGCGCCAGCTCACCGACCTGAAGATGCTGGTCGGCCTCACGACCCCGGAGCTGGGCGAGCGGGTGGTCTACCGGGTGCTGTCGGAGGGCCATTACCGGCGGCACCTGGAGCGGCTGCGAGGCCGGCTCGCCGCCGCTCGCGAGCCGGTCGTGCGCACGCTGGAGCGGCTCGGGTTCAGGCCCTCCCCGGGCAACGCCGCCGGCATGTTCGTCTGGGCGGACTCGGACCTGGACACCGTGCCGCTGGCCGAGGCGATGCTCGAGCAGGGGTTCCTGATGGCGCCCGGCAGCCTCTTCTCGCCCGACCAGCGCCCCAGCACCTGGATGCGCTTCAATGTGGCGACTTCGCTGGAGCCGCGGATGCTGCGCGCGCTGCAGGAGACGCTCGAGCGGAGCCGGCAGCGCTTGAAATCCGCCGGACCGCCCCGATAATCCCGCCAACCGTCCGGGTCGGGGTCGCGCATGCCGCGGACCCGCCCGGCCCCCCGAACCCCCGAGACCACACCAAGACATGGGCGCGATGAAGGAAACCCTGGGCTTCCAGACCGAGGTCAAGCAGCTGCTCCAGCTGATGATCCATTCGCTGTACAGCAACCGCGAGATCTTCCTGCGCGAGCTGGTGTCCAATGCGTCGGACGCCTGCGACAAGCTGCGCTTCGAGGCGATCGACCGGCCCGAGCTGCTCGAGGGCGGCGGCGAGCTCGAGATCCGCATCGAGGTCGATCCGGCGGCCCGCACCATCACCGTCACCGACACCGGCATCGGCCTGTCGCGCCAGGAGGCGATCGACAACCTGGGCACGATCGCCCGCTCGGGCACTCGCGAGTTCTTCGCGAGCCTGACCGGCGACCGCGCGCGCGACTCGAACCTGATCGGCCAGTTCGGCGTCGGGTTCTACTCCTCGTTCATCGTGGCCGACCGGGTCGTCGTCGAATCGCGCCGCGCCGGGCTGCCCGCCGCCGAGGGCGTGCGCTGGGAGTCCGACGGGAGCGGCGAGTTCAGCATCGAGGCGATCGAGCGCGCCGAGCGTGGCACGCGGATCGTGCTCCACCTGCGCGAGAAGCGCGCCGACGACGAGGACGGCGCCGATCACGGCGAACTGCTGTCGGGATGGCGGCTGCGCTCGATCGTGCGTCGCTACTCCGACCACATCTCGCTCCCGATCCTGATGAAGGCCGAGGACGCGAAGGAGGGCGAGGACGCCGGCTGGGAGACGGTCAACCAGGCGAGCGCGCTCTGGACCCGCTCGAAGTCCGAGCTCGACGACGAGCAGTACCGCGAGTTCTACAAGCACCTGAGCAACGACGCCGACGCGCCGCTCGCCTGGACGCACAACCGGGTCGAGGGCCGCAGCGAGTACACCCAGCTGCTCTACGTGCCGGCGCACGCGCCGTTCGACCTCTGGGACCGGCAGCACCGGCGTGGCATCCGCCTGTACGTGCGTCGCGTGTTCATCATGGACGACGCCGAGCAGCTCATGCCGGTGTACCTGCGCTTCGTCAAGGGCGTGGTCGATTCGGCCGACCTGCCGCTCAACGTCTCGCGAGAGATCCTCCAGGAGAGCCGCGACGTCCGCGCGATCCGAGAGGGCTGCACGAAGCGCGTGCTGTCGATGATCGAGGACATCGCCGCCAACCGCCCCGACGACTATGCGAGCTTCTGGAAGGAGTTCGGCCAGGTGCTCAAGGAAGGCCTGGGCGAGGACATCGCCAACCAGGAGCGGCTCGCGAAGCTGCTGCGCTTCGCGTCGACCTCGACCGGCACCGGCGAGCAGACCGTGTCGCTCGAGCAGTACGTGGCCCGCATGAAGCCGGGCCAGGACAAGGTCTACTACGTGACCGCCGAGTCCGAGGCGGCCGCACGCAGCAGCCCGCACCTCGAGGTGTTCCGCCGCAAGGAGATCGAGGTGCTGGTGCTCGCCGACCGCGTCGACGAGTGGATGCTGTCGTTCCTGCAGGAGTTCGACGGCAAGTCGCTGGTGTCGGTGTCGCGCGGCGGCCTCGACCTGGGCGGGCTGCAGGACGCCGAGGAGAAGCAGAAGGTCGAGGAGACTGCGAAGGCCTACGCCGAGCTGGTCGGCCGCATCCGCGAGGCGCTGGGCGACCGGGTCAAGGACGTGCGCGTCACCGACCGGCTGACCGACTCGCCGTCCTGCCTGGTGTCGGACGAGAACGAGATCAGCGGCACCCTCGAGCGGCTGCTCAAGCAGGCCGGCCAGAAGGCGCCCGACCGCACGCCCATCCTCGAGATCAACCCGGGGCATCCGCTGGTCGAGCGGATGAAGGCCGACACCGCCGACGCCGAGCGCTGGGCGCGGCTGCTGTTCGACCAGGCGCTGCTCGCCGAGGGCGGGCAGCTCGAGGATCCGGCCGGCTTCGTCAGGCGCCTGAACGACATGCTGCTGGCGATGTCGGTGCGGTGATCGCCGCGGACCGCGAGGCCGGGGGGCTGCTGCAGGGGCTGGCGCCGGTGATCGGCCCGGCTCCGCGGCTGCTGATCCTCGGCAGCTTCCCCGGCGAGGCCTCGCTCGCCCAGGCGCGCTACTACGCGCATCCGCGCAACCGGTTCTGGCCGATCCTCGGGGCGCTGCTCGACGAGCCGCTGCCCGAGCTGGCCTACGAGGCGCGCCTGGAGCGCCTGAAGGCGCGGCGCATCGCCCTCTGGGACGTGCTCGGGGCGTGCCGTCGCGAGGGCAGCCTCGATGCGGCGATCCGCGACGCGCGCGGGAACGACTTCGAGGCGCTGCTCGCGGCGACGCCGGGCCTGGGCGCGGTCGCCTTCAACGGTGCGACCGCGGCGCGTGCCGAGCCCGCGTTCGCGGCGCGCGGCCTGTCGACCTTCCGCCTGCCCTCGACCAGCCCGGCCCATGCGGCGCTGTCGCAGGAGGCCAAGCTCGCGCGCTGGTCGGCCCTGCGCACCGACGGCTGGATCTCGCCGTGAGCCGCACGAAGGACGGATCCCGGCGCCGTTCGCGTGCGACCGGGGTCGCTCCGGCGCCGGCCGACCCGCCGATCGAGCTGTCCGAGCAGGACGGCGTGCGCTACCTGCACTTCGGCTCGCGCTGGATCCAGGGCGCGATGCGGCTGCGCAAGCCCTTCGACCTCGAGCTCGACTACGTTCGCCACATGATGGCGTGGCTGCTCTTCATGGAGCCGCAGCGCCGCGTGCTCCATCTCGGGCTGGGCGCCGCGGCCCTCACCAAGTGGTGCTGGAAGCAGCTGCCGCAGACCGAGGTGCTGGCGGTGGAGCAGGGCGCCACCGTGATCGCCGCCTGCCGACGGTTCTTCGCGCTGCCCGAGGACGACGCGCGCCTCGAGATCGTCCATGGCGATGCCGGCGAGTTCGTGGCGAGGCCGGGCGCGCGCGGGCAGTTCGGCGTCGTGCAGGTCGACCTGTACGACCGCGATGCCCGCGGGCCGGTGCTCGAATCGCCCGAGTTCTATGCGGCCGTCCGCCGCGCCATCGCCGAGCCGGGCATGATGGTGGTCAACCTCTTCGGCAGCGACCACGCGTCGTTCGAGCGCAACCGGCAGCGGATCGACGAGGCCTTCGGCGGCCAGGTGCTGGTGCTGCCGCCGGTCGAGGCCGGCAACCTGGTGGTGCTGGCCTTCGCCGGGCCGCCGCTGGCGGTCGACGCGGCGATGCTCTTCGATCGGGCCGCCGAGGTCGAGCGGCGCTGGCGGCTGCCGGCCCGCGGCTGGGCCAAGGCGCTGCGCGAGCAGGTCGTGGGCGGCTGAGGCGGGCGGGTGCCTGCGGGCCGCCGCGAGCCGCCGTCCGCAGCCGCCCGCCACGGGATAGGCCCGCATCACCCGCCCGTGCCGACCGTCCGTCCGTCGACGGCGGGCGGCCGATGGTGCCGGTGCTACCGTCAGTCGCGATGAAGCGCCTCCTCGTCGATACCGCGCCGCCGGCTCACCCCGGCGATCCGACCGTGCCCGTCCCGGTGCTCGAGCCCGCGCCTGTGCGGCGGGCCGCGCCGAGCACGCCTGACCAGGGCCGGCCGATCGGCGCGCGTGGACGCCGGCTCGGGGTGGAGGACGTGCTCGCCGCCCTGCACGAGGACGGGCTGATCGACGCCAAGCAGCTGCAGACGCAGACCGGCTACGCCCGCCTGACCCAGGCCCGCCGCCACGCGCTGGTCGCGATCGCCGAGCGCAGGTTGCGCAGCGCGCGTGCGCCGCACCGCGAGCTCGACCTCGAGGCGCTGACCGCCTGGCTCGCCGAGCGCACCGGGCTCGAGCACGCGCACATCGATCCGCTGAAGGTCGACTTCGCGAAGGTGGCCGACGTGATGTCGAGCAGCTACGCGACCCGCTTCGACATCCTGCCCCTCGAGGTGCGGACCGGCGAGGTCGTGATCGCGACCTGCGAGCCGATGCTCGACGAGTGGGTCGAGGAGCTGTCCGCGCTGCTGCGCAGGCGGATCGTGCGGGTGGTCGCGAGCCCCGTCGACATCGCCCGCTACATCGTCGAGTTCTACAGCCTCGCGCGCTCGGTCCGGGGTGCGAGCAAGGGCATCGGCAACGGCCACACCAGCAGCTTCGAGCAGCTCGTCGAGCTCGGCCGCAGCGGCCGCAACCTGGACGCCAACGACCAGCACGTCATCACCATCGTCGACTGGCTGTGGCAGTACGCCTTCGACCAGCGCGCGAGCGACATCCACCTCGAGCCGCGCCGCGAGCTGGGCGTGGTGCGCTTCCGGATCGACGGCGTGCTGCACAACGTCTATCAGGTGCCGCCGGCAGTGCTGTCGGCGATGACCAGCCGCATCAAGCTGCTCGGCCGGATGGACGTGGTGGAGAAGCGTCGCCCCCAGGACGGCCGCATCAAGACCCGGACCGCGGAGGGCCGCGAGATCGAGCTGCGGCTGTCCACGCTGCCCACCGTCTTCGGCGAGAAGCTGGTGATGCGGATCTTCGACCCGGAGGTGCTGGTCAAGGGCTTCTCCGAGCTCGGCTTCTCGGACGAGGACCTGTCGCGCTGGGACGAGATGACGCGACGGCCGAACGGCATCATCCTGGTCACCGGCCCGACCGGTTCGGGCAAGACGACGACGCTGTACTCGACGCTGCGCCAGCTCGCGAACGAGGAGGTCAACGTCTGCACGGTCGAGGACCCGATCGAGATGGTCGAGCCCGCGTTCAACCAGATGCAGGTCAACAACGGCATCGACCTCGGCTTCGCCGACGGCATCCGCGCGCTGATGCGCCAGGATCCGGACATCATCATGATCGGCGAGATCCGCGACCTGCAGACCGCCGAGATGGCGATCCAGGCGGCGCTCACCGGCCACCTGGTGCTGTCGACGCTGCACACCAACGACTCGGCGAGCGCCGTGACGCGGATGCTCGACCTCGGCGTGGCGCCCTTCCTGCTGAATGCCACCCTGATCGGCGTGATGGCGCAGCGCCTGGTGCGCACGCTGTGCCCGCACTGCAAGGCCCAGCACGACACGTTGCCCGAGGATGCCTGGGAGGGGATGATCAAGCCCTTCCGCGCGCGCCGTCCCTCGAGCGCGTGGCGAGCGGTCGGCTGCCTCGAATGCCGCAACACCGGCTATCGCGGCCGTGCCGGCCTCTACGAGATCCTGACGATGAGCGACGGCATCCGCGCGCTCGTCGACGAGCGGCCCGACCTCGGGCGCATCCGGCAAAAGGCGATGCGCGACGGCATGAAGCCGCTGCGCCTGGCCGGTGCGATGAAGGTCGCCGCCGGGCAGACCACGATCGAGGAAGTGCTGAGGAACGCCCCGCCCGCGCACTGACGCGGCGCCCTCCGACGCGGGCCAAGCCCCTACGGCGCGGCAGGGCTGCCGGGCTCTCGTACCATCGGGTGCCCCTCGCGGACCCCTCGGCATGCCCCACGACATCACGCTGATCAGCACGGTCGCGGTCGGCTTCCGGCATCCGCGGCGCACCGCGCTGACCGTCTCCGGCAGCCTCGCGCAGATCGGCGAGTTCTCGTTCATCCTCGCCGGCCTGGGCGCCGCGCTCGGGCTGATGCCGCCGGAGGGCATGAACCTCGTGGTGGCCGGGGCGCTCATCTCGATCGCGATCAATCCCTTCGTGATGGCCTCGGCCAAGCCGCTCGCTCGCGCGCTGACCGCACGCTCGGCCTGGGCCCGCGCGCTCGACGCGCGCCGCGATCCGTCGGCGGCGCTGCCGCCCGATACCGGGCGGGACGTGCTCACCGGCCACGTGGTCATCGTCGGCTACGGACGGGTCGGACGGCAGATCACCGCGGCCCTGCGCGAGGACGGGCTTCCGGTCGTGGTGGTCGACCTGAACCGCGAGCGCATCGAGTCGCTGCGCGAGGCGGGCATCGCGGCCGTGAGCGGCGATGCCTCCGAGCCCGAGGTCCTGGTGCCGGCCCATGTCGTGACCGCGTCGATGCTGGTGGTGGCGATTCCCGACACCGTCGGCCTGGAGCGGATGGTCGCCACGGCGCGCACGCTGAATCCGGGCATCGGGGTCGTGGTCCGCAGCCACGGCGAGTCCGAATCGAGGCTGATGCGTGATGCCGGGATCGGCACCGTGTTCAGCGGCGAGGAGGCGCTGGCCCGCAGCATGGTCGGGCATGTGAAGGCGCGCTGCGCCCGGCCGGCGCAAGCCGGGCATTGAGTCGGTGCACCGGGGCCGCGTCCGGCGGGCGGGCTCTGCTACGCTGACGCAGCGTGTCGTCCGGCGCGCCGCACCGATCCGTTCCCCGTCCGATGGCCGACCGCCCCCCCGCTTCGCGTCCCCCCGCCGCCGGCCTCTCCGGCCTCGGCGTGCTGCTGCCCTGGTTGCGGCCCTACCTCGGGCGCACCGCGCTCGCCACGCTGTTCCTGCTCGCGGCCGCGGCGGCGACCCTGGCCGTGCCGGTCCTGCTGCGCGGCGTGATCGATGCCGGCTTCGGCGGCGACCCGGCCGTACGCGCCGTCGAGCTCGGGCGCAGCTTCCTGTGGCTGTTCGCCGCGTCCGCGGTCCTGGCCGGTTTCACCTCGCTGCGCTACTACATGGTCACCTGGCTCGGCGAGCGGGTCATCGCCGACGTCCGCAGCGCGGTGTACGCGCGGGTGCTCGGCCAGAGCCCGGTGTTCTTCGAGACCACCCAGACCGGCGAGGTGCTCTCGAGGCTGTCGGCCGACACGACGCTGGTGCAGACCGTGGTCGGCTCGAGCTTCTCGATGGGGCTGCGCAACGCGGTGCTGTTCGCAGGCAGCCTCGGCATGCTGGTGTGGACGGTGCCCAAGGTCGCGGTCACCGTGATCGCGGTGCTCGCCTTCGTGGTGGTGCCCGCGGTCTTCATCGGCCGGCGCGTGCGCAGGCTGTCGCGCGCCAGCCAGGATCGGCTCGCCGACTCCAGCGCCATCGCCGCGGAAGTGCTGAACGCCATTCCCGTGGTGCAGAGCTACGGGCAGCAGCACCGCGAGTCGGACCGCTTCGCGCAGGCCACCGAGGCGACCTTCGCCACCTCCATCCGGCGGACCCGCACGCGGGCCTGGCTGACCGCCTTCGTCATCGTGTCGGCCTTCGGTTCGGCGATCTTCGGGCTGTACAGCGGTTCGCTGGCGGTGCTGCGCGGCGAGCTCACCGCCGGCCAGCTCGGCCAGACGCTCATCTACTTCGCGATGGTCGCCTCGAGCGCCGCGGTGCTCGCCGAGGTCTGGGGCGACCTGCTGCGCGCGGCCGGCGCCTCCGAGCGGCTCGACGAGCTGCTGCGCGCGGTGCCCGCGATCCGCAGCCCGGCCACGGCCGCGGCGGTGCCGGCTGGCTCGCCGTTCGGCGCCGCGATCACCTTCGAGGCCCTGCGCTTCGCCTATCCATCGCGCCAGGACCGGCCCGCGCTCGAGGCGCTGACGCTCGACATCGCGGCGGGGCGAACGGTCGCGCTGGTGGGGCCGAGCGGCGCCGGCAAGAGCACGGTGCTGCAGCTGCTGCTGCGCTTCTACGACCGGGATTCGGGGACGCTGAGCATCGACGGCCTCGAGATCGAACGCTGGCCGCTCGATGCGCTGCGCGCACGCATCGCGCTGGTGCCGCAGGATGCGGTGATCTTCTCGGCCGATGCGATGGAGAACATCCGCTACGGGCGGCCCGACGCCACCGAGGAGGAGGTGGTCGCGGCGGCCCGCGCCGCCCAGGCCGACGGCTTCCTGCAGGAGCTCCCCGACGGCTACCGGACCTTCCTGGGCGAGCGCGGGGTGCGCCTGTCGGGCGGGCAGCGCCAGCGCATCGCGATCGCCCGCGCGATCCTCAAGGACGCGCCGCTGCTGCTGCTCGACGAGGCGACGAGCGCGCTCGACACCGAGAGCGAGCGCCTGGTGCAGGCCGCGCTCGAGACCGCGATGCGCGGACGCACGACGCTCGTCATCGCCCACCGCCTGTCGACAGTGCAGCGCGCCGACCTGATCGTCGTGCTCGACCAGGGCCGGATCGTGGAGCAGGGCACCCACGCCGAGCTGACGGCCCGAAGCGGGCTGTATGCGCGGCTCGCGGGCCTGCAGCTCGCCTGAACCGCCGCCGCTGCGACGCGGCCTGTCCCGGTCTGCGCCAGATCAATGGATTGCCCGTTCACCGGCAGCGTGGCGGTGGGGGCGCACCTATACTGTGACGGGGGCGCAGCGCGCGTGTCGCGTCGAGGCGCGGAGTGCCCCGAGACGGCGTGTCTCTGCGCCGGCACCGATGCGGTACGCCCCCCTGGCGCTTGCCGGGATCACGAAGAGGCCTGTCCGTTGATCGAGCATTCCCATCCTCCAGTCGAGCCGACCCCCCTGGCCATGATCGTCGGGCTCGGCGCCTCCGCCGGCGGGCTGGTCGCGCTGAAGTCGTTCTTCGCCGCGTCGATGCCCGATCCGCGCGTCGCCTACCTGGTCGTCACCCATCTGCCCCTGCGCAGCGTCAGCCACCTCGCCGAGTTGCTGTCGGCGGCCGGACCGGTGCCCGCGGTGCAGGTCGATGGGCCGATGCCGATCGAGGGCGGGCGCGCCTACGTGGCCCCGCCCGGGCGGCTGCTGCTGTACCGCGACGGACGGCTCGAGCTGGCGAATCCGCCCGAGCGTCCGCCGGCGCCCAGACCGATCGACCTGATGATGCTCTCCCTCGCCGAGCACGGCTCCGATCACGCCGTGGGCATCGTGCTGAGCGGAACGGATCACGACGGCACGATCGGCCTGAAGGCGATCCGTGCGGCCGGCGGACTCGCGTATGCGCAGCGCCCCGACACGGCGGAGTTCGAGGGCATGCCGCGCAGCGCGCTCGAGGCGGGCGCGACGGACCGTGTGATGGCGCCTGCGGACATGCCAGCCGCGTTGCGCGCGGATCTCGCCCATCGCGACCGTATCGCGGAGACCGTGCTGGGCGACCGGCCCGGGCCTCTGGGCGACAGTCTGGAGCACGCGCTGCGGGTCGTGCTCGAGCGCACGGGTCACGACTTCCGCTGGTATCGGCCGGCGATGCTGCGCCGCCGGCTTGCGCGACGCATGGCGCTGAGCGGCATCGAGCGGATCGACGATTACCTGTCGCTGCTCGACCGCACACCCGACGAGGCGCTCGCGCTCAAGAGCGAGTTTCTGATCGGCTATACCGAGTTCTTCCGCGATCGACCGGCCTGGGATGCGCTCGAGCAGATCGTCGTGCCAGCGCTGATCGAGGGGTACAGGACTCGCGGAGCACCCATCCGCGTCTGGACCCCGGGCTGCGCCACCGGCGAGGAGTCCTATTCGATCGCGATGCTCCTGCTCGAGCAGTTCGATGGGCTGCCCGATCCACCGCCCGTCCAGGTGTTCGGCACGGACATCGACCTCGATGCGCTGGCGGCGGCCCGTGCGGGCAGCTATCCGCTGACGCTCGCCTCGTCGGTCTCGCCGCGCCGCCTGGCCCGCTTCTTCGAGCGCAGCGCAGACCGCTATGTCGTGCGCAAGCCGCTTCGCGACGCCGTCCTGTTCGCGCCGCACAGTCTGGTGCGCGACACGCCGTTCTCCAAGCTCGACCTGATCCTGTGCCGGAATCTGCTGATCTACTTCGAGGCGGAGCTCCAGGAGCGGGTCTTCGAGATCTTCCACTTCGCGCTCCGTCCGCAGGGGGTCCTGCTGCTCGGGCGTTCCGAGTCGCTCGGCACGAAGGCGGCCCTGTTCGAGCCGGTCACCCGTCAGGAGCGACTGTTCCGACGGGTCGGCACGCGCACCCATCTTCCGCGCGGGTTCGTCGGCGGCTGGGCGGGGCTCGGCGGCGCACGGGTCGCCGCCCGGCGGACCGTCGAGAGGGTGGGTCGGTCCGCCGGGCGCCTGCTCGCCGATCACATCGGCACGCGTACCCCGAGCGCGGCGGTGCTGGTCGACCGGGAAGGGCGCGCGCTGTTCTTCGCGGGGTCGGTCTCGGACTATCTCGAGCCACGCGGCGATGCGACGCTCGACCTGGCCCGACTGGTCCGTCCGGAGCTCAGGGTGGGCGTTCGCGCCTCGATGTCGCGGACCGTGGCGGAGAAGGTCACCACGGTCCGGCGCATGCAGGTCGGCTCGGGGCCTGCCGCCCGTCCGTTGACGGTTTCGGTCGAGCCGCTCGACGGAGAGAGCGGAGCCGGACTCTGGGCCGTCATCTTCCAGAGCGGTGATGGGGCGCTGTCCACGGCGGGCGGGTCTGCTTCGGACGAGGCTCGCGCAGGCGTCGCGTCCGAACCCGCGATCGACGACGTGCACGGCGAGCTGGCGTTCGCGCTGGACGAGGCCGAACGCGTCAACGCGGCGCTGCGCCTGTCGAACGAGGACGCGCTCGCGCTCAACGAGGAGCTGCAGTCGTCGAACGAGGAGCTCGAGAGCGCGAAGGAGGAGCTCCAGGCCCTCAACGAGGAGCTGTCGATGGTCAACGCACAGCTCGAGGAGAAGGTCGTCGAGATCGCGCGCAACCGCGACGACCTGCAGAACCTGCTGGAGAGCTCGCATGTCGCCACGATCCTGCTCGATCGCGAGCAGCGGGTCCGGCGGTTCACGTCGAACGTCGGCGGATTCTTCCGGCTCAAGGACGGCGACGAAGGCCGTCCGCTCGGTGACATCGCCTCCCGCCTGCGGGATCCTGAGTTTGCGTCCGACCTCGTCGCCGTCCTCGCCGAGGGGCGGACGGCCGCGGTGGAGGTCGCCACCGACGACGGACGGATCGTGTTGCGCCGGGCGACGCCGTACCGTACCAGCGGTGGTGCGATCGAAGGCGTGGTGCTCACCTGCGTCGACGTCAGCGCGCTGCGGACCGCCGCACAGAACGCCCGGCACCTGCTCGCGGTGCTCGAGGACTCCAACGACGCGGTGATCGTCCATGACCTCGACGGGCGCATCACCGGGTGGAACCGCGGCGCGGAACGGCTCTACGGCTGGCGTGCCGAGGAGGCCCGCAGCGCCGGCCTGTTCGCGATGGTGCCCGACGAGGCGATCGGCGCGACCCGGGCGATGATCGAGCGGGTGCGCAACGAGGGACGTGCCGGTCCCGAGGACATCGCCCGTCGCATCCGCAGCGGCGGTCTGCTCACGGTATCGGTCACCGGGTCGGCGTTGCGCGACGAGCACGGCACCGTCACAGGGGTGCTTGCCACCGAGCGCGATCTGACCGAGCGGCTTCGGACCGAGAGCGAGGTGCAGTTCCGCCGTCTGATCGATCGCATCCCGGCGCTGCTGCGCGTCGACGACGCCGAAGGACGGACCCAGTTCGCCAACCAGGCCTGCGCCGAATTCGTCGGCCGTGAGCGCGAGGCGCTGCTGGGGCGGGGGTGGCTCGAGTTCATCCACCCCGAGGACCGCGGCCGGTTCCTCGCCGTGCACGGCGGCGCGGACCGGGGTGCCGGACGTCGCGAGACCGATCTGCGACTGCGCCGCGGCGATGGCAGCTATCCGTGGATGCGCTCGATCAGCGTCCCGTGCTTCGACTCGGCCGAGCGCTACGTCGGCGACGTGACCCTGACGCTCGACATCGACGAGCGCCGCAACGCCGAGCGCGCGCTCGTCGCCGCGGACCGCCGCAAGGACGAGTACCTGGCGATGCTCGCCCACGAGCTGCGCAATCCGCTCGCGCCGATCCGCAACGCCGTCACGATCATCTCGCGGCTCGGCCAGGCCGAGCCGCAGACCGCGTGGGCGGCGCGGGTCATCGAGCGGCAGACCGAGACGCTGGCGAAGCTGCTCGACGACCTGCTCGATGTCGCGCGCATCGCCCGCGGCAAGGTGCAGCTCGATCGGATGCCCGTCGAGCTGTCGGTGCTCGTCGAGCGGGCGGTCGAGGTCGCGCGTCCCCTGATCGAGGCGAGACGGCACACGTTGACGGTCGCGGTGCCCGCCGAGGCGCTGTTCGTCGACGGCGACCTGATTCGGCTCACCCAGGTCCTCGCGAATCTGCTGAACAATGCCGCGAAGTACACCGACGAAGGCGGGACGATCAAGCTGTCGCTGATGAATCAGGACGGGTTGGGCGTGATCGCGGTGGAGGATGACGGGGTGGGCATCGACGCCGAGACCCTGCCTCATGTGTTCGACCTGTTCGCGCAGGCCGACACCACGCTCGACCGTGCGCGCGGCGGCCTCGGACTCGGCCTCACCCTGGTACGACAGCTGGTCGCCCTGCATGACGGGCGGGTCGAGGCGCGCAGCGACGGCCTCGGACACGGCAGCCGGTTCACCGTGCATCTGCCGCTCATCGCGGCCCCCGCGCCCCTTCAGACGATCGAGCTGCCCGAACCGGTCCGCACTGCCACGGGCACGCGCCGGGTCCTGGTCGTCGACGACAACGTCGATGCCGCCGAGAGCCTCGCACTGGTGCTGCGGGCCGCCGGCCACGTCGTCTGGACCGCCTTCTCGGGCGAGACCGCGCTGGACGTCGCGGCCCGGGTGCGGCCCGACGTCGCGATCCTCGACATCGGACTGCCCGGGCGAAGCGGCTATCAGGTTGCGCTGGCGCTGCGCAGCCGCCAGGAGACGGCGGCCTGCACGATCGTCGCGCTGACCGGATACGGACAGCCCGAGGACCTCGAGCGTGCCCTCCGCTCCGGCTTCGACCGGCACTTCGTCAAGCCGGTCGATCCGGACGTGATCCTGGGCGTGATCACCGGCTCGGTGTCGGGGGGCGCCGCGTAGGACGCAGCGTCGCGCCGCTCGGGTGGTGGGGGGAGGCGAGACCCGGGCCTACTTCGACATCTCCCGCATCGCCTTCTCGAGACCGGCCAGCGTCACCGGGTACATCCGGTTCGACAGCACCTGCCGGATCACCGAGATCGACTGCCGGTACTCCCACACGCCCTCGGGTTCCGGGTTGAGCCAGGCGAACTTCGGGAAGCGTTCGGCGAGCCGCTGCAGCCAGAGCGCGCCGGCTTCCTCGTTGTTGTACTCGACCGAGCCGCCCGGCTGCAGGATCTCGTAAGGGCTCATCGTCGCGTCGCCGACGAAGATCAGCCGGTAGTCCGAGTTGTACTTGCGCAGCAGGTCCCAGGTCATCAGCCGCTCGGAGTGGCGACGCCGGTTGTTCTTCCACACGAAGTCGTAGACGCAGTTGTGGAAGTAGTAGAACTCGAGGTGCTTGAACTCGGTCTTGGCCGCCGAGAACAGCTCCTCGGTGCGCTTGATGTGGTCGTCCATCGTGCCGCCCACGTCGAGCAGCATCAGCACCTTGATGGTGTTGTGCCGCTCCGGGACCATCTTGATGTCGAGGTAGCCCGCATTGCGCGCCGTCGAAGCGATGGTGTCGTCGAGGTCCAGCTCGTCCTGCGCGCCTTCGCGCGCGAACTTGCGCAGCCGGCGCAGCGCCACCTTGATGTTGCGCGTGCCGAGCTCGACCTGGTCGTCGTAATCGCGGTAGGCGCGCTGCTCCCAGACCTTCACGCCGGTGCGGTTGCCGCCGGGCGGCCCGCCGACACGCACGCCTTCGGGGTTGAAGCCGCCGTTGCCGAACGGCGAGGTGCCGTTGGTGCCGATCCACTTGCTGCCGCCCTCGTGGCGGTCCTTCTGCTCCTCGAGCAGCTCGCGGAGCCGCTCCATGAGCTTGTCGAGCCCGCCCATCGCCTCGATCGCCGCCTTCTCCTCGGCGGTGAACTCGCGCTGGAACTGGCGCTTGAGCCATTCGAGCGGCACGTCGATGTCGATGCCGGGGACGTTCTGCACCCCCTTGAAATACGAACCGAAGGCCTTGTCGAACTTGTCGAAGTTGCGCTCGTCCTTGACCAGCGTGGCGCGCGACAGGTGGTAGAACTCGTCGACCGAGTTCGAGATCACGTGCTGCTTGAGCGCCTCGAGCAGCGTCAGGTACTCCTTGACCGAGACCGGCAGCTTCGCCTGACGCAGGTGGAGGAAGAATTCGATCAGCATGCGTCGCTCCGTTGGGGGCGGCTGGGCGCGGCGCTCAGGGCGCCGGCAGCCTCGCCTGTCGGAAGCCGAGGTGGCGCTTCACCGCCGGCCATTCCGAATCGATGATGGAGAACACCACCGTGTCGCGCAAGCTGCCGTCCGGCAGCCTCTGGTGGTTGCGCAGGACGCCGTCCTGCTTGGCGCCGAGCCGCGCGATCGCCTCGCGGGAGCGCTGGTTGAACCAGTGCGTGCGGAACTCGACCGCGAGGCAGCCGAGCGCCTCGAAGGCATGTCCGAGCAGCAGCCGCTTGCATTCGGTGTTCAGCGCGCTGCGCTGCACGCCGGCCGAGTAGAAGGTCGTGCCGATCTCGAGCCGGCGCTGCACCGGTTCGACGTTCATGTAGCGCGTCGAACCGACGATGCGCCCGTCGCGCAGCCGTCGCACGACGAAGGGCAGGGCGCCGCCCGCGGCCTGCTGTGCGAGCGCCGTGGCGATCCAGGCGTCGATCGAGGCCGGGGTCGGGACGATCGTGTACCAGAGCCGGTCGAGCTCGCCGTCGGCGATCGCCTCGACGAGGCCGCCCGCATGCTCGGCGGCCATCGGCTCGAGGCGGACATGCTCGCCAGCGAGGACGACGGGCTGCGGTGGCCAGGGCAGGAGGGCTGTGTCGGTCATGGGAGAGACCGCTTCAGGCGCCCCGCGCCGACAGCGCGAGACCGACCACGCCGCAGATGATCAGCGCGATGCTGATCAGCCGCAGCGCACTGATCTCCTCCTGGAACCAGGTCATGCCGATGACCGCGACCGCCGCTGTGCCCAGACCCGACCAGATCGCATAGGTGACAGACAGGTCGAGCTTCTTGAGCGCCATCGCGTTGCAGGCGAAGGCGACGGCGTAGAACGCGAACATCATCGCCGTCGGGCCGGCCTTCGACAGGCCTTGCGACAGCTTCATCGACGTGCTGCCCGCGACCTCGAAGACGATCGCCGCGGCGAGGTAATACCAATGCATCGGGTTTGGGCGAGAGCGCTGGGCGGGGCGTCGGGACGGTCTTGCCGGCTCAGCGGTTGTGTCGCGCCATGAAGATCAGACGCTCGAACAGGTGCACGTCCTGCTCGTTCTTGAGGAGCGCGCCGTGCAGCGGCGGGATCGCGGCCTTGCCGTCCTTCGACTGCAGCGCCTCCGCCGGGATGTCCTCGGCCACCAGCAGCTTGAGCCAGTCGAGCAGCTCGGAGGTCGAGGGCTTCTTCTTGAGGCCGGGCAGCTCGCGGATCTGGAAGAAGCTTTCCATCGCCTCCTTGAGCAGCGCCTTCTTGATGCCCGGATAGTGGACGTCGACGATCTTCTGCATCGTCTCCTTGTCCGGGAACTTGATGTAATGGAAGAAGCAGCGGCGCAGGAACGCGTCCGGAAGCTCCTTCTCGTTGTTGGAGGTGATCATCACCACCGGGCGGTGCTTCGCCTTGATCAGCTGGCGCGTCTCGTAGACGTAGAACTCCATCCGGTCGATCTCGCGCAGCAGATCGTTCGGGAACTCGATGTCCGCTTTGTCGATCTCGTCGATCAGCAGCACCACCGGACGATCGGCCTCGAAGGCCTGCCACAGCACGCCCTTGACGATGTAGTTGTGGATGTCCTTCACGCGCTCGTCGCCGAGCTGCGAGTCGCGCAGACGCGAGACCGCGTCGTACTCGTACAGGCCCTGCTGCGCCTTGGTGGTCGACTTGATGTGCCACTGCAGCAGCGGCATGTCGAGGCCCTGAGCGACTTCCTCGGCGAGCATGGTCTTGCCGGTGCCCGGTTCGCCCTTGATCAGCAGCGGGCGTTGCAGCGTGATCGCCGCATTGACCGCGAGCTTGAGGTCGTCGGTCGCGACGTACGTGGAGGTGCCTTCGAATCGCATGAATGGGGTCCGCCCGCGGTGGAAAGTCGCGCCCCGGGCCGCCCGCGGGGCAGGGCGGCGGGCCGCTGCCCGACGCGGCCGAGTATACGGAAAAGCGCCCCCTCGGGTAGAATGCGGCGTTTGCCCCGGGCCCGGTGCAGGTCCGGTATGCGTTCCGAACGAAGACATACACGCCCATCCAATGACGAGAACACGCTCCCCCGGTCCGCAGTCGGTTTCCCTGTCGGTCTCCCTTCGCGCCCTGCTGCTCGCCAGCGCGCTCGTCGGCGGCTCGGCGTTCGCGCAGGGCACAGCGCCCGTGGGCAACGCAGAAGCCGGCCAGGCGAAGGCCTCGACGTGCATCGGCTGCCACGGCATCCCCGGCTACAAGGCCTCGTTCCCGAACGTGTACTCGGTGCCGATGATCGCGGGCCAGTCCGCGAAATACATCGAGGCCTCGCTCGCCGCCTACCGCAAGGGCGACCGCAGCCATCCGACGATGCGCGCGATCGCGGGCAGCCTCTCGGACCAGGACATCGCGGACCTCGCCGCGCTGTACGGCAGCAAGTGATCCGACCGAGCCAAGCGATGAAGCCTTCGAAGATGCACACGACCCTCCGCCACGCCGCAGCCGCTGCCGCCCTGTCGTCCGTCGCGTTCGCCGCCCAGGCCGCCGATGTCGCCGCCGGCAAGGCCAAGGCCGAGACGGTCTGCGCCGCCTGCCACGGCAAGGACGGCAACACGCCGATCGACCCGTCCTACCCGAAGCTCGCGGGTCAGTACCGCGACTACCTCGAGCGCGCGCTCCTCGACTACAAGAGCGGCGCCCGCAAGAACGCCATCATGGCCGGCCAGTCCCAGGCGCTGTCGCGCGCCGACATCGAGAACCTGGCCGCCTACTACGCGAGCCTGCCCGGCTCGATGCGCGTCAAGCGTTGAGCCCCGCCGGCGCCGCACCGGCCGAGCCCTCCGATGGGCTGCGGCGGGTCGCGGGCGCCGGGCAACGCGGCGGAGCGCCGTCCGATGCGCGCACCGTCGCCGAGGTCGGGCTCGCGCATGCGAGTTCGCACTTCTTCCAGCTCGTGCTGCCGCCGCTCTTTCCGGCGCTGCGCGACGCGTTCGGACTGTCGTGGTCGCAGCTCGGCCTGCTGATGACCGTCTTCTACGCGGTGTCGTGCGTCGGGCAGGCCGCTTCGGGCTTCGCCGTCGACAGGCACGGGCCGCGCCGCGTGCTCGCGCTGGCGTTCGCGCTGCTCGCGGGCGGCGCGCTGCTGGCGGCCTCGGCCCCGACCCCGTCGGTGCTCTTCGTCGCCGCAGCACTGATCGCCCTCGGCAATGCGGCCTTCCATCCGGCCGACTTCTCCACGCTGAACCGTCGCGTCTCGCCGGCTCGACTCGGTCATGCGTTCGCGCTGCACGCGGTGGCGGGCAACGTCGGCTATGCGCTCGCGCCGGTCGTGATGACCGCGCTGGCGGCCGCATTCGGCTGGCGCGCCGCGCTCGTGGTCGCAGCCGCCGGCGGCGCCGCGATCGGCGCCTGGGTGCTCAGGCCGGCGGGCGTGTTCGGCGGCGGTCGCGCGCCGCGTCGCGCCCCCGGCTGCACCGGCGCTGCCGGGGCCGCCGCGGCCGGCGGGGCGCTCGCCTTCATGAACCCTGCGCTCGTCGCCTGCATGGCCTTCTTCGTGACCATCAACATCGCGATGATCGGGATGCAGAGCTTCGGCGCGACGCTGCTGCAGTCCGTCTGGGGGTATTCGCCTGCCTCGGCCGCCGCCTGGCTGACCGCGTTCATCGTCTGCGCGGGCGGCGGCATGCTCGCGGGCGGGTTCGTCGCGGCGGCAACCCGCCATCACGAGCGGGTCGCGGCCGCAGGCACGCTGGCGGCGGCCGCGGTGATCGCGCTGCTGGCCGCGCACGCCGTACCCGCCGAAGCGGCCGGTGCGCTCGCCTGCGTCGCCGGCTTCGCGATCGGCACCGTCGCGCCCTCGCGGGACATGCTCGTTCGGGCCTCCACGCCCCCTGGCGCGACCGGACGCGCCTACGGGATCGTGTACGCCGGCGTCGACGTCGGCGCCGCGCTCGGCCCGGCGATCATCGGCGCCTGGCTCGACCGCAACCTGCCCGAGGCGGCCTATGCGAGCGCCTCGGTGGCACTGCTGGTGACTGCGGTGCTCGGCCTGGAGATCGCCCGCCGCGCGCGCCGCCTGCCCGTTTCCGTCACCGTCCGCGAGGAGCCGTCCCGATGAGCGCCACCCCGTTCGCATTCGCCACCACCGACCTGTGCGACGCCCACGAGGCCCGCCTGCTTGACGGCCGGCTGGGGGTCGCCGCGCCGCCTTGGATCGCCCTCGGCGCGGTCGAGCGCTTCGCAGGCCCCGCGGTGACCGTGCGCGTACCCGACGACAACTCGCTGGTGCGCGCCGTGCTCGAGCAGCCCGGCGCGGGCCGCGTGCTGGTCGTCGATGGCGGCGCGAGCACGCGCTGCGCGCTCGTCGGCGGCAAGCTCGGCGAACTCGGCGAGCGCAACGGCTGGCAGGGCGTGATCGTGAACGGCTGCGTTCGAGACGCGGGCGAGCTCGATGCCTGCCGCTTCGGCGTGCGGGCACTGCACCTGCATCCGCGGCGCAGCGACCGTCGCGGCCGCGGCGAGCGGGACCCGGTGCTGGCGTTCGCCGGTGTGACCGTGTCCCCCGGCGACTGGATCTACGCCGACCGCGACGGCTGGCTCGTCTCGGCGGGTGGCCCGCTGCCAGGTTGAGCCATCGCCTGCGGCCAGCGCGAACCGGATGCTTCCCGGGCGCGGGGTGGCCGGGATGCACGGGGGGCTCGATGCGGATCCGCCGTGCGCTCCGCGGGTGTCAGATCAGTCCGTCGAAGGGAATCGCATCGACGAAGTCGCCGTCGGCCACGTCGCCCTGCGCGTGATGCAGCACCACCAGCGCGTTCGCTTCGCTCATCGAGCGCAGCACGCCCGAGCCCTGGCTGCCGGTGATCCGCGCCTCGAGTACCCCGTCGGCGCCTGGCTCGACCACCGCCCGCTGGTACTCGGTACGCCCCGAGCGCTTGCGCAGCCGGCCCACGCTGCGCGCGCGCAGCGGCAGCACAGGCCGCGGGCTCGCGCCGGAGAGCCTGATCAGCGCGTCGCGCACGAAGAAGAGGAAGGTCACCATCACCGCGACCGGATTGCCGGGCAGCCCGAAGTACCAGGCCTCGCCGACACGACCGAAGGCCATCGGCCGCCCCGGGCGCATCGCGATCGTCCAGAACGCCACCTCGCCGAGGCGATTCATCACCTCACGCGTGAAGTCGGCCTCGCCGACCGACACGCCGCCCGACGATACGATCGCATCGGCATGGCGGCTCGCCGCCTGCATCGCGGCTTCGAGCGCCTCGCGCGAATCGGGCACCACGCCCATGTCGACGAGATCGACACCGAGGCGGGTCAGCATGCCGTACAGCGTGTAGCGGTTGCTGTCGTACACGCAGCCCGGGTCGAGCGGCTCGCCGATCGACCTGAGCTCGTCGCCGGTCGAGAAGAAGGCGACCCGCAGGCGGCGCTGCACCGGCACCTCGGCGATGCCGAGCGAAGCGAGCAGGCCGAGGTCGGCCGGCCGGACGAGCCGCCCGGCGCGCAGTGCGGCGCGTCCCCGCGTCAGGTCCTCGCCGCGCAGGCGCCGGTTCTGCCCGGCCTGCTGTCCGGCCGGCACGACGACGCGCTCACCGTCGCGGCGCACCACCTCCTGGATCACGACCGTGTCGCAGCCCGCCGGCATCACCGCGCCGGTCATCACCCGCACCGCCTCGCCGGCGCCGGCCGTGCCCTCGAAGGCCACGCCCGCGTAGGCCGTGCCGATACCGGTCAGCACGGTGTCCGTGTCGGGCGACAGGTCCTGCGATCGCACCGCCCAGCCGTCCATCGCCGAGTTGTCATGCGCCGGCACGTCGATCGGCGAGACCACGTCGCGTGCCAGCACCCGATCGAGGGCCGAGCGGATCGCGACCCGCTCGACGCAGTCCACCGGCTCGACGAAGCGCTCGATCGCCTCCCGCGCGCGGGCCACCGGCACCGCCTTCGGATCGAAGTCGGACAGGCAGGAGACGATTTCGGCGAGCGTGGTGCGTGCGGTCATCGGGGGGGCGCCTGCTGCAACGGCGGCTCGAGATCGGGATCGCGCTCCCAGCGCTCGAGCTCGTCCGCGGTGTTGATGTTGCGGAACGCCGCCTCGTCGTCGAAGGCGACCTCGACGACCCGAAGCGGGGCATACCAGGCATCGATGCGGCGCCGCCCCGAAGCGAGGAAGGCCTCGAGGTGGGCCCGCAGCGAGCGATCGACCAGCGCGAACACCGGGTGCGGCTGATCGCCGGTGCGCGCGACCGCGAGCTGGGCATCGGCCTGCGCCAGCGCGTGCGCCAGCCGCGCCACCAGGTCCGCCGGCAGGAACGGCGAGTCGCAGGGGGCGGTCACGAGCCACGGTGTCGTGGCGTGTGCCATCGCGGCGTGCAGGCCGGCCAGCGGTCCGGCGAAGCCCTCGACCTCGTCCGGGAAGACCGGCGCTCCGAACCTGCGCCAGGCGTCCAGGCTGCGGTTCGCGTTGATCGCGAGCGTGCCGACCTGCGGCGCGAGGCGATCGATGACATGAGCGGCCATCGGGCGGCCCCGGAAGGCGCGAAGGCCCTTGTCGGTGCCGACGCCGTCGGCGCCCATGCGCCGACCGAGGCCGCCGGCGAGCACGATGCCGGTGATCGCAGCACGTTCGGGGACAGGCCGGGTCATGGTGGCGGTGGGGCGGACTCGAAGCGCTCGCGGCCGGTGAACAGCAGGTAATGTCGCCCCTGGCAGCGGCCGATCATGGTAATGCCGATCCGTGCCGCGAGCTCGTGGCCCATCCCGGTCAGCCCGGAGCGCGACATCAGCACCGGGATGCCCATCTGCGCACACTTGATGACCATCTCGGAGGTGAGGCGCCCGGTGGTGTAGAAGATCGTGTCCGCGCCCCCGATGCCCTCGAGCCACATCCATCCGGCGATCGCGTCGACCGCGTTGTGGCGGCCGACGTCCTCGACGAAGCGCAGGATCGTCGGCATCGAACCGTCGCTCGGGTTGGTGCAGAGTGCGCAGCCGTGCACCGCGCCCGCGATCTTGTAGATCGACTCGTGGCGCCGCACCTGCTCCATCACCGCATAGACCGACGCCTGCGAGACGCGCGCGTCCTGCGGCAGGCGGATCGTGTCCAGGCTCTGCATCAGGTCGCCGTAGACCGTGCCCTGGCCGCAGCCGGTGGTGACGGTCCGGCGACCGAGCGTCGCATCGAGCGCCGCTTCGCGCCCGTCGCGGGCCCACAGTGCCGTGCCCTCGTCGCGCAGGCTGCGCGACGTGATCGCGACCGACCCGGTCTCCCAGTCGACCTGGACCGCCGCGAGCGCGTCGATCGACTCGACCAGGCGCTGGTTCCGGAGCCAGCCGAGCGCCAGGTGTTCGGGCGCCGCGCCCAGCGTCATCAGCGTGACCAGCTCGCGCCGGTCGAGGTACAGCGTCAGCGGATGCTCGCCGGCGATCGGTGTCGGCACGCTGCGGCCGGTCTCGTCGATCGCGTCGACGGTGGTGGTCACCGGGCGGGCGTGGTCGGTGAGCGCGATCGGGGTCACGCGGTTGGGGCGGGCCATCAGCCGCCGATGTAGCTCATCTCGATCTTGCGCAGCCCTTCGGTGCGGCTCGAGCGGATCTCGGAGTAGCGGTCCGCGCGCTGGGACCAGAGGTGCGCGATCGCGCCGGCGAGCCGGGCATCGTCCGTGCCGCCGCGAACCAGGCCGCGCAGGTCGTGCCCGGCGCCCGCGAACAGGCAAGTGTAGAGCCGGCCCTCGGTCGAGAGCCGGGCGCGCGAGCAGTCGCCGCAGAACGGCTGAGTGACCGACGAGATCACGCCGAGCTCGCCGCCGCCGTCGCGATAGCGCCAGCGCTCGGCGACCTCGCCGGTGTAGTTCGGCTCGGCCTGCTCGAGCGGGAAGGCGGCGTGGATGCGGTCGATCACCTCACGGCTGGGCAGCACGTCGTCCATGGCCCAGCCGTTGGAGGCTCCGACGTCCATGAACTCGATGAAGCGCACGATGTGACCGGTGCCGCGGAAGTGCGTGGCCATAGGCACGATCTGCCCGTCGTTGACGCCGCGCTTGACCACCATGTTGACCTTCACCGACGCGAAGCCCGCGGCGGCGGCGGCCTCGATGCCGTCGAGCACGTCGGCAACCGGGAAGTCGACGTCGTTCATCGCGCGGAACGTCGCGTCGTCCAGGGCGTCGAGGCTCACCGTCAGGCGCCGCAGCCCGGCATCGCGAAGCGCTCGCGCCTTGCGGGCGAGCAGCGAGCCATTGGTGGTGAGGGTGAGGTCGAGCGGCTCGCCCGAGGCACACCGGATGGCGGCCAGCATCTCGACCAGGCGCTCGACGTTGCGGCGCAGCAGCGGCTCGCCGCCGGTGAGTCGGACCTTCTCGACGCCGTGCGCGACGAAGGCGCGCACCAGTCGCGCGATCTCCTCGAAGCTCAGCAGCGAGGACTGCGGCAGGAACCCGTAGTCCTTGTCGAACACCGACTTCGGCATGCAGTAGGTGCAGCGGAAGTTGCAGCGGTCGGTGACCGAGATGCGCAGGTCGTGCAGCCGGCGGCCCCGTGCATCGAGCAGGCGGCCGATCGGCGGCTGCGGCGATTCGGGCACGTGGGGGAGCGCCGCGTCGTAGCGGTGCTCTGCGATAGGGATGACGACGCGTTCGGTCATGAGCCGGGCGATTCTATCCCAGGGGGGAGGGCGGGCCGCCAGCCGGAAACGACGACGCCCCGGCTTTCGCCGGGGCGTCGTGTAGACCGTGGCCGTCGTCGAGGGCGTGGCCCCGGGCGACGGCCCGACGCCGTCAGGCGTCGCCGAGCGGGTTCTGCGTTTCCACCTGCACCAGCGGCTCGCTCGCCGTGACGACGCGGGGCTTGCGCACCCGCGGTGCACGCGGCACTGCCGGCGTGACCGGCTCCGGGTCGGCGGCCATCGCCGAGGGCGCGGTCTGCACCCACTGCAGGCCGGCGCTCTCGACGACCGACTGCAGCGCGCTGGCGTCGATCGGCTGGGCCGCCTTCGCGGGCATCGGGCGCTCCTCGACCTTCGCCGCCATCGGTGCGGGCATCGGCGCCGGCGTGGGCGCGATGTATGCCGGTTCGGCTGCCGGGGCCTCGGCTACGGGTGCCGGGGCAGGCTCGGCCACGACCGGGATCGCCGGGGCCGGCTCGACCGGGTCCTGGACCGCCTCGACGACCGGAGCGGGCCCCGGGATCTCGACCGGCGCCGCGGGGGCGACCGGCGCCTCCGAGACGACCGGCTCGACGACCGGTTCGATGCGGGCCTCGACGGCCGTGTCCGCTGCAACCGCGGTGACCGCTTCCGCCGCGATCACACCCGCGGGAACGGACGCTTCGACGGCCTCGGGCCGCTGATCGCCGTCGACGAGGGCGTCCGTCGGCACGGCGGCGTCGGTGGAGCCGTCCGCCTCCATGCCGTCGACCGAACCCTCCTCACCCGGCGCGCGGCCCCGTCCGCGACCGCCACGACGGCGGCGGCTGCGGCGACGCGGCTCGTCGCCATCGGCGGCGTCCGAGGGGGCCTCGGCATCCGGCGGCAGCCCGGTCTCCATCACCGCTTCGACGGCGACCTGGCCGTCGGCGGCAGTGGTCTCGGCTTCAACCGGACGACGCGGCTCGCGCCGGCGGCGCTGCGGCTCCTCGCCGCGGGCCTCGACGGCCACCACGGCGGCACCGGCCGTCGCGGCGACGGCGACGATGCCGGCGGCATCGGTCACCGCATCGGCCACCGGTGCCCGGCTCTCGTCACGCTGCGCACGCTCGCCGGGGCGTCGCTCGCCCCGCTCGCCCCGCCCCCGGCGCGGCTCGCGTGCCTCGGCACCGGCCTGCTCGGCCGGACGCTCGCTGCGCTCGCCACGGTCGCGCCCGCGGCCTTCGCCGCGCGGCTCGCCGCCTTCGCGCGGCGGGCGGGCTTCGCGACCCTCACGCCCTTCACGGCCTTCGCCGTTGCCTCGGCCTTCGCCATTACCGCGGCCTTCGCCGTTGCCACGGCCGCGGCCGCCGCCACGACGCATGTCGTCGCGGTTGCGTCGGCCGCCTTCGCCCTCGGGGCGTGCGCCGGGCTTGCCCGCCGCCGTGACACCCGGTGCGGCGGCAGTCGCTGCCGCGGCCGCGGCCGCGGGGCGAACCGCCTCGGCGGCCACGGGCTCGTTTGCCGCCTTGCGGCGGAAGAGACCGAGGATCTTGCCGAAGAAGCCATCGGGCTCGGGCGCGGCGACCGGTGCCGCCGGTGCCACCGGCACCGCCGCGACCGGCGCGGGCGCCTCGGCCACGACCGGCTCGGGCTTGGGCGCCACCACCGGCGCGGGCTGGTCGGGCGTGATGCCCTTGACCATCGCCTCCTGCCTCGGCTTGACCGCTTCGAACTTCTTCTCGAGGTACTCGCCCTCGTCGGACGGCCCTTCGGCGAGGCTGTAGCTCGACCGGTAGGTCGCCAGCCGCTCGTCGTCGTGGCGCAGTCGCTCGAGCTTGTAGTGCGGCGTCTCGATGTACTTGTTGGGGATCAGGACGATCTCGACCTTGACCCGGGCCTCGAGCTTCGCGATCTCGGCGCGCTTCTCGTTGAGCAGGTAGGTCGCCACCTCGACCGGCACCTGGGCGTGGACGGAGGCGGTGCTCTCCTTCATCGCCTCCTCCTGGATCACGCGCAGCATGTGCAGCGCCGAGGACTCGATGTCGCGGATCACGCCGGTGCCGTTGCAGCGCGGGCAGGTGATGTGCGTGCCCTCGTTCAGCGCCGGGCGCAGCCGCTGGCGCGACAGCTCCATCAGGCCGAACCGGGAGATCTTGCCCGCCTGGACCCGGGCGCGGTCGTGATGCAGGGCGTCCTTGACGCGCTGCTCGACCTCACGCTGGTTCTTGGCGTTCTCCATGTCGATGAAGTCGATGACGATCAGGCCGCCGAGGTCGCGCAGCCGCATCTGGCGCGCGGCTTCCTCGGCCGCCTCGAGGTTCGTCCGGAACGCCGTGTCCTCGATGTCGGAGCCGCGGGTGGCGCGCGCCGAGTTGACGTCGATCGCGACCAGCGCCTCGGTGTGGTCGATCACGATGGCGCCGCCCGAGGGCAGCGGCACGAGCCGCGAGTACGCGGTCTCGATCTGGTGCTCGATCTGGAACCGCGAGAACAGCGGCGTCGGATCCTTGTAGCGCTTGACCCGTCCGACGGTGTCCGGCATCACGTGACCCATGAACTGACGGGCCTGTTCGTAGATGTCGTCGGTGTCGATCAGGATCTCGCCGATGTCCGGCGTGAAGTAGTCGCGGATCGCGCGGATGACCAGGCTCGATTCCTGGTAGATCAGGAACGCCCCGGTCGAGGAGCCTGCCGCGCCGTCGATCGCACGCCAGAGCTGCATCAGGTAGTTCAGGTCCCACTGCAGTTCTTCCTGCGTGCGACCGATGCCGGCGGTGCGGGCGATCAGGCTCATGCCCGAAGGCAGTTCGAGCCGGTCCATGATCTCCCGGAGCTCCTGCCGGTCCTCGCCCTCGACGCGGCGCGAGACGCCGCCGCCGCGTGGGTTGTTCGGCATCAGCACCAGGTAACGCCCGGCCAGCGACACATAGGTCGTCAGCGCCGCGCCCTTGTTGCCGCGTTCTTCCTTGTCGACCTGCACGAGGAGTTCCTGACCCTCCGCGATCGCATCCTGGATGCGCGCCTTGGACGCCTCGACGCCCGGCTTGAAGTACGCCTTCGAGATCTCCTTGAACGGCAGGAAGCCGTGACGCTCCTCGCCGTAGCTGACGAAGCACGCCTCGAGGCTGGGCTCGACGCGGGTGACGACACCCTTGTAGATGTTGCTCTTGCGGGATTCGTGGCCGGCCGACTCGATGTCGAGGTCGATCAGCTTCTGGCCGTCAACGATCGCGACGCGCAACTCTTCCGAGTGCGTCGCGTTGAACAGCATGCGTTTCATCCAATATCTCCGACTCGCGCAACCGGCGTGGTGCGCGTGGCCAGCGGATCAACGCATGAATGCCGGTCTAACGCGTGGAGCGCGTCCGGCCAAAACGCCTCGGACCCGGGCAGCGTGCGCGCAGCCCGCGATCCGAAGGGGATCGGCGGCTTCGTGTGTTCACGTCGGGCGCTGCATGGGTGGTTGGATGGGCGAGGAGCCTGGGGCGCGGACGCCGGCGCCTGTGGCCGGCCGCCCGGGCCGGGCTGGCCTCGGGACTCGTTTTGTTGATTCTTGCGTCGGTTCCGCGCGCCGAACCATTCGGCGCCGCGCTTGTTCGTTCTGTTGCCTGGTCCGGGGCTCCATCGTCCGTCACCGCTACAATGCGGCGAGACGACCATTCGGGTCCGTCGGCTTCGCAACAGCGCAAAGTATAGCAAGATGAATGCCTTAGCGGCAAAACCTGAGGCGCCGTCTTCGACGGAGCAGCGCCCGACACCCGATGTGCGGTACGTCACGATCGACGAGGCGCATGCGGGTCAGCGCCTGGACAACTTCCTGCTCGGACAGCTCAAGGGGGTTCCCAAGAGCCATGTCTATCGGATCGTGCGCAGCGGCGAGGTCCGGATCGACAAGGGGCGCGTGGCACCCGAGCACCGGCTCGCCATCGGGCAGGTCGTCAGGATCCCGCCGGTGCGCACAGCCGCCCCCGAGGATCCGCGCCCGGTGCCGGGGCAGGAGTTCCCGATCCTCTTCGAGGACGACGCGCTGATGGCGATCGACAAGCCGTCGGGCGTCGCGGTCCACGGCGGCAGCGGCGTGAGCTTCGGCGTCATCGAGCAGCTGCGGGCCGCGCGGCCCGATGCGCGCCTGCTCGAACTCGTCCACCGGATCGACCGCGAGACCTCGGGTGTACTGCTGGTCGCCAAGAAGCGCGCGGCGCTCACCGCGATGCACGACGCGATGCGCGGCGGACGGGTCCGCAAGCGCTATCTCGCGTTCGCGCTGGGCGACTGGTCCGGACCGCAGCGCGCGCTGCGCTACCCGCTGCACAAGTACGTCACCGCCGATGGCGAGAAGCGGGTGGTGGTCAGGGACGGGGGGCAGGAGTCCGGCACGAAGGTGAAGGCACGGGCGCGGCTGATGCACCCCCGCTACGGCCCGGTCTCGCTGCTCGAGTGCGACCTGGAGACCGGCCGCACCCACCAGATCCGGGTGCACCTCGCCCATGTCGGCCATCCGATCCTCGGTGACGACAAGTACGGCGACTTCGATCTTAACAAGTCACTTGAGAAAGAGGGGCATAAGCGTATGTTCCTTCACGCTTTTCAAGTGGTATTCCGTCATCCCGCCGATCAGCGCGAAGTCCGCCTCGAGGCGCCGATCCCGAAGGCGTTCGCGGCGTTCCAGCGGGCCTGCGATGCGCCAGTTTGATCTCGTCGTCTGGGACTGGGACGGCACTGTCGTCGATTCGACCGGCGCGATCGCCGACGCCATCATCGGTGCCGCCGGTGACCTCGGGCTGCCGGTACCGTCCGAACACGATGCCCGCTGGGTGATCGGCATGGGGCTGCTCGAGGCCATCCACCACGCTGTTCCGGCGATCCGGCGCGAGCAGGTGCCGGCGTTCGTCGAGCGCTATCGGGTGCATTACCTTCGTCGCGACGCGACGCTCAAGGTGTTCGAGGGGATCCCCGAACTGCTGCGCGGGCTGGACGCTGCCGGCGTGCCGCTCGCGGTTGCCACCGGGAAGTCGCGCGCCGGGCTGAACCGGGCGCTGGCCCAGACCGGGTTGGGGCGGCGCTTCGCCGCGACCCGCTGTGCGGACGAGGGCGCGCCGAAGCCCGATCCCTGGATGCTGCGCGACCTCGGCGAGACGCTGATGACGCCCACCGACCGGATGGTGATGATCGGCGACACCACCCACGACGTCGGCATGGCCCAGGCGGCCGGGTCGGCGAGCGTCGCGGTGCTGTACGGCGCCCACGAGCCCGATGCGCTGCGGGCCATCGGTCCCGATGCGCTGCTGGGCTCGGTCGGCGCGTTGGCCGACTGGCTCGCGGCGGCCTGCGGCGTGGAGCGCTCGCTGCTCGGTCCGGTGCCCGCGCGGCGATGAGCGCTGACTGCGGCGGCTCCGGTGACCTCGCCGACGGCTGGGCGCGCGTCTGCGACGCCGGACTGCTGTCCGAGCGCGGCGACGGTGTCCGCTTCGAGATCGCCGCCCGCGGCGGGCCGATTCCCGCCTTCGTGCTTCGCATCGAGGGGCGCCCGCTCGCCTGGCTCAATCAGTGCGCGCACGTGCCGGTCGAACTCGACTGGACGCCGGGGCGCTTCCTCGACGACACCGGCACGGTCATCGTCTGCGCCACGCACGGCGCCGTGTACGATGCCTCGGACGGTGTGTGCGTGGGCGGCCCGTGCCGCGGCAAGTCGCTGCAGGCGGTACCGTGCCGCGAGCGCGACGGGGGGATCGAAGTGCAGGCCACGGTGGTGAAGGGCGAGCGATGAGCGATCAGGATCCGACGCGTTCGAGGGTCGAGCCCTCCTGGCAACCCGGGCAGCCCGGGCAGCCCGGGCAGCCCGGGCCGGCCCAGCCCGACCCGGTCGGCCAGTCGCCTCGTGCCGTCCAGCCCCCCGGCTGGGAGCGGGGGGTGCTGGAGCGCCTGGTCATGGCCACGGTCGAGGAGCAGCGTCGCGCGCGCCGCTGGCGGATCTTCTTCCGCTTCGCCGGCCTCGGCGTCGTGCTCCTCGTGCTGGCCAGCACCTTCGGCTGGATCCATTCGCCCGAGGCCGTCACGACCGGGCGCCACACGGCGGTGGTCGAGATCCAGGGCGTGCTCGACGCGGGCGGCGAGGTCGATGCCGACGCGGTCATCGATGCGCTGCGCCTGGCCTTCAAGGATACCGGCACCGCGGGCGTCGTCATGCGCATCAACAGCCCGGGCGGCAGCCCGGTCCAGGCTGGGCTCATCAGCGACGAGATGCGCCGCCTGCGCGCCCAGCATCCGAACACCCCGCTCTACGCGGTCATCGAGGAGATCTGCGCCTCCGGCGGCTACTACGTCGCAGCCGCCGCCGACCGGATCTACGTCGACAAGGCGAGTCTGGTCGGCTCGATCGGCGTGCTGATGGATGGATTCGGCTTCACCGAGGCGATGGGCAAGGTCGGCGTCGAGCGCCGGCTGCTGACGGCCGGCGAGAACAAGGGGTTCCTCGACCCGTTCTCGCCATTGTCGGAGGTCCAGCGCGAGCACGCGCGCAAGATGCTCGGCACGATCCATGCGCAGTTCATCGAGACCGTCCGCAAGGGCCGTGGCGACCGCCTCAAGGAGACGCCCGACATGTTCTCCGGCCTGATCTGGACCGGTGCCTCCAGCGTCGAGCTCGGCCTCGCCGACGAGATCGGCTCGCTGCGCTCGGTGGCGCGCGACGTCATCAAGGCCGAGGAACTGGTCGACTTCACCCGCCGTGCCAACCTCGCGGAGCGGCTCGCCAAGCGGGTCGGGATGTCCGCGGGCCAGGTTCTGGCGCGCCAGTTCGGCGTCTCGGGCGAGGCGCCCCGGGTGCGCTGACAGGGTCTAGACAAAATCAAGCGGGCGAAGCGAGTCTGTGCAGAAGCATATGCGACTGAGCGAGCCAAGCCCATGCAGCGGCGTTTCGGCTGGAGCGGTCGTGATGCATGACCAGACGGCGGGAGCGCTCCAGCCAG
>JAPLQE010000070.1 GCA_026399835.1 Burkholderiales bacterium | reverse complement strand
CTGCGCGAGCGCTCGGTCGAGCGCCGGATGGACGATGGCGGGCTCGAGGACGGGCGCGCCCGGCTCGAGGAGGTCGAGGCGCAGGCACGCGGCGAGCTCGCGGCGCAGGGCGAGCCCGCCGAGCGCCTGCGCGCGCTGCGGCGCATGCACCTGAAGTACGAAGGTACCGACACCGCGCTCTCGGTCGCCGAGGGCGGGCGCGACGCGATGCTCGCCGAGTTCGAGGCCGCCTACCGGCAGCGCTTCGCCTTCCTGCTGTCGACGCGGCCGGTGGTCGTCGAGTCGGTCAGCGTCGAGGTGGTGTCGCCGGGCGAGGGCGGGGCGAGCACGGTCGCCGCGCCCCCTGCGGCGGGCGAGGCCAGCGCCGCGCGCGTGGCGACCGTGCCGATGTACGCCGATGGGGCGTGGGTCGAGGCGCCGCTGTACCGGCGCGAGGCGCTGCCCGCCGGCTCGAGCATCGACGGCCCGGCGGTGGTCGCCGAGGCGACCGCCACCACCGTCATCGAGCCGGGCTGGCGCGCGACCACCAGCGTGCGCGGCGACCTGGTGCTCAGGCGGGTGGTCGCGCGCCCGTCGCGCCAGGCGATCGGCACCGTGGCCGACCCGGTGATGCTCGAGATCTTCAACAACCTGTTCATGTCGATCGCCGAGCAGATGGGCTACCGGCTGCAGAACACCGCCCACTCGGTGAACATCAAGGAGCGGCTCGACTTCTCCTGCGCGGTCTTCGACGCCACCGGCGCGCTGATCGCCAACGCGCCGCACATGCCGGTCCACCTCGGCTCGATGGGCGCGAGCGTCAAGGCGGTGATCGCCGACAACGCGGGCCACATCGCGCCGGGCGACGTGTTCGTCCTGAACGATCCCTACCGCGGCGGCACGCACCTGCCCGACGTGACCGTGGTCACGCCGGTGTTCGACGAGGCCGGCGGCGCCGTCCTCTTCTGGGTCGGTTCGCGCGGCCACCACGCCGACATCGGCGGGCTCACGCCCGGCTCGATGCCGCCCGACAGCCGCCACATCGACGACGAGGGCGTGCTGCTGACCAACCTGAAGCTGGTGGAGGCCGGCGTGCTGCGCGAGGCGGCGCTGCGCGAGCGGCTGACCGGCGCGACCCATCCGGCGCGCAACCCCGACCAGAACGTCGCCGACCTGCAGGCCCAGGTCGCCGCCAACGAGAAGGGGCGCGAGGAGCTGCTGAAGATGGTCGCGCACTTCGGCCTCGAGGTCGTTCAGGCCTACATGCGCCACGTGCAGGACAACGCCGCCGAGTCGGTGCGGCGCGTGATCGGCGCGCTGAAGGACGGTGCGTTCGCGCTGCAGCTCGACAACGGCGCGACCATCCGGGTCGCGGTCACCGTCGACCGCGAGGCGCGGCGCGCGAAGATCGACTTCACCGGCACCTCGCTGCAGGCGTCGAACAACTTCAACGCGCCGAGCGCGGTCACCACCGCCGCGGTGCTGTACGTGTTCCGCACGCTGGTCGACGACGAGATCCCGATGAACGACGGCTGCCTCGAGCCGCTCGAGATCGTGGTGCCCGAGGGCTGCATGCTGAACCCGCGCTACCCGGGCGCGGTGGTCGCCGGCAATGTCGAGACCTCGATGTGCATCACCAACGCGCTGTACGGCGCGCTCGGCGTGCTGGCCTCGAGCGGCAGCACGATGAGCAACTTCACCTTCGGCAACGCCCGCCACCAGTACTACGAGACCGTTGCCGGCGGCTCGGGTGCGGGCGGCGTCTTCGATGCGCTGGGCCACCGGACCGGTGGCTTCGACGGCTGTCCGGTCGTGCAGGCCCACATGACCAACTCGCGGCTGACCGACCCCGAGGTGCTCGAGCTGCGCTTCCCGGTGCGGCTCGAGTCGTACCGGATCCGCCGCAACACCGGCGGGCGCGGGCAGTGGCGGGGCGGCGACGGCGGCGTGCGGATGATCCGCTTCCTCGAGCCGATGACCGCCTCGATGCTCGGCAACAGCCGGGTCTTCCCGCCGTTCGGTGCCGGTGGCGGCGGCAGCGGCGCGGTCGCCTGCAACTACGTGCTGCGAGGCGACGGGCGCATCGAGCCGGTCGGCCACGTGGGCCGCGCCGAGCTCGAGGCCGGTGACGTGTTCGTGATCGAGACCCCGGGCGGCGGCGGCTTCGGCGAGCCCTGATCTCGGCCGGGGTCGGTCGGGGCGGGGACGGGCCGCCGGTATAATCGCGATTTCACCCCTGCGCCCCCTCCGAATGCCCGACGCGATCGTCCTGCGCGGCGGCTCCGCCCTCTCCGAGTTCCGCCGTCGCCGCCTGCTGGCGGCGCTGCAGGCGGCCGACGACGCGGTCGCCGATGTCCGAGCCTGGCACCTGCACGTGGTGCTGTCGCCGCAGCCGCTCACGCAGGACACGCGCTCGCGCGTGGCGGCGCTCCTCGACGACGGGCTGCCGCCGCCGGCCGAGCCCGACGGCGCCACAGTGCTCTGGGTGGTGCCCCGCCTGGGCACCGTCAGTCCCTGGTCGAGCAAGGCCACCGACATCGCTCGGGTCTGCGGCCTGGACGCGGTCTCGCGCATCGAGCGCGGCACGGCCTACGCAGTCGTGATGCGCCGCGGTCTGGGCGCGCTGATCGGCGGGCTGGTCGGCACCCCCCGCGCCCCGGATGCCGCCCGCCTCGAGCGCCTCGCAGCACTGCTTCACGACCGGATGACCGAATCGGTCGTGCCGCCGGCATCCGATGCGGCCGCGCTCGCCACGCTGTTCGCCGACCTGCCTGGCAAGCCGCTGCGCACGGTGCCGGTGGGCGACGGCGGACGCGACGCACTCGCCCGCGCCAACGCCGAGATGGGCCTTGCGCTGTCCGACGACGAGGTCGACTACCTGCTCGCCGCGTTCCGCGAGGCCGGCCGCGATCCGACCGACGTCGAGCTGATGATGTTCGCGCAGGCCAACTCCGAGCATTGCCGGCACAAGATCTTCAACGCCGACTGGACCGTCGACGGCGAGGCGCGGGCGCATTCGCTGTTCGGCCTATCCGCAAGACGCATGCCGCGAACCCGGCCGGCACCATCGTCGCGTATGCCGACAATGCCGCGGTGCTCGACGGCGGCGGCACCGCCAGCCGCTTCATCCCGGTGCAGGACGGCCAGAACGGCCGCTATGTCTGGCGCGACGTGCCGCTGCACGCGCTGCTCAAGGTCGAGACCCACAACCATCCGACCGCGATCTCGCCGTTCCCGGGCGCGGCCACCGGCTCGGGCGGCGAGATCCGCGACGAGGGGGCCACCGGGCGCGGCTCCAAGCCCAAGTACGGCCTGACCGGCTTCACGGTCTCGGACCTGCGGATCCCCGGCTTCGAGCAGCCCTGGGAGACCGTCCAGGAGACCACCGCGCCGATCGACGGGCGTCCGACGTACGCCCCCCAGTACGGGCTGCCCGCCCGGATCGCCTCGCCGCTGTCGATCATGATCGACGGCCCGATCGGCGGTGCCTCGTTCAACAACGAGTTCGGGCGTCCCAACCTGCTGGGCTACTTCCGCACCTACCAGCAGACGGTGGGCGGCGCGGTGCGCGGCTATCACAAGCCGATCATGCTTGCCGGCGGCGTCGGCCACCTCGACGCCGCGCACGTGGGCAAGCTCGACCTGCCGCCCGGCACGCTGCTGATCCAGCTCGGCGGCCCCGGCATGCGGATCGGCCTCGGGGGCGGTGCGGCCTCCAGCATGGGCTCGGGCAGCAACACCGCCGAGCTCGACTTCGACTCGGTGCAGCGCGGCAACGCCGAGATCCAGCGTCGTGCTCAGGAGGTGCTGGACGCCTGCCGCGCCATGGGCGACGCCAATCCGATCCTGTCGATCCACGACGTCGGCGCCGGCGGGCTGTCCAACGCATTCCCCGAGCTGGTCGACGGCGCGAACCGCGGCGCGCGCTTCGAGCTCGCGAAGATCCCGCTGCTGGCCAGCGGCCTGTCGCCCGCCGAGATCTGGTGCAACGAGTCGCAGGAGCGCTACGTGCTCGGCATCGCACCGGGCTCGCTCGAGACCTTCGACTTCCTGTGTCGACGCGAGCGCAGCCCGTACGCGGTGGTCGGCACGGTGTCGGCGGACCGGCAGCTGGTGCTCGAGGCGCCCGACGGCTCCAAGCCGGTCGACATGCCGATGGACGTGCTGCTGGGCAAACCGCCCAGGATGCACCGCGACGCGGTGCGGCGCGCGCGTGCACTGCCCGAGCTCGACGCCTCCGGGCTCGACCTCGGCGAGGTGGCGATGCGGGTGCTGCGGCTGCCGGCCGTGGCCTCCAAGTCCTTCCTCATCACCATCGGCGACCGTACGGTCGGCGGGCTGAGCGCGCGCGACCAGATGGTCGGCCCCTGGCAGGTGCCGGTCGCCGACTGCGCGCTCGGTCTGGTCGATCACCGCGGCTTTCGCGGCGATGCGATGTCGATGGGCGAGCGCACCCCGCTCGCCGTGATCGACGCCGCCGCCTCGGCACGGATGGCGATCGCCGAGTCGGTCACCAACCTGATGGGCGCCCCCATCGCCGCCATCGACGCGATCAAGCTGTCGGCGAACTGGATGGCCGCCTGCGGCACGCCGGACGACGACGCCGATCTCTACGACGCGGTGCAGGCCGCGAGCGACTTCTCGATCGCCCTGGGCATCGCCATCCCGGTCGGCAAGGATTCGCTGTCGATGCGCACGCGCTGGCGCAGCGAGGACGGCGCGCCGCGTGAAGTGGCCTCGCCCACCTCGCTGATCGTCACCGCCTGGGCGCCGGTGGCGGACGTGCGGCGCGCGCTGACCCCGCAGCTGCGCACCGAGCTCGGTGACACGACGCTGATCCTGATCGACCTGGGCGAGGGGCGCCATCGCCTCGGCGGCTCCGCGCTCGCGCAGGTCACGCAGCAGGTCGGCGACGCGGTGCCCGACCTGGCCGATCCGTCGCTGCTGGCGCGCGCCTTCGGCGCTGTGCAGGCGCTGGCTGCAGCCGGCCGCGTGCTCGCGATCCACGATCGCTCTGACGGCGGGCTCTTCGCCACCGTCTGCGAGATGGCCTTCGCCGGCCACTGCGGCGTGACGCTCAACCTCGACATGCTGACCATCGATCCGCATGCCGCCGACTGGGGCGACTTCAAGATCCGGCCCGAGCAGGTCGCCGTCCAGCGCAACGAGCTGACGATGAAGGCGCTGTTCGCCGAGGAGGCGGGCGTGGTGCTGCAGGTCCGGCAGGCCGATCGCGACGCGGTGCTCGGCGCGCTGCGCGATGCGGGGCTGTCGCGCCTGTCCCACGTCGTCGGCAAGCCCAACGACCGCGACGCCATCGAGATCTGGCGCGATGCGAAGAAGGTCTGGAGCGCGTCCCGCGCGGTGCTGCAGTCGGCCTGGAGCGAGACCTCCTACCGGATCGCCGCGCTGCGCGACGATCCCGACTGCGCACGCGAGGAATACGAGCGCAACGGCGCCGGCGCCCAGCCGCCGCTGTCGGTGCACCTGAGCTTCGACCCTGCCGACGACATCGCCGCGCCCTACGTCGCCACCGGCGTGCGCCCGCGGGTGGCGGTGCTGCGCGAGCAGGGCGTCAACAGCCAGATCGAGATGGCGGCCGCCTTCGACCTGGCCGGCTTCGACGCCTACGACGTCCACATGACCGACCTGATCGAGGGCCGCCACAGGCTCGCCGACTTCGCCGGTCTGGTCGCCTGCGGCGGCTTCTCGTACGGCGACGTGCTCGGCGGCGGCGCCGGCTGGGCCCGTACGATCCTGTTCAACGCCGCGCTCGCCGAGCAGTTCGCAACCTTCTTCCAGCGGCCCTCGAGCTTCACGCTCGGGGTGTGCAACGGCTGCCAGATGCTGTCGCAGCTCAAGGCGATCATCCCCGGTGCCGAGCACTGGCCGCGGTTCCGCGCGAACCGCTCCGCGCAGTTCGAGGCGCGCTTCGGTGCGGTCGAGGTGCTGCCTTCGCCGTCGCTCTTCCTCGCGGGGATGGCAGGATCGCGCCTGCCGATCGCCATCGCGCACGGTGAAGGGCGGGTCGAGCACGACCGGCCGGAGCACGCCGCCGCCGCACTCGGCGCGCTGCGCTTCGTGAATGGCGACGGGACACCGGCCGAGGCCTATCCGGCCAACCCGAACGGTTCCGTCGGCGGGCTGACGGGCTACACGAGCGCGGACGGCCGTGCGACCATCCTGATGCCCCATCCGGAGCGCGTGTTCCGGATGGTGCAATGGTCATGGCGTCCGGACGATACGGTGGGGGGCGCGCCGCGCGTCGGCGGTGCTGCGGGCGAGTCCCCGTGGATGAGGGTGTGGCGCAACGCGCGCGTTGCACTGGGCTGATTCGGATCTCGAGAGAGGTGGGCGATGCGCGTGCTGGTGATCGAGGATGACCCGGTGATCGGGGCCAATGTCTGCGACTACCTGCAGACCACGGGCATGGACACCCGCTACGCGCCCGACGGCATCGTCGGCATGGAGCTCGCGCAGCGCGAACGCCCCGACGTCGTCGTCCTCGACCTGAACCTGCCCGGCATCGACGGCGTCGACTGGTGCCGCCGCCTGCGCGCGGGGCCGCTCGGCACGACCCCCGTCCTGATGCTCACCGCCCGCGATTCGATCGACAGCAAGCGGGCGGGTTTCGCGGCCGGGGCCGACGACTACCTGGTCAAGCCCTTCCTGCTCGACGAGCTGGCGATGCGGCTGCGCGCGCTGTCGCGCCGCTCGACCGGGCGGGCCACCGAGGTCACCACGCTCGGCGGGCTGCGACTCGAGCGCGAAGCCCGCCGGGTCCGCGTGGGCGACGCCGTCGTGCGCCTGACCCCGCGTTCGTTCCAGCTGATCGACCTGCTGATGAGCGCTCCCGACCGCGTGTTCTCGCGCCCCGACCTCGAACGCGAGATCTGGGGCGACGAGCCGCCGGGCGGCGATGCGCTGCGCGCGCTGGTCGCTCAGACACGGCGCGCCTTCGCGGAGGCGGGCGTCGATCCGATCGAGAATCTGCACGGCCATGGTTACCGGATCAGGCCGCCTGCGTCCCTCGCTTAGACGGCGACTGGTCGTCGGCATCGTCGTCACCGCGTCGATCGCGTCGTTCGCCGAGGCGCTGCTGCTGCATGTGGTCTGGTACGGCTACGAGCGCAGGCTGATCGAGCGGGTGGTCGAGGACGAACTCGAGCGCAGCATCGAGATCCACCCCCGGGATCCGCTGCTCGCCTACCCGAACACCGGCTCCCTGCGGCTGTACATCGCGTCGCGGGATCCGGCCGTGCCCGGGGATGCGCTGCCGCCGCACCTGATGCCGCTGCCCGATCTCGTGGCCGAGCCCACCAAGAAGATCGTGATGCGCGAGGTCCGCTCCGCCGATGGCGTCGACTACCAGGTCGGCGTCGCGCGCCGGGGCGCGCAGGTCTTTCTGCTCGCCTACGATTCGACCGAGCACCAGGAGCGCCGACTCGACCTGCTGTGGGCGGTGCTTGCGATCGCGGCGATGCTCACGATGCTGGCCTCGCGGCTCGCGCTCGGCATGGTCGACCGCCTGCTGGGTGGCATGAACCGGCTGCAGCGGCGGGTCTCCGAAGGCCCGGGCGATGCCTCGTTCCGCGACGGCTCGATGGACGTCGAGGTGTCCGCGCTCGCCGACGCGCTCGATGACCACCGTCGGCAGGTGGCGATCGCGCTGCGCAAGGAGCGCGCGTTCGCCGCGGCGGCGAGCCACGAGCTGCGCACCCCGCTCACGCGGATCGCCACCGGCACCGAGGTGCTGCTCGCGCGCAGCGACCTGCCGGCGCCGGTGGTGCCGCGCCTGCGCTCGATCCGCGAGGCCGCCGAGGAGCTGCAGCGCCTGCTCGACGTGCTGCTGCTGGTGGCGCGCTGGCAGCCCTCCGGTGACCATCCGGTGCCGCTGCCGCCCCAAGGCGCGCCGCGCCCGCTCGGCGAGCTGGTCGGGCTGTGTGTCGAACGGCTCGCCGCCGAAGCCCGTCTGCTGGGCGCCACGGTGACCGCGACGGTCGCCGAGCCGGCGCTGCCGGTCTCGCATCCGGCGATGCTCGAGATCGTGCTGTCCAACCTGCTGCGCAACGCGATCCGGCACGGCCGCAGCGCGCCGGTGACGGTGCAGCAGTCGGAGGGGGCGATCGAGGTGATCGACCACGGCCCGGGCATCGACGCGGCCGCCCTCGAGCGAGTGTTCGATCCGTTCTGGCGCGGTTCGGCCGCCGACGACGAGACCGGCCCCTCGGGCCTCGGGCTCGGGCTGACGATCGTCGAGCGCATCTGCGCGGCGGCCGGCTGGACGCTGTCGATCCACAGCAGCGCCGGACAGGGCACGCGGGTCTCCATCCGCCTGACCGGCGCCGCCACCGGGGTGCCGGTGACCACGGCGCAGGCGGCATGAACGCCAGGTCGGCACCCAAGACGGCCTCGCCGCATGCGCTCGGCGCAGTGGCAGTGCTGATCGGACTGGCCTGGACCCTGCGGACGACCCTGGTCGGCGGCCCGCCGCTGCACTGGCTCGTCGCGCCCCTCGCGCTGTACGTGCTCGGCCCGCGCTGGGCCGCTGTGGCCGTGCTCGGCGGCGCGGGCTTCGCCGCGGCCACCGGTACCGTGCCGTGGGCCGAGATGCCGGCGGCCGTGCTCCTCGACGGCTGGCTGCCGATCGCCGTGGCCTGGGGTTGGCTCAGGCTGATCGAGCGCCGCCTTCCGCCGCACCTGTTCGTCTACCTGTTCGTCGCGGTGTTCGCAGGCACCCTGATGGCGACGCTGGCGGGCGGCGCAGCCGAACGCCTGCTGTTCGCGGCCGGCTCCGGCCGCAACCCGGGCGCCGACTGGTGGATCACGCTGCTGATCCTGGCCGACGGCGAGGCGGTCACCACCGGGGTCCTCGTGACCGGGCTCGCCGTCTATCGTCCGGAATGGCTGCAGACCTTCGACGTCGACCGGTATCTGAGCCCGCCCGGGACACCCCGCTGACACGGCGCGATCCCGGACCGCCGGCCGCGCCGAACCCGGCAACAGGCCGTTACATCTGTTGCCCGCCGCCTGCGCCGAGTCCGCAGCGGCTCCGGTAGCCTGACGCCATCGTCACCCGTGCCCTCGGAGGCTCGACATGAAGACCACCGTCACCGCCACGCTCGTCCTGCTCGGCGCGCTGGCCGCAGCCCCTGCCGCGCAGGCGCACGGCGACGCGGTCGTCGGAGCGGTTCTCGGCGCGGGCGCCGGCGCGGTGATCGGCCAGGCACTCGGCGGGCGCGAGGGTGCGATCGTCGGCGGCGCGATCGGCGCATTCAGCGGCACCGCGATCTCCACCGGTCATTCGCGGACCTGGAGCACGCAGCCGGTCCACTACTACCCGCCCGTGCAGGCCTGGCAGCCGCCGCCGCAGGTCTACTACCCGCCGGCCCGCGTCTACTACCCCCCGCCGCGCGCCCATTACCCGCCGCCGCGCGAGTACTACCCCGCGCCCGTGTACGTGCCCGCGCCGGTCTACGCGCCGCCGCCCGCGGTGATCTGGCGAGGGCACCCCGGTCGCGACCATGGCTACGGCCGCGTGCACGACTACGGATACGGGCACCGCGAGTGGCGCTGAACGCGCCGCCCGGGCGCGGGCATCAGGCCGACGGGATGAAGTCCGGGTCGTCCTGGTGCTTGCGCTCGAACTTCAGGAAGTCGTAGTAGCCGCACTTCGATCCGTTCGGATAGTCCCGGCACACGGCGGGCCGCGCCTCGTAGATCGTGCAGCGCCGCACGTCGGTGTCGAAGAAGCGGCAGATCGAGCCGTACACCTCGTCCTTGCGATGCTTGAGGATCCGCTCGCCGGGCTCGTACCAGCGGGTGAACTTGCGCTCGGCCTCGGCCTTCTCAAGGCCGAAGTGCTTCGCGAGACGCGCTAGGTCGCGGTCCTTGACTTCGATCCGCGGGTAGCTGCAGCAGTAGCCAGGGCATTTCGAGCAGTCGTAGCGGACGATCGGGATGGTCTTTCGGGTCATGTCTGGGCGGGCGGAAGAGGGCGTGGACGGGCTCGCGGGCGCAAGGTGCGCGGGTCGGGTCAGGCGGTTCGCAGCTGCAGCAGCCAAATGACGAACGATACCGTGCCCGCCGCAGCGAAGGTGCCGATGACGATCGCCGAACCGATCGCACGCGTGTCGATGCCGTATCGCTGCGACAGGATGTAGGTGTTGCTCGCCGTCGGCAAGGCGGCGGCGAGCACGCCGATCGCAGCGAGAGCGGGGTCGACGCCCAGGGCCCACATCGCCGCGCCGACCAGCACCGGATGCACCACGAGCTTCGCCAGCAGCAGCCCGCCGACCGAGCGGTCGAGCACCACCGCGCGGCCGCCGAGCGAGGCGCCGATGGCGAACAGCGCGCAGGGGCCGGCCGCCTGGGCGAGGAGCCTCACGAGCGCGTCGGCGGGCGCGGGGAGCTGCGCGCCGGTCGCCGAGAACACGAGCCCGGCGACGATGCCGAGGATCAGCGGCGTACGCAGCAGGCCGCCGAGCGCGGCACGCAGGCGGGCAGCGCGTGGCGTGCCACCGTCCTCGCCGCTGCGGGCGAACTCGAAGAGCACGATCGAGCCGACGATGACCACGCAGATGTCGGCGACGATCGTCATGACCATCGCGGGCAGACGGCTCTCGTCGCCGAGCTGCGCGAGCAGCGGCAGACCGAGGAAGCCGACGTTGCCGTGGGTCGCCGAGAAGGCGAGCGCGGTGCGATCGCCGGCCGGGCGACGTCGCGCGAGCCACAGCATGCCGGCAAAGAGGATCGCGCCCGCCAGCAGGTAGGCGGCGAAGTAGCCCGGGTCGGCGATCTTCGAGACCGGGTGCGCCGCCACTGCGCGGAACAGCATCGCAGGCAGCGCGAACCAGAACACGAAGATGTTGATGCCCTCGACCCCGCTGTCCTGCAGCAGCCCGCGACGTGCGGCGACCCAGCCGCAGAGCACGAGCGCGAAGACGGGAAGCGTGACCTCGAGGACGGTGAGCATGCGCGGCCGGGCAAACCGCCGAGGGTACGGGGGCGCCGTCGCGCGGGTCAACCCGAGGTGTCGACGCGGCGCAGCGCCTTGCGCAGGAAGCGGTCCGGCGAGAGCGCACCGGCGAGGGGGCGTTCGAGCGCGGAGGGCTCGCCGTCGAGGCGGGCCGCGATCAGCTCGGCGGCGAGCACGGACCACAGCAGGCCGCGTCCGCCGAACGCCGTGGCGGTCCACAGCCCCGGCAGGATGGGCAGCGGCAGGCGATCGTCGCGCTGTCCTGCTGCGAGTGCAGCGAGCGCGCGTGGGTCGGGCAGCGGGCCGATCAGGGGCAGATGGTCGCGGGTCGACAGGCGCTGGCCCCGGCGACCGGGCGCGAGCGGCGGGACGGTGCCGGGGTCGGCGAGCTGCGAGGCGAAGCGCGACCAGGCTTGCAGGGCCCGCTTGCCAGGCGCGACGCGATCGTCGTGCGCGACGGTGTCGCCGATCGAGGCGCCGCTCCGGGCGTCGTCGTCGATGTCGATGCCGCCGGCCGGGCCGAGCAGCAGGCGGGTTCCGTCGAGCGGCACGGCGTGTCCGTCGCCTCCGACGGTGCAGCGTGGCATGCGACTCGGATGCGGCACCGCCAGCGTGGTGAGGCCCTCGCGCCGCTGCAGGCCCGCGGCGCCGAAGTGCACCGCCAGGGGCTGAGGCATCGCACCCGGCGCGTCGATGATGGCCGGCCCGTCGGTGCCGCAGGCGAGCACCACCACGGCGCACTCGCCGAGCGCGCGGGCCTCGGCGTCCAGGGCGACCCAGCCGTCCTGCGTGCGCACGAGCGTCGCGACCGAGGCGCCATCGCGCACGCTCACGCCGGCCACCGTCCAGGCATCGAACAGCGCCGCCGGATCCGCGCTGCCGGCCATCGGCAGCCACCAGCCCCCTTGCCGCAGCCGCACGCCGGCGCGCTCCGAGGCGCCGGCGGCATCCACCGGCTCGGCCCAGTCGCGCGGCAGCCCTGCGGTGACGCGATGTGCGTGCTCCGGATCGGCGAGCTGCACGCGCCCGTGCCGGCGCAGCACGTCGAGCGCGTACGGACCGTTCGCCAGCAGGGTCGCCGCGCGGGTCAGCCGCGACAGCGGCGCATCGTCCGGCGTCAGCGACGGATGCTGGGCCAGCACCGGTTGGGCCGAGCCGCCGGGCGTGCCGGCGTCGAGCCTCGTCACCGACCAGCCGCGGCGCGCGAGCGCGAAGGCGACCGCGCTGCCAGCGAGCCCCGCGCCGATCACCAGCGCACCGCGCCCGCCAGCAGGGCGCTCGCCGTGCGCGGATGCCGAGGCGACCGCATGGCCACGGATCCGCAGCGCCCGTACCGCGGGCAGCGCGTAGATCGGGTCGAGCGGGTCCTGCCGGGCCGCCCGGCCCGGCAGGACCCCCGGGTCTGCGCTGGCAGGCTCGGGGTGGCCGGTCGGCGAGACCGCGAAGCCGGCGGACTCGAGCGCATGCCGGCCGGCGCGCAAGGCGGCCGCGAGTGCCTCGGTCGAGGGCGATCCGGGTGCGGGCGCCAGCGCCACTGCGCCGCCCGGGGCCAGCGCGGCGACGGCGGCCCGCCAGGCTACGAAGGGGCGCTCCCCGAGGCGGGCCGCGAGGCCGTCGTCCGCCGCGTAGGACAGCAGCATCGCGTCCGCACGCGGCACCCAGCCCGGCACCATGGTGCGGGCCGGTCCGACCGCCAGCGACAGCGTCACCCGGCCGTCCTCGAACGGCATCCGGTGCGCCCCTGCGACCGCACAGGGCCAGCGCGCGAGGAGCGGCTCCCGATCGGCGGGTGCCACCCGAAGCGCCACGAGTGCGTCATGCAGCGCGTCCCGGGTCAGCGCACGCTCGAGCGTCGCCGCCCAGTGCAGGCGCGCCGCCCGTGCCGGGTCGGCACGCCAGGCACGCAGTGCGGCGAGGAACGCGAGCCCGGCGCCGAAGCCGACCTCGAGCACGACGAAGACGTCCGTGCCGCCCCATGCGTGCGGCAGCCCCGCGGCCGCGAGCGGTCCGCGCGCGGCCGCATCGAGCGGGTCGGCGCCCGGAGCAGGCAGGGGGTGGGCCGTCATCGCCGCCCGGCGTCGCATGCGATCATCCGCGGATTATCCGTGTCCCCGACCGATGACCGCTCCGAACGCCCTCCCAGCCTCCTCGGCCGCCGGGACCTCCGCCGCCCGAAGCGCCGTGCTCGCCGATGCCGACCGCTGGTTCGACGCCGGGGGCCTCTTTGAGACGCTCGCCCGGCGCGTCGCCGTGCCCACCGAGAGCCAGGAGCCCGCGCGCGCGCCGGTGCTCGCCGCCTACCTGCGCGACGAGATCGAGCCGGCGCTGCACGCCCTCGGATTCGAGTGCGAGACGGTGGCGAACCCGGCCGCCACCGGCGGGCCGATGCTGCTCGCGCGCCGCATCGAGGACGCCGCGCGTCCGACGGTGCTGGGCTACGGGCACGGCGACGTGATCCGGGGCCAGGCCGGGCAGTGGCGCGACGGGCGCGATCCGTGGACGCTGCAGGCCGAGGGCGACCGCTGGTACGGTCGCGGCACCGCCGACAACAAGGGCCAGCATTCGATCAACCTCGCCGCGCTGCGGCTGGTGCTGCAGGCCCGCGCCCGCGAGCAGGGCCTCGCTCCGGGAGAGGCCGCGCGCGCCCGGCTCGGGTTCAACCTCAAGTGGCTGATCGAGACCGGCGAGGAGATCGGCTCGCCCGGCTTGCACACGGTCTGCGAGACGCGCCGCGAGTGGCTTGCCGCCGACGTGCTCATCGCCTCCGACGGACCGCGGGTCAGCGCCGGCCGCCCGACGCTGTTCCTCGGCTCGCGCGGCGCACTGAACTTCGACCTGGTCGTCGACCTGCGCGAGGGCGGCCACCACTCGGGCAACTGGGGCGGGCTGATCGCCAACCCCGGCGTCGTGCTCGCGCACGCGCTGGCCTCGATCACCGACGCGCGCGGCGCGATCCGCGTGCCCGAGTGGCGTCCTGCGTCGCTCACGCCCGCGGTGCGCCAGGCGCTGTCGACGCTGTCGGTCGACGGCGGGGTCGAGGGCCCGCCGATCGACCCCGACTGGGGCGAGCCCGGCCTCACGCCTGCCGAGCGCGTCTACGGCTGGTGCGCGTTCGAGGTCCTCGCCTTCGAGACCGGCAACCCGGCCCGCCCGGTCAACGCGATCCCGCCGCGGGCGCGGGCCGACTGCCAGCTGCGTTTCGTCGTCGGCGTCGACCCCGAGGACATCCTGCCGGCGCTGCGCCGCCACCTCGACGCCCACGGCTTCGCGGCGGTCCGCATCGACCGGGCGGCCGAGGGCTTCTTCCCCGCGACGCGCCTCGAGCCGGACCACCCCTGGGTCCGCTGGACCGCGGCCTCGATCGGCGCGAGCACCGGCGCCGCCCCGGCGATCCTGCCCAACCTCGGCGGCTCGCTGCCGAACGACGCGTTCTCCGAGCGCCTCGGGCTGCCGACGGTGTGGGTGCCGCATTCGTACGCCGGCTGCTCGCAGCATGCGCCGAACGAGCACCTGCTGGCGTCGGTCGCGCGCGAGGCGCTGCGGCTGATGGCCGGACTCTACTGGGACCTGGGCGAGCCGGGCACGCCCGAGCGGGTCTGATCAGTCGAAGCCGAGGTCGTACTGCCGGGGCGGCGCCACGCGCGGCTCGTCCTCGCCTTCGAGGCCGCTCGCACGCACGCCGAGCAGACGGATCGAGCGGCTCAGGTCCGCCCGCTTCAGGCAGGCGCCGGCCGCCCGCCGCAGCGCGGCCGCGTCGGCCACCGGCTCGGGCAGCGTGAGGTCGCGGGTCACCGTCCTGAAGTCGTCGAAGCGCAGCTTGATGCCGACAGTGCGGGCCCGATAGCGCTTCCTCGCCAGGTCCGCGGCCAGCTGTTCGCACAGCCGCGTGAACACCTCGCCGAGTTCGCCCCGATCCCGGGCTGCATGCAGGTTGCGCTCGAAGGTGGTCTCGCGGCTGATCGACACCGGCTCGCGGTGGGTGACCACCGGACGCTCGTCGCGGCCGTGCGCCGCTTCGTGCAGCCACTGCCCGAAGGCGCGCCCGAAATGCTCGACCAGCCAGGCCGGGTCCCGGGCCGCGAGCTCGCCGATCGTCACGATCCCGTGGGCGGCGAGCTTCTCCGTGGCCTTCGGGCCGATCCCGTTGATGCGCTTGGCCGGCATCGGCCAGACCTTCGCCGGGATCTCGTCCATCGTCAGCACGGTGATGCCGTCGGGCTTGTGCATGTCGGAGCACAGCTTCGCCAGCAGCTTGTTCGGCGCGATGCCGACCGAGCAGGTCAGGCCGGTGGCCTCGAGCACGGCTGCCTTCAGGCGTTGCGCGAGCGTGCGGGCGTCGCCGTCGAGCTCGGTCAGGTCCGCGTACACCTCGTCGATGCCGATGTCCTGGATCACCGGGCTGACCGTGCGCACCGCATCCTTGAAGAGGCGCGAGTGGCGCCGGTAGAGCTCGAAGTTCACCGGCAGCAGCACCGCATCGGGGGCCAGCCGGGCCGCCTTCATGGTCGGCATGCCAGAGTGCACGCCGAGCGCGCGTGCCTCGTAGGTGGCGGTGGTCAGCACGCCGCGGCCCGCGTAGTCGCGCAGCCGCGCGAACTCGCGCGTGCCGTCCGGCAGGACGCGGGGGAGCTCGGTCCGCCGTCCCGCCACGACCATCGGCAGGCCGCGCAGCTCGGGGTACTGCGACAGCTCGCAGGACGCAAAGAACGCATCCATGTCGAGGTGGGCGATGCGGCGCGGGCGGGGCCTGTCGTCGGCGGCTGACACGATCGGGGTCGGGCGGATGGGCGCATGATGCCCGAACGCCCGGGGCTAGCTGTGTGCGACCGATGCCGGTGCGCAGGCAGGCGGTATCGGGCCCGGAACCCACTGCAGTCCGGCGGCGAGCGAGGCCGTCGGGAACGCATCGGAGGCGAGCCACCGGAACTCCGCGTCCCGGAAGGCCCCGATCGGGTCGGTCGGATCGATGCCGAATGCCGGATGGCAGGCGACCAGCGCGCCGTCGGGCAGCTGCGGCAGCATTTCACGCCAGCCTTGCTCGACCCGCGCGGGCGCCGCGAACGCCTGGAGCCCGCCGAATGCGCGGTTGGCCGACAGGCCGAGGGCGTCGAGGCGCCGCGCGAGTCGGCGGGCGCCGAGCAGCCGCAGCGCGAATCGCTTGCCGCGCGCATCCCGCGGACCGACCGCCGGCCACAGCGCGCGAAGCGGGATCGGATGCCCGCGTGCCGCGGCGACGGCCAGCATCGCCTCGCTGACCGCTGCGAGGACATGCACGTGGCGGTGGGTGTCGAGGAAGTCCGGTGCCCGACCGGCACTGGCTTCGAAGGCCGCCCACTGCGCGTCGATCTCGTCGTGCAGCCAGGCCGGGGGCAATCGACCCGCCGCCGCATTCAGCGCCAGCTCCGGGGCCGAGGGGAAGCGCTCGCGGTCGGAGAGGCCGCGGCCGTCCACGAGGTTCACGTGCAGCCCGAGGGCGACGGTCGGTGGCATCTCGCCCAGCCGCTCCCAGGCGGCGGGCCAGCGCGCGCCGGCCGTCATCGCGGTGACCGCGCCGAGGCGGCCCGCCGCGGCAAGCCGCAGGATGCCTTCGGACGACGCCTCGTCGAGCGCAAAATCGTCGGCGCACAGCACAACCCGCCGGATGCGGTCGGTACCGCTCACGGCAGGCTCCGGCGCGTCACCGTGAACGTCGCTCGCGGCGCGTCATCGCCTTCGCCGCCGGTCTGCGCCTGCGCATTCGATCCGATGCGGGCTGCGCCGGGTCCGCTGGTCGTGTCCCCGGTGGCCTCGTCGATCCGGTCGACGATGAAGGTCGGTCGGCCCTTGACCTCCCGGTAGATGCGGCTCACGTAGGCGCCCAGCACCGCCACCGACAGCATCTGCAGGCCACCGAAGATCAGTATCCCCGCGGCGAGGGTCGCGAAGCCGTCGACATGCTGCCCGTACACCAGCGTCTCGAGCACGATCCAGGCTGCGTAGGCGAATGCCGTGGCCGAGACCACCACACCGGCCACGCCGAACGCCTGCAGCGGCAGTGCCGAGAACGAGGTGACGCCGGTCGCGGCCAGTCGTGCGACACGGCGCAGGCCGAAGCTCGAGCGGCCGGCCGCGCGCCGGCCCTCGTGGTAGGGCACCGCGACCTGGCGGAACCCGAGCAGGGCGAACAGGCCCTTCATCATCCGCTCGCGTTCGGAGAACCGGCCGAGTGCATCGACCGCCTTGCGATCCAGCAGCCGGAAGTCGCCCGCCCCGGGCGGCAGGACGATGAGGTCGTCGCGACCGACCCAGCGGTGGAAGGCCTTGCGCAGCACGCGCTTGGCCAGCGGCTCGTCCAGCGGCTCGGCGCGCACGCCGTAGACCATGTCGTAGCCTTCGCGCCAGCGGGCGACGAACTCGACCAGTGTGGCCGGAGGGTGCTGGAAGTCGGCATCGATCGTCGCGACGGCGTCGCCGCGCGCCATGGCGAAGCCGGCTGTCAGGGCGGCTTCCTTGCCGAAGTTCCGGGACAGTGTCACCACCCGCAGCGCCGCCGAGCGGCCGGCGGCCAGTGCGACCGCAGCGCTGCCGTCCTGGCTGCCATCGTCGACGACGAGGATCTCCCAGCGCAGATCGAGGCCCTCCAGGGTCTGCTGGAGCGCGGCCAGGAAGCCGGCGATGCCGTCGGCCTCGTCGTGGACGGGTACGACCACCGACAGGAGCGCATCCCGACCGCGGCGGCCGACGTCGGAGGTGTTCATCGTGCGTCCCCGGTTCGCGCCGGGCGGCGAACGAGCACATGCCGGCCGTCGTCGGCGACGCGCTCGGCCTGCCCGTCGGCCGCCCAGGCGTCGGCGAGTGTCGGCGCGACGATCCACCAGCCCGAGCCGCCGGCACGCGCCTCGCAGGCAGCGGACGAGGCCGCGTCGGCCGCGGTGCAGGCGCGTCCCTTCGAATAGAACGCACCGGAGAAACGCAGGGCGCCCGGCACGGTCAGCGCCAGCCGCCGGTCCGGGTCGGCGAAGTCGGCGGCCTCGATCAGCACCTTGGCGGAGTGGCGCGAGACGGCTCGCATGGCGGTCGGCACGAGCGCGGCCATGACCGCGATCCAGAGGAGCACACCCCAGGCCACGGCGCGCCGTCGCGACGGCAGGGATCCGGGTCCGGCGAGACGCGGCGCCAGCCAAACCGCGAACGGCGGCAGCGCGGTCGCCGTGTACGTCCAGATGAGGTTCCGGGAGAACGTGAACAGCAGCAGGGGGGCGAGGATCCAGCATGCCCACCAGAGGGTGTCGTCGCGGCGTGCCGCGGCATCGTCCGCACTGCCTGGAATCGAAGCCGCCCTGGCCTTGCGGCCGCGGTCGGCCGCCATCGCGACGGCGGCGGCGGCCAGCCACGGGCCCGCTGCCGTCGCGGCATACGGCCAGATCATGCCGATCGGCTGGCGATGGGCCGTCCCGTAGCGGTCGCCCTGCCAACCCGGCTCGAGGTAGCGCTGCAGATGCTCGCCGACCACGAAGTACCGCAGGAAGCCGGGATGGGCGTGCTCCGCTGCGAGGTACCAGGGCAGCGCGATGGCTGCCGCGACGAGGATCGGCCCGGGTACCAGGTAGTCGCGCAGCACCCGCGCCGTGTCGCGGGCGAGGAGTGTGTGCAGCGCGATCGGCAGGCCGATCAGGGCCAGCGTGGCGAACCCCTTGGCGAGGGTGCCCAGACCGACGGCCGTCCAGAAGGCGTAGCGCCAACGGGCGCGTGCCGCCCCGGTCGATGTCCGAAGCGCCGTGGCACAGGCCATCGCCGAGCTCACCGCGAGGAGCTGGGCCGCGTCGGTCATGACTGCGCCCGCCAGCACGAATCCGATCGGTGCCGTCACCACGATCGCGGCGCCGGCGAGCGCTGCATCCGGCGAGCTGCCCGGTCGGCGCCGGATCACCGCAGCGACGATCAGCGCGACCGCGGCCATCAGCAGCAGCGAAGGCAGTCGCAGGGCCCCCTCGCTCGGGCCGATGAGTGATCCCGACACCATGGCCAGCCAGGTCGATCCGGGCGGTTTCGCGAAGAACGGTTCGCCAGGCGCCGCATGGGGCATCAGCCAGAAGCCGTTCTCCAGCCCGACGCGCACGATCTCGGCGTAGCGCGCCTCGGTGGTGTCGGCCAGAGGCAGGATCGCGCTCAGGAGGCAGCGCAGCGCAGCTGCCGCCGCCAGGCCGGCGACGAGCAGGCGCGCGATGGCCCGATCCCCGGACACGACCGCCCGGGCCACTCGCTGCGCCGCGGCTGACGGGGGCGCCGAATGCCGTGCAGCGCCCGTGTTCCCGTGCGCAAGCGGTTCGTCGTTTGACATGTGTCCGGGGATGCTAGGCGACGGTCCGTCGAAAACATGTCGAGGCGGCGCGGCTCGGGCGTTCATGGGCCCGTCGACGGGTCGTTCTCCGACTTGCGGCACACTGCAGGCTGATGAGCGTCACGGGCGCGGGAGAATCGGCATGCAGGATCTGTTGGCGGGACGCGGAGCGATCGTGACCGGCGGGGCACGCGGCATCGGGCTCGCGATCGCGCAGACGCTCGGCCTGCTCGGGGCCGGTGTGCTGATCGTCGACAACGGCGCGGCGCTCGACGGCGGGCCGGAGGATCCGGCGGTCACCGAGCTCGCGACGATGCGGGTGCCCGGGGCGATCGGCCTGTCGCTCGACGTCGGGGCCGAGGGCGCCGCCGAGGAGGCGGTTGCCGCCGCGCTCGAGGCCTTCGGCGCGGTCGACCTGATCGTCAACAACGCGGCGATCGAGGCCGATGCCCCGATCGGCGCCGGCCCTCGCGCCGACTTCGAGCGGATGCTGCGGACCAACCTGGTCGGCCCGTACGCGATGGCCGCAGCGGCGGTCGGCGCGATGCGCGAGCAGGCGCGCGGCGGGCGCCGGCCCGGGGCGATCGTCAACCTGGCCTCGGCCGTCGGGCTCTACGGCCGCGTCGGCCGCGGCGGCGAGGCCGCGAGCAAGGCCGGGCTGCTCGGGCTCACCCGCACGCTCGCGCTCGAGCTGGCCGATGCACGCATCGCCTGCAATGCGGTCGTGCCGTTCGCCGGCACGCGCGCGTTGCGCGCGGTGCCGGGCGAGTCGCAGGCCCTCGCCGACTGGCGCGCGCTCACCGCGCCGCTCGCCGCCAGCCATGTCGCCAACGTCGTCGCATTCCTCGCCGCACCGCAGGCCGCGGGCATCAGCGGGCAGCTGCTCGGCGTGCGCGGCCTGGAGGTGTTCGCCTGGACGCAGGCGCGTCCCGCCGCCTCGTGTTTCCAGCCGCGCGCCTTCGACGCCGACGAGTTCGCCGCCGCCCTGAGCGCGCTGCGCCGCGACTTCGTCGAACTCGCCGACGACGTCGACGCGTTCGGGCACGATCCGGTGACCTGAACGCCGCCTGAACGCCACTTGGTGGCCGACGCGCGTGCGTCGACACCTGTGGCGAATCCCGCTACGCTGGCCCTTTGAAGCCAGGAGCGTTCGTGATGTCGACCGATGCCGCATCGCCACGGCACATCCGCCTGACCTCGCATCCCGCGCCCGGCAGCTCGCCGGTGCCGCCGCTCGAGTGGGGCGCCCCGAGTGCCGCCGAGCGCGGCCCGGTGATCGGCACCACCACCAACCGTCTGCATCGCAACGTCGTCGGCACGCACTCCGGCTCGTACGGCGTGTACCGGGCGCTCGCGGTGGCCGCCGGCTCGCTCAACCGCCAGCATCGCGCCGACCTCACCGACACCGCGCCCACGGACAGCATCGGCCCGTATCCGCAGTGGACCGAGGCCGAGCGGATCGTGTCGATCGATCCGTGGGGCGCCAAGATCGCCGAGGCCTTCGGCCCGCTGATCGAGGCGGGCATCGACATCCGGCCGTCGATCGCGGTGACCAAGGCCCACATCGACATGCCGGAGATCCGGACCGCGATCGCCTTCCAGCGGCTGGTGCCCGACGGCCGGGTGCTGCTCGAGAACGGCTCGGCGGTGGTCACCAAGGCCGCGATCGAGCCGGTCTGGTGGCTGCCCGGTGTCGCGAAACGCTTCGGCTGCACCGAGGCCGAACTGCGACGCGCGCTGTTCGAGGAAACCGGCGGCATGTATCCCGAGCTGGTCACCCGCTCCGACCTCGACGTCTTCCTGCCGCCGATCGGCGGGCAGACCGTCTACGTCTTCGGCGACCCTCATGACCTCGCGCACCCCGAGGTGCCGCTGACCGCGCGCGTGCACGACGAATGCAACGGCTCGGACGTGTTCGGCTCGGACATATGCACCTGCCGCCCCTACCTGACGCATGCGATCGAGGAATGCATCCGCGGCGCCCAGCAGGGCGGGGTGGGCCTGGTCTCCTACAGCCGCAAGGAGGGCCGCGCGCTCGGCGAGGTCACCAAGTTCCTGGTCTACAACGCCCGCAAGCGCCAGGTCGGCGGCGACTCGGCCGACAAGTACTTCCTGCGCACCGAGTGCGTGGCCGGCGTGCAGGACATGCGCTTCCAGGAGCTGATGCCCGACGTGCTGCACTGGCTCGGCGTGCGCCGCATCCATCGCCTGGTCTCGATGAGCAACCTCAAGTTCGACGCGATCGTCGGCTCGGGCATCGCGGTCGACGCGCGCATCCCGATCCCCGACGAGCTGATCCCTGCCGACGCGCAGGTCGAGATGCAGGCGAAGATGGCGGCCGGCTACTTCACCGAAGGGGCTGCGCCCGACGCCGACGCGCTGTCGACGACCAAGGGCCGCGGCCTGTGAGCGCGGCGCACGCGCTGCTGTCCACCGGGGCGGTACGCGAGCGCTGCGGCCGCATCCTGCAGGCCGCGATCGAGGGGCGCGCCCCGGCCTTCGAGGTGGTGCTGGCGCGGCTCGATGACGCGGCCGACGTCGTCGCCGCGGTGACGCGCCGACGCTATCCGACGCTCGCGGTGCCGTACCACAGCCGCTGGCGCCACTTCGAGGCCGGCGGCGTCGACCGGGTCGCCGCGATGGAGGCGGCCGCGGGCGAGATCGACCCGTTCGCGCGGGCGCGGGCGCGGATCGACCTGGCGGTGGTCTCGGTCCTGCTCGACGCCGGTGCCGGCCCCGCGTGGCGCTTCGACGACCGCGCGACCCGGACCGTGCTCGACCGCTCCGAGGGCCTGGGCATCGCGAGCCTGCGGGCCTTCGAGCGCGGCCTGTTCTCGTCCGATCCGCACCGGCCGATGCAGGCCGATGCGGAGGGCCTGGCTCGCATCGACGCGGCCGCGCTCGGCGCTGCGTTCCAGGTCGATGCGGACAATCCGCTGGTCGGCCTGGATGGCCGGGTCGCGCTGCTGCGCCGGCTCGGCGAGGCGCTCGCCGCCCAGCCCGCGCGCTTCGGCGTGCCGGGGCGGCCGGGCGGGCTCTTCGATGCGCTGCGCGTGTCGGATCCGACGCGCGTCGCTGCGCACGACATCCTGGTCGCCCTGCTGAGCGGCCTGGGCGGCATCTGGCCGCAGGGCGCGCGGATCGGCGGCGTGGCCGTGGGCGACGCCTGGCGCCACCGGTTCGCGGGCGGGGAGGGCGAGACCGGGGGCTGGGTGCCCTTCCACAAGCTCTCGCAGTGGCTGACCTACTCGCTGCTCGAGCCCTTCGAGTCGGCCGGCGTGTCCGTCGACGGGCTGGAGGCGCTCACCGGACTGGCCGAGTACCGCAACGGCGGGTTGCTGATCGATGCCGGTGTCCTCGTGCCGCGCGATCCGGCGAGCTTCGCGCCACCGCTTGCACCGGGCGCCGAGCCGATCGTCGAATGGCGGGCGCTGACGGTCGCGCTGATCGACGCCCTCGCCCCGAAGGTGCGCGAGCGGCTCGGCACCGACGCGATGAAGATGCCGCTGGCGGCCGTGCTCGAGGGCGGCACCTGGGCCGCGGGGCGCGAGCTCGCGGCGTCGCGTCGCGGCGGTGAGCCGCCGATCGCGATCGCCAGCGACGGCACCGTGTTCTGAACCGTCCGGAGATACCGATGAGCGCTGACGTGTTTGTGATCGACCACCCGCTGGTGCAGCACAAGCTGACGCTGCTGCGCCGCAAGGAGACCAGCACCAACAGCTTCCGGCGCCTGCTCACCGAGCTGTCGATGCTGCTGGCCTACGAGGTGACGCGCGACATGCCGATGCACGAGGTCGAGATCGAGACGCCGCTCGAGCCGATGCGCTCGCGGCTGATCGACGGCAAGAAGACGGTGTTCGTGTCGATCCTGCGGGCCGGTGCCGGCATCCTCGACGGAATGCTGCAGGTGATCCCGGGGGCCCGGATCGCCCACATCGGCCTGTACCGCGATCCGAAGACGCTGGTGGCGGTGGAGTACTACTTCAAGGTGCCGGCCGGCATGGAGGGGCGCGACGCCATCGTCGTCGACCCGATGCTCGCCACCGGCAACTCCGCGGTCGCAGCGGTCGACCGTCTCAAGGAGACGCGGCCGCGCTCGATCCGGTTCGTCTGCCTGCTCGCCGCGCCCGAGGGGCTCGCGCACTTCCGGGCCGCGCATCCGGACGTGCCGGTCTACACCGCGGCGATCGACCGGCAGCTCGACGCGCACGGCTACATCCTGCCGGGGCTGGGCGACGCGGGCGACCGGCTGTTCGGGACCAAGTAGGTCGACCCGGCGGGGGGCGCGGCGGCGCCGGCGCGGGTCGCGCAGCAGATCCGCTCGCGGCGTCTCAGCCCAGCAGGCCGTGCGCGCGCAGCCCCGCGGCGAGCAGCGAGGCAAGCGGGACGGCATTGCTCGGATGCTCGAGCGCGTCCGTGCTCCAGAACCGGACGATCCCGGCCTCCCGCATCGCCTCGAGGTCGGCCTGCGAGCAGAGCGCGTGCGTGACGATCGCGTCGACGCCGCGCGCGCCGGCAGCGAGGCACACCCGCGCCGCCTGTGCGAGCGTGCGCCCGCTCGAGGCGATGTCGTCGACCAGCACCACCGGGCGCCCGGCCACCGCGGCGCCGCCTTCGGCCACGACGTCGACCTCGCGGTCGCCGTGGCGGGTCTTGACGAACACCGCGTGCGGGCGGGCGGCTCGCGCGGCGACCGCGGCCACCCACTGCGCGGACTCCTCGTCGGGTCCGACCAGCACCGCGTCCGGCACGGTCCGCGCGACGAAGTCGCCGATCGCATCGGCCGCGGTGAGCGCGACGGCCCGCGCGCCGCCGGTCACCGCCTCGTCCAGGCGTGCGATCCGGTGCAGGTGCGGGTCCACGGTGATCACCGCGTCGAACAGGCCTCCGAGGAAGCCGCCGACGATGCGCTGGCTCACCGCCTCGCCGGGGCGAAAGGCCATGTCCTGGCGCATGTAGCAGAGGTAGGGGGCCACCAGCGTCAGGTGCGCGACGCCGTGCTCGCGCGCGGTCCGCGACGCGAGCAGCAGCTCGACCAGTCGCGCGTCGGGGGCGCCAAGCGCGCAGAAGAGCAGCGCGCTCGGCGGCAGCGGCACCGGCAGGCGCAGCAGCGTCTCGCCGTCGGGGAAGCGCCGGGTATCGATCACCGAGGCCTGCAGGCCGAGCGCGTGCGCGAGCCGGCGGGCGGGAGCCTCGTGGTCGGCGAAGTGGAGCAGCGCGGGTCGGGTCGGGTCGGTCATGTCGGGGGGCCGGCAGGCAGGGAGCGGGATGCGACGTCGGATCAGCCGATCGCGATGCCGGCATCGGCATCGCAACCGCTGCGGGCGTGGTCGAACTCGCCCGAGGTCTCGGCGTGCAGCCGGTAGAGGGGCTGGCCGGCACGCACCGGATCGCCCAGCCGCACCAGCAGGTCCAGCCCGGCGCCGGGGCTCGCGGGGGCGCCCGCCTGGCGCGCGGCGCGCGCGAGCCTCAGGTGGTCGAATCCGACGATGCGGCCGGCCCGCGGCGCGACGATCTCGGCGACCAGCCGTCCGGGCCCCGGGGGCTCCAGGCGCCGGCCCTGCGCATCGATGATCGAGGCCATCTTGGCCGCGGCCCGTCCCGACTCGAGGATGTCCCGGGCCAGGCCCTCGCCGTCGCCGCCCCGCACGTCCGGGTCGAACTCGAGGATACGGCCGGCCAGCCGCAGCGACTTCGCCCGCAGGTCCTGCGGTGCGTCGGGCCGGTTCTCCAGCACCGCCATCACGTCGCGGGCCTCGAGCACCGGGCCGATGCCGCGCCCGATCGGCTGCGTGCCGTCGGTGACCGCCACCTCGACGTGCAGACCGAGCGCGCGTCCGACATGCTCGAAGGTCTTGCGCAGGCGCTGCGCGTCGGCGAGGCTGCGCACCTTCGCGCTCGGGCCGACCGGGATGTCGAGCAGCAGCCGCGTCGAGCCGGCCGCGAGCTTCTTCGAGAGGATCGAGGCGACCATCAGTCCGGGCGAATCGAGTGCGAGCGGCCGCTCGACCGAGATCAGCAGGTCGTCGAGGGGCGCGAGCCGCGCTGTCCCGCCCCAGGCGATGCAGCCGCGTTCGCGCAGCACGATCTCGTGCAGGCGCGCGGGGGCGAGCTCGACCTCGGCGAGCACCTGCATCGTGTCGGCCGTGCCGGCGGGCGAGGTGATCGCGCGGCTCGAGGTCTTCGGGATCAGCATGCCGTGGGCGGCGACGATCGGCACGATGATCATCGAGGTGCGGTTGCCGGGGATGCCGCCGATGCAGTGCTTGTCGGCCACCAGCGGCTCGCGCCAGTCCAGGCGTTCGCCGGTCTCGAGCATCGCTCGGGTCAGGGCCAGCACCTCGTCGCGTTCGAGGTCTTCGCGCCCGCAGGCGACCAGGAACGCGGCGATCTCGCTGCGCGCATAGCGCCGTGCGGCGATGTCGCGGGCGATGGCGCGCATCGCCCCGAGGTCGAGGGGCTCGCCCTGCAGCTTTCGACGCACGATGTCGAGCGAGGCCGGACGGGGCGCCGGACCGATGGTCACCGGCGTGCCCGTGGGCACGCCCAGCATCGCGAAGGCCTGCTCGGACAGGCCGAGCTCGTCGGGGCCGACGATCGAGGGGTCGTCGACGACGTTGAGCACGGCGAGCATGGGCTCGACCGACGCACCGACCACGCTCACCGAGACCTTCTGGGCGGCCCGCAGCACATCGACGCGGCAGGCGGTGCAGCCGCGCGCCAGGTAAGCGACGTTTTCCGAATCGGTGTCGATCCGGACCGCGCGCAGGCGCAGGGCGGACACGTTCGCGCTCATCGGTCGATTGTAGCGGCCGGGGTCCGGTGTCTCCCGATCCGATCGGGCCGTACCGGATGCGATCGCCGCGGGTCAGTGCGGGATCGGCTCGAGGTGCGTGACCACGGTCGCCTGCTCGACCAGCGCGGCGAGCGTCGCCTCGACCTCGTCGGCCACCGCATGCCCGGCGTCCACGGTCCAGTCGCCCGGCACCAGCACCACGACGTCGATCCAGGCGTGCGAGCCGGCGCGCCGCGTGCGCAGGCCGCGCCAGGAGACCCCGCGCTCGCCCAGCGCATCGAGCGCGGCGCGCAACCGCTCGAGCTCGGGTGCCCCCAGGCTGCGGTCCATCAGGCCGTCGACCGAGGCGCGCAGCATGCGCGCACCTTCGCGCAGGATGTTCAGGCCGACCGCGATCGCGATCAGCGGGTCCAGGGCCAGCCAGCCGGTCAGCGACACCGCGGCCACGCCGGCGACCACGCCGACCGAGGTCACGACGTCGGTCATCAGGTGCCGGGCATCGGCGTCGAGCGCGATGGAGCGGAAGCGGGCCGCGGCGCGGCGCAGTGCGATGGCGACGGCCAGGTTGATCGTGGTCGCGACCGCCGACACCGCGAGCCCCACGCCGATCGCCTCGAGGGGCTGCGGCGCCAGCAGCCGCGCCACCGCCGTCCAGATGATCGCCGCGGCCGCACCGAAGATCAGGATGCCTTCGAAGCCGCTCGAGAAGTACTCGGCCTTGGCGTGGCCGAACGGATGCTCGTCATCCGGTGGGCGCGCCGCGACCACGATCATCACCAGCGCGAACGAGGCCCCCGCCAGGTTGACGAAGGACTCCAACGCGTCCGACAGCAGGCCGACCGACCCGGTGACCCACCAGGCGACCGTCTTGAGCGCGATGGTCGCGACGGCCGCGGCGATCGAGAGCCAGGCGAAGTGGTGGCGCTCGAACGTGTGGGTGGTGAGGGTTTTGGGTAGCATCGCAGCATGCAAGTATCCGCCAAACGTGGACCGGGCGGTCCGGCCGCCGGCGCGATCACCGACGTCGCGGGGCTGAGCGTCGGCCATTTCACCGATCCGCGCCGGCCCACCGGCTGCACCGTGCTGCTCACCGGGGACGGCGCCACCTGCGGCGTCGACGTGCGCGGCGCTGCGCCCGGCACCCGGGAGACCGACCTGCTCGACCCCGTCAACGCCGTCGACCGCGTCCATGCGGTGCTGCTCGCCGGCGGCAGTGCGTTCGGGCTCGACGCGGCCGGTGGCGTCGTCGCCTGGCTCGAGGCGCAGGGGATCGGCCTGGCCGTCGGGCCGGCGCGGGTGCCGATCGTGCCCGCGGCCATCCTCTTCGACCTGTGGGTGGGCGACGCCTCGATCCGTCCGGATGCGCGCGCCGGCCGCCTGGCCTGCGAGGCCGCCTCCGCAGCCCCGCCCGCCGAGGGATCGGTGGGCGCGGGCGCGGGCGCCACGGTCGGCAAGCTGTGGGGCGTCGGGCGGGCGATGAGGGGTGGGGTGGGTACCGCATCGCTGCGGGTCGGCGGCGCGACGGTGGGCGCGCTGATCGTCGTCAACGCCGTCGGCGACGTGATCGACCCGGACACCGGACGTCCGCTCGCGGGCGCGCGCAGCGAGGACGGCCGCCGGCTCGTCGGCACCACCGACAGCCTGCTCGCCGGCGACCTGCCGCCGCGGCTCGCACCGGGCATGGCGACGACGATCGGCTGCGTGGCGACCGACCTGGCGCTGAGCAAGGCCGAGTGCCGAAAGCTCGCGCAGTGCGCGCACGACGGGCTCGCGCGCACCATCGACCCGGTCCACACCGCATTCGACGGCGACACGGTGTTCGCGCTTGCCACCGGCCGCTGCGAGGCGCACGTGCATCCGGTGGCGCTGGGCGCGGCGATCGCGGCGGTGACCGCCATCGCGGTGCTGCGGGCGGTGCGGGCGGCGACCGGACTGTCGGGGCCGGGGCTGCCGACGCTGCCGTCACTGGAAGAATTCGAACGGGGGGCGGCACGATGAGAGGCATGACGATGGCGCGAGAGGCGAGGGCAGGCGGTGCATCGGCGACGGTCCTCGCGATCCGGGTGGCGGCGCTGCTGGCCGTGCTGTGGGTGGCGACGCCGGCACTGGCCGGCCCGGTGCTGGCGCTCGATGCGCAGGCGCGCGCCGCGGTTGCCAACGACGAGATGGTCGTCGTGCTGGCGGTGGAGCGTGACGGCGCACAGGTGGGACCGCTCAACGATGCGGTGCTCTCGCAGCTGAACGCGGCGATCGCCGAGGCCCGCGGCGTCGAGGGCGTGAAGGCGCGCCTGGGCTCGGTCTACACGCAGCCGAACTACACGCGCGAGGGCAAGACGCAGGGCTGGCGGGTGCGCGGCGAGATCGTGCTCGAGTCGACCCGGATGGCCGCGCTCGCGCAGCTCGGCGCGCGGCTCGGCGAGCGCATGCAGCTCGCCGGCGTGCAGTTCCGGCTCTCCTCCGAGCGCCGCCAGGCCGAGGAGAAGCGGCTGATCGCCGAGGCCGCCCGTGCGTTCCGCGCCCGGGCCGCCGACGCCGCCGCGGCCTTCGGCTTCGCCGGCTACGAGCTCAAGGAGCTGGCACTGCGCTCCGGTGGCAACGTGCCGGGCCCGCGGCCGATGGCCGCCATGGCCCGCGGCGGGGCCGAGGTCGCCGCCGCGCCGCTGCCCACCGAGGGGGGCGATTCGGACGTGGTGGTCGGCGTCTCGGGCAGCGTCGAACTCAAGCCCTGAGCCGAGCGCGGGCGCACGGCCCGCGCTCCCGGGGTCGGCCGCGCGCACGCACGCCCGGGCTCCGCAGCCGATCGGTTCGATTTACAGAACCCCCGCCGCTGCCTACAGTCCTGAGCTCGCCCCCGAGGAGACCCCGATGGCCGACCTGCCACGGATCGCTGCGCGCGACTGGACCAGCCAGCCCGCCTATCTGCACCCCGCCTACAAGTCCACGCCGCTGCGCGCACCCTCCCGCCCGCTGCTGCCGATGCGTCACACCCTGTCGGAGCTGGCGCAGCCGGTCTACGGCCACGAGGACATCGGCGAGCTCGACCACGACCTGACCCGCAACGCCGTGCGCAACGGCGCGCCCCAGGGCGAGCGGATCGTCGTCACCGGACGCGTGCTCGACGAGGGCGGCCGTCCGCTGCGCCACACGCTGGTCGAGCTCTGGCAGTGCAACGCCGCCGGCCGCTACGTGCATGCGGTCGATACCCACGATGCGCCGCTCGACCCCAACTTCCTGGGCGCCGGTCGCACGCTGACCGACGGCGACGGCCGCTACCGGTTCCTGACGATCAAGCCGGGGGCCTATCCCTGGGGCAACCATCCGAACGCCTGGCGGCCCAACCACATCCATTTCTCGCTGTTCGGCGAGCACTTCGCCAGCCGCCTGGTCACGCAGATGTACTTCCCCGGCGACCCGCTGCTCGCGTTCGACCCGATCTACCAGAGCACACCGGTGGGCGTGCGCGAGCGCCTGGTGTCGCGCTTCGCGCTGGCGGCGACCGAGCCGGGCTACGCCCTCGGCTACGAGTTCGACATCGTGCTGCGCGGGCCACTCCAGACCCCGATGGAGACGCCGCGATGAGCGATCCGCAGGCCGCCACGCCCGGGCAGACGCCCTCGCAGACCGTCGGCCCGTACTTCGCGTACGGGCTGGTCCCCACGCAGTACGGCTATCCGTTCCGCAGCCTGTTCGGCGCCGAGCTCGCCGAGCCGCGCACCCCGGGCCTGCCGATCGTCCTGACCGGCCGGGTGCTCGACGCCACCGGCGCACCGATCGGCGACGCGATGATCGAGATCCAGCACGCCGACGCGCAGGGGCGCCATGTGCGCACGCCGGCCGAGGTCGCCGAGACCGGGTTCAGGGGCTTCGGGCGGGTCGGCACCGGCACGCTGCCCGGTGCCACCTACGCCTTCCGCACCATCAAGCCCGGGGCCACGCCCGACGGCCAGGCCCCGCACATCGACGTGATCGTGTCGATGCGCGGGCTGCTGGTGCATGCGTTCACGCGGATCTACTTCGACGACGAGGCGCAGGCCAACGCTGCCGATCCGGTGCTGGCCTCGGTGCCCGCCGAGCGCCGCGACACCCTGATCGCGCAGCGTTCGGACCTGCCGGGCGGCACGGTCTACCGCTTCGACATCCGGATGCAGGGCGAGGGCGAGACGGTGTTCTTCGATGTCTGAGGGCGCGACCTTCGTCCGGACCCGCGTCGCGATCGTCGGTGCCGGGCCCGCCGGCCTGCTGCTCGGCGCGCTGCTGCACCGGGCCGGCATCGACGCCGTCATCGTCGAGCGACAGTCGCCCGACTATGTGCTCGCGCGCATCCGAGCGGGCGTGCTCGAGGCAGGCACGGTCGCGCTGCTCGAGGAGGCGGGGGTGGGCGAACGGCTGCACGCCGAAGGCCTGCCGCACCACGGGATCGAGCTGGCCTTCGACGGCGAGCGGCAGCGGATCGACTTCGCCGACCTCGTCGGCCGGCAGGTCACGGTGTACGGCCAGACCGAGGTCACCCGCGACCTGATGGCGGCGCGCGCCGCCAGCGGCGCCACCACGGTCTACCAGGCTGCGGACGTGTCGCTGCACGGCTTCGACGGCACGTCTCCCGAGGTCCGCTACCGCAAGGACGGGCGCGAGCATGTCGTCGCCTGCGACTGGATCGCAGGCTGCGACGGCTATCACGGCGCCTCGCGGGCGTCCGTGCCGGCCTCCGCCATCAAGACCTACGAGCGGGTCTATCCGTTCGGCTGGCTGGGCGTGCTCTGCGACACGCCGCCGGTCTCGGACGAGCTGATCTACGCGAACCATCCGCGCGGCTTCGCGCTGTGCAGCATGCGCAGCCGCAGCCGCAGCCGCTACTACGTGCAGTGCGGCCTCGAGCAGCGGGTCGAGGACTGGTCGGACGAGCGCTTCTTCGACGAACTGCGCAGCCGGCTCGATGCGCGCGCCGCGCAGTCGCTGGTGAGCGGGCCCTCGATCGAGAAGAGCATCGCGCCGCTGCGCAGCTTCGTGGCCGAGCCGATGCGCTTCGGGCGCCTGTGCCTGGCCGGCGATGCCGCGCACATCGTCCCGCCGACCGGTGCCAAGGGCCTGAACCTGGCCGCCTCCGACATCCGCTACCTGTCGCGTGCGCTGATCGATCACTACCGCTCGGGCACCACGACCGAGATCGACCGGTACTCGGAGCGCTGCCTGCGCCGCGTCTGGAAGGCGGTGCGCTTCTCGTGGTGGTTCACCACGCTGATGCACCGCTTCCCGGACACCGGCGACATCGGGCAGAAGATCCAGGAGGCCGAGCTCGGCTACCTGGTCGGTTCGCGGGCGGCGGCCACCGCACTCGCCGAGAACTACGTGGGGCTGCCCTTCGAGGACTGACCGGGCCGTGCGCCGGCCCGGCGCCGCGGCTATCATCGCGCCACCCCGCGCGGGGCACCGCCGCGCCGACCCGCGGATCTCGCGGGTCCGTAGACCCATCCGACAGGAGACGACATGCCCCTAGACCGCCCCTCCGTGCCGTCCGCGGCCGTCCGCCGCAGCGTGATCGCGACCATCGGCACCGCCGTCGGCGCCTCGATGCTGCCCGCCGCGCTGCGCGCGCAGTCCGCCCCGACCATGGATACTGTCCGCGTGGTGACGGGCTTCCCGCCCGGTGGCACCTCCGACACCATCTGCCGGCGCCTGGCCGACAAGCTGCGCGGCAGCTACGCGCGCAATGCGGTCGTCGAGAACCGCACCGGCGCCGGCGGCCAGCTCGCGATCGACCTGATGCGTGCCGCGCCGCGAGACGGCAGCACGATCCTGCAGACGCCGGCCTCGATGCTGGTGATCTACCCGCACATCTACCGCAAGCTGTCGTACGACCCGTTCAACGACCTCACCCCGGCCTCGCTAGGCTGCAACTTCGACTTCGGCTTCGCGGTCGGCCCGATGGTGCCGGCCTCGGTGCGCAACGTCGCCGAATTCGTCGCCTGGTGCAAGGCCAACCCGGACAAGGCGAACTACGGCTCGCCCGCCGCCGGCTCCACGCCGCACTTCATCGGCGCGCTGCTGGCGCTCGGCACCAAGACCGACATGAAGCACGTCGCCTTCCGCGGCACGCAGCCGGCCATCCTCGACATGATCGGCGGGCAGATCGCCGCAGTGTCAGGCCCGGTCGGCGAGTTCACGCAGCACGTGCTCGCCGGCAAGTGCCGGGTCATCGCGACCTCGGGGGAGAAGCGCTCGCGCTTCGCGCCGGAGGTGCCGACCTTCGCCGAGCAGGGCTACAAGGACCTGGTCTTCAGGGAGTGGTTCGGCTTCTTCCTGCCGGGCAAGCCCGAGGCCGCCGTGGTCGCGCGCGCCAATGCGGCGATCCGCGCGGCGCTCGCCGAGAAGGACGTGATCGACGGCCTGGCGACCATGGGTCTGGAGGCCGAGTCCTCGACGCCCGAGGCACTGGCCGCGCTGACCCGTGCCGACCACGAGCGCTGGGCGCCGATCGTCAAGACGATCGGCTTCACCGCGGATTCCTGAGGCGATCGGGCGATCGGGCGGACGGCCTCAGCGCCGCTCCGCCCGGGCCAGCCCCAGGCCGATCACCGCGGCCGTGACGGCATAGATCCAGAAGAGCGGCGCGGTGCCCAGCACGCCGGCCGCCAGGCCGAAGCCGACCGGCACCGCCAGCTGCATCGCGCTCAGCAGCGTCATCCTCAGGCCCGCCGCCTCGCCCGCCCGGCCCGGCGGAGAGGCGGTGTGCAGGGCGGCCATCAGCAGCGGCTGCGCGATGCCCGGGCCGATGCCGATGAGGAAGGACAGTGCGACCAGCGTGCCGAGCTGGCCCGCGAACGGGGCCGCCGCATATGCGAGCACGCAGACCGCCAGCGCCACCTGCATCCAGCGGGCCGGGTGCATGTGGACGAGCAGCCGCGGCAGCAGCAGGCGTACCGACAGCGAGCCGGCCGAGAACGCCGCGATCGACAGCCCCACCGAGGAGGCCGACAGTCCGATCGAGCCGGCGTGCAGCGGCAGCACGAACTGGTAGACGTCCCAGGACGCGGACGCCAGCAGCGAGGCCATCAGCAGCCGGCGCAGGCGCGGCGCACCGAGCAGGGAGAGCGCCGCAGCGGCACCGCGCGGGGCCTCGACGGCGGCGGTGGCGGCGTCGGCGTCGGGATCGGGCGGGATGGACGTCGCCGCCGGTGCGTCGCCGCCGGCAGGCTCGGCCCGGGGTGCCGCGTCCTGCCGCGGCAGGTGGCGCTCGAACGGATAGCGGCTGGCTGCGATCCACGTCGCGCCCATGAGCACCGCCGACAGCGCGAAGGCCTGCCGGTGACCCGCCGTGTCGATGATCAGACCCACCAGCGGCGGGCCGAGCAGCCCCGAGATGGAGAAGCTCATCGTCAGCAGGTTGAAGTTGGCGGTGCGTCGCGCGTCCCCGCCGATTTCTCCGGCGGCATGCTGCATGCCGAGGTGGAAGCCCATCATGCCGACGCCGACGAGTCCGGCGGACAGCGCCAGCACGACCGGATGGGGCAGGGCGGCACAGGCGAGCGCGCCGAGGCCGCACAGGGCGGCGCCCACGAGCATCGGGCGACGCACGCCGACCCGGTCGATCAGCTGCCCGCCGCGGACCGCCAGCAGCATCGGCACCAGCGCGAAGGTGGCGAGCACGAGGCCGATCGAGGCGGGCGACAGCCCGAGGTGGACGGCCGCGAGCGCCACCGTCACCCGAAAGCCGATGACCGCGGTGTAGAGCCCGGCGGCGCAGGCGATCAGCGGCCGGATGGCCGCCCCGCCGCCCGCTCCGGTCACTGGCCGGTGAAGCGCGGCGGCCGCTTCTGCACGAAGGCGGCGACGCCTTCGCGGAAATCGTCGGTGCGGAAGGCCTGCGCCTGCATCAGCGCCTCGACCTCGAGCTGGTCGCCCAGGCCGTTGGCCGCGCTCTGCGTCAGCGCCTGCTTGACCAGCGCGTACGCGCGGGTCGGCATCGCCGCCAGGTGCGCGGCACAGCGCTTCGCCTCGGCGGCGAGCGCCTCGTCCGCATGCACCTTCCAGACCAGCCCGTACTGAAGCGCGTCGCGCGCCGGGATCTTCTCGGCGAGCATCACCATCGCGCGGGCGCGGATGTCGCCGACGATGCGCGGCAGGAACCAGGTGCTGCCGCAGTCGGGCACCAGGCCGATCTTGGTGAAGGCCTGCAGGAAGCTCGCCGATTCGCCCGCCAGCACCACGTCGCAGGCGAGCGCGAGGCTCATGCCGGCGCCGGCGGCCGAGCCGTTGACCGCGGCGACGATCGGCTTGGGCAGCTGGCGCATCGCCAGCACGATCGGGTGGTAGGACTCGCGCAGCCCCTGCGCCACGTCGTGCTCGCCGGTGCGCATCGATGCCGCGCCGAGGTCGGCGCCTGCGCAGAATCCGCGGCCCGCGCCGGTGAGGATCAGCGCGCGGACCGACGCGTCGGCCTTGGCCGCGGCGAGCGCCGCGGACAGGCCCTCGAGCATCGCCGGGTTCAGCGCGTTCAGCACGTCCGGGCGGTTCATCGTGACGGTCATGACGCCGGCGTCGACGGCGGTGAGGACTGCGGGCTCGGTCATGGAGGGCTTCCGGGGTTGGGTTTCGGAGACGTCGGGCGCGACGGCAGGCGTGGGTTCAGAGCAGCCCGAGCTGCTTCGCGGCGAGGTCGTTCATCACCTCCTCCGCGCCGCCGCCGATCATGTAGACCTTGCAGTCCCGGAACGCGCGCTCGATGCGGCTGCCGCGCAGGAATCCCGCGCCGCCCAGGATCTGCAGCGACTGGTCGGCGCAGTCTCGCATCAGCCGCGCGCCGTGGTTCTTGGCGAGCGCGAGATCGCCGGCCGGGGACTCGCCGGCATCGAGGCGCTGGGCGAGCTGCAGCAGCCAGGCCTGCACCGGCAGGATCTCGTCGATCATCCGCACGAGCTTGTGCCGGATCGCCTGGTGCTCGACGAGGCGCGCGCCGAAGGTGCGGCGCTCGCGCGCCCAGTCGAGCGCATCCTCGACGCAGGCCATCGCCTGGCCGAGACCGCCCGCGGCCATCGTCATCCGCTCGCCGTTGAAGTTGTGCATCACGAGCCGAAAGCCCGCGTTCTCCTCGCCGACCAGCCGGTCCTCGCGCACGAAGACCTCGTCGAAGTAGAGGGCGGCGGTGTCCGAGGCCCACCAGCCGATCTTCTTGAGCGGCGTGCGCGTCAGCCCGGTCGAGCCGCCGTCCACCAGGAACAGCGACACGCCGCCCGCACCCGGCCCGCCGGTGCGCGCCGCGACCAGGATGTGGTCGGCGCGGATGCCGGAGGTGATGAACATCTTCGAGCCGCTGATCGCCCAGCCGCCTGGCACGCGCACGGCGCGGGTCTGCAGCTGCGCGACGTCCGAGCCGCCGGACGGCTCGGTGATCGCGAGCGCGCCGATCGCCTCGCCGGCGAGGATCGCCGGGATCACCGCGCGCCGCACGTGCTCGCGCGCGCCAGCCAGCACCGGCCACAGCATGATCGTGTGCGAGCCCAGGCCCGCGGTGACCCCGCCGATGCCCCCGCGCGCCAGCTCGATCGAGGACAGCAACTTCGATACGTGATCGACCGGCGTGCCGCCGTACTCGGCGGGATAGCCGAGCCCGAGCAGGCCGACCTCGCCGGCCTTGCGATACAGCTCGCGCGGGAAGCTGCCGGCTTCGTCCCAGGCGTCGGCGTTGGGCTGGATCTCGCCCTCGACGAAGGCTCGTACCGCCTCCTGCACCTGCCTGTGCTCGTCGGTGACGCCGGGCAATCGGTCGAAGTCGAAGGCGGGGAGGCGGGGCGCGGGCATCGCTCGGGTTCTCGTGGGTGGGGCGGTTCGGGCCGGTCAGGCCGGATCGGGCTCGATGCGCACCAGCAGCCGGCCTGGCGCCACCTGCGTTCCCGCTGCGGCGCCGAGCTCGACGACGGTGCCCGCGATCGGCGACTCGAAGCGGTGCTCCATCTTCATCGCCTCGATCGACAGCAGGTAGGTGCCGCGCGCCACGCGCTGACCGGTCGTGACCGCGACCCGGGTCAGCTGCCCGTGCATCCGGCAGACGACGCTGCCGCCGGCCTCGCCGCCGCCGGTCTCCTGCGGGCGGTCGGTGACGTCGTCGAAGCCGTCGGCCAGCCCGAAGGCATCGAGCCAGCCGTGGCCGCGATCGAGCGTGGCTCGCAGCGCGACGCCGAGACCGTCGACCACGACGCCGGCGTCCAGGCCGTCGTCGTGCCTCACGTCGACCTCGATCGTCGCGCCGTCGGCGAGGGTCACCGCATACGGGCGGCCGGCACCGACCTCGACGCGCAACGCGAGCTCGCGGCCCGCGATCTCGAGCCGCAGCGGCGAGCCGCGCTGCCCGCTCGACGACCAGCCCCCCAGCGCCCCGTGGGCCCGGGCCGCTCGGTGCACGCGCAGCGCCGCGGCGACCGCGATCCAGCGCGGCTCGTGCGTGGGCGCGGGCCAGCCGCCCAGTGCTTCGCCCAGCCACGCGGTGGACAGCGCGGGCGCGGCGAACGCCTCGTCCGACAGGCAGCGGCGCAGCCAGTCGCGGTTGGTCCGCAGCCCCATCACCGAGGTGCCGGCCAGCCCGGCGAGGAGCCGCGTGCGGGCCTGCTCGCGGTCGGCGCCGTGCGCGATCACCTTGGCGATCATCGAGTCGTAGTGGGGCGGTACCTGGGCCGCCTCGGCCAGGCCGTGGTCCGTGCGCAGACCAGCGCCTTCCGGCATGCGCCAGGCCGCGATCGCGCCGACCTGCGGCGCGAAGCCGGCATAGGGGTCCTCCGCACACAGCCGTGCCTCGATCGCATGCCCGGAGAATCGGATCGCTGCCTGGGTGTGCGGCAGCGGCTCGCCGCGGGCCACGCGCAGCTGCCATTCGACGAGGTCGAGGCCGGTGACCGCTTCGGTCACCGGGTGCTCGACCTGCAGCCGCGTGTTCATCTCCAGGAACCAGAACGCGCCGTCCGGCTCGAGCAGGAACTCGACGGTGCCCGCGCCGATGTAGCCGACCTTCCGGGCCAGCCGGATCGCCGCCTCGCCCAGCCGCGCGCGCAGCGCTTCCGAGACGCCCGGCGCGGGTGCCTCCTCGAGCACCTTCTGGTTGCGCCGCTGCGTCGAGCAGTCGCGCTCGCCGAGGTGGACGTAGCCGCCATGAGAATCGCCGAAGACCTGGACCTCGACGTGGCGCGCGCGCAGCACGCGCCGCTCCAGCAGCAGCGTGCCGTCGCCGAACGAGGCGGCGGCCTCTGCGCGCGCCGCGGCGATCGCCGCACGCAGCGCGGCCTCGTCGGCCAGGTCGTCGACCGCCCGCATGCCGCGCCCGCCGCCGCCGGCCGCGGCCTTGACCATCAGCGGCGCGCCGACGCGACGCGCCTCGGCCACCAGCGTGTCGTCGTCCTGGGCCGCGCCCTGGTAGCCGGGCAGGCAGGGCACCTCGAGGCGCTGCGCGAGCCGCTTGGCGGCCGACTTGTTGCCCAGCGCGTCGATCGCCTCGGGCGGCGGGCCGACGAACACCAGTCCGGCCGCACGCAGCGCACGCGCGAAGTCGGCGTTCTCCGACAGGAAGCCGTAGCCGGGATGCACCGCCTGCGCGCCGCTGGCGCGGCAGGCCGCGACGATCTTCGCGCCGTCGAGGTAGCTGTCGCGCGCGGGCCCTGCTCCGATGCGCACCGACGCATCCGCATCGCGCACGTGCTTCGCGTTCGCATCGGCGTCGGAATACACCGCGACCGTGCGCAGCCCGAGCGCGCGCGCGCTGCGGATCACGCGGCAGGCGATCTCGCCCCGGTTGGCGACGAGCAGGGTGTCGAAGCGCGCCATGTCCCCGGCCGGCCCGAGCTCAGCCCTGACGGGGCAGGATGCCCATCGTCTTGGCGATGATGCCCATCATCACCTCGTCGGCGCCGCCGCCGATCGAGCCGAGCCGCGTGTCGCGCCAGAAGCGGTTCACCCGGGTCTCCTCGATGTAGCCCATGCCGCCCCAGAACTGCACGCACCAGTCGGCGACCTCGCGGGCGACGCGCGCGCCCTTGAGCTTCACCATCGAGGCGAGCTGGGTGACGTCGTGCCCCTGCACGTACAGCCCCACCGCCTTGTGGAACAGCGCGCCGACGGCCTCGACCTCGGTCTGCAGCTCGGCGAGCTTGTAGTAGATGTACTGGTTGTCGAGCAGCGGCTTGCCGAAGGCGCGGCGCTCGCGCAGGTAGTCGATGGTCTCCTGGATCACGTGCTTGGACTTCTGCCAGCCGGCGCCGGCCCAGAGCCGCTCCTCCTGGAACTGCTCCATCTGGTAGATGAAGCCCATACCCTCCTCGCCGATCCGCCAGCGCTGCGGCACCCGCACCGAGTCGAAGTGCAGCTGCGCGGTGTCGGAGGCATTCATGCCGACCTTCTTGAGCTTCTTGGCGACCGAGATGCCCTTCGTCTTCATCGGCACGCAGATCAGCGACTTGTTCTTGTGGCCGCCGCCCTCGGAGGTGTTGGCCAGCAGGCAGATCCAGTCGGCCTGGGTGCCGTTGGTCGTCCACATCTTGCCGCCGTCGATCACGTAGTCGTCGCCGTCCTTGCGGGCGGTGGTGCGGATCGAGGCGACGTCCGAGCCCGCGCCGACCTCCGAGACGCCCAGGCAGGCGACGTATTCGCCGCTGATCGAGGGCTCGAGGAACATCTTCTTGACTTCGTCGGAGCCGCGCTTGGCGAGCGCCGGCGTCGCCATGTCGGTCTGAACGCCGATGGCCATCGGGATGCCGCCGCAGCGGGTGTGCGACAAGGCCTCGGCGAAGGCCGCGGCGTACGAATAGTCGAGCCCCATGCCGCCGGAATCGACCGGCTTGTGCACGCCGAGGAAGCCGAGCTTGCCCATCTTCCGGAAGAGCTCGTGCGCGGGGAAGATCTCCGCCTTCTCCCACTCGTCGACGAAGGGGTTGATCTCCGACTCGATGAACTTCTTCAGCGAGTCCTGCAGGGCGAGATGCTCGGGACCGTAGATCGCGGGATGCATGGAGAACTCCGTATGGGTCGAATTCAGGGGCGCGCCACGCCGAATTGCACCGGGCGCAGCGTGCGGCGCGCGGCGCTGCGGCACAGCTCGAAGGCGAGGCCCAGCACGCGCCGCGTGTCGCGGGGATCGATGACGCCGTCGTCGAGCAGGCGCCCGCTGGTGTAGAAGGCGTCGGACTGGCGATCGAAGCTGGCGACGATCTTCTGCTCGACCGCGGCGAGCTGCGCCTCGTCGACCGGCAGGCCGCGCCGCTTGGCGCCCCCTTCGGCGACGATGCGCATCACCAGCGCGGCCTGCTCGCCACCCATCACCGCGGTGCGGGCGTTCGGCCAGGCGAAGACGAAGCGCGGCCCGTAGGCGCGGCCGCACATGCCGTAGTTGCCGGCACCGAAGGACGCGCCGCACATCAGCGTGATCGAGGGCACGTTGGCATTGGCCACCGCCTGGATCATCTTCGAGCCGTGCTTGATCATGCCGGCCTGCTCGGAGGCGCGACCGACGATGTAGCCGGTGGTGTTCTGCAGGTAGAGCAGCGGGATGCCCGACTGGCAGCACGACTGGATGAAGTGCGTGGCCTTGGTCGCGCCGGCCGGATCGAGCGGTCCGTTGTTGGTCACGATGCCGATCGGCCGGCCGTACAGGGATGCATGGCCGCAGACCGTGGCCGGGCCGTAGTCGGCGCCGAAGTCCAGGAACTCGGAGCGGTCGACGATCCGCGCGATCACCTCGTGCATGTCCACCGGCTGGCGGAAGTCGAGCGGCATGGTGCCGGCGAGCTCATGCGGCGGATGGATCGGCTCGAGCGAGGGATCGTCGGCGAGCGAGGCGGGCGCGCCCTGCGCGTCCCACTGCAGCCGCACCATCAGCTCGCGGGCGATGCGCAGCCCGTCGGCGTCGTCGTCGGCGAGGTACTCCCCCAGTCCGGAGACGGTGGCGTGCATCTCGCCGCCGCCCAGTTCCTCGTCGGTCGCGATCTCGCCGGTGGCGGCCTTGAGCAGCGGCGGGCCGGCGAGGAAGGCGCGGGCGCGGCCGCGAACCATCACCACGTAGTCCGACAGCCCCGGCATGTAGGCGCCGCCCGCGGTCGACGAGCCGTGCACGACCGCCACCACCGGGATGCCCTCGGCCGACAGGCGCGCGAGGTTGTAGAAGATCCGCCCGCCGTGGACGAAGCCGTCGACCTGGTACTTGAGCAGGTTGGCGCCGGCCGACTCGATCAGCTGCACGAAGGGCAGCTTGTTCTGCAGCGCGATCTCCTGCGCGCGCAGCAGCTTCTCGCGGCCCATGTGTTGGATGGCGCCGGCGTCGATGCCGGCGTCGCTCGCGGTGATCACGCAGCGCGTGCCGCCGACAGTGCCGATGCCGTTGATCATCCCGCCGCCGGGCACGGAGGTGTCCGGGTTCGGGTCGTCGACCAGCCAGCCGGCGAGCGAGGACAGCTCGAGCCACGGCGCGCCCGGGTCGAGCAGGCGCGCCACGCGCTCGCGCGGCAGCAGCTGGCCGCGCTTGTCGAAGAGCGGCTTGGACTTCGCCGAAGCGGCCGCCGAGCGCGCCTCGAGGGCGCGCAGCCGCTCGACCAGCGCGAGCATGCCGGCGCGCCGTTCGGCGAAGGCGGCCGAGGTCGGGTCGATGCGGGACTCGATGACCGGCACCGCGTCAGCCCTTCGGCTCGATGTTCATGAACGCCGGCGGGCTCGACAGGTGGAAGCCGTCGAAGGTCCGCTGCGAGCCCGAGTCCTTCACGCGCAGCGGCTGCGCCGGCGCGTTCGGGCGCGCGTTCGGCACGCCGCCGTCCACCCGGATGCAGTCGCCGGTGATGAAGTTGGCCGCCTCGGACAGCAGGAAGACGATCGCCGCGGAGATCTCGGCCTCCGAGCCGTAGCGCTGCAGCGGCACCATCCGCCACTGCTTCGCCAGCCGGGCCTTGACCTCGTCGGGGTAGGTCTCCATGCCGCTGGAGGCGATCCAGCCGGGCGCCACCGCGTTGACCCGCACGCCCGAGGGCGCCCATTCGGAGGCCAGCGTCTCGGTCAGGTTCAGCGTGCCCGCGCGGGCGGCGCCCGAGTGCGCCATCGAGGGCATGCCGCCCCAGATGTCCGCGATGATGTTGACGATCGCGCCGCCGTGGTCCTTCATCCAGCGGTTGAAGACCTCGCGCGACATCAGGAAGCCGCCGGTGAGGTTGTTCCGGATCACCGCCTCCCAGCCCTTGAGCGTGAAGGTCTCGGCCGCCCCGGGGAACTGGCCGCCGGCGTTGTTGACCAGCCCGTCGATGCGGCCGTGTGCGGCGAGCACCGCATCGATGCCGGCCTGCACGCCCGCCTCGTCGCGGATGTCCAGCGGATGGCAGGTGGCCCGTCCGCCGGCCTCGGCGATCTCGGCGGCGACGCGCTCGAGCTTCTCGGGCTTGCGTCCGATCAGTGCGACCGAGGCACCGAGCGCGACCAGCTCGTGCGCGGTGCAGCGCCCGATGCCCGAGCCGCCCCCGGTGACGATGACGCTGCGGCCCTCGAACAGCCCCGGTCGGAACACGGAGCGGTAGCGGGCGGCGCGTGGATCGGGGGCGTGGGAGGTGGCGTCCATGCAGGCGTCGCGTGTGATGAGCGGGGTTCCGACAGCGTGTCTTCGGGGTCGTGTTCCGTCAAGTTGCATTGCAGCATCCGCTTGGATCGCGTTCTCCGGAAGCGGCTATGCATGCGGCTTTCGGGCGGCCCGGCTTGACGCGCTCCCGCACGAGCATATACTGAGCCGCACTCAGCAACGGCGCTCTCGTGCGCCCCGCGGACGATGACGGCACTGCCCAGGCGACGCAAGGCGGTCCGCCGCGCCGAGATCCTCGGCGCGGCGCGCGAGGTGTTCATCGCCCGCCGCTTCGAGGACGCCTCGATGGCCGAGATCGCCGCCCGCGCCGACTGCGTCGAAGGCACGCTCTACACCTACTTCCGCAACAAGCGCGACCTGTTCGACGCGGTCCTCACCGATGTCTACGATGCGCTGATCGCCGACATCGAGCCGCGCTTCGCCTCGCTCGACGGTACCGCCGACCGGCTGCGCTTCCTGATCGCGCGGCACCTGCAGATCGCGGTCGACGACCCGGGCATCTCGGCGATGCTGGGGCGCGAGGCACGCGGCGGGCAGCCGTACTTCGGCTCGAAGCTGCACGCGCTGAACCGGCGGTACGTGCAGTTCATGACCCGGACGCTGTCCGACGGCGTGGAGCGCGGCGAGCTGCGGGCCGACCTGGACCTCGCGATGGCGCGGGACTTCGTGTTCGGCGGGCTCGAGCACCGGGTGCGCGACCTGCTCGGGCGCGGCCGGCGGATCGAGCCGGCGCGGATGGCGCGCGAGATGGCTGGGCTGCTGCTCGAGGGCTTCGGGCAGCGGGCGGCGCCGGCGGCCGAGGCACCGCTGGAGCGGATCGAGGCGCGGCTCGCGCGGCTGGAAGGCGAGCTGCGGGCGAGGGCGCGCTGACCGGCGCGCCGGGCAGGGAGGGGACGAACATGACGAGACAGACCGTCCGGATCGGCAGCGCATCGGGCTTCTGGGGCGATACCGCCTCGGCCGCGCCCCAGCTCGTGCGCCGCGGCGACATCGAGTACCTGGTCTTCGACTACCTGGCCGAGGTCACCATGTCGATCATGGCCGCGCAGAAGTCCAAGGACCCGGCCGCCGGCTATGCGTCCGACTTCGTGCAGATCACCATGAAGTCGCTGCTGCCCGAACTCAAGGCACGCGGCATCCGTGTCGTGGCCAACGCCGGCGGCGTCAACCCGCTGACCTGCCGCGACGCGCTCGCCCGCGTCGCCGACGAGCTCGGCGTGCCGCTCAGCATCGGCGTGGTGCTCGGCGACGACCTGTCCGCCCAGGCCGAGGCCCTGCGCGCGGCAGGCACGACCGAGATGTTCAGCGGCGCACCGTTCCCGTCGAGGCTGGCGAGCGTCAACGCGTATCTCGGCGCGCTGCCGATCGCCCGCGCGCTCGATGCCGGCGCCGACGTGGTGATCACCGGCCGCTGCGTCGACTCGGCGGTCACGCTCGGGGTGATGGTGCACGCCTTCGGCTGGCAGGCGTACGAATTCGACCGGCTCGCGCAGGGCACGCTGGCCGGCCACCTGGTCGAGTGCGGCGCGCAGGCCACCGGCGGGCTCTTCACCGACTGGGACACCGTGCCCGACTGGGACGACATCGGCTTTCCGATCGTCGAGGCGCATGCCGACGGCAGCTTCGAGATCACCAAGCCGCCGGGCACCGGCGGCCTCGTCTCGCCGGCGGCGCTGTGCGAGCAGCTGCTCTACGAGATCGGCGACCCGCGCGCCTACCACGTGCCCGACGTCGCCTGCGACCTCACCCGCGTGCGCTTCGAGCAGACCGGCCCGGAGCGGGTGCGGGTGACCGGTGCGCGCGGCCGCGCGCCGACCGACACCTACAAGGTCAGCGCCACCCATCCGGACGGGTTCCGCAACGTCGCCCTGCTGGTGGTCGCCGGCGAGCGCGCCGCGCAGAAGGCGCGCCGCACCGGCGAGGCGCTGCTGACCCGGATGCAGCGGATGCTGGCCGAGCAGCAGTTGCCTGCGTTCACCGAGACGCGGATCGAGGTGGTGGGCGCCGAGGACATGTTCGGCGCGATCGCCCGGCCCGACGCGCGCGAGGTGGTGCTCAAGCTCGCCGCGCGCGCACCGTCGAAGGCCTCGCTCGAGCTGTTCGCCCGGGAGTTCGCGCCCGCCGGCACCTCGATGTCGCCCGGCACCACCGGCTTCGGCGGCGGGCGGCCGACGCCCTCTCCGGTGATCCGCCTGTTCTCCTTCCTGGTCCCCAAGCGGTCCGTGCCGGTCGAGATCGATGTGGACGGCACCCGTCACGTCGTGGCGATCCCCGTCGAGGGCGGCTTCGACGCGCATGCGCTGCCGCCGGCCCGCGTCCATGCCGATGCCGCGACGCCGCCCGCGACCGCGCGCACGGTCCCGCTGATCGCGCTGGCCCACGGCCGCTCCGGCGACAAGGGCGACAAGGCGAACATCGGCATCGTCGCGCGTCGCCCCGAGTGGCTGCCCCTGCTGTCGGCCTGGCTGACCCCGGAGCGTGTGGCGGCCCATTTCGCCCACAACGGACCGTCCCGCGTGGAGCGCTTCGACCTGCCGGGGTTCGATGCCATGAACTTCCTGCTGCACGACGTGCTGGGCGGCGGCGGCATGGCGTCGCTGCGCACCGACAACCTGGCCAAGTGCTACGCACAGGTGCTGCTGCAGATGGACGTGCCCGCGCCCGAGGGCTTCGAGGACTGAACCCGCCGCCGGGCGCCATCGCCCGATCCGAACCCCCGCATCTGGACCGCAAGACGCAACGAGGAGACTCCCGCATGCCCATCGACGTCGCCACGCTCAAGCGCTGGCCCTTCGAGCCCCTGACCCAGGCCTACACCCACCGCGACACCATCCTGTACGCGCTGGGCCTGGGGCTCGGCCAGGACCCGCTCGACCCGGTCCAGCTGCGCTACACCTACGAGGACGGCCTGCAGGCGCTGCCGACGATGGCGGTGGTGCTCGGCTCGCCCGGCTTCTTCGCAAAGGACCCGCGCACCGGCATCGACTGGGTCAAGCTGCTGCACGGCGAGCAGGAGCTCGAGCTGCATGCGCCGCTGCCCGCCGAGGCCACCGTCGTGGGCATCACCAAGGTGACGCGGCTGGTCGACAAGGGCGCCGGCAAGGGCGCGCTGATGTATTCCGAGCGCGAGATCACCGACGCCGCCACCGGTGCGCGCCTGGCCACCAGCCGCAGCGTGTCGTTCATGCGCGGCGACGGCGGGTTCTCCGCGGCCGGCCAGCCGTCCGACGAGCCGCCGCCGGCGCGACTCGCCACGCCGGAGACGCCGCCCGACACCGTCTTCGAATGGAAGACCCGGCCCGAGGCCGCGCTCGTCTACCGGCTCTCCGGCGACTACAACCCGCTGCACGCCGACCCGAAGGTCGCGACCGCGGCCGGCTTCAAGGCGCCGATCCTGCACGGGCTGTGCTCGTTCGGCGTGACCGGCTGGGCGCTGGTCAGCGCCGTCTGCGGCGGCGACGCCTCGCGCCTGCGCTCGATCGGCACGCGCTTCGCCGCGCCGGTCTACCCGGGCGAGACGCTGCGCATCGAGATCTGGCGCCGCGGCGACGCGGTGCAGTTCCGCACCCGCGTCGTCGAGCGCGACATCGTCGTGCTCAGTCACGGGACCGCGACGCTGGGCTGAATCGAGTTGGAGCGGGCGGGGGCGGGCGCGCGGCGCCTCGTCCCCCGAGGCTGCGATAGCATCCGGGGAGACCCCGGATCAGAGGGAGGCAGAGGAGACCATGACGATGCTGAAGGACAAGGTGGTGATCGTGACCGGCTCGGGCCGGGGCATCGGTCGCGACATCGCGATGATGATGGCCGCGCAGGGTGCGAAGGTCGTGGTCAACGACCCGGGCGTCTCGGCGACCGGCGAGGGCAAGGACGAGGGGCCCGCCGCCCAGGTGGTCGACGAGATCCGCAAGGCGGGCGGCACCGCCGTCGCCAACACCGACAGCGTCGCCGAATGGGAGTCGGCCAACCGGATCGTGAAGACCGCGGTCGACACGTTCGGAACCGTCCATGCGGTGGTCAACAACGCCGGCATCCTGCGCGACCGGATCTTCCACAACATGTCGATCGAGGAGTGGAAGGCGGTCATCGACGTCCACCTGAACGGCTCGTTCTACATGGCGAAGGCGGTGGCGACGATCTTCAAGAGCGAGGAGCGCGGCGCCTTCGTCCACATGACCTCGACCTCCGGGCTGATCGGCAACTTCGGCCAGGCGAACTACGCCGCGGCCAAGCTCGGCATCGTCGGCCTGTCCAAGTCGATCGCGCTCGACATGGCCCGCTTCAAGGTCCGCTCGAACTGCATCTCGCCGTTCGCCTGGAGCCGGCTGATCGGCACCATCCCGTCCGACACGCCCGAGCAGCAGGCGCGCCTGGCGCGCATGCAGGCGATGGAGACGGCGAAGATCGCCCCGCTCGCGGTCTACCTCTGCAGCGACCAGGCCGAGCGGGTCAGCGGCCAGATCTTCGCGGTCCGCGCCAACGAGATCTTCCTGATGGGGCAGAGCCGGCCGATCCGCTCGGTCCACCGCGGCGAGGGCTGGACGCCTGAGACGGTCGCCAACCATGCGATGCCGGCGATGGAGAAGAGCTTCTATCCGCTCGAGCGCTCGGGTGACGTCTTCAACTGGGATCCGATCTGACATGACGACTTCATTCGGCATCCTCTCGTTCGGCGTGTACCTGCCGCGCGCCCGCATGCAGCGAAAGGCCATCGCGGCCGCCAACGGCTGGTTCGCGCCGGGGCTCAAGGGCCAGGGCAAGGGCGAGCGCACGATCGGCAACTGGGACGAGGACACGATCACGATGGCGGTCGAGGCCGCCCGCGACTGCCTCGGCGACACCGATCGCGGCGCGCTGCGCCAGGTCGTGCTCGCCTCCACCACCCATCCGTTCGACGACCGCCAGAACGCCACCGTGGTCGCCACCGCGCTGCACCTGGCGAGCGCGCTGCGCACGAGCGATGCGGCCGGCAGCCTGCGGGCTGGCACTGGCGCGCTGATCGCCGCGCTCGAGGGCCGCGAGCGCAGCCTCGTCATCGCCTCCGACATGCGCCGTGCCAAGGCCGGCAGCAACCAGGAGATGCAGTACGGCGACGGCGCGGCCGCGATGCTGGTGGGCGAGGGCACGCCCGTCGCCCGACTGCTGGGCGCGCACACCGAGTCGGTCGACTTCGTCCACCAGTACCGCATGGGCGACAAGGACACCGACTACGGCTGGGAGGAGCGCTGGATCCGCGACGAGGGCTACCTGAAGATCGTCCCGAAGGCGGTCTCGGCGCTGCTCGAGCGCTGCGGCGTCGAGCCCGGCGCGATCACGCACTTCGTGATGCCGGGGACGCTTGCGCGCGTGCAGGCGGCGGTCGCCAAGAAGTGCGGCCTGCCCGAGGGCTCGGTGCGGGATGCGCTCGGCGCCACCGTCGGCGACACCGGCGCCGCGCACGCACTGCTGATGCTCGCCGCCGCGCTCGAGGATGCCAAGCCGGGCGACACGGTGCTCGTCGCCGGCTTCGGCGAGGGCTGCGATGCGCTGCTGCTCGAGGTCGGCACGGGTGCGACGGCCGCGAAGCGCGGCGTGAAGGGTGCGCTCGCCGAGCGCCGCGAGGAGTCGAACTACATGCGCTGGCTGTCGTTCACCGGCACGCTGGATCTGGAGCGCGGCATGCGTGCCGAGGTGGACAAGGTCACCGCGATGACGGTGCTCTACCGCAACCGCGACATGATCGAGGGGCTGGTGGGCGGCCGGTGCCGCGCCTGCGGCACGGTGCAGTTCCCGAGGCAGCGCTACTGCGTGAACCCGGAGTGCAACGCGCTCGACAGCCAGGACGACTACGTGTTCTCGGAGCGAACCGGCAATGTGCTCTCGTACACCGCCGACGGCCTGACCTACAGCCCCGATCCGCCCACCTATTTCGGGATGGTGCAGATCGACGGCGGCGGGCGCATGCTGATGGACTTCACCGAGGTCGATCCGGCCTCGATGGACGTCGGGCTGCCGGTGAAGATGGTGTTCCGGATCAAGGACGCGGACCCCAACCGGGGCTTCGTGCGGTATTTCTGGAAGGCGGCGCCGGCGGCGCGGTCCTGACCACGAGGAGATCGAGATGGCGAGCGGAATCAAGGACAAGGTGGTCATCCTCGGGATGGGCTGCTCGAAGTTCGGCGAACGCTGGGACGCGAACGCGCAGGACCTGATGGTCGAATCGTTCGAGGAGGCGATGAAGGATGCGGGCATCGATCGCAGGCAGATCGATGCGGCCTGGCTGGGCACGGCAATCGAGGAGCAGCACGTCGGCAAGTCGGCGGTGCCGCTGGCGATGACGCTGCGCCTGCCGTACATCCCGGTCACGCGGGTCGAGAACTACTGCGCGACCGGCACCGAGGCGCTGCGCGGCGCGGTCTACGCAGTGGCCTCGGGCGCGGCCGACATCGCGATGGCGCTGGGCGTCGAGAAGCTCAAGGACACCGGCTACGGCGGCCTGCCGCAGCGCAGCCGTGGTGCCCTCAACGACCTGTTCTGGCCGAACCTGTCGGCGCCGGGCTCGTTCGCGCAGCTGGCCGCCGCCTACCGTGCCAAGCACGGCGCGAACAAGGACGACCTCAAGCGCGCGATGGCGCACATCTCGGTCAAGTCGCACGCCAACGCAGCGAAGAACGCGAAGGCGCACCTGCGCAACGCGATCACCGAGGAGGACGTGCTGCGCGCGCCGATGATCGCCGAGCCGCTCGGCCTCTTCGACTGCTGCGGCGTGTCGGACGGGTCGGCCTGCGCGATCGTCACCACGCCCGACATCGCACGCGGGCTGGGCAAGAAGGACCTGGTTGCCGTCAAGGCGCTGCAGCTTGCGGTGTCCAACGGAGAAGAGGTGCAGCACGACAAGTGGGACGGCTCTTACTTCGCCACCACCCGCATCGCCGCGGCGCGCGCCTACCGGGAAGCCGGCATCACGAAGCCCCGCGAGCAGGTGTCGCTGGTCGACGTGCACGACTGCTTCTCGGTCACCGAGCTGGTCACGATGGAGGACCTGCAGCTGTCGGCCGAGGGCACCGCGATCCGCGACGTGCTCGACGGCTTCTACGACGCCGACGGCCAAGTGCCGTGCCAGATCGACGGCGGCCTGAAGTGTTTCGGCCACCCGATCGGCGCCTCCGGCCTGCGGATGGTCTACGAGATGTACCTGCAGCTCTCCGGCCGTGCCGGCGAGCGCCAGCGGGCCGCGCCCGTCTGGGGCATGACGCACAACCTGGGCGGCTTTCCGAGCCAGAACGTCTCGTCCGTGACGATCGTCGGGCAGTACGGCGCCTGAGGCCGGGGAGGGCGGCGCCCTGCGTGGCGCCGCCGCTCCGAGGGGGGCGGGCCGGCCGCGCTCCGTACAGGGCGACCGACCGGCTCGGCGCCCCGAATCGACCTCGGCGCAGAACCGCGCCAGCAGCGCGGCGAAGCGCTCGGGTGCATCGTCGAAGAGCGCATAGACGCGGGGAGCGAGGCATCCGCCGGCAACGAGGGCGGAGAAGCGTCGACGGTCCATCGTCGGGCGGGCCGCGGCGGGAGCGCGACCGTCGGTTGTTGCGCGGGACCTTTGTGCCCGCCGCCGCGCTGGCGGTCCGTGCGCTAAGGCACGCGCGCAACGCCGGCTGCCCCGCTGCCTGCCCATACCGTCCACGGCAATCAGGGAGATCGCGGCCGCTCGACGATCTTGAGCGCCGCCCGGCGGCCGACCGGTGGCGATTGCCTTGGCGGCGTGCCGCTTGGCATAGTCGGTGGGTCATGCCCGCCCACGAATCACCCCCCGCCGTCGCGCCGGTCAACCTCGGTCTGCCGGGCCTCGACGCGTCGATCGCCGTGCTCGCCCCCGGTCAGGTCTACGGCCTGATCGCGGACGCGCAGACGTTGCGAGTGCCGCTGCTCGCGCAGCTGCTGCACGCGACGCTCGCCGGTGGCACGCGCTGCACCCTGATCCTTCCCGGCGATCCGGCGGCGTTCATCTCGAAGGCTCGCCTCGCCGGTTTCGACCTCGCCTGGTACGAGGACAACGGGGATCTCGAGCTCATCCGCCAGCGTGGCGATCCGCTGCTGCCGCTGTTCCGCGGCGGGCCGGGTCCGGTGCTCGAGATGATCGACCGGAGTGTCGACGAGACGCGCCGGCTGCTCGTGATCGAACAGGCGGAGCCGCTGCTGCTGCTGTCGGACGCCGAGGCGTCCTGGGGCGCCGCCGACGGGCTTCGCGCCTGGGCGGCGCGGCGCGGGACGGTGGTGGTCGCGACCTTCACCCCGGCCACCCGACCGCATCGGGAGTTCCTGACGCTGCGCGCCGTCGCCGAAGACTTCGGCGGCTTCGCGGCCCTTCGCGAGCACGAGGGCGGGGCGCTTCTCGATCTGCGCCATTGGTTCGCCGATTCGGGCACCGTGACGCGCGGCAGCCTGTCGCTCCGGCTTCAGGGGACAGGCGGATTGACCGTCGCGCCCGCGCCTGCCTTGCCCTTGCGCGGCGGCGATACCGGCCTCGCCCAGGTCGTGGCGATCGAGCGTGCGCTCGAGGATCCGCTGGGTGCGGTCCGGGATGCCAGCTGGTTCGTGGTCTCGAACCATGCCGAGGTGATCGAAGCGGCACGGCGCCTGTCGGCCGGCACCGTCGTCCTCGGATTCGACCGAGGGACGCCGTTTCGCGCGCTCTGCCACACGGTCGCATCCGTGCGCCGTGTCGCCGCGCCCTGGGTCGCGATCATCGTCCGCGAGCGAGGGCTGCGGCTGCGCCTCGCGCAGCAGATCGCCCTCACGCGGCTCGGCACCTCGACCGTCCTGCCCGATGGACAGGACGACATCGCACTGGCGCAAGCGATGCGCGCGCTGTCCGGTACCGCCTTCATGCGCACGCTGCCCGAGGATGTCGAGGCGACGATCGCCTCCGCCGGCACGGCGCTCGCGCCCCAGCTGATGGTGACCCGTGCCTTTCGGGACATGGTCTCCGAGGTATTGTGTTCGTCCGAAGGCATCGACCTGCCGCACACACTGCTGCACGTCGCCTGCGATCCTGCCAAGGCCCAGCAGCTCGGTACCCTCGCCCTGCAGCGCAAGATCCGCGACGCCGCGATGAGCGTCGATCCGAGCGGACTGTGGCTCTTCCTCTTCGGCTGCCCGATGAGCCGTGCGAACAGCGTCGCCGTGCGCGTCTTCGGCCGCAACCATCCGGAGATCGCCTCGGGGATCTCCACCGAAGGCACCACTGGCGACATCGCCCGCCGCCTCGAGCGCCTGGCGGGTGCGTTCGGCGTGCGCGATGCCGACCCGCCGCGACCGCCCGGCACCCGCACCGGCCCCCCGGTGACCGCCCGCCGCGGCTGAGGACACGGCACCCCGCGCGGTCCGTCCCCCGGCCCGCTTGCTTCGACGACCGGGACAGCCTGCCGGGCGGGTATCCTCGACCTGCGCGCCGGCCGTCGCCGGCGCATGAGCGGGAGACCCACGGATGGATGTGCCGATCGAGATCGAAACCGGGCCGGAACCGTCCGCCTGCGTGCTCGTGCTGCACGGGCTGGGCGCCGACGGCACCGACTTCGTCCCGGTGTGCCGGGCGCTCGACCTGAGCGCGGTCGGCTCGGTCCGCTACCTCCTGCCGCACGCCCCGTTGCGTCCAGTGACCCTCAACGGCGGCCACGTGATGCGGGCGTGGTACGACATCGTGGGCATGGGGCCCGCCTGGCGTGAGGACGAGGCCGGACTGCGCGACTCGCAGGCCCGGATCGAGGCGCTGATCGCGCGCGAGCGCGCCCGCGGCATCCCGTCCGAGCGGATCGTGATCGCCGGGTTCTCGCAGGGCTGCGCGATGGCGCTGATGACCGGGGTGCGCCATGGCGAGCGGCTCGCCGGCATCGCCGGCCTCTCCGGATACCTGCCGCTGGCCGATGCCACCGCTGCCGAGCGCGCCGACGCCAACTGCGACACGCCGATCTTCCTCGCCCATGGCGTCGACGATCCGGTGGTCAGCCTGGCCCGCGGCCGTGCCTCGCGCGACCGCCTGCAGGCACTGGGCTGCGCGCTCGACTGGCACGAGTATCCGATCGAGCACACCGTCTCGCTCGACGAGATCCGCGACCTCGAGCGCTGGCTGCTGGCGCGCCTCGCCCCCTGAGGCTCGGCCGGTAGAGCAGGGCGGTCGCGAGGAGTTCCCCACGCACCGTAGCGCTGATCGAGCGACTGCCAGGGGCGAGGCAGGGAACGTCTGAACCGTTTCCATGCATCGGACGCACCGTCATGACAACCGATCGGATCGTTCATGCGTTGAACCGACATCCGAACCACCTGGGGCGCTCGCGCCCGGTACGATGTCCTACGGCCCATTCGATTATCCCGGTCGTCGCCCCGACGGCCCCTGGCACGAAGACGAGACGCTGGTCCTGCTGCGCGCCTGGCGCTGCGGCGACTCGCTCGACGAGCTGAGCGAACGGCACCACCGCCCGGTGGAAGCCATCCTGTCCCATCTGCGTGATCGCGGCGCTCTCGAGACGCCGCGCCCCGCGCGCCGGGCCGCCTTCGGCCTGGGCACGCTCGGGATGCCGCTCATGTCCCGGGGCTGACGCGCCTGAACAAAGGCGCGCCAGGAAAACAAGAGTGGTCCAGCGCCTCGTAGGATCCGGCGGGAACCCTTGGAGCCATGACGACCGAAACGACCGCCTCACAGCGGTCGTTTCTTTTTGCATCCTGGATTTGACATAATACAGATTATGCGACGTCATGCGTGCAGCCGGAGACGGAGCACTCGGGCCTCGCTGCGACCCACGATCAGGGTTTGCTGCCCGTCGCCCGATACTTGAGCCGGAACGCCTCCGCCTGGCGCGCGAGCCAGTTCGACAGCTCGAGGTCGCCGGCGATCTTCGCGTAGGCCGCGGCATCGAGACCGGACTGGTTGCGTGGCGTCGGGTCTGCGCCTTCCTCGACCAGCACGCGGACCGAACTGGGCTGGGCCTGTCGGGCGGCCATCATCAGCGGCGTCGTCCCGTTGGGCGACTCGGCATCGATGTAGGCATGGTGCTCGAGCAGGAAGCGGATCGTCTCGACATGGCCGTTGGCCGCGGCAAAATGCAGCGGCGTCCACCCGGTCTTGTTGACCTCGGCCTTGCGCCCGACCAGCGACCGGACGAGCTCGGTCTCGCCGTGCAATGCCACATACATCAGCGCGTTGGAGCCGTCTCGGTTGGCCGCATCGAGCCGCGTGCCCCGGAGCTCGGCCAGGGCCCGAACGGCGTTCCAGCATTTCGAGCGTGCAGCCAGCACGATCGCGGGCTCGCCGTTGTCGTCCAGCGCGTTCGAATCGGCGCCGCGCAGCAGCGCGGTCCGCAGCGCGTGCGCATCGTCACGCCGGATCGCACGGAACAGGTCTTCCCGGACGGCGGATTGGGCGGCCGACTGGGCCGCCGCTGGGCCGACCGAGAGTGCGGCGGTGCCGACGAGCAGGCCGACCGCCTGCCTGCGTCGCAGGCACCCGAGTAGGGCAACGGACTTCTCATTCGACATGAGGTTCGACCTGCAAGACCTTGAAGCAACGATGGAAGTTGTCCGTGGTGATTCTTGCGATCGCCTCGGCATCCAGCCCCCGCAACGTGGCGATGAACTCCCCGACGTGGCGCACCCAGCCGGGCTCGTTCATGCGGCCGCGGTGCGGCACGGGAGCGAGGTAGGGTGAGTCGGTCTCGATCAGCAGGCGATCGGCCGGCACGCGGCGCGCGACGTCGCGCAGCGCCTCGGCGTTGCGGAAGGTGACGATGCCCGACAGCGAGATGTAGAAGCCCAGGTCGAGCGCGGCCTGTGCGACCTCCCAGGTCTCGGTGAAGCAATGCATGACGCCGCCCACGGTGACGGCGCCCTCCTCTCTCAGGATCGCGATGGTGTCGTCGGAAGCGCTGCGGGTATGGACGATCAGCGGCTTGCCGGTCGCCCGGGCGGCGCGGACGTGGACACGGAAGCGATCACGCTGCCAGCCGCAGACCGCGACGGGGTCGCCCTCGATGCGGAAGTAGTCGAGCCCGGTCTCGCCGATGGCGATGACCTTCGGATGCGCGGCCAGCCGGACCAGCGTCTCGACGTCCGGCTCGCGGACGTCGGCCTGGTCGGGATGCACGCCGACCGACGCGAACAGTTCCGGATGGGCCTCGGCCAGCGCCAGGACTCGCGGGAAGTGCTCGAGGGTCACCGCGACGCAGAGCGCGCGCCCGACACGGTTCTCGCGCATCGTTGCGAGGATCTCGTCCAGGCGCGCCGAGAGCTCGGGGAAGTCGAGGTGGCAGTGGGAGTCGACGTACATCGGGACGGCGGGCGCACGCCCGGTCGCAGGTCAGGGGGTGGCCTGCATTCTACCGGCGCGACGCGAGACGTCCGGGGCGCCCGGGCGGCGCGTTCACGGCCTCCCGGGCCCGCTGCCCTTCAGAGCGTGTGGGTCGGGCGGGAGGAGCGCAGCGCCCCGCCGATCAGTTCCTCGATCTTCGAGCGGACCTGCTCGCCGGCGTCGTTCCGCGCGAACTGGATGCCGAGCCCCTGCTGGCGGCCGGTGCTGCCGGGTGGGGTGATCCAGACGACCTTGCCGGGCACGGCGAACTTCGTGGAGTCCTCGAGCAGCGTGAGGATCAGGTAGAGGTCGTCGCCGAGGTTGGCGGCACGGTTCGTCGGCACGAAGATGCCGCCGCCCTGCACGAACGACATGTATGCGGCGTACAGCGCGGCCTTCTCGCGGATCGCGAGCGAGATCACGCTCGGTCTCGCGCCCGCCTGCCCCTTCGCTTCGCCCACAACGCTCATCGTCGACCTCTCGGGAAGTTCCGGAGCGGTCAGGGACCGCCCGGTCAGCGCCCCGTCGCCGGGGCAGGCGCGCCGAACGCGCCCAGATAGCACTCGATCGAGGCCTCGCAGAACAGCCGCGCGTTCAGCGGATGCTCGACGAAGCGGTACTGCGCCGCCAGCCCCCTGCCCGCCTCGGCCAGCGCGGCGGGATCGGTCCGCTTCGCGAGCTCAGCGAGCCGGGCACCGAGCGCCGGGAAGTACCGCGGCTCGGCACCGGTGCCACAGCGGCCGATGTCCATCAGCCAGCGCTGCATCACCGGCAACCACTGACGGGCATCCACCCGATGCAGCACATCGGCGGCGACCTCGGGAGGAGTCTCCGGCAGCGAGGCGATCGCTTCCAGCATGGCCCGATGGGCGGCGGCCCGGCCGGGCTCTGCGAACTGGGTCGCATGCAACGGCGCACCGCCCGCCATCGCCAGCCAGCTGCCGGCGTCGTGCGACGTGCACCCGGTCTCGCCCTGCACCCAGGCGCTGGCGACTTCCATCCCCGGCCCCTCCAGCACGCGCACCTGGCAGCGCGAGCGTATCGTCGCCGGGATCGCATCCGGACGCGAGCTCGCCAGCACAAACACCAGCCCGTCGCCGGGCTCCTCCAGGGTCTTGAGCAAGGTGTTGGCGGTGACCGCGTTCATCGCGTCCGCCGGGTCGATCAGCACCACGCGGCGCCCGCCCCGATGCCCGGAGACGACGAGGAAGTCCGACAGCGCGCGCACCTGGTCGACCTTGATCTCCTTGCCGACCTTGCCATCCTCGTCGACCGGATAGGTCAGGACACGCAGGTCCGGATGGGTGCCCGCCGCGACCCAACCGCAGGCATCACAGCGGCCGCAGGCGCGGCGGTCGGCGGCGGGCGACTCGCACAGCAGTGCAGCCGCGAGCGCGTGCAGGTAGCGCGTCTTGCCGATGCCGGGCGTGCCGAGCAGCAGCAGCGCGTGCGGCATCCGGTCGGCATCGGCGAGTTCACGCCGGAGCGGGTCGGTATGCCAGGGATATTCCCGCTCGATCATTGGTTTGGCGCGCTTTATTCAGAAGGTGGATGAAGTGGACAGGTCGGCAACGAGTCGGGAACGGATCGTCTCGATCGGCAACAGCCCGTCCAGCCGAAGGAAGCGGGCGGGGGACTGGGCGGCCCGCGCGAGATAGGCGTCGCGCACCCGCTGGAAGAACGCGACCGCCTCCGACTCGAACCGGTCGGCCGCCCTCACCGCCTGGCGACGGCGGGCGGCGGTCTCCGGGTCGAGGTCGAACAGGTAGGTCCGGTCGGGCTGCAGGTCGGGATGGACCCAGCGCTCGAGCGTGGCGATGTCCTCGAGCGGCATCCCGCGTCCGCCGCCCTGGTAGGCGACGGTGGAGTCGGTGAACCGGTCGCAGACCACCCAGGTCCCTTCGGAGAGCGCCGGCCTGATCAGGCGGTCGAGGTGGTCCTGGCGGGCCGCGAAGACCAGCAGCGCCTCGACGCGCATCGACATCGGTCGGTTCAGCACCCAGTCGCGGATCGCCTCGGCCAGTTCCGTGCCGCCCGGTTCCCGGGTGACCACCACCCGGAGGCCGCGCTCGCGCAGCCGCTCGGCGAACCACGCTACGTGGCTGCTCTTGCCGGCGCCGTCGATGCCCTCGAAGGTGACGAAGCGCCCCTCTCCGCTCATGGTGTCCCCCGCTTCTGGTAGCGGGCAACCGCCCGGTTGTGCGCGGCGAGGTCGTTGGAGAACTCGCTGCTGCCGTCCCCGCGCGCCACGAAGTAGAGCGCCGGGATCGAGGCCGGATCGAGGGCGGCGGCGATCGAGGCCCGGCCGGGCATCGCGATCGGCGTCGGCGTGAGCCCGGTCCGGGTGTAGGTGTTGTACGGCGTGTCGGCGAGCAGGTCGCGTCGTCGCAGGTTGCCGTCGAAGGCCTCGCCCAGGCCGTAGATGGTGGTCGGGTCGCTCTGCAGCATCATGCCGCGCCTGAGGCGGTTGACGAAGACCGCGGCGACCTTCGGCCGGTCCGACTCGCGGCCGGTTTCCTTCTCGACGATCGAGGCCATGATCAGGGCCTCGTACGGCGACCTGTATGGCGGCGGCGGCTCGGGGCGCGCCATCCGGGCGTCCCAGGCGGCCTGCAGCACCTGGCGCTGCAGTCGATACGCGCGGCGCAGCACCTCGGCCTCGCTCGAGCCGCGGGCGAACGCATAGGTGTCCGGCGCGAACAGGCCCTCGGGATGGGGCTCGGTGGCGCCGACGAGCGCGAGCACCTCGAGGTCGGACAGCCCCTCGGTGTCGTGCTTGAGGTCCGGGTTGCGGGCGAGCGCGGCGCGCATCTGACGGAAGGTCCAGCCTTCGATGAAGGTGACGTCGCGCAGCGAGACGTCGCCGCGGGTCAGCCGGTCGAGCAGCTGGCGCAGCGTCAGCGGCGAGGCGAGCTCGTAGTTTCCGGCGCGGATCTTCGGTGCGTCGCCGCGCAGGCGCAGCGCGAGCGAGAACAGCCATCCGGGCACCTCGATGCCCTGCCGGCGCAGCGCGGCGCCGACCGCCTGGCCGGCCGTGCCGCGCTCGATCTCGACCTGCAGTTCGGGCGCGGAGAAGGTCAGCGGCGCACGCTCGTACTGCCACCACGTCCATCCCGCGGCGGCTGCGAGCACGGCGAGCCCCAGCAAGGCCGTGGCGAGGAATCGTTTCATCGTGGGCGGGGAAAAGGGGCTGCCTATAATAGCCCGCATGCCGATCCCTGCCCCGCTGCCCGCCTGGTCCGCCGATGCGGTCGAACGTCTCGCCCTCGAGCTCGGAGGGGCGGTCACCGTTGATGCCTGGGGCCCCGCGATCGCGGTGGGTGCGGACAGCGTGCCCGGCGGCTCCTTCGCCGCGCCCCTGTCCGATCTCGGCCTGCTGAGCGTCACCGGCGAGCAGGCGGCTGCGTTCCTGCATGCGCAGCTCACCAACGACGTCGAGCACCTCACCCAGGGGACCGCCCGCTGGGCGGGCTACTGCACGGCCAAGGGCCGGCTGCTGTCGACCTTCCGGTATTGGCGCGACGCGTCGTCGATCCTGCTGACCGTCTCGCGCCCGCTCGCGCAGCCGCTGGCCAAGCGGCTGTCGATGTATGTGATGCGCACGAAAGCCAAGGTCGCCGATGCGAGCGATGCCCAGGTGCTCTTCGGGCTGTGCGGCGAGCCGGCGGCGACCGCGGCGGCGCAGGCTCTGGGGCTGGGGGTGCCGTCCGCCGACGCTGCGGCATCGGGCGAGGGTGCCCACCTCGTCGGGCTGCCGCCGATGCCTGCCGAGGCTGGCGCACCCGAGCGCCCGCGCTGGCTGCTTGTCGTGCCCGCGGCGCAGGCCGGGTCGGCCTGGAGGGCGATCGTCGCGGTTGCGGCACCGGTCTCGGGCGCAGCGTGGCGGCGCACGGAAGTCCTGGCGGGGATCCCGCGGATCGTGCCCGGCACCTCGGAGCTGTTCGTCCCGCAGATGCTCAACTTCGAGTCGGTCGATGGCGTGAACTTCCGCAAGGGCTGCTATCCGGGCCAGGAGATCGTCGCGCGCAGCCAGTACCTGGGCAAGCTCAAGCGCAGGATGTTCGCCGCCCACGGCGACGGCCTGCCGCCCGAGCCGGGCAGCGACGTCCTCCCGGCGGGCGGCGGCGAGCCCTGCGGCCAGGTGGTGCTGGCCGCGCCCGACGGCGCCGGCGGATTCGACCTGCTGTTCGAGTCGCAGGTGGCCGCGGTGGAGGCCGGGCCAGTGCTCGCCGGTGAACGCCTGCTGGCGCCACGCGCCCTGCCCTACCCGTTGCGGGCGATCGATTGACCGAGCCGCGGAACGCGGCGGTGGCGCTCGAGGTCTACGTCTGGTTCGAGGCCGATCCGGCCGATGCCGCCCGGGTGCTGGCGGCGTTCGGGCGCCTGGGCGAGGCGATGGCGAGCGGCGGCTCCGACGCCGCCTCCGAGCGTCCGCGCCTGCTGTGCCGCCCCGAGCTCGTGCAGCGCGACGGATCGCCGCGCGCCACCTGGATGGAGGTCTGGCCGGGTGTGCCGCCGCGCACGCTGACGGGCTGGCTCGACCGGCTGGACGCCGCGGCGGCCTCGAGCGGGGCGGCTGCGCTGGCTCGCGGCGCTCGGCACGTCGAAGTCTTCGCGCCGCTGGCGGGGGCGCGGCAGGGCTGAGTCCGTCGCCGGGCCTGTGCCTCGCTCAGCGAAGCCGCAGGCGCATCGTCTGGTGCGGGATGCCCGAGTCGTCGTAGAGCTCGCCCTCGGCGACGAAACCGTGCCGGGCGTAGAAGTCGCGGACGTAGGCCTGCGACGACAGCGTCAGTGTCCCGTCGCCACGGGCTGCGGCCAGCTCGATCAGCTGCACCAGGATCCGCCCGCCCACCCCGCTTCGCCGGTAGGGTGCCAGCACCGCCATCCGCCCGATCCGAGCATCGGGCAGCAGGCGCCCGGTGGCCACCGGCACGCTGCCCTCGAAGGCGACCGCATGGATGGAACGCGGGTCGTCGGCATCGAACTCCTCGGCCTCGGGCAGCGCCTGCTCGACGACGAAGACCGCGCGACGGACGATCTCGGCCGCGGGCCGAAGCGTCGACCAGTCGCCGATGCGCAGCGCGATGACGCCTGCGCCTGCCATGCTCAGGCCGTGCCGAAGGCGCGGCGCAGCGCGGTGACCGCATCGGCGTGCGCGCGCCGCGCGGTCGGTACGAAGCCGCCGTGCTGGAAGAACGCGTGGACCATGCCGGGGTATTCGTGCATCGCCACGGGCACGCCTGCCGCGCTCAGCTTCGCCGCGTAGGCACGATCGTCGTCGCGCAGCGGGTCGAAGCCGGCGATCGCCATCCAGGCCGGCGCCACGCCGCGCAGGTCCCGATGCGAGATCGGCGAGAAGCGCCAGTCGTCCCGATCGGCGTCGTCGCGGACGTAGTTGGCGAAGAACCATGCGACCACGTCGTGGTCGAGCAGGAAGCCGTGGCCGAAGTCGCGGTGCGAGGCGCTCGACTGACGTCCTGCGACACCGGGGTAGATCAGCAGCTGCAGCACCAGGGGCCAGCCGCGGTCGCGGGCGTGGATCGCCGAGGCGGTCGCGAGCGTGCCGCCTGCGCTGTCGCCGCCGACCGCCAGCCGCGCGGGATCGATGCCCAGCGCACCGCTCTCGCGCCGGGCCCAGTCGAGCACCTCGAAGGCATCGTCGGCTGCGGCCGGAAAGCGGTGCTCGGGCGCGAGCCGGTAGTCGACCGACAGCACGACACAGTCGGCCCGAGCGGCGAGCATGCGGCAGACGCGGTCGTGCGTGTCGACCGACCCGATCGTGAAGCCGCCGCCGTGGAAGAACAGCAGGGCCGGCATCGGTTCGGCCCAGCCGTGCTCGCGCGGCACGTAGTGGCGCACGCGCAGGGTCCGGCCCGGGAGCGCGACCTGCAGGTCCTCGACCGAGGCGAGCTCGGCGGGCCCGATGTCCAGCGTGGTCGCGACCCGTTCGTAGTGCGCCCGCGCGGCGGCCGCGCCGAGCTCCGGGTAGGACGGCCCGCCGGCCCGCGCGACCCAGGCGAGCAGCTGCGCCACCTGCGCGTCGAGCCCCGGCCTCACGCGCCCTCGCCGACGAAGCCGCGGATCAGCTCGGCGACGCGCTCGGGCGCCTCGTGCGTCAGCCAGTGCGAGCACTCGGGCAGGCGCTGCACGGTCAGCTCGGGCACCAGCGTCTCCAGACCGTCGAGCAGCGTCGGCAGCAATGCGTGGTCGCGTTCGCCCCAGATCACCAGTGTCGGCACCCGCACGACGAAGTCCTTCGGATCGAGCTTCAGGCGCTTCGCCCCGGGGTCGTCGCCCTCCGGAGGATGGAGCGGCGAGGCCCGGTAGTAGTTCAGCCCGCCGGTGAGCGCGCCCGGCTGCGACCAGGCCTCGTGATAGGCCGCCCGGGTGGCCGCGTCGAACCAGGGCGCCGGGGAGATGCCGACGAAGAACCGGTCGAACAGGGCGAAATCGTCCTTCGCCAGCGCGCCCTCGGCGCCTGGCTTGCGCAGCCAGTTCATGTAGGCGCTCGCGGCCTGCTGCGCCGGATCCTCGGCGAGCAGCCGGGCGAACGGCACCGGATGCGGCGCGTTGAGGATGACCAGCTTCGAGACGCGATGCGGCATGGCGATCGCGAAGGTCCAGGCGGCGGCGCCGCCCCAGTCGTGCGCGACGACCACCGCGTGTTCGTGGCCGAGGCCCCGGATCAGTCCGTCGAGGTCGGCGACCAGCCGATCGGCCCGGTAGGCCTTCACGTCATCGGGCTTGTCCGACAGGTTGAAGCCCCGCAGGTCGGGCGCCACCGCATGCCAGCGGTCCGCAAACGCCGGCAGCACGTCCTTCCACGTGTACCAGAACTCGGGAAACCCATGGACGAAGAGGATCAGCGGCGCACCCGGCCGGCCCGCCTCGGCGCAGTGCAGCCGGACGCCCGGCTGGACCTCGACGAAGCGGCCGGTCCGCACGCCGGGGGCGGTGGTCATCATGGCTCAGCCCTTCTTGCCGACCGCCACGTCGGGCTTGTAGCTGAACGGATCGCTCGGGTTGCGCCGCTGCACAACGTCCTGCAGGCGCAGTTCGATCGACGGCATCATCTTCTCGTGCGTGATCACGTAGAAGCGCTCCTCGCGGATCGCATCGAAGGTCATCGACGAGACCTGCGGTGCGGTGATCTTGCCCGAGGTGACGGCCTTGTCGAGCTGGGCCTTGAGGGCCGCCTGCGAGGCGGTCGGCGGCGCGTCGTTGGCCAGATCCGCCGGCCGGTTGCGGTCGGACGCGTTGATGCCGGTCGGCACGAACGCCGGACACAGCACCGACACGCCGACCGAGCTGCCGACCAGCTTCAGGTCGTGGTGCAGGGTCTCCGACAGCGACACCACCGCGTGCTTGCTGACGTTGTAGGCCGCCATCATCTGCGGGTTCACCAGCCCGGCGACCGAGGCGGTGTTGACGATGTGCGCCTCGCCGCCCTGCGCGAGCATGATCGGCGTGAAGACGCGCACGCCGTGGATCACGCCCCAGACGTTCACCCCGAGCACCCATTCCCAGTCGCGGGTCGAGCTCTCCCAGGCGAGGCCGCCGACGGCGACGCCCGCGTTGTTGAAGAGCAGATGGGCGCCGCCGAAGGTGTCCAGCGTGCGGGCGGCGAGCCGCTCCACATCCTCGGCCCTCGAGACGTCGACCGTCTCGCCGAACACCTGCGCGCCCTGCCCCTCGAGCTCGGCGACCGTTGCCGCCAGCGCGTCGGCCTGCACGTCGGCCAGTGCGAGCTTCATGCCGAGCGCGGCCCCCGTGCGGGCGAACTCGCGGCCGAAGCCGCTGCCCGCGCCGGTGATGACCGCGACTTTGCCTGCGAATGTCTTCATCGGGCGTCTCCCCGGATGCGGGGTCCGTTCACTGGTCGTAGCCCGGGTTGCGGCGGTCGAGCTTGCGCTTGAGGGCGGCGAAGACCTGATCGGTCGGCAGCACGTTGCGCTGCACGCCGAGCGCATGGCGGACGGTGTCGAGCACCGCGTCGCCCACCTCGATGAGCTCCGTGCCGCCGGCCATCGCGCCGATCTGCGCCTGGCAGGCGGACTCGAAGGTGTACATGTAGAGGAACGCATCCCCGATCGAGCGGCCGACGGTCAGCAGGCCGTGGTTGCGCAGCATCAGGTAGTTGGCCGAGCCCAGGTGCGACTGCAGGCGTGCCTTCTCGTCGTCGCGGACCGCGATGCCCTCGTAGTCGTGGTAGGCCAGCGACTGCATGATGACCGTGGCCTGCTGCGAGATCGGCAGCAGCCCGCGCTTCTGCGCCGACACCGCGACGCCCGCGCGGGTGTGGGTGTGCAGCACGCAGCCGGCATCCTCGCGGACCTCGTGGATCGCGCTGTGGATCACGAAGCCGGCCGGGTTCACCCGGTACGGCGTCGGCATCACCGGCGCGCAGGCCATGTCGATCTTCACCAGCGACGAGGCGGTGATCTCGTCGAACATCAGGCCATACGGGTTGATGAGGACGTGGTGTTCGGGGCCGGGGATCTTGGCCGAGATGTGCGTGAAGACGAGGTCGTCCCATCCGTGCAGCGCGATCAGCCGGTAGCAGGCGGCGAGGTCGACGCGCAGCTGCCATTCCTGCTCGGACACCTGCGAACGGATCGAGGTCTGCGGTGCGTTCATGTTCTGTTCTCCCTGGGGTGTGCAGAGTGCGACGGGTCGGTCGGTGCTCAGTCGAGCGAGACCAGCTGCTTGCCGAGGTTCTCCCCGCGCAGCAGGCCGATGAAGGCGGCGGGCGCCGAGGCGATCCCGCGCGCGACGGTTTCCTTGTACTTCAGCGAGCCGTCGGCGACCCGCGCGGCGAGCTCGGCCAGCGCCGGCGGCCAGGCATCGGGCACCTCGGAGACGATGAAGCCCTGGATCTTCAGGCGGTTGGTCAGCACCGAGCGGAACTCGTTCACCGGGATCGGTTCGTCGTTGTAGCCGGCGATCAGGCCGCAGACCGCGATGCGCCCGAAGGCGTTCATCCGCGCGAGCACCGCGTCGAGCACGGCGCCGCCGACGTTCTCGAAGTAGCCGTCGACGCCGTCGGGCGTCGCGGCGGCGAGGTCGGCCTGCAGGCGGCCGGCCTTGTAGTCGACGCAGGCGTCGAAGCCGAAGTCCTCGACGACCGTCGCGCACTTGGCGGCCCCGCCCGCGACGCCGACGACCCGGCAGCCCTGCGCCTTGGCGAGCTGCCCGACGACCGATCCGACGGCGCCCGAGGCGGCCGATACCACGACGGTCTCACCGGCCTTCGGCGTGATGATCCGGTTCAGGCCGACCCAGGCGGTGACGCCCGGCATGCCCGCCACGCCGAGGAAGGCCTGCATCGGCACCTTCGACGCGTCCACGCGGCGCAGGCCGCCGCCACCGTCCGACAGGCCGATCTCCTGCCAGCCGAAGCCGCCGACGACGACGTCGCCGACCTTGAACTTCGGATGCCGGCTCTCGACGACCTCGCCGACGGTGCCGCCGACCATGGTCTCGCCGATCGCCTGCGGCTGGCGGTACGACTTGCGGTCGTTCATCGCGCCGCGCATGTACGGGTCGAGCGACATGAAGCGGTTGCGCACCAGCAGGTGGCCGTCGGGCACCGCTGGGACGGGCCGTTCCTCGAGACGGAAATGCTCGGGCTTCACCGCGCCCTCGGGGCGGGCGGCCAGGACGATGCGGCGGTAGGTGGTCATGGGGAGTCTCCTCGTTCGGTATGTTCAGCCGCCTCTCGGCGGATTCATGTTCTGGGAGCAGTAGCCCGCCGCCTATCGGCGACGGTCGCTGAGCCTGCGGCGAGCCGTGCTCGCCGCAGGCTCAGCCGTCCGCCGGCCGTTCTGCCGAGCCGGTCCTGGGTATCCACAGCTTGAAGGTTCCGTTGGCGCGCGCCACCAGCCGGCCCTGATCATCGCGGGCCTCGCCCTCGCAGAACATCAGCGTCGACGCCTTGTGCACGCACTCGGCCCTGACCGTCAGGCGGCCGGCGCCCGGTCGGATGAAGCTGGTCTTCATCTCGACCGTGATGGTGTTGATCGGGGCGTCGTAGTCGTCGGTGTGCGAGGCGCGCCCGGCGATCGCCAGCGCTGCGTCGAGCACCGTCATCAGCACGCCGCCGTGGGCGACCTGCATCGAGTTGCACAGCTCCGGGCGCACGGTGATCGCGAGCTCGGCGCGGCCCTGACCGAAGGCGACCAGCTCGACGCCCAGGTGGTCGAGGAACGGGATGCGGCGCCGCTTGCCGTCGGGGAACTGCATGTCGTGGCGTGCGCCCGCCGTCATGCGGCCATGACCCCGCCGTCGACGGCGAGGATCTGGCCGGTGATGTGCTTGCCGGCGTCGGAGCACAGCAGCACCGCGGGGCCCTTGAGGTCCTCCTCGTCGCCGAGCCGTCCGAGCGGCGCGTGCGCGGCCAGCTCGTTCCCGACCTTCGCGAGCAGCCCGCGGGTCATCTTGGTCTCGAAGAACCCGGGGGCGAGCGCGTTGACGTTGATGTCGTGCTCGCCCCATTCGGCGGCCAGCGTCCGGGTGAAGTTCACCAGACCGCCCTTGGTCGTGTTGTAGCCGATCATCTCGCCCTCGTCGGGGCGGTTGCCGCGCAGGCCTGCGATCGACGCGACGGTCAGGATCTTGCCCCGGCGGCGCGGGATCATCGAGCGCCTGCCGATCGTCTGCGTGAGCAGGAACACGCTGGTGAGGTTGACCGTCAGCAGCTTGAGCCAGGCCTCGAGCGGATAGTCCTCCATCGGCGCGGCCCAGTTGGCCCCGGCGTTGTTGACCAGGATGTCGACCTCGCCGAGCCGGGCGAGCGCGGCCTCGGCGAACGGCACCACCGCGTCGGTGCGGCTCATGTCGGCGGGGATCGCCGAGGCCTTGACGCCCATCGCCTTCAGGTGCGCGACGGCCTGCTCGAGCTCGTCGGCCTTGCGGGCGGTCAGCAGCACCTCCGCGCCCATCTCGCCCAGTCCCTCGGCGATCTGCAGGCCGAGGCCGCGCGAGCCCCCGGTGATGATCGCCTTGCGGCCGGTGAGGTCGAACCTGCTGCGAACGGACATGGGCGCTCCGGAAAGAAGTTCAGAACCACGCGTCGCGCATGTCGAGCGCGGTGGTGTCGATCGAGTCGAGCAGGTCGAGCATCGGGCCGACCTTGGGCAGTTCCCAGCGAAAGAAGTAGCGCGCGGCCTGCCGCTTGCCCGCGTAGAAGTCGCGGTCGGCGTCGGTCGCCGGCGTGGCCGCCTGCGCCACCATGGCCTGCTCGAGCCACTGCCAGGCGACCACGACGTGGCCGAAAGCCTCGAGGAAGACCGCTGCGTTCGCGAGCGTGACGTCGAGATCGCCCACCGCGTGCAGCCTGCGCACCGTGGCGAACACGCGGGATGCGGCGGCGGCGAGCTGCCGGCCCATCGCCGCGAGCGCCTCGCCGTCGGCGCCCTGTGCGGCGAGCGCGGCGGCCCGACCGGCGCAGTCCTCGATCTCGCCGGCGAACAGCATCGCCGCCCTGCCCTGGCCGATGACCATCTTGCGGCCGAGCAGGTCCAGTGCCTGGATGCCGTGGGTGCCCTCGTGGATCGGGTTCAGGCGGTTGTCGCGGTAGAACTGCTCGACGTCGTAGTCGCGCGTGTAGCCATAGCCGCCGTGCACCTGGATCGCCAGCGAGTTGGCCTCCAGGCACCACTGCGAGGGCCAGCTCTTGACGATCGGCGTCAGCAGCTCGAGCAGCCAGTGCGCCCGCTCGCGCTCGGCCTCGTCGCCGGTCTGCTCGTCGTCGACGAGCCGCGAGCAGTACAGGCACAGCGCCAAGCCGCCCTCGGCATAGGCCTTCTGGGCGAGCAGCATGCGGCGCACGTCGGCATGCGCGACGATCGGCACCTGCGGCGTGGCCGGGTCCTTGGCCTGCGGCGGGCGGCCCTGCGGGCGGTTGCGCGCGTAGTCGAGCGCGTGCAGGTAGCCGGTGTAGCCCAGGCACGCCGCACCCAGGCCGACGCCGATCCGCGCCTCGTTCATCATGTGGAACATGCAGGCCAGGCCGCGCCCCGCCTCGCCGACCAGCCACCCGATCGCACCCGCTTCGCCGCCGGGGCTGAAGCGCCCCTCGCCGAAGTTCAGCAGCGTGTTGGTCGTGCCCCGGAAGCCCATCTTGTGGTTGAGGCCCGCGAGCGTCACGTCATTGCGCTCGCCGACCGAGCCGTCGTCGCGCAGCAGCTTCTTGGGCACGAGGAACAGCGAGATGCCCTTCGTGCCCGGAATCAGCTTGCCGTCCGGACCCGGGATCTTGGCGAGCACCAGGTGCACGATGTTCTCGGAGAGCTCGTGCTCCCCGGCCGAGATCCACATCTTGTTGCCGAACAGCCGGTAGCTGCCGTCCTCGCGCGGCTCGGCGCGGGTGCGGATGTCGGACAGCGAGGAGCCGGCCTGCGGCTCGGACAGGCACATCGTCCCGTAGAAGCGCCCCGACAGCAGCTCGGGCACCCAGCGGGCCTTCTGCGCGTCGGTGCCGTGCGCCAGCAGCAGGTTCGCGTTGCCCTGGGTCAGGAACGGGTAGCCGACGCCGGCCACGCTCGCCGCGTTGAACCAGGCGAAGCAGGCCTTCGCGACGGTCACCGGCAGCTGCATGCCGCCATGCTCGTAGTCGTTGCCCGCGGCGATCAGGCCCGCTTCATTGAAGACCTTGAGCGCTGCGGCGAGCGGCGCGGGCGTGTGCACGCGCTCGCCGTCGAAGCTCGGCTCCTCGGCATCGAGCAGCTTGTTGATCGGCTTGAAGTGATCGGTGGCGATCCGCGCGCTGGTGTCGAGCGCCGCGTCGAAGGTCTCGCGCGAGTGGTCGGCATAGCGGGCTCGCGTGCACAACCGCTCGATGTCGAGCCACTCGTACAGCAGGAAAGCCAGGTCGCGGGGGTTCAGCAGCTTCGAGTCCATGGATGCCGTCCTTCTTGCCGCGGGCCGCTCAGCGCGACGCCTCGACGATCATTCGCGTGGCCAGGTACAGGCGCGCCTCGACCTTGTCGAGGTCGACCCACTCTGCCTTCGCATGGAACCCCATCCCGGGCATGCCCAGGCTCTCGAGCACCGCCGCCCGCCCGCCCGCCTGCGCATAGCCCGCGTCGGTTCCGCCGCCGGTGCTGCCCACCACGTTCAGGTCCCGGCCGATCTCGCGGTAGATCGCCTGGGCGCGGGCGACCAGCACGTCCGTCTTCGCGTCACCCTTGAACGCCGGGCGGTTCACGTCGATGCGGAAGCTGACCTCGGTGTCGGGCACGCGCTTCTTCGCGATGCGCTCGCGAACCGCGTCCTCGAGGGTCTTGAGGCCCGCCATGTCGACCATCCGGATGTCGGCGGTCGCGCTCGCCGCGTCCGGGATCACGTTGCGCTTGTCGCCCGCCTGCCCGACGGTCCAGTGCATGCTGACGCCACGCTCGGGCATCGAGAGGTCCGACAGCTGCACGATCTGATGGGCCAGCTCGACCAGCGCGTTGCGCCCGGCCGCGGGCTCGACCCCCGCGTGCGCCGCCCGGCCCTTCACCTCGAGCACGCCGTTCGCGGTGCCCGAGGCGCCGGTCAGCACCGAGTCGCGGATCGCCAGCGTCGGCTCGAACGACAGCACCGTGTCGTGCTCCGCAGCGAGCTTCTGGATCAGCGGACCCGAGCCCCGCGAGCCGATCTCCTCGTCCGGGTTGAACACCACCGTCAGGCGGCCCCAGCCGTTCCAGCCCGCGTCCTTCAGGATCTGCAGCGCGTGCAGCATCAGCGCGATGCCGCCCTTGGAGTCGCCGACACCCGGCCCGTAGAGCCGGTTGCCCTCGATGCGCACCGGCTCGCGCGCCAGGCTGCCCGGCGGGTGCACGGTGTCGTAGTGGGCGATCAGCATCAGCGAGCGCGTGCCGCTGCCGGCGAACCGTCCGACGACGTTGCTGCCGACGCTCGGCTCGGCCGGCACCAGCTCGACCTGGGCGCCCAGCGCGCGCAGCCGCTCCGAGAGCAGCCGCGCCATCTGCGCCAGGCCGGGGCCGTGGCCCGAGCCGGTCTCGATGTTCGCCAGCGCCTGCATCGTCTCGACGGCGGCGGGCTTCACAGCCGTCACAGCCGCCTTGAGCCGCTCGGGCGACGGCTGGGCCGCCGCACCGAGCGGAAACGCCGCGGCGAGGACCGCCGCGGCCACGGCCATGGCCGCGGCCGGCCCGTGCCGCATCGCCCTCACCTCAGGCGATCTCGAACAGGCCCGCGGCACCCATGCCGCCGCCGATGCACATCGTCACCACGCCGAGCTTCGCGCCGCGGCGCTTGCCCTCGATCAGCAGGTGGCCGGTCAGGCGCTGGCCCGACACGCCGTACGGATGGCCGACCGCGATCGCGCCGCCGTTGACGTTGAGCCGGTCGTTGTCGATGCCGAGATGATCGCGGATGTACAGCACCTGCACCGCGAACGCCTCGTTCAGCTCCCACAGGTCGATGTCCTTGACCGTCAGCCCGTGGCGGGCCAGCAGCTTCGGGACGGCGTAGACCGGGCCGATGCCCATCTCGTCCGGCTCGCAGCCGGCGACCGCGAAGCCGCGGAAGGCGCCGAGGATCGGCAGGCCGCGCTTCTCGGCGAGGCTGCGCTCCATCAGCACGCACGCGCCCGCGCCGTCCGAGAACTGGCTGGCGTTGCCGGCGGCGATCACGCCGCCCTCGATCGCCGGCCGGATCTGCGAGACGCCTTCGTAGGTGGTGTCGCCGCGGATGCCCTCGTCGCGGTCGAGCAGGCCGTCCTTGGTCGTCTCGACGCCGGTCTGCTTGTCGACGACCTTCATCGTCACCTTCATCGGCGCGATCTCGTCGCGGGTCTTGCCGGCGGCGGCGGCGGCAGCGGCACGCTGCTGGCTCTGCACGCCGTAGCGGTCCTGCGCCTCGCGCGCGATGCCGTAGCGCTTGGCCACGGTCTCGGCGGTCTGCAGCATCGGCCAGTAGATCTCGGGCTTGTTCGCCTTGAGCCAGGGGTCGATCAGGTCCTTCTTGTTGGCGTCGTTCTGCACCAGCGAGATCGACTCGACGCCGCCGGCGACGAACACGTCACCCTCGCCCGCCACGATCCGCTGGGCGGCCAGCGCGATGGTCTGCAGGCCCGACGAGCAGAAGCGGTTGACGGTCATGCCCGAGACGCTGACCGGGCAGCCGGCCGCCAGCGCGATCTGGCGCGCGATGTTCGAGCCGGTCGCGCCCTCGGGGTTCGCGCAGCCCATGATCACGTCCTCGACCTCGGCGGCCTCGATGCCGGCGCGCTCGAGCGCCGCCTTGACGGCATGGCCGCCCATGGTCGCGCCGTGGGTCATGTTGAGCGAGCCGCGCCAGGATTTCGCGAGACCGGTGCGGGCGGTGGAAACGATGACTGCTTCACGCATGGAAATGCTCCGTGTGGAATCGTGATTCGGTGATTCGGTGTGTCGGGGGGTCAGCCGTTGAAGCGCTTGCCGGCGGCGGCCAGCTTCGCGAGCAGCGGCGCCGGCTTCCAGAACGACGGATCGGCGTTCGGGTTGGCCGCGAAGCCGTTCATGATCTCGACCACCTTCGGCAGCCCGACCGTGTCGGCGTAGAACATCGGCCCGCCGCGGTAGCGCGGGAAGCCATAGCCGGTCAGGTAGATGATGTCGATGTCCGAGGCGCGCATCGCGATGCCTTCCTCGAGGATGTAGGCGGCTTCGTTGACCATCGCGAACAGCAGCCGGTGGACGATCTCCTCGTCCGACACCTGGCGCGGCGTCACGCCCAGGCGCGCGCGCTCCTCGACCAGCATCGTCTCGACGACCGCCGACGGGTAGGCGGTGCGGTCGCCCGGCTTGTAGTCGTACCAGCCGGCCGACGTCTTCTGGCCGTAGCGGCCCATCTCGCAGAGCAGGTCAGCGGTCTTGCTGTAGCGCAGGTCCGGCTTCTCGAGGTAGCGGCGCTTGCGGATGTACCAGCCCACGTCGTTGCCTGCCAGGTCGCCCATGCGGAACGGCCCCATCGCGAAGCCGAAGCGCTCGAGCGCGCCGTCGACCTGCTGCGGCGTGCAGCCTTCCTCGAGCAGGAAGCCCGCCTGGCGCGAATACTGCTCGATCATCCGGTTGCCGATGAAGCCGTCGCAGACGCCGGAGACGACCCCGACCTTCTTGATCTTCTTCGACAGCGCCATCGTGGTGGCGAGCACGTCCTTGGCCGTCGCCTTGCCGCGCACGATCTCGAGCAGGCGCATGACGTTGGCCGGCGAGAAGAAATGCGTGCCGATCACGTCCTGCGGACGCTTGGTGAAGCCCGCGATCCGGTCGACGTCGAGCGTGGAGGTGTTGGAGGCGAGGATGGCGTCCGGCTTCATCGTCGCGTCGAGCGTCTCGAAGACGGTCTGCTTGACGGCCATGTCCTCGAACACCGCCTCGACGACGATATCGGCCTGCGCGAGGGCCGCATAGGACAGCGTCGGCGTGATCATCGCCATCCGCTGCTCGACCTGCTCCTGGGTCATCCGGCCCTTCTTCGCCGTGCCCTCGTAGTTCTTGCGGATGGTCGCGATGCCGCGATCGAGCGCGTCCTGCTTCGTCTCGAGCAGCGTGACAGGGATGCCGGCGTTCAGGAAGTTCATGGTGATGCCGCCGCCCATCGTGCCGGCGCCGATCACCGCCGCCGACTTGACCGGACGGGTGGGCGTGTCCTCGGGCACATCGGGGATCTTGGCCGCGGCGCGCTCGGCGAAGAACGCGTGGCGCAGCGACGCCGACTCGGTGGAGCGCAGCAGCTCCTCGAACAGCGTGCGCTCGACCATCATGCCTTCGTCGAAAGGCTTCTTGACCGCCGCCTCGACGCACTCGAGGTTCTTCATCGGCGCGGGGTAGCCGCGGTAGGTCTTGGCGATTTGCTCGCGGGCCTGGGCGAAGAAGGCATCGGCCCCGCCTGGCATCGACGCGGGGTCCACCGCCTTGTCGCGGATCTTCGGACGGGCCGCGCCCGAGGCGAGCACCTCGCGCGCGAACGCCACCGCGCCGGCGACCAGGTCGCCCTCGACGAGCTTCGAGCAGTAGCCGAGCTTGAAGGCCTCCTCGGACTTGATCGGCGCGCCACTGACGATCATGTCGAGCGCCTTGGCGGCACCGACCACGCGTGGCAGCCGCTGGGTGCCGCCGGCACCGGGCAGCAGGCCGAGGTTCACCTCGGGCAGGCCGATCATCGTGCCGGGCGCGCAGACCCGGTAGTGGCAGCCGAGCGCGAGCTCGTTGCCACCGCCGAGCGCCAGGCCACCGACCGCGGCGACCACGGGCTTGTCGGCGCCCTCGATCAGCGTGATCAGCTCCATCAGGTTGGGCGAGGCGGTCGACTTCGGCGAGTTGAACTCTCGGATGTCGGCGCCGCCGGAGAAGGCGCGCGCGGTGCCGGTCAGCACGACGGCCTTGACCGAGGCGTCGGCCATCGCGCGGCGGACACAGGCGTCGATGCCGGTGCGCAGGTCGAACCCGAGGCCGTTGACCGGCGGGTTCTCCATCGTGATGACGGCGATCTCGCCATCCTGGCGGTAGCTGGCTTGGGACATGGGTGAGCGGCTCCTCGGAAAACGAACGGTCGTGCTTTTATTGGGATGCAAAAAACGGGCGGAGGCTCGGCCTGCCCGTTCTCTTCGTTTCGCCCGCCACTATACCGAAGGAAGATGGCGGGCGCGTACAGGGCTTCGGGCTGTGCTCGCGCGCTCCGCGCGCTGCGCCGTTCGCGCGGCGCCCGGGGCAGTGCCCCGGGCTGTCGTGGAACCGGGCGTCTGCGCCGCCCTCTCCACGAGCCGCGCTGTGCTCGCGCGCTCCGCGCGCTGCGCCGTTCGCGCGGCGCCCGGGGCAGTGCCCCGGGCTGTCGTGGAACCGGGCGTCTGCGCCGCCCTCTCCACGAGCCGCGCTCACACCTCCAGCCATTCCTTGCGGATCTGGGCGTTGCCGCGCAGGTCTGTCGGGGTGCCTTCGAACACGATGTGACCGTGCCCCATCACGTAGACGCGGCTCGAGATGTCGAGCGCGATCGCGAGCTTCTGCTCGACCAGCAGGATCGAGATCCCCCGCCGCTCGAGTTCCTTGAGGTACTGCGCGACCAGTTCGACGATCTTCGGGGCCAGGCCCTCGGTCGGCTCGTCGATCATGATCAGGTCCGGGTCGCCCATCAGCGTGCGGCACAGCGTGAGCATCTGCTGCTCGCCACCGGACAGCACCCCGGCCTGCGTGTGCTGGCGCTCGCGCAGCCGCGGGAACATGCCGTACATGTCGTCCATCGACCAGCGTCCCGCGGTCTTGCCCTTGAGACCGAGGATCAGGTTCTGCTCGACCGTCAGCGTCGGGAAGATGTCACGGTTCTCGGGCACGTAGCCCAGACCCTTGTGCGCGATCTCGTAGGCCTTCAGGCCCAGGATCTCCTGGCCCTTGAAGCGCACCGATCCGGTCCCGGTAACCAGGCCCATCACCGTCTTGACGGTGGTCGAGCGGCCGACGCCGTTGCGGCCCAGCAGGCTGACGATCTCGCCCTTGCCCACGTGCAGGTCCACGCCGTGCAGCACGTGGCTCTTGCCGTAGTAGGCGTGCAGGTTCGAGACCTGCAGCAGCGCGTCAGCCATGGGCGTCCTCCGTCAGCATCGTGCCCAGGTAGGCCTCCTGCACCGCGCGGCTCTCGCGGATGCGGGCCGGCGCGTCCGAGGCGATGACCTCCCCGTACACCACCACCGAGATCCGGTCGGCCAGCCCGAACACCACGCTCATGTCGTGCTCGACCATCACCAAGGTCTTGCCCTCCGTCATCCGGCGGATCAGCTCGACCGCGGCGTCCGATTCCGAGCGGCTCATGCCCGCGGTCGGCTCGTCGAGCAGGATCACCTCCGCGCCGCCGGCGACGGTGATGCCGATCTCGAGCGCGCGCTGCTCGGCATAGGTGAGCAGGCCGGCCATCGTGTCGCTGCGGGCCTTCAGGCCGATCCTGCGGACGATGTCGTCGGCCCGGTCACCCGCGTCCTTCAGCGCGTCGAGCCGATGCCAGAAGGAATACCTGTAGCCGAGCGGATAGAGCGTCGCGCAGCGGATGTTCTCGAACACCGACATCTTCGGGAAGATGTTGGTGATCTGGAAGCTGCGCGACAGCCCCAGGCGGTTGATCTCGAACGGCTTCTTGCCGGTGATGTCGCGGCCGCCGAGCTCGATGCGGCCGGCGCTGACCGGAAACCGGCCGGAGATCAGGTTGAACAGCGTCGACTTGCCGGCGCCGTTCGGTCCGATCACCGCGTGGCGCTCGCCCTTCGGGATGTCGAGGTCGACGCCGCGGATGATCTCGGTCTTGCCGAAGCTCTTGCGAACGCCGGACAGCTTCAGTGAGGAAGGGGTCATCGCATCCGTCCGTCAGCCGCGCTGCTCGCGCCGAAGCTGGTCCTCGATCTTCTCCTGCACCGCGCCCCACTCACGGGCGAAGTACCGGCGCATCGCCTCGAACGACAGCGCACCCGAGACCAGGATCCCGAAGGCCATGACCCAGAATGCGGGGTCGGCGCCATCCATCGTGAAGCCGAAGATCGCGGTCTTCGAGCCGGCGGCGAAGTTCAGCGTCAGGTGGTAGCTCATCTCGACCACCAGGATGATGCCGATCAGCAGCACGCCTCCGGTCATCAGGACGCCGACGTACGGATCGCGCAGCTGCGCGAAGAGCCGGTACTTCGCGACCCGCAGGTTCATCAGGATCAGCGACGCGACGCCGCCCGGCGCGTACATCACCATCAGCACGAAGAACACGCCGAGGTAGAACTGCCAGGCCTTGGTCCACTCGGAGAGCGCGACGGCGAACAGCACGAAGATCACCGAACCGATCACCGGCCCGAAGAAGAACATCGCGCCCCCGATGAAGGCGGCCAGCAGCACACCGCCCGAGCGCAGCGCCGACACGTTCTCGGCGGTGACGATCTCGAAGTTGATCGCCGCCAGCCCGCCCGAGATGCCGGCGAAGAAGGCCGAGGCGATCAGCACCAGGTAGCGCACGCGCTGCGTGTTGTAGCCGAGGAACTCGGCACGCTCCGGGTTGTCGCGCACCGCGTTCGAGATCCGGCCGAGCGGCGTGTGCGAGAACGCGAACATCGCGATCATCGAGACGAAGCACCAGACGGCGATCAGGTAGTAGACCTGGATCGCGGGCCCGTAGCTGATGCCGAGGACGGGGTCACCGACCACCCGGTCGCTCGAGATGCCGCCCTCCCCGCCGAAGAATCCGGGGAACATCAGCGAGGCGGCGAACACCATCTCGCCCAGGCCGAGCGTGATCATCGCGAACGGCGTGCCCGACTTCTTGGTGGTCACGTAGCCGAAGATCACGCCGAACAGCGCGCCGAAGAGGCCCCCCACCAGCGGAATCAGCGACACCGGCAGCGGCAGCGTGCCCGCCCCCACCCAGTTGAGCGAATGGATGGCGAAGAATGCGCCCAGCCCCGAATAGACGGCGTGGCCGAAGGACAGCATCCCGCCCTGGCCGAAGATCATGTTGTAGGACAGTGCGAACACGATCAGGATGCCCATCTGCGAGAGCAGCGTGATCGCGAAGCCGGACCTGAAGATCAGCGGTATGACCGCGAACAGCAGCGCGGTCAGGCCCCAGACGAGCCATCGGCCGACGTTCAGCGGCTGGAAGCGCACCAGGCGCCCGGACTGCACGGAGGAGGTCATCGGATCAGCCCTCCCGCGTGCCCATCAGGCCCTTGGGCCTGAAGATCAGGATGAGCACCAACAGCAGGTAGGGCAGCACCGGTGCCACCTGCGAGACGCTGAGCTGGAACAGCGAATACAGCGGCGTGGCGGGCGTGACCGTGAAGCCGATGTCCTGCGCGAGCTTGATGCCGGAATAGTCGACCGCGATCGCGAAGCTCTGCATCACGCCGATCAGCAGCGAGGCGATGAACGCTCCGGCGAGCGAGCCCATGCCACCGACCACCGTGACCACGAAGATGATCGATCCCACCAGGGCGGCCATCGACGGCTCGGTCACGAAGGCGTTGCCGCCGATCACCCCGGCCAGGCCGGCGAGCGCGGTGCCGCCTGCGAAGGTCAGCATGAAGACGCGCGGCACGTTGTGGCCGAGCGCCTCGACCGTCTCGGGGTGGGTCAGCGAGGCCTGGATCACCAGCCCGATCCGGGTGCGGGTGAGCATCAGCCAGATCGCGACCAGCATCAGCACCGCGACCAGCATCATGAAGCCCCGGTATTTCGGGAACGAGGTGGTGAACAGCGTGAACAGCGGCCCCTGGAGCTCGGCGGGTACCTGGTAGGGCACGGCCGCCCGCCCCCAGACGATCTGCACCAGCTCGACGACGATGTACGACAGGCCGAAGGTGAACAGCAGCTCCGGCACGTGCCCCCATTTGTGCACCCGGCGCAGCCCGTACTTCTCGACCAGCGCCCCGAGCACCCCGACCAGCAGCGGCGCGATGACCAGCGCGGGCCAGAAGCCGACCCAGGTGCTGACCTGGTACGCGAAGTACGCGCCGATCATGTAGAAGGACGCGTGCGCGAAGTTCAGCACGCCCATCATGCTGAAGATCAGCGTCAGGCCCGAGGCGAGCATGAACAGCAGCAGCCCGTAACTGACGCCGTTCAGCAGCGAGATCAGGAAGAATTCCACGGCCGTCGGGAGTCGCGGTTGGAATGCGGACGAGCGTCCACGGGGCGCGAGGCGGCGTCCGACCGGGGGCCGGACGCGCCGCGCGTCATCGGCGCGCGAGGCGATCGCGCGCCGTCTGGCTCAGGGCTTGGCCGGCCGCTTCATCTGGCAGGAGGTCGGCTGTGCGGCCACGTACGAATCGAGGCGGGCCTCGGTCTTCCAGCCGTAGCCGGTGTTCTCCTGGTCGTACTTGACGGCCTTGCCGTCGACCTTGCTCCAGGTCGAGATGTAGACCGGCTGCTGCAGCTGGTGGTCGGTCGCGCGCATCTCGACCTCGCCGTTGAGCGAGGTGAACTTCAGGCCTTCCATCGCATACGCGACCCTGAGCGGCTCGGTCGACTTCGCCTTCTTGATCCCGTCGCCGAGCATCTTGAACGCGGTGTAGGTCGCCATGGTGTAGTAGTCGTCGTTGAACTTCTTCTTGAAGCCCTCGACGATGTCCTGGCCCTTGACCTGCGGATCGTTCGGATGCCAGTAGGACACCTGCCGCACGCGGTTGGCGCCCGAGGCGCCCATCGCGGTCGGCACGCCGGTGGTGCCGGCGTAGTAGGTGTAGAAGTTGGCGGTCAGGCCGGCGTCGTTGGCGGCCTTGACCATCAGCGCGAGGTCGGCGCCCCAGTTGCCGGTGATGATCGTGTCGGCGCCGGCGGCCTTGATCTTGGCGACGTACGGCGCGAAGTCGCGGACCTGCGCGAGCGGATGGCGGTCCTTGCCGACGATCTGGATGTCGGGGCGCTTCTGCTTCAGGTACTCTTCGGCCGCCTTCTCGACGGAGTGGCCGAACGCGTAGTCCTGGTTGATCAGATAGACCTTCTTGATGTTCTGCTGCTTGGCCATGAAGGCGGTCAGCGCCTCCATCTTCATGTCGGCGTTGATGTCGAGCCTGAAGTGCCAGAAGCTGCACTTCTCGTTCGTCAGCGAGGGGTCGACCGCGGCGTAGTTCAGGAAGACGATCTCCTTGCCGGGGTTGCGATCGTTGTGCTTCTGGATCGCGTCGGCCAGCGCGATCGCGACGCCCGAGCCGTTGCCCTGCGCGACGTAGCGGATGCCCTGGTCGATGATCGACTTGAGGACCGTCAGGCTCTCCTGCGGGCTCAGCTTGTTGTCGAAGGGGACGACCTCGAACTTGACGTCGCCGGCCCACTTTTGCTGGTTGGCGAGGTCTGCGGCGTACTGCCAGCTGCGGACCATGTTCTGGCCGAGCGGCGCCATCATCCCGGAGAGGGGGTCGACCCAGGCGACCTTGACGGTGCCCGTCTGGGCGAATGCGGCGCTCGAGGCGAAGGCGGCTGCGAGCGCGAACGAGATCGCGGTACGGGTACCCATCGTCATGTCTCCTGTATTGGCAACGTCTGCCGCTGTCGACTGCAGCGGCTGCGGCTGATGATAACCGGAATCAGACGCCCGGCAAGCGGTAGTCCTTGAAGGTCTCGCGCAGCTTCGTCTTGAGGATCTTGCCGGTCGCGCCGAGGGGAATCGCGTCGACGAACTGCACGTCGTCTGGCGTCCACCATTTCGCGATCTTGCCCTCGTAGAACCTGATCAGGTCCTCCTTCGTGACCTCGGCGCCGGGCTTCTTCACGACCACCAGCAGCGGCCGCTCGTCCCACTTCGGATGCGCGATGCCGATCACCGCGGCCTGGGCGACCGCGGGATGTGCGACCGCCAGGTTCTCCAGGTCGATCGAGCTGATCCACTCGCCGCCGGACTTGATCACGTCCTTGCTGCGATCGGTGATCTGCATGTAGCCGTCGGCGTCGATGGTCGCGACGTCGCCGGTGGGGAACCAGCCACGGCCCTCGCCGTCGTACTTCAGGGGGTCGCCGCCCTCGCCCTTGAAGTACTCCTTGACCACCCACGGGCCGCGCACCAGGAGGTCGCCGTAGGTCTTGCCGTCCCACGGCAGGTCGTCGCCCGCATCGCCGACGATCTTCATGTCGATGCCGTAGATCACGTGGCCCTGCTTCTCGAGCAGCTTGTTCTGGTCGGCCGCGGGCATCGCCAGGTGCTTGTTCTGCAGCCGCGACAGCGTGCCCAGCGGCGACAGCTCGGTCATGCCCCAGGCGTGGATCACGTCGACGCCGTACTGCTCCTGGAAGGTCCGGATCATCGCGGGCGGGCAGGCCGAGCCGCCGATGACCGTGCGCCGGAAGGTCGAGAACTTCAGGCCGTTGGCACCGACGTAGGCCAGCAGCCCCTGCCAGACGGTCGGCACGCCGGCCGAGTAGGTGACGCGCTCGCTCTCGAGCAGTTCGTAGATCGACTTGCCGTCGAGCGCCGGTCCCGGGAACACCAGCTTGGCGCCGGTGAGCGGCGCGATGTACGGCAGGCCCCAGGCGTTGACGTGGAACATCGGCACGACCGGCAGGATGGAGTCCCGGGCCGAGCAGCCCATCGCGTCGGGCAGCGCGGCCGCGTACGCGTGGAGGGTCGTCGAACGATGGCTGTAGAGCGCGCCCTTCGGGTTGCCGGTGGTGCCAGACGTGTAGCACAGCCCGCAGGCCGATCGCTCGTCCAGATCGGGCCAGACGTAGGTGTCGCCGCCCTCGGCGAGGACATCCTCGTAGCACAGCAGGTTCGGCACCTTCGTGCTCGCCGGCAGCCGGTCGCGATCGCACATCGCGATCCAGCCGCGCACGTTCGGGCAGAGTGCCGCGATCGCCTCGACGATCGGCAGGAAGGTCAGGTCGAACGACAGGAACTGATCGTTCGCATGGTTGACGATCCAGGCGATCTGCTCGGGGTGCAGACGGGGATTGACGGTGTGGATCACGCCGCCCATGCCGGCGACGGCGTAGTAGATCTCCATGTGGCGGTAGCCGTTCCAGGCCAGCGTCGCCACCCGGTCGCCGACGTGCACGCCGCGGCGGGTCAGCGCATCCGCGAGCCGTGCGGCGCGGTCGTGGCAATCCGCGTAGGTGTAGCGGTGCAGGTCGCCCTCGACCCGGCGCGAGACGATCTCGACATCGGAGAAGTGCCGTGCGGCGTGTCGGAGCAGGTTGGACACGAGCAGCGGCATGTCCATCATCAGGGCCTGCATGGGGCGTCTCCTTGGAGGGGGTCCGTCGGTGCGGAAGGGTGCCGAACGGACCAACGGCGTGCGGCGCGCACGCAGGCGAGCCGTCGAGGGCGAGCCGTCGAGGGCGGGATGGTGGCCAGCCGATGCCCGCCCGTCAAGCAGGGTCGCCGCGCCGGGACCGCGGGCATCGGCGCCCGGCCCCTTAGAATGCCGAGCGTACCCCCTCGAGTCCATCCATGAAGCTGCTGTTCGACTTCTTCCCGATCCTGCTGTTCTTCGCGGCGTTCAAGCTGGCGGACATCTATGTCGCCACCGGCGTCGCGATCGTCGCGACCGTCGGGCAGATCGCCTGGCTGCGGTTGAGCGGCCGGAAGGTCGAGCCGATGCAGTGGGCGAGCCTGGGCATCATCGTCGTCTTCGGCGGGATGACGCTGCTGTTCCACGACGAGACCTTCATCAAGTGGAAGCCGACGGTGCTCTACGCGCTGTTCGCGGCCGGCCTGCTGATCGCGCCGCGCTTCACCGGAAAGAACCCGCTGCGATCGATCATGGGGGCACAGGTCACCCTCCCCGACGCGATCTGGCAGCGGCTGACCCTGGCCTGGGTCGGCTTCTTCGCGTGCATGGGCGTGCTGAACATCGTCATCGCCTATCGATTCCCGCTCGACGTCTGGGTCAACTTCAAGGTCTTCGGCACCCTGGCGCTGACGGTGGTCTTTGTGGTGCTCCAGGCGCTGTGGATCGGGCGCTATGCCGAGGACACCCAGCCGTGACCCGCCCGAGCCTCGATGAGCTGCGCGAGCGTTTCGCGGGAGCCTTTCCAGAGGCGGACAGCCTCGAGCTGCAGGACGACAGCCACCTGCACGCCGGTCATGCCGGCTCGGCCGGCGGCGCCGGCCACTACACGGTGCGGATCGTCTCGCCGCGCTTCGACGGCGCCTCCACCGTGGCCCGACATCGCCTCGTGTATGATGCCGTCCGGGAATGGATGCCGCACCGCGTCCACGCGCTGGTGATCGTCGCCCGGTCGCCCGCCGAAGCGCAGGCCCGGCCCTGACCCGCGGCACTGCCCGCCGCCCGCTCTCCCCCGCCGCGTCGGCACCTCGCTGCCGCCGCCCGTCCCCTCTCCCCCACGCATCCCAATGGCCATGAACGCATCACTCCGTCGCGCCCTGCCCGCCGTGATCGTCGCGCTGTCGCTCGCCTCGGGCGCTGCACACGCGCAGAACGCCGCGATCGTCAACGGCAAGGCGATACCGAAGTCGAAGCTCGACGAGTTCGTCGCGGCGCTCACCCAGCAGGGCCGGCCCGACACCCCCGAGCTGCGCAACGCCGTCCGCGACGAGCTGATCGCCCGCGAGATCTTCGCGCAGGAGGCCGAGAAGAAGGGCCTGGCGCGCAATCCCGAGGTGCAGCGCCAGCTCGAGCAGACCCGCCAGGACATCCTGATCCGCGCGGTCATCCGTGATCACCTGAAGAACAATCCGGTGACCGAGGCGGAGGTCAAGGCCGAATACGACAAGCTGACCAAGGGCGCGGGCGGCGCGGGCGGTGACAAGGAGTACCGCGCGCGGCACATCCTCGTCGAGAGCGAAGCCGAGGCGAAGTCGATCATCGAGCAGCTCAAGAAGGGCGTGAAGTTCGAGGAGCTGGCGAAGAAGTCGAAGGACCCGGGCTCCGCCGAGAAGGGTGGCGACCTCGACTGGAACGGCCCGGAGACCTTCGTCAAGCCGTTCTCCGAGGCGATGGTCAAGCTCGAGAAGGGCAAGTACACCGACATGCCGGTCAAGACCGACTTCGGCTGGCACGTCATCCGGCTGGACGACGTGCGCGAGCCGGCGCCGCCGCCGATGGAGCAGGTCGGCCCGCAGATCAAGCAGGAACTCGAGCGGCGCCGCGTGCAGACGCTGCAGACCGACCTCAAGGCGAAGGCCCGGGTCCAGTAGACCGGACAGCGCCCGCCTCGGACGCCCCGCCTCGTGCGGGGCGTTTTCTTTTCTGATCGAGGTGCTGCCGGGCTGAGGCGCGAGCCTCAGGCCGGATCGATCGTACGGGCCGGGTCGTCCGGCTCGGCCCTGTGGCCCGGGCCGCCCGGCCTCGACGCTGCGCTCGCTGGGGCGGCCGGCCCCCCGCCCTGCTCCCGCCGCGCCCGGGCGAGCGCGCGGCGCTCGGCGAAGAACGCCTGCAGCGTCCCCGCGCACTCGGCGGCCATCACGCCGCCGACCGAGCGCGCGTGATGGTTGAGCCGGGGCTCGGCGAACAGGTCGACGACGCTGCCGCAGGCGCCGGTCTTCGGGTCGGCGGCGCCCCAGACGACCCGCGCGATCCGCGCGTGCTGGATCGCGCCGGCGCACATCGCGCAGGGCTCGAGCGTCACGTAGAGCTCGCAGCCCGGCAGCCGATAGTTGCCGAGGCGGGCGGCGGCATCGCGCAGCGCACCGATCTCCGCGTGGGCACTCGGATCGTGGCTGCCGATCGGGCGGTTCCAGCCGCGACCGACGATCTCTCCGTTCAGCACGACGACCGCGCCGACCGGCACCTCGCCGGCGGCATGCGCCCGGGCCGCCTCTTCGAGCGCCGCGCGCATGAAGCGCAGGTCCGGGAGCTCGGCGCCTTCGGGGATCGCGCCCGGCAGGCTCGCGTCGTCGCGGTTCATGCGGGCAGTGACGCGTAGCGCGCGGCGAGCGCCTCGAACCCCGCGAGCTGCGGGTCGACGCCGGTTTCGGCCTGGAGCACGGCAGCGACCGAGGGGGCGGCCGCCCTTGCTGCGCGTGCATCGAGGAACAGCAGGCGGGAGCGGCGCGCGAGCACGTCCTCGACCGTGCGCGCCCATTCGTGGCGCGCCGCGAAACGCACCATCGCCTCGGTGACTCCCGGTGCGAGCACGCGCCCGGCTCCGGGCAGTGCCAGGACCGCGTCGGCGTCGGTGCCGTACAGGTGCAGTCCTGCCGGGGCCGCGATGGGGTGCGTGGCGGGCCCGTCGGGCGCTCCGGCCAGACGAAGCGTCGCGGTCGCTCCGGCGGTCCGATGCTCGATCAGTCCGGCGGCCGAGGCCTGCTCGAGCACATCCTCGGCCATCGCGCGGTAGGTGGTCCACTTGCCACCGGTGACCGTCACCAGGCCCGACGCGCTGACGGCGACGGTGTGCTCGCGGCTGAGCCGCCTGGTGTCGCCACCGGCAGCGCCGCTCGGCCGTACCAGGGGCCTCAGGCCGACCCAGACGCTGGTCACGTCTTCGCTGCGCGGCGCCCGTGCCAGGTACCGGCCAGCCTCGCGCAGGATGAACGCGACTTCCTCGGCGAAGGGCTCCGGCTCGAGGGCCAGGTCGCGGCGTGGCGTGTCGGTCGTGCCGAGGATCGTGTGGCCGAGCCAGGGAACCGCGAACAGCACCCTGCCGTCGGCGGTCGAGGGCACCAGCAGCGCGCGGTCACCGGGGAGGAAGGCGCGGTCCACGACCAGGTGCACGCCCTGGCTGGGCGCGACCATCGGCTCGACCGTGCGCCCGAGCGCCTCGCCGTCGCGGGCCCGCAGCGCATCGACCCAGACACCGGTGGCGTTGATCACCGCGCGCGCCCGCACGCGGTACTCGCGACCCGTCTCGCGATCGCAGGCGAGCGCACCGGCCACCCTGCCCGCTTCGTGCAGCAGGCCGGTGACTTCGACATGGTTGAGTACCAGCGCGCCCTGCTCGGCGGCGGTGCGCGCGATCGCAAGCGCGAGCCGCGCGTCGTCGAACTGCCCGTCCCAGTAGAGCACGCCGCCGTGCAGCCCTTCGGCTCGCGCACCGGGCAGCTCGCGCAGCGTGCGGGCCCGGTCCAGCCGCTCGGTGCGGCCGAGCGCGTCGCGCCCGGCGAGCCGGTCGTAGACGGCGAGGCCCAGGCCGTAGTACCAGGGCTCCCAGCGTCGGTAGGCGGGCATCACGAAGGCGAGCGGCGACGCGAGGTGCGGGGCGTTGCGCAGCAGCGCCGCCCGCTCGTGCAGCGCTTCGCGGACCAGCGCCAGGTTGCCCTGCGCGAGGTAGCGCACCCCGCCGTGGACGAGCTTGGTCGCGCGCGACGAGGTGCCCTTGGCGAAGTCCTCGGCCTCGAGCAGGACCGTGTCGAAGCCTCGTACGGCCGCGTCGAGCGCCACACCCAGGCCGGTCGCGCCGCCGCCGATCACCAGCAGGTCGGCGGGCGGCGCGGCTTCCAGGCGGGCGAGGAGCGCGGCGCGGTCGGTGACGGGCGTGGGGGCGGGCGTGATCGGCATACGGACCGCGAGTGTCGCATCCCGGCGCGCGGGTAGCCCGGACGGCCTCGGATCGGCGCTCAGGGCCGGACGGCCGGTGCCTCCACCGGGAGCCCCTCACCGCGCGCCTGCAGGAACGCCTCGAGCTCGACCCACTCGGGCGCATCGGCCGGCCAGGGTTGGGCCCGCACGCCGTTCATGCAGTTGCGCAGGCGCCGCTGCAGCGAGCCGAGGGCCTGCCATTCGAGCCGATAGAGCGGGTAGCCGTTGGCGTGGCCCTGCGGAATGGTGCTGCCGCCGAGACGCCGGCCCCAGCGCGCGTCGTGGCAGTCGGCACACGAGAGGTCGAGCTGTCCCATCCTGCGCTCGAAGAGACGCCGGCCGCGTTCGCGGACGGCATCGAGCCGCAGGTCCGGATCGGGCCGCACCGGCAGCCCGCGCGACGCATGCGCGACCCAGGCCGACAGCGACAGGCGTTCGACGCCTTCGGGCGCTCCGCCCGGCACCTGCTGGTGCCGCGCCCGGCAGAGCGCGATCCGCTGCGAGAGCCCGACCGCGCGACCGAGCGCCTCGTCCCATCGGGGATGACGGGCCGCCGCACCGCGCATCGACAGGCGGGCGTCGCCGTGACAGTCGGCGCAGGCGCGCGCGGCAGGGCCCTCGGGTCGCCCCCATCTCGCCTCGCCGTCGCGCACCGACAGCATGCCGGGGTTGGCGTCGTCGTCGCGCTGCATCGCCTGCGTCGCGGAGCCCATCGACTCGAAGCCCGAGCGGCGCTGCTCGGGCGCCAGGCCCTGCGCGCCGGCAGCCTCCGCGAGCCATGTCGCGGCGATCAGCACGAGCGCGGCGCGCCGCCTCACTCGACGACGATCGTCGCAGTGGCGACGATCACCTCGCCCCGGTCGTCCTCCCAGCGGAACTCGAGCGGGCCGCTGCGGGTCGCGACGGTGGTGAAGGCGAGGTACGGATTCGCGGTGATCGCCGGATGCAGCTCGGCCCGGAACACCTCGGCGCCGTCGTAGCGACAGGAGAAGGTATGGACGATGTTCCGGGGGACCAGGCGGCCGTCCGCGCCGGGCCGCACGCCGGTCTCCATCGGATGCGCCGCCATCGCGGTGATCTCGATCACCTCGCCTCGGCGGGCCCGCGGCGGGACCTTGACCAGCGCGCTCGCCACCATCAGCTGCCCTCGGTCTCGATGCAGGCGGCCAGCGTCACGATCACGTCGATCGCATGCTGGCGGAAGCTGCCGTCGGACAGCTCGGCGACCGCGACGATGCGCTGGGAGTCGGCCATCCGCATCCGCGTGCCGACCCGCGCCGCGCCGCTGCGCGGCCCGAGTCGGAAGACCGCGACCTGAGGTTGCGGATTCTTCTCGTTGAAGACCGCGATCCGCCGCACGTGCGCCGCCTCGGTCATCGGGCTGTCGACGGTCACGGACACCGGCACCGAGTTGCCGTTCTCGACCAGCCCGGGCACCTCGAGCCGCAGGCCGCCCTCGATCGGCACGGCGCCGCCCGTGAACGCCGCGATCGCCTCGCGCATCGAGGCGGGCGTGGCCCCCGCGGGCGGCAGCAGCGCGAGCGAGGCGAGCGTGCCGAGCGCCCGGAGCGCGCTCCGGCGGGGTGTGGCGGACCGCTGCGAGACCGCTGTCGCGGGGGTGGGCAGGCTCATCGCGCCCCCCGGGCACTGCCGTCCGGCGCCGCGGCCTCGTCGCGCAGCGTCGCGAGGAAGGCGACCACGTCCTCCACCTGCTGAGCATCGAGGATCGGCCTGCCGCGCAGCGCCGGGGCGACCCGCTCGAGGCGCTCGCTGCGGTGGTAGGCCGGCATGATCGAGGCCGGATCCAGCCGTCGCCCGTCGACGATCCGCTGCCGCAACTGACCTTCGCTCCAGCGGCTGCCCGCACCCGCCAGGTCGGGCGCGAGATCGCCTTGAAATCGCACCTCCGGAAACGGGCCGCTGTGGCAGAGCAGGCACAGGCCGCGGCCGCGATCGCCCACGATCGCCCGCCCCCGTGCGGCGTCGCCACGCAGCCCGTCGAGCGGCGCGTCGATCGCATCGCCCCGGGACTGCGCGCCCGAGACGCCCGGCACACCCACCCCGCACGCCAGTGCGAGACAGGCCGCCGCCAGCCTCCGGTTCATGCGGGCCCCGGTTCCTCAGGCCCGCTTGAGGTCGGTGCGGCCGAGCGGCAGCTGCCTGACCCGATTGCCGGTCGCGGCGAACACCGCGTTGAGCACCGCCGGCGCCGCGACCGCGATCGTCGGCTCGCCGACGCCGCCCCAGAAGCCGCCCGACGGCATCACGATGGTCTCCACCTTCGGCATGTCGGCGAGCCGCATCACCTCGTAGGTGTTGAAGTTCTCCTGCTCGATGCGACCGTCCTTCACCGTGCATTCGCCGTACAGGCAGGCCGACAGCCCGTAGGCGAAGGAGCCCTCGACCTGCGCGGCGATCTGCTGCGGATTCACCGCATGGCCGCTGTCGGTGGCGGCGACGATGCGGTGGATCTTCAGCGCCCCCTCCTTGGAGACCGACACCTCGGCGACCGCGGCGGTGTAGCTGCCGAAGCCCATGTGCTGCGCCAGCCCCCTGAACACGCCGGGCGCGGCCGGCTTGCCCCAGCCCGCCCGCGCGGCCGCCGCCTCGAGCACCGCGAGGTGCTTCGGATGCTTCTGCATGTGCCGGCGCCGGAACTCGAGCGGGTCGACGCCGGCCGCGTGGGCGAGCTCGTCCATGAAGCACTCGAGGTAGATCGCGTTCTGGTTGTGGTTCACCCCGCGCCAGAAGCCCGGCGGGACGTGCGGATTGCGCATCGCGTGGTCGACCAGCAGGTTCGGCACGTCATAGCCGAAGGCACCGTCGCCGCTCGGCGTCAGGCCCTGGAAGGCCACCGGATCGCGACCGTCCTGCAGGTTCTGCGGCGCGACGCCGGCGAGGATCGACTGCCCCGAGATGCGCAGGTGCAGCGCCGTCAGCCGACCGGACGCATCGAGCCCGCCGACCAGCTTCGCCTGCGTGACCGGGTGGTAGCGGCCGTGCGTCATGTCCTCCTCGCGCGACCACAGCAGCTTGACCGGGATGCCCGGCATCGCGCGGGCGATCGCCACGGTCTGCGGGATCCAGTCCTGGAAGCCGCGCCGGCCGAAGCCGCCGCCGAGGTGCAGCTTGTAGACCTCGCACTTCGCGATCGGCAGCCCCGAGGCCGCCGCGGTGGCGGCGAGCGACGCTTCGCCGTTCTGTGTCGGTGTCCAGACCTCGCAGCGCTCCGGCGTCCAGCGCGCCGTCGCGTTCATCGGCTCCATGGTCGCGTGGTTCTGGTACGGATAGCCGTACACCGCCTCGACCCGGCGCGCAGCGCCCGCGAGCCCGGCCTTCACGTCGCCCGCCCGGTTCCCGACGAAGGCCTCGGGCGCATCCAGTCCGGCCTTGAGCGTGGCTGCGATCGTCTCGCTCGATACCTTGGCGTTGGCGCCGCCATCCCACTCGATGGTCAGCGCGTCGAGCGCGACCTTGGCCTGCCACCAGGTGTCGGCGACCACTGCCACCGCGTCGTCGCCGACCTGCAGCACGCGGCGAACGCCGGGCATGCGCTCGGCCTTCGGGGCGTCGAACCTGACCACCTTGCCGCCGAACACCGGGCAGGCCCGGATCGCGGCGTTCAGCATGCCGGGCAGCTTCAGGTCGGCGCCGTAGACCTGGCTGCCGTCGAGCTTGGGCGCCGTGTCCAGGCGCTTGAGCGGCTTGCCGGCGATCTTCCAGTCCTTCGGATCCTTGAGCGGCGGATTCTCCGGCACCGGCAGCTTCGCGGCTGCCGCGCTCACCTGGCCGTAGGTCACGCTGCGCCCGCTCCCCGCATGGGTGATGGTGCCGCGCTCCGCTCGGCACTCCGAGGCGGGCACGTTCCAGCCCTGCGCCGCCGCCTGCACGAGCATCGTCCGAGCCGCGGCCCCGCCCTGGCGCACGTAGTCGTGCGATTCGCGGATGCCGCGGCTGCCGCCGGTCGACATGTTGCGCCAGACACGGTTCCGGGCGAGGTTCTGGCCGGGTGTCGGGTACTCGGTCGTGACGCGGGCCCAGTCGCAGTCGAGTTCCTCGGCAACGAGCTGCGCCAGGCCGGTCAGCGTGCCCTGCCCCATCTCGGAGCGGGCGATGCGCACGACCACGGTGTCGTCCGGCTTCACGACGACCCAGGCATTGATCTCCGGGGCGAGTTGCTGTGCGTGGGCCTCGTCGCCGAACGGCAGCGCCAGGCCGAGCGACAGGCCGCCGAAGGCGGCGGCCGAGCCGACGACGAATCGGCGCCGTGCGGGCGCCTCGGGGGGAATCGGGGTCGCTGCCATGGATGCCCGCCTCAGGCCTTGGGTGTGCCGCCGTCGGCGGCGACGTGGATCGCCGCACGCACGCGGTTGTAGGTGCCGCAGCGGCAGATGTTCGTCATCGCGTCGTCGATCTCGGCGTCCGTGGGCCGGGGCTTCTCCTTGAGGAGCGCCGCCGCGGCCATGATCATCCCCGACTGGCAGTAGCCGCACTGCGGGACGTCCAGGGCGAGCCAGGCCTTCTGCACCGGATGGCTGACGCCGGTCGACAGGCCCTCGATGGTGGTGATCTTCTGGGCGGGCTGCAGGGCCGCCAGCGGCATCGCGCAGCTGCGCACCGCCGCGCCGTCGATGTGCACGGTGCACGCGCCGCACTGCGCCACGCCGCAGCCGTACTTGGTGCCGGTCAGCCCGAGCTGCTCGCGCAGGACCCACAGCAGCGGCGTGTTCGGATCGGCCCGGACCTCGAGGTCGCGCCCGTTGACGTTCAGTGTCGGCATCGTCTCCCCCTTGTCGGGATGCCTCCGGACATAAACCGCGACCCCCCGTACGACGCCAGCCGGGGCCGTGCAATTCGGGCTGGATCGGTGCCGGTCTCTGTCCAGGCAACGACCCGTTCCCGAGCCGAAGTGTCCATGACACTTGACAACTAAGGCTGTAAGACGACAATGACAGCCGCGGCACCCTCGTGCGGGATCAGCACGAACCTGCTTCAATCTTTAGGAGTTCGCACCATGTCCGATCCGACAGCGTCCGACCCGAACCGGGTCTGGTCGACCGGCTTGACGGAGCCCGAAGCCCAGGAACTGCACCGGCACCTGATCCAGGGCACGCAGATCTTCGGCATCATCGCAGCGTTCGCGCACCTGCTCGCCTACATCTACTCGCCTTGGCTCAAGTAGCCCTCTAGGAGCTCACGATGATCTACGGAAAGATGTGGCTCCACGTGAAACCCGGCGTCGGGATTCCCGTGTTCCTCGGTGCGGTCGCGGTCAGCTCGTTCGCGGTCCACGTTGCCCTGGTGACGAACACCACCTGGGTCAAGCGCTTCCTGAACGGCGGCACCGGCGCGAAAGCGGCGATGGTCGAGCAGGCACCGGTCGCTGCGGTCCCGGAACCGGGTACCACGGTGCTGATGGCAGCTTCGCCCCAGGCGTCCAAGTAGCGAGCGGCACCGCTCGCGAAGCGATTCGCGGGTGGGGTCGACGATCCCGCCCGCAATCGCCTCGCCGCCGGCTACCATCGTTCTGTCGACGGAACCCTGCGCCTCATCTCGCGCCATGACGACACGATGAACGCTCTCGCCCGACAGCTGATGCGGGGCTGGGTCGGCCTCGGCACCCGCTTCCTCCCCTTCGCCGATGCGGCGAGCCCCGATCTGCCACTGTCCCGGCTCCTGCGCCTTGCGCTGTTCCAGGTATCCGTCGGCATGGCGCTCGTGCTGCTGGTGGGCACCCTGAACCGCGTGATGATCGTCGAGCTTCAGGTGCCGGCCTCCCTGGTCGCGGTGATGATCTCGCTGCCGGTCCTCTATGCGCCGTTTCGAGCACTGATCGGCCACCGCTCCGACCACCACCGCTCCGAGCTCGGCTGGCGCCGCGTGCCCTACATCTGGATGGGCACGCTGGTCCAGTTCGGGGGCCTCGCGATCATGCCCTTCGCGCTGCTGGTGCTCGGCGGACGCGGGGACGCGACGTCCTGGCCTGCCTGGATCGGGCCGATGGCCGCCGGTGTGGCGTTCCTGCTCGTAGGCGCCGGTCTGCACACCGTGCAGACCGCAGGCCTCGCGCTCGCCACCGACCTGTCGCCGCCCGAGTCGCATCCGAAGGTCGTTGGCCTCATGTACGTGATGCTGCTGTTCGGCAGCATCGCCAGTGCGGTAGTGTTCGGCGCGCTGCTCGCCGACTTCAGCCCGGGGCGCCTGATCCAGCTGATCCAGGCCTCTGCGGTCGTCACCCTGGTCCTCAACACGACGGCGCTCTGGAAGCAGGAGACGCGTCGACCGGCGCGCGGCGTCCGCCGCAGCGACGCGCCTGACTTCTCCGTGGCCTGGCGTGCCTACACGGCGCTGCCGGGTGCCCGGCGCCGGCTGATCGCGATCGGCCTCGGCACCATGGCCTTCGGCATGCAGGACGTGCTGCTCGAGCCCTACGGCGGGCAGGTGCTCGGCATGACGGTCGGCGCGACCACCGCGCTCACCGCGAGCCTGGCGTTCGGCGGGCTGTGCGGCTTCGGGCTCGCCTCCTGGGTGCTCGGTCGCGGGGCGGACCCCCACCGCATGTCGATCGCCGGCGCGCTGGTCGGCGTTCCCGCCTTCGCCCTGGTCATCGCCTCGCCCGCGCTCGGCTCGGTGAACGCCTTCGTGCTCGGTGTCCTGTGCATCGGCCTGGGCGGCGGCCTCTTCGGCCACGGCACGCTCACTGCCACGATGAGGCACGCGCCTGCCGATCAGGCGGGTCTCGCGCTCGGTATCTGGGGCGCCGTGCAGGCGACCACCGCAGGCGTCGCCGTCGCGGTCGGCGGGCTGACGAGCGATGCCGTCGGTGCCCTCGCCGCCCACGGGGTCCTCGGCCCCTCGCTCGCGGCCCGCACCACCGGATACGCGACCGTCTACGGGCTGGAGATCGTGCTCCTGGTCATGACGATCGCATTGATGGCAACGCTCGTTCGCGCGCCGCGGCCTGCCCTGGTCGGAGTCGCGGCGGCGCCATGACCCCGTTCAGTCCCTTCCCCCGAACCGCCGCGTGCCTGCCGGGCCCGCATGACGGATCGTCCGCAGCCCCACGCCTGCCGCTCGCGCGGGCACCTAGGAGTTCGCCTTGCCTCTCACCTTCTGGATCTTCATCGCGCTGATGGTCATCGTCGCCGGCGGCATGCTCAACGCCTACTACTGGCGCAACGTGCGCGAGGAGCATCAGTACCGGGTGCGCAAGTGGAAGGAGCGCGGGACGCAGCAGCAGTCCTGAGCCACCGGCGAGGCCGCCGCCGGGTGAGATGTCGAGCGTGGCCGGCGCGTCAGCCGCTGCGACCTGTACGGTCCAGTGCCTTGAGCAGCCACTGGATGACTGCGCCGGCCAGCAGGGCCGCAAAGGCTGCGCAGTTCAAGGCGGCGACCAGCCCGATCAGCACGCCGCCGACCTCGAGGCCGAAGCGCCAGCCCCAGACGCCGCCGAGGACGGCGACGGCCGCCTGCACGGCCAGGCCCAGATAGCGCCGCACGGGGCGCTCGGTTCGAACGTTGCTCATCGTGGTTCTCGATCGTCTGCGCGGTAGACGTCCGCGGCCCTGGACGCGAGCTTAGCAGCGCGAGCCGCTGGCGTCCCACCGACCGTTCGTCGCCGGAAACCCGACTCGATTGCGGGCCTGTCGGCGCTTCCGGACGGCAGCGAGGGCAGAATGGCGCATCTCCGCCGGCCGAGCGGGTCGACGTCCCGAGTCGGGACGCGCCCGACCGTGCCGCCGCCCTCGATACGTGTCGCCGCGCAGGCGGCGACCGCCTAGGAGCACGCCGTGCCCGTCTCGTTCTGGATCACGATCTTCCTGTTCGTCCTCGTCGGCTTCAAGCTCTTGAACGGCGCCTACTGGAGCAACCAGCGCTACGAGGCGCAGTACCGCAAGAAGCGCTTCGAGCAGCTGCAGCGCCAGCGCGACCAGGGCTGAGTCCACCTGGCGGACCGCGTCCTCCGCGCGGGGTTCGGCCGCCAGGGCGTGCTGGCGGACCGGGCGCCGCCCGAACGGATCCGCCGACGCCCTACTGCAGGAACCCGCCGCGCACGTCCTCGCGCGTCAGGAGCCGCACCGTCACCGGCTCGACCGCCCAGATGCGCGAGGCGTACTCGTGAATCGTGCGGTCCGACGAGAAGACCCCCGAGCGCGCGCTGTTCAGGATCGACATCCGCGTCCAGTGCTCCGGATCGCGGTAGGCTTCGTCGACCTTCTGCTGACAGGCGACGTAGTCGTCGAAATCGGCCAGCAGCAGGTACGGGTCGTGGTGGATCAGCGAATCGACCAGTGGGCGGTAGCGGTCCGCGGTGCCGCCGCTGAAGTGGCCCGAGGCGATCATGTCCAGCACGCCGCGCAGCCGAGTATTGCGCTCGTACAGGTCGGCCGGTCGGTAGCCGCGCGCCCAGGTCGCCTGCACCTCGTCGACCGTCATGCCGAACAGGAAGAAGTTCTCCGCGCCGACGGCATCGCGGATCTCGATGTTCGCACCGTCCAGGGTGCCGACCGTCAGCGCGCCGTTCATCGTGAACTTCATGTTGCCGGTGCCCGAGGCCTCCTTGCCCGCGGTCGAGATCTGCTCTGACACGTCGGCCGCGGGATAGACCCGCTGGCCGCTGCTGACGTTGAAGTTCGGCAGGAACGCGACCTTCAGCAGGCCGCGCACCGCCGGATCGTGGTTGACCACCGACGCGACGTCGTTGACCAGCTTGATGATCAGCTTCGCCATCCGGTAGCCCGGAGCGGCCTTGCCGCCGAACACGAAGGTCCGCGGGGCGACCACGAGCTTCGGGTCGGCGACGATGCGCCGATAGAGATCGACGATGTGAAGCACGCTCAGGTGCTGGCGCTTGTACTCGTGGATCCGCTTGACCTGGATGTCGAACAGCGATGCGGGATCGACGACGATGCCGGTGCGCCGCCGCAGCATCGCCGCGAGCACGCGCTTGTTCTCGAGCTTGGTCTCGCGCCACTCGGCGCGGAACGCCGCATCGTCGGCGAACGGCTCGAGCCGCTCGAGCTGCTCGAGCTCGTGCAGCCAGCCGTCGCCGATCGCCCGGGTGATCAGGTTCGCCAGCCTGGGGTTGCTGAGGGCGACGAAGCGTCGCGGGCTCACGCCGTTGGTCTTGTTGCTGAACTTGGTCGGCCACAGCGCGTGGAAGTCCTTCAGCACGTCGCGCACCAGCAGCTCGGAGTGCAGCTTCGCGACGCCGTTGACCGAATGGCTGCCCACGCATGCCAGGTGCGCCATGCGAACGTAGCGCTCGCCGTGCTCGTCGATCAGCGAGATCCGCGAGATCAGGGCCTCGTCGCCGGGGAAGCGCGCACGGACCTCCTCGAGGAAGGCATCGTTGACCTCGTAGATGATCTCGAGGTGGCGCGGCAGGATGCGGCCGAACAGCTCGAGCGGCCAGCGCTCCAGCGCCTCGGGCAGCAGCGTGTGGTTCGTGTAGGCGAGCGAGCGGCGGGTGATCTCCCAGGCCTCGTCCCACTCGATGCCCTGCTCGTCGACCAGCAGCCGCATCAGCTCGGCGACCGCGATCGCCGGATGCGTGTCGTTGAGCTGGATGGCGAACTTCTCGTGGAAGGCCGTGAGCGGGAGGCGCTGCGTGCGCATGATCCGCAGCATGTCCTGCAGCGCGCAGGACACGAAGAAGTACTGCTGCTCGAGGCGCAGCTCCTTGCCCTGGATCGATTCGTCGTTCGGATACAGGATCTTGGTGATGTTCTCGGACACCACCTTGCGGTTCACCGCGCCATGGTAGTCGCCGCGGTTGAACTGCTCGAGGTCGAAGGCCTCGGCGGCCTCCGCGCGGAACAGCCGCAGCGTGTTCGCGGTGTTGTTGCGGTAGCCCAGGATCGGCGTGTCGTACGGCACGCCGTTGACCATGCGGGCCGGCAACCAGATCACCCGTTCCACGCCCTGCGCATCGAGGTGTCGCTCGGTGTGGCCGCCGAAGCGGATCTGGACGGTCCACTCCGGGCGCACCAGCTCCCAGGGGTTGCCGTGACGCAGCCACTTGTCGGTCTTCTCGACCTGCCAGCCGTCGGCGATCTCCTGGTGGAAGATGCCGAACTCGTAGCGGATGCCATACCCGAGCGCCGGGAGCTCCAGCGTCGCCAGCGAGTCGAGGAAGCAGGCCGCGAGGCGGCCGAGGCCGCCATTGCCCAGTCCGGGCTCCTCCTCCTCGGTGAGCAGCGCGTCGAAGTCCAGCCCGAGCTCGGTCATCGCCTGGCGCGCCTGGCCGAGGATGCCCAGGTTCAGCAGGTTCTGGCCGAGATGCGGCCCCATCAGGAACTCGGCCGACAGGTAGGCGACCGTGCGCACGCCCTGGCCGGTGTAGGCCGCGGCGGTGCTGATCCAGCGCTGCAGCAGCCGGTCTCGCACCACGTAGGACAGCGCGAGGTGATAGTCGGTGCGTGTGGCGAGTGCCGGGAACTTTCCCTGCACATAGAACAGGTTGTCGAGAAAGGAGCGCTTGAGGGCTTCCTTGCTCAGGCCGGTGCGATGCTCTTCGCGTTCCGGTTCGGCCGCTGCGTGGGCGGCGCCGATGTCGACGATGCTCAAGTTCGTGTCCTCAGGGGGCGAGGGTCCCCCCGACGGGGACTGCAAGGAACGTACCACTTCCGGGGCACCGCGGCGCACCGCGCCGGGGCATTCCGAAGGACGGCGGCTCGTGGCGCTCAGGCGGGCCGCGCCAGTGGGTGGGCATGCAACGCCGCCTCGAGCTGTTCGAGCGCGGCCAGAGCGAAGGCACGCATGTTGTCGATCCGTCGGTCCGAGCCGGTCCGCAGCGTGATCACCCGCTCGAACCCGTCGCCGGCAACCGCGATGCAGGCATGGCCCGCCGGGTCCCCGTAGCGGTTGCCGTCCGGGCCGCTCGCGCCGGTTTCGGCGAGACCCCAGTCGGCACGAAAGCGCATGCGCGCGGTGTTCGCCAGCAGCAGCGCGTACGGCTCGGACGACGAGCGCATCGACGCCATCGCTTCGTCGGTGATCCCCATGAGCCCGACCCGCGCCCGGCGCGTGTAGACCACCGCGCCGGCCCGGAAGTAGGCCGAGGCGCCGGGCACCGAGAGCAGCGAGGCGGCGATCAGCCCGCCGGCCGAGGATTCCGAGACTGCGAGCGTACGGCCCGAGTCCTTGAGGAGCCGCGCGATGCGATCGGCGGCGGGCAGCAGCGTCTCCATGAAGCCTCCCATGCGGCCCGGCCGTGCCGGCAGGACCCGAAGCGGAACTTCACCGGGCCGCCCGGGCGGCGGCGCGGCATCCCGCCCCGGATAATGGCCGCTCCACAGCGAGTTGCGGCATGCCCCCGATCGTCGAGCGTTCCGGACCCGACACCGGCGGCCCCTCAGGTCGTCCCTCGGGCGGCCCTTCAGGTGGCCCTTCAGGTGGCCCTTCAGACGGCCCTTCAGGTGGCCCTTCAGGAGGCCTGTCGGGCGCATCCCCGGGCGGCCCGGCCGCCCGCCGCACGGCGCTCGCCGTGCTCGCGCTGTGCACCACGATCAACGTCGTCTCGCGCGGCGTCGGCGAGAGCTTCGCCGTGTTCCTGCTGCCGGTCGCCGAGGCCTTCTCGGCGGACCGTGGCGCGCTGACCGGCATCTACGGTCTCTACATGCTCGCCGTCGGCCTGATGTCGCCGATCGCCGGCACCGCATTCGACCGGCTCGGCCCCCGCCTGACCTATGGCATCGGTCTGGCGGTGTTCGGTGCCGCCTACCTGCTCGCGGGCTCGGTGACCGCGCTGTGGCAGGTCTACCTGCTGGTCGGGCTGGGCGGTGCGGTCGGCGCATCGCTGATCGGCATGCTGCCGGCCTCGGGGCTGGCCAGCCGCTGGTTCCAGGCCGGCCTGCCGGTGGCCATGGGCGTGCTGTCGGCGTCGCTGGGCGTGGGCATCCTGCTGTTCGCGCCGCTCGTGCATGCGCTGATCGACGCCTTCGGCTGGCGCGGCGCGTACCGTGCGCTGGGCGGACTGCTGCTCGCGGTGCTCGTGCTGACCGCCCTCCTGCCCTGGCGCCGCATCGCGGCCGGTTCGCCCGCGGTGGTCGCCGCGCGCCGTGACGCGGCCGCGGGCACGCGGGCCTGGAGCCTGCGGCGCGCGCTGCGCACGCCGGTGTTCTGGGCGCTGTTCGGCGTGATGTTCTTCACCTCGATGAGCACCTATGCCGTGGCGCCGCAGCTCGTCGCGTACCTCGTCGACGCGGGCCTGCCGCCGCTGCGGGCCGCGTCCATCTACGGGACCGTCGGGCTGATGTCGATTCTCGGCATGGTCGCTGCCGGCGCGCTCGCCCAGCGATTCGGCGAGCGTCGCGTCGCGATGCTGTCGTACGGTTCGACGATCGCCGGGGTGGGTGCGCTCGCCCTGGTGCCGCATGGCAGCCCGATGCTCTTCGCGGGCGCCTTCGTGCTGCTGTTCGGGACGATGCAGGGCTCGCGCGGGCCGCTGGTCGCGGTGCTGTCGGGGCGCCACTTCTCAGGCGGCGCGCAGACCGGCATCTTCGGCGGCATCCTCTTCGGCATGGGCACGGGTGGTGCGCTCGGTGCCTGGGGCAGCGGCGCCCTCTTCGACCTCACCGGCGGCTACGGTGCGAGCTTCGTGCTGTCGGCGGCGGGTGCGGCCGGCGGGCTGTTCCTGTTCCTGCGGGTGCCCGGCCTGGGCGGCCCGCAGGTCCGCCGCACCGCGCGCGCGGACTGAGGGCAAGCTGCCCCGGCACGGCCGGCCGCTCAGCCCGCCTCGAAGTGCTGCGGCCGCCGGCCCTTGACGCCGGCATAGAAGCGCTTGATCTCGGCCATGTCGGCGTCGACGTCTCCGGTGGGCACGAACACCGGCCCCAGGCCCGAGACCTTGCGCGCGTAGTCCATGTAGGCCAGGACGATCGGCACGCCCGCCTCCAGCGCGATGTAGTAGAAGCCGGTCTTCCAGTGAGTCGTGCGCCCGCGCGTGCCCTCGGGCGGCACCACCAGCTGCACCGGCCCGTCGGCCGCCTTCAGCGCCATCGCCGATGCCGACACCAGGTTGGTGCTGCGGCTGCGGTCGACCGCGATGCCGCCCAGCCAGCGCATCACCGGCCCGAAGGGGAAGGCGAACAGGCTGTGCTTGCCCATCCAGTAGACGTTCAGGTTCAGCACGAAGGCCACCATCAGCGTGTACGGCAGGTCCCAGTTGCTGGTGTGCGGCGCCGCGATCAGCACGCACTTGCGGGCCTCGATCGGCAGGCTGCCCTCCACCTTCCAGCCGTTCAGGCGAAGGAAGCTCCGCGAGACGGCACGCAGCAAGGTGTTGACGAGTGGCGTGTCGAACAGGGTTCGGTGCATGCGGGGCCTGCCTCTCAGGGGCGTGCAGGGTAGCGCGCGCCGAGCGTTCGCGCGCGCCCCGCGTGGTTTCTCATCTGTCGGACCCCGATCGTCATCGGCGCCTCATGCGCCGCGCCCTCGGTTCGGCCGCTGCGCGAGCGGCCGCGCGCCCTTCAGCTGCCTCGCGATCCCGTCCGACAGCGTCGCCCGCAGCGCGTGCACCGCCTCCAGATGGCCGTAGACGCCCGGGAAGCGCAGGTCGAGCCACAGCCAGGTGGTGCTGGCACGCAGCGCCCGCTCCATCGCGTCGAGCCGGCTGCGGCCGTCGATGCCATCGAGGAACCAGGGGGTGCCGGCGCGCCCTCCCGCCGCATGCCGCGCGCTCCAGTCGAGGAACTCCTGGAGCTGCGACTCGGTGCGCACGTCGACCGGCGCCTGCGCGTAGACGAAGCGGTCCTGCAGGCTCAACGCCGCCGCACTGCGGTCGAGCGCATCGGCGAGTGCCAGCATGCCCTCGAGCTCGGCGACCGCGAAGTGTGCGTCGTCGAGCCTGAGCTGCTCGACGAAGACCGCGAGCACGTCCCGCAGCGAGGTCTTGTTCAGTCGCGACGCGATGGTCTGGACGTGCCAGGCGTTCGGCGCGACCGGCGCCTTGAAGTCCACCGGGGCCTTCGCGGGCGTGTGGAGCAGTTCGCGCAGCTCGCGCAGCGCGCCGGGCTCGGCATCCTCGAGGACGCCCGCGAAGCCTTCCTCGTGCATGCCGAAGCGGCCCGCCCGGCCGGCGATCTGATGGACCTCCGACTCGCCGAGGCCGCGCATGCCCTCGCCGTCGAACTTCACGAGGGTACTGAAGATCACCCGCCGGATCGGCAGGTTCAGCCCCATGCCGATCGCATCGGTGGCGACGAGCACCGTCGACTCGCCGCCGGCGAAGCGTTCGGCCTCGCGGCGCCGGACCTCCGGCGGCAGCGCCCCGTAGATCACCGACACCGGATGGCCATCGGCGGCGATGCGGTCCCGCAGCCTCAGCACGTCGCGGCGGCTGAAGGCGACGACCGCGTCGCCCGGCCCGAGCGAGCCCACCGGTACCGCTCTCGGCAGCAGCTGCACGTGCTGCTTGCGCTCGAAACGCCGCACGGTGCAGGCCTCGCCGCACAGGCCGAGCAGTTCCTCGATCGCCGGCACCGCGTAGTCGGAGCAGATGATGATCAGCTCGCGGGCCGGCGCGGCGACGATCGCCTGGGTCCAGGCCCAGCCGCGCGAGCCGTCGAAGATCATCTGCGCCTCGTCGATCACCGCCACGTCGAGCGGGCGCCCGGTGCCGACCATCTCGATGGTGCTCGAGACCACCCGCGCGTCCGGTGCCGGCACGTTCTCCTCGCCGGTCAGCAGCGAGCACGGCACGCCGCGGGCGACCAGCCGGTCGCGCCCTTCCAGCGCCAGCAGCCGCAGCGGCGCGAGGTAGGCGCCCTTCTGCGCCGTCGCGAGCCGTTCGAAGGCCGCATGGGTCTTGCCGCTGTTCGGCGGACCGACGAACAGCGAGATCGAGCGCGACAGCGAACGCGCGACCGGGAAGCTGTCCGGATAGCCCTGGAACGCCAGCTCGCTGGCCAGGCCGCGCAGCGTGCCGAGTTCGTCGACGCCCTTCTCCCAGCGGTCCTGCGCACGGGTCAGCGCGCGCTCGAGGTCGGCCGCCGGCTGCGGACGCGCGCATTCGGCCTGCAGCCGCGCGCGCAGCGCATCGAGGTGGGCGGGATCGCAGGCGTGGCTGCGGCGCACGAGCGTCGTCAGGTGCGCCAGCAGCATCGCGGCCTGCGGATGGCCCGGCGGCGAGCCGAGGGCACGCAGCAGCGCCTGCGTGTCGCCGTCGCGGTGGAACGCCCAGATCGGGGCCACGTCCGGGATCGCCTGGTGGTAGAGCACCGGGATCGGCCACGGCTCGGCGTCCGGGACCGGCACCTGCAGCGTGTGGCGGATGAGCCGAGCGAACGCGCCCTCGAGGCGCGCCACGCCCACTGCCTCGAGGGCAGCGGTGCGCTCGAGCATCTTCGTGCGCGCCTGGGCGCCGACGCCGACGGCCTCCACATGGGCGAGTGCTGCGCCGATCAGTGCCGGATCGATCCAGCGTCCCGGCCGCGAGCCACGCGGCGGCACCAGGAGCACGTGGCCTGCGTCGTCGAGCCGGGCGATCGCCGCGGCATCCGCGGCGCGCTGCACCTGCGGCACCGACTCGGCAGCCTGCCTGAGGCGCTCGAATCGCGCGGCATCGAGGTCCGCCGGCAGGCGGGCCGCGTGGCGCGGTTCGGGCGGGACGGGGGCCCGGCTGCGGCCGGAGGCCGGGCGGGAGGGATCGGGGGCGGGGTTCGCGCGGATGATTCGGTCTTCGTTCGGGGGCGGGTGGAGGTGCGAACTCTAACCGGTCGGCGCGCGATCCGCCCGGCGAGGCGCGTCAGGATCGCCGGGTTCACCGCGTCGTCAGGGCCGATCCGGGCCTCCTGGCCGGCGGAGGTCGCCCGCGACCTCGAAGTGTCTCGACGACATCCAGTCGATGCTCGACGGGCACATCGATGAGGCACCGGACCTTCGGCGCCCGCTGCGTCTTGCCGACGCAGCCCGCACAGGTCGGGACGCCCGGCTGATCGAGGTCAAGGGGTCCCGGCGCCGGACGGCGCACAGTGCGCCTGGAGGGCACCCTCATGGCGGGTCTGCGTGCCAGTCCGCACTCCCGCCTGGCCCGCTCGACGTTCACCCGACCCGAAGGCTCCCCATGTACGGATTCACCACCACCCTCACCGGCCAGTCGTTCGACGAGGCCATCGTGAACACCACGGCCGCGCTGAAGGCCGAGGGCTTCGGCATCCTCAGCGACATCGACGTCCAGCATGCAATGAAGGAGAAGCTGGGCCAGGACATGCCGCCCTATCGCATCCTCGGTGCCTGCAACCCGCCGCTGGCGCACCAGGCCGTCTCCGCCGTGCCGGACATCGGTCTGCTGTTGCCCTGCAACGTGATCGTCCGGGAAGAAGCGCCGGGCCGGGTGGTGGTCGGCTTCCTCGACCCGCAGATCATGGTCGCCCTGGTCGGCCGACCGGAGGTCCGCGCCGTGGCGGATGCCGCCGAGCAGCGACTTCGCCGCGCCTGCGAAGCCCTCGGCGGCAGCCCGACACGAGCGACCTGAGCGGATCGTTGCGCCCCGGCACGCTGCGGTTCGCGGCCGGGGCAGGCAAACCGTTCAGTGCGGGTGCTGGTGGTGCACGTCCGGAACGTGCACGTGCCGGTGGGTCAGCACGGTGTGGCGATGCGGATGGACATGGGGTTCCACGCCGTCCCATGCGAAGTCATGGTCGTGTCGATGATGCGCGTCGTGGACATGGGCGTGCGCATGGTCCAGCGGATGATGGGTGTGATCGTGCTCATGGCGCTCGCGGAGGTGGAGCCAGACGCCGATGCCCATCAGCCCCGCTGCCGCCCAGAACATGCCGCCTGGCCAGGCCGGCCACATCAGCAGTGAAACGAGCACGCCGAACAGCGGGGCCACCGAAAAGTACGCGCCGGTCCGGGCGGCTCCGAGCCCGCGCAGGGCCAGCACGAACAAGGCCAGGCTGAGGCCGTAGCCGGCAAATCCAAGGGCCAGCACCGCCAAGAGCGGCCCCGGATCCGGCCAAGTCGCACCGAGCGTCCATGCCAGACCGGTGTTCGTGGCGCCCGCGAACAGCCCCTTGAGGCAGGCCAACAGCAGCGCGTCATGGGTCGAGACCTTGCGGGTCAGGTTGTTGTCGATCGCCCAGCACAGGCAGGCTGTGACGATGAACCTCGATCCGGTCGACAGCGTCACGGTGCCCGGCTGCAACGACAGCAGGACACCTCCTGCGACGATGGCAACCATGCCCAGGACGATCCGCAGGTCGGCGGCGGCGGCATCGGTCGTGCCGAGGCCGGACATCAGCAAGACCGGACCGAGGATGCCTCCCGCGAAGATGGCCCCCGCCAGCCATGGAAGGTCTCGGCCCGGGATGCGCAGCGCAGCCCGCTGCGCGTCCGAGCCCCGGCCCCAGAGAAACCGTGCGAGCAGCACGAGGGCCAGCCCCGCGCCACTGCCCAGGTAGAGCAGCCCGGCGAGCAGCTGCGGCGCCACCGCCACGCCCAGCAGCTTCGCCAACGGCGTGCTGGCACCGAACAGCAGTGCGGCGCCGAGCGCAGAGGCCGCAGGTCCGATCATCGGCGCTCCGGGTCCTGCTGGGCCGAGTCGACGTGAGTCACGGCGCTTCATGGCGCCAGGGTCGTGGCGCCTCTGACTCGCCTTCGCCTCGGCGCCGTGGCTTGAGCGCTAGGCGTCTAGCCACCGATGCAGCGTGGCGCCAACCGGCAGAAGCAATACACGAACTGCTGCGCTGCGCCCCATGGCGTGGTGTGAACGCTGGTGCTGCTGCCAACCAAGTGGAACGAGCCGCCAAACTCGTCGTGAAGCGCATCGGCATCGTAGCGGGCCACGGGCAACCCGCTGCACTGCTCGGGGCCTTCCGGACCGAAGGTCCCGACGATCGCGTAGCCGCCCGGCCGAAGCGCGTGCATGACTTGTCGGACATAGGCCTTTCGCTGAGCGTCATCCATGAGGAAGTGGAAGACGGCACGGTCATGCCAAATGTCGACCGACTTCGGCGCGAACCCATGCTCGAGCACGTTGGCGGCGATCCACCGGACGTCCCGCCCGCGCTCCCCGAGGCGCATCCGGCAGACCTCGAGCGCCCTGGCGGAAATGTCGAGCACCGACACATCGGTGTACCCATCGGACCGCAGATCGTCGACCAGTGTGGCCTCTCCGCCACCCACGTCGATCACCGTCGCGGTCTTGGGCAGCCCTGTCTTCTGGATATAGGCCAGCGACTCGGTCAGGTGGGGCGCATACCAGCTGACGGCGTCCGGCGCCTTCGTCTCATAGACGGTTTCCCAGTGGTTCCTGGCTTCCATACGTCCTTCATTCGCCTGCCAGCCTCGACGTCATGAACGATACCCCCAACACGCCTCAACGGGTGGCTCTCCGTCGGCCATGCGACCGCGCGCCCCAGGAGGACGGGTCTGTTCGACACAGCACGCTCGACTGCCGGCGTGCCGCCGCCGTGTCGCTCTGTTCGCCCTCGCACAGACGGTCTCTCGCAGCGGACGTACCGTGGTTCCCCCCGCACGCAACTGGAGCAGGCATGAAGGGTTACGTTCAGGACATCGAGTCCATCGCCACCGTCAACAAGAACTTCCGGCGCGTGCTCTATACGGCGCGGAGCTGTCAGCTGGTGGTCATGTCGCTCGAGCCCCGGGAAGACATCGGCGCTGAGGTCCACACGCTGGACCAGTTCTTCCGTGTCGAGGCCGGACGAGGCGAAGCGGAGCTCGACGGTGTCCGAACGCCAATCCGGGCCGGCTTCGCGGTGATCGTCCCCGCCGGTGCCCGTCACAACATCATCAACACCGGCACGGAGCCGCTGAAGCTCTACACGCTCTACGCGCCGCCGAACCATCGTGACGGGGTGGTGCACCCCACGCGGGCCGACGCACAGGCCGACACCGAGGGCTTCGATGGCAAGACATCGGAATGACGCAGCGACACACGCGGGACCGGTACGGGCCGATCCCAACCGGCCTGAGCTGACGTCATGCGAGGCCTGACGGTGCGGGGGGCGCCCTGCTCAGCGGGCTGCTGCTGATGCACGCCACCCCGTGGGCCGCTGAGAAGGCGTGAACCATTCACTTTCGCACCAGGCAACGGCGTTGATGCGGCGCTGCGGCGGCGGTGTGTCGCCGCCGCAGCGCGAAGGCGGCTCGGCGCGACGTTCCCGCGGGAACGTTTTTGTTGAGGCTGAGGGTG
>JAPLQE010000093.1 GCA_026399835.1 Burkholderiales bacterium | reverse complement strand
TACCTTCGCCTTCAGATCCTCGCCGTGTTGCCGCCGTACCTGACGCCGTGCACTTTCCATGGTGTCCACTTCCTCCGTAAGTGGACACCATGCTCAGACGCCATCCTCAGCGCGGCAAGATGACTTCCCCGGTTGCTTACGCATCGCCCCTCTCAGGGTCAGCACCTTGCGTCCTGCGGGTCCGAAGGCGATGCGGTACGTCACCGCCCCCGCCTGCAGCGGGCGCAGCGTGCGCGCCTCCTCACCGTCGGTATCCGACTCGGCGAGGTACGACTGGCCATCGTCCTCGAGCAGCACGCCCCGGCGCGTGAGCAGCTTCATGAGCCGGGCAATGACGGTCTGCAGCAGCTCGTGCAGTCCCTCTTCGGTGGGTGCGGCACCCTCGATGAACTCAGGCACGCCATCGGCGCCGCTGCGATACACCCCGTCCAGCACCAGGCAATGCAGGTGAACGTTCAGGTTCGCCGCCGAGCCGAAGCGCTGGATCAGCGTCACCGCGCCGCCCTGGCCCTCGCCGGCAACAAGCTCCGCCGCATCCAGCAGGCGGCGCTCGAGCACGCGCTGCACCACGCCCAGCACCGGCGTGACCAGCTCGGGCCGTGCGGCCAGCAGCAGCCGCAGCGGGATCGGCAGCGACAGCACCCACTGCCGCACCGGCACCCGCGGGATGACGTGATCCACCAGGTTCGCCGCTGTCTGCGACATGCGCCGCGCACCGCACGACGGGCAGAATCCGCGGCGCTTGCAACTGAACGCCAGCAGCCTGTCGTGGCCGCACTCGCCACAGCGCAGGCGCAGGAAGCCATGCGCCAGGATCCCGCACTCGAGGAACGCGTCGAACTCGTCCTTGATGAACCGCGGCAGCTGCGAGCCGGTGGCGGCCTCGGTGTGCGCGATGAAGCTGGCCGCATGCTGCTGCACCAGCTCCGACGGCCTACGCGATCACGGGTGCCAGCCGCATCAACCGTACGGCTAACCCTGTCTCGATCTACGGCCGTGTGTCTTTCAACATCCTTTTAGGCCAAAAGGACGAATTGCCAATCTCGATCCCTCCAACGTGCGGCCGGGGTGCTGACCGACCGTGATCCCTCATGAATGGACGCACACGATGACCAGCAGACTCGCCCCTCAACTCGAGAAGGTCACGCGATTCATTCAAACTCGCAGCGCTGAAAAGCGGCTGCGTTGACTGACCCGACGGGCGTTGCCCGCACTTCAGCCGCCGCCCGATGCCGTAAGGCACCGGGCGAGGTTTCGGTTACGCAGGCTTCAGTCTGGCGTGCAGCGCCGCAGGTACCCAGCGCGCCGGGGCGAGCAATTGCTCGGCATGTAGGACCGCTTCATCCTTCTTCATGCCCTTGATCGGTGCTGCCGCCACATCGCCGAGGGCGTCGCCAACCGCCGTCGAGATCTGCGCCTTGGCTGCGTGCGAGCGTCGAGGTGTCGCAGGTGCTGCGCAGCCTCGGCCACAAGCAGGCGCTGGGCGCCAAGGCGGCGGTCGCGGTGGTGCTGGGCCCGCGGATGACCAAGTCGAAGTCGGTCACCACCTCGAACTGGGGCGCGGCGCGGCTCTCGCCCCAGCAGCTGCTCTATGCGGCGAACGATGCGTACGCGGCGCTGAAGGTGTTCGAGGCGATGGGCTCGCCGTACCCGTAGGGTCCGGCAGGCGAGCGTCCGATGCGCGTCAGACGATCCGCTCGCGACGCAGCGCGGCGATCTCGTCGTCGCTCATCCCGAGCCGCTCGCGCAGCACCTCGTCGGTGTGCGCACCGAGCGCCGGCGCGACGAACTCGATCGAGCCCGGCGTCTCCGACAGCTTGGGCACCACGCCGCTGGTGAGGAACTCGCGCCCCGATGCGAGCACCGCGCGCACGACGTTGCCGCGCGCCTGCACGTGCGGGTCGGCGACCACGTCGGCGATGCTGTTGACCTTGGCCGCCGGCACCGACTCGCGCTCGAGCGCGTCGAGCAGCGGCTCGAGGTCGAGGCCCGCGGTCCACGCGCCCACGATGGCGTTGACCTCGGCCTGGTGCGTGGCGCGGGCCCGCGCCGTCGCGAAGCGCGGATCGGTGGCCAGGTCCTCTCGGCCCATCAGCGCGAGCAGCCGCTTCCAGACGTTGTCGGTGCCGCCGTTGATCGACAGCCAGTGGCCGTCGCGCGAGCGGAAGGTCTCGGCGGGCGCGATCGCCGGGTTCGCGTTGCCCAGGCGCTGCGGCACGGTGCCCAGCAGGTCGTACGCCTCGATCGAACCGGCGAGCCGCAGGATGCCTTCGTACAGGGCGAGGTCGATCTCCTGGCCGCGGCCGCTCACCTGGTCGCGGTGGTGCAGCGCGACCAGCACGCCGATCGTGCAGAACATGCCGGTGATGTAGTCGGCGAGCGCGCCGCCCGGGCGGGTCGGCGGGTTCTCGGGAAAGCCGGTGATGAAGTCCTGGCCGGAGAACGCGGTGGCGATCCGGTCGAACGCCAGGCGGTCGCGGTAGGGGCCGGTCTGCCCGAAGCCCGAGACATGGGCCATCACCAGGCGCGGGTGATCCTTCGACAGCATCGCGTAGTCGAGGTGCCAGGCGGCGAGCGTGCCGGGGCGGAAGTTCTCGATGACCACGTCGCAGGTCCCGGCGAGCCGCGCGAGCACGGCCTGGCCTTCGGGGCGGCGCAGGTCGAGCGTCACGCAGCGCTTGTTGCGCCCGAGCGAGGCGAACATCAGGCCGGTGCCGTCGACCGCCTGCCCGAGGTGGCGCGACATGTCGCCCACCTCCGGATCCTCGACCTTGATCACGTCCGCGCCGAACTCGGCCATCAGCGTGCCGCAGAACGGCGCACCGATCAGGCTGCCGAGCTCGAGCACGCGCACGCCCTGAAGCGCCTTGCCGGCCATCGTGGAGTCTCTCCGCCTGCGCGCGCGCCGCTCACGCCTGGGGGTCGGGCGGCTCGGGCGCGTCGCCGGCCGAGTGTCGGCAGCGCCGTCGGGGGCGTCAAGCCGCGGGTGCGCCGAACGGTCCGGCGCGGTGCCGGGCGCGTCTCAGCGCGGCGGCGCCACCCTCGGGCAGCCGCGCCACCCTCGGCCAGCCGCGCCGCGCCCACTCCGACATGGCGCCGTCGACGTGGCGGACATGGGCATGGCCGCGCTCGCGGATGTCGATCAGGATCGCCCGACTCACGACCGCAGCACGCATCCGCCGATCACCTCACCCTCCCAGCGGGCCCGCATCGCGTCGCGCCCCACCGAGATCACGGCCGGTGCGCCGAGCACGCTCAGGCCCTTCATCTGGATCAGATTGGTCGGCAGCTGGTTGGCGCGCGGTGCGCCGCGCTGGCCGCGACCGCGCGCGACGTCGGGGGTGGAGGTCCAGCCGACGATCACGAAGCGCGCGCCGAAGTCGACGCAGCGCAGGCACTCGAGCGAGACCTCGCCGCCCACGGTGTCGTAGACCACGTCGACGCCGCGCCCGCCGGTGAGCGCCTTGACCTCGTCGCGAAAGCGCCGCACCTCGGGCTCGCCGTCGCCGCCGCGGGTGTTGACGACATGGTCGGCGCCGAGCGCACGCACCACCGCGAGCTCGGCACCGGAGCGCCCGGTGCCGATGACGGTGGCGCCGAGCCGACGTGCGACCTGCACCGCGGCCAGACCGGTGGCCCCCGAGGCGCCCGTCACCAGCACGGTCTCGCCGGCGCGCAGCTGTGCGCGGGTGACGAGGCAGTGGTGCGCGGTCTCGTAGGCACCGAGCAGGCAGGCGGCCTGGTCGAAGTCGAGCCGCCCCGGAATCGGGTGGAGCGCCCGCGCCGGCACGACCGCGTACGACGCGAAGCCGCCCGCGTACTCGATGCCAGGGCAGTAGGGCGGCTCGGCCATGTGCTGGTACTGGCCGCTGGTCATCCGCAGGTCGACCCAGCCGACCGACGCGGCACGGATCCCGACGACGACCTCGTCGGGGGCGAGCGAGGCGGGATCGGGCGCAGGCTGCGCCACCAGCGTGGTGAACCGCTCGATCGCCTCGGGCGGGCTGTCGGCGAACTCGGTGACCAGGACCCGTCGGCCTGAGGGCAGGGGCGTGCGCATCGGTCGGTCGGGCGTCTTGTAGGCTGCGTGCTGTCAGCCTACACCCCCTCAGTGCACCCCCACGTCGACCCAACGCGCCGCGGCCGCACGCCGGAGACCCCCATGATCGCCGTCATCTTCGAAGTCCACCCGAAGCCGGGCCGTGCCCAGCGCTACTTCGACCTCGCCGCCGAAATGAAGCCGATGCTCCAGGGCATCGACGGTTTCGTGTCGGTCGAGCGCTTCCAGAGCCTGACCACCGAAGGCAAGTACCTGTCGCTGTCGCTGTGGCGGGACGAGGAGGCGGTGCGCGCCTGGCGCACGCACGCCGGGCACCGGACGGGGCAGCAGGAGGGCCGCAGCGACGTCTTCGCCGACTACCGGATCCGGGTGGCGGAGGTGCTGCGCGACTACGGCATGACCGAGCGCGAGCAGGCGCCGCCCGATTCCTGCGCGGTGCTGATCTGAGCGGGCGCACACGCGCCGCCGACGGGCGGCGGCTCGCGCCCCGACGGGCGGCGGCGACCGTGTGAGGCAGTTCCGCGCGGCGCGTCGCGCATCTCCCGACACTCGGATGCATCTCCGGCCCGACGCATGCGATGTCGCCTGCGCGGGGTCCGGTCCGAAGCCGAGCCATGCGCGAACTGTCCAGCACCGTCGACGATGCCCTCCCGTTCCTGCGCCGCCTCCACGCGGCGCTCGGACTAGGGCAGCGCCTGGATGCCGGCGAAGACGACCTGGTCGAGCGCCTGCGCCGGCTCGAGCGCGGCGCGCGCGTGGCCATGCCGGTGATGATGCTGGCCGCCGGTGCCGTCAGCGCCTGCGCCTGGGACCCGGCGACCGCGGCCGCGCTCGGCGCCTGGTGGGTGTCGATCGTCGCAATCCTGGGCGTGCGCTACGGCCTGCTGCGGCCGGCGAGCGCCGCGGTCCGCTCCCCCGAGGGCGCGGGCCGCGTCGCGCGTGGCGTCACCGTCGGTGCCGGGCTCACCGGCGCGATGATGGGCGGGCTCGGCGCGCTGGCGATGTCGGTGCCCGCACCCGAGGTGCGCGGCTTCGCGCTGGTGCTGATCGCGCTGGTCTGCGGCCTGTCCCCGTTCAGCCTGCATCCGATTCCGCTGGCCTGGGCCGCGTTCAACGCCACGATGGTCGGGCTGGTGGCGTTCGCGGTCGCCTTCGCCTATCCCGAGCACCTCGGCATGATCGGATGGGCCTCGGGCCTGGCGCTCGTCGTCGGCGCGCTGGCAATGCGCGCGCTGCACGTCGACCTGCGGATGCGGATCGCACAGAGCCGGCGCATCGATGCGCTGGTCGGGACGCTGCGCGACCGTGGGCAGCGCGACGCGCTGACCGGGCTGCGCAACCGGCAGTGGCTGGGCGACTACCTGTCGAACCTGTCGGACCGCTCGGGCGTGGCGCTCGCGTTCATCGACCTGGACGGCTTCAAGGCGCTGAACGACACGCACGGCCATGCCGCCGGCGACATCGTGCTGCGCGCGTTCGCGGATGCCCTTCAGCGCACGGTGCGCGGCGTGGACCACGTGGCCCGCGTGGGCGGCGACGAGTTCGTGATCGTCATGGGTGCCGTCGACTCGCTCGAGGCGGCCGAGGGCGCGGCGCGGCGCATCCTCGCGTCGACTCGGTTGCCGGTGGTGCTGCCGGGCGGCGCGACCGTCGTGCCCGAGGCGAGCCATGGCGTGTCGATGCTCGCGGGCGGCGCGCGCGGCACCGAGCGCGCGCTGCAGGAGGCCGACTCGGCGATGTACGACGCCAAGCGCCGCCGGCGCGCCGATGGCACGGGCGGCCTGACGGACTGACCGGACGCTACAGCCGCAGCGTGCCCTCGACGAGCACGTGCACCTGCCCGCCGATCCAGACCGCGTCGCCCTCGGGCACCACGCTCACCCGGCCGCTGCGGCCGATCGCCGTGCCCTGGGCCACCGTCGTCGGCGCCTGCAGCCGCCCCTGCGCGCGTCGCCAGCGTGCGATCGCCGCGTTGAGCGAGCCGGTGATCGGGTCCTCGCTCATGCCGCTCGAGGGCGCGAGCATCCGGACCTCCCATTCGCAGGCGTCGCCTGTCGGCCGCGGGCCGATCAGGCCGATCGAGCGGAACTGCGGCCAGCGCACGCGCGAGGCATCGGCGGCCAGCACCGCCTCGGCCGAGGCCAGCTCGAAGGCCTGCCACACCGGCCCGTTCTGCAGCTCGGCGCAGCGCACGATCGCCTCGGGCGCAATCCGCAGCGCATCGACGATCGCCGCGCGCGTGGCGGCCTGCATCGGGCGCACCTCGGTCGGCGGCGCGTCGAACGCGAAGCGTCCGTCGGCGTCGACGCGGACCGGCACGATGCCCACGCCGCACTGCTGCCGCACCAGGCCGGGCGTGCGCGGCACGCCGCCCGCTTGCAGCCAGCTCGCGCAGCTGCCGAGGGTGGGATGGCCGGCGAACGGCATCTCGCGCGCCGGCGTGAAGATGCGCACCCGGTAGTCGGCGAGCGGGTCGGTCGGCGGCAGCAGGAAGGTCGTCTCGGCGAGGTTGGTCCAGGCCGCGAAGCGCTGCATCGCGTCGTCGGACAGGCCCTCGGCGTCGACGACGACGGCCAGTCCGTTGCCCTGCACGGGCACGGGGCTGAAGACGTCGCACTGGATGAAGCGGCGCACGGGCATCGGCATCTCCGGGTCGGGGCCGCGCGCCTGCGGTGGGGTGCGCGTCCATGCCCGCATTCTGTACCGGAGCGCGCCCGGGTCTCGCCGCACGGGGCTCGCGTAAGCTCCCGCCGATGGCCATCGATCCGACTGCCGCGCTGCGTTCCGCGGGCGCGCCCGCCCCCTCTCGCCGGCGCGAGGGCGCCCGCCGTCTGCTGGTAGCCGGCGCCGTCGGCCGGCTCGGCGAGGCGCTGCTCAACGAGGCGCTGGCGCGCGGCGGCTACGACGAGGTGGTGGCGCTGTCCGAGGGCGACGCCACGATGAACCTCGGGCTGCGCGGCCTGTCGCTCGCCCCGGTGACCGGGCTGCCGCCGCTGGCCGATGTCTGCATCGCGCAGACGCTCGATCCGTTCGCACCCGGCGCGCGGTCCTTCCACGGACGCGATGCGCCGTTCGCGCTGGTCGAGCCGTCGGGCATGCCGCGGATCGCGGCGGCGGCGGCGGCGGCCGGCGCGCGCCGGCTGGTGCTGGTGCACCCGCTGCCGGCCTGGCAGCAGATGTCGGGCTTGCACCTCGGGCTGACCGGCGAGGCCGAGCTCGAGATGGCCCGGCTGTCGTTCGATGCGGTCACGGTGCTGAGGCCGGTCGCGCAGTCCGCCTCGGTCGGCGGCAACTGGCTGCAGCGGGTCGCGGGCGTCTACCTGAGCCTGCAGATGCTGATGATGCCGCGCTCGGTACCGACGCTGACCTCGGTGCAGATCGCCCGGGTCGCGGTCGACGCGCTGCGCGCGGACGAGACGGGCATCCGGATCCTGGGTGCCGCGCAGATCGACGAGCGCCTGCGCGCCCGCGGCACGCCGCCGGCCTGAGAGCCTGCTGCCGGGCCCGGAACGCGTCGACGCACGTCGAGCGGAAGCGGGTGAGCCTCAGACCGTCACGATGCCTTCACCGTAGAGCGCCACCTGAGGGTCGGCGCTCAGGAGCCGAAAGGGCTCGATGCGGGCCTGCGCGACGAGCAGCCGGTCGAAGGGATCCCCGTGGATGGGCGGTAGTGTCCCGACGGCGGCCGCGTGCTCCGGCGCGATCGCGAGCAGCCGGTACCCCGCGCGCCGGAACCAGGCCAGCGCCTCGTCGCCCGAGACGGGCATGTCGCCCCGGCCCAGCCCGTGCTTGATGGCGATCTCCCACACACTCGCTGCGCTCACCCAGACCTCGTTGGCGGGCGCCAGGATGAGCTCGCGCGCGTGCGCGGACAGCCTCGGCGAGTCGACGAGCGCCCAGAGCGCGACGTGCGTATCGAGCAGCAGCCTCACCGCGGCGCAATGCCGACGAAGAGTGCAGCCACCTCCGCGTTCGAGGCGTCGATGTCGTCGGGCACCTCGAAGGCCCCCTGCGCAACCCCGATGCGCTGACCGTCCGGGGCCGGGACGATGGGGACCAGGCGTGCGGCAGGCACGCCATTGCGTGCGATGACGACCTCGGGCGTGTCGCCCGACTCGACGGCCTGCACGAGCTTCGAGAGGCTGGACTTCGCGGCCAGCATGTTCACGGTTGCCATGTTCTGACGACGATGGATCTGGCCAGGATTGGCTAACCCGATGGTACCGCAGCCGCTTGACCCTGTACAGGGCACGCGTCGGGTGGTTCATGAAACGAAGAATCCGACTCTGAGGCGGATTCTTACGGAAGCAAGTGCTGACTTGTGTGTCAGGCGAGGGCCGCCGGCTTGCGTCGTCCGGCCAGGCCGAGGGCCGCCAGGCCGATCATCAGCAGGGCCGCCGTGCCGGGCAGCGGGACCTCGGCGTTGCCGCCGCCGCCGCCACCACCGCCACCACCGCCACCGCCACCACCGCCACCACCACCACCGCCACCGCCACCGCCACCGCCGGAGCCACCACCACCGCCACCGCCACCGCCACCGCCACCGCCGGAGCCACCACCCGAGCCGCCACCGCAACCCGGGTCCGAGGCGCTGCCGACGCCGCCGACGCCGCAGCCGCCGCCCGAGCCGCCACCACCGCCGCTGCCCGAACTCTCCGACCGGGTCTGCACGATGACCGGCGGCGCGCCGGGGGGGCTGGAGACCGGCACGCCGGCCAGGGTGCCCGGCGTCCAGCCGCCGGTCCAGCCGCTCGGCGTCGCACCGCCGTCGCCCGATGCGGCCATCGGCGCCGACTCGCCCGGCGCACCGGTGTAGAGGCCCGCCAGCGGCACGCTGCCCAGGCTCGCGGTCTCGACCAGCGAGGCGCGCGGCGTCGGTGCGTTCGCGACCGGCGCGTCCTCCTCGATCACCGCCGACTTGACCCGCTGCTCGCGCAGCGGCTTCGGCGCGCAGTCCGCCGGCATCTTCTTCATTCCGCTCGACTGGGCCGCGACCGGTGCGGCCTTGACCGCGACCGTGCCGTCGGCCGGTGCCGGCGGCTTGGGCCGCACGATCTTCGGGCGGGGCTTGGGAGGGGGCACCGCGGCCGGCTCGCCAGCGATCGCGGGCGTCGCATCGGTGGCCACCGGCACGACGGGCTTGGCCGCCGCGGGCGGGGCCACCCGCTTGCGCACCGGTGCCTTCGGCTTGGGCTGCGCCGGAACGTCGACGAAGCAGTCGTCCGTGGCCGCCGCCGCGATGCCCGGCACGCCCGCCGCGCCGAGCGCGGCGACGAGGCAGGCTGCGGGCAGGGCGCGGAACAGGGAACGGAGACGTCGGGTCATCGGTGGGCTCGGAGGAGGGCCTTCTTGAATCCCGATTTTCCCCACCCCTTGGCCGCCAACGAGGAACTACGGCACGACGCTCGGGCAGCCCGCGCCCCGCGAACGTAGAATAGGGTGGATTCCCGTCCACCGTCGACCGCAAAGCGGCCGCACCTCGCCATCATCGCCCCCGCAATGAACAACGACGTCTTCCTGCGTGCGCTGCTGCGCGAGCCCACCGAACACACCCCGATCTGGCTGATGCGCCAGGCGGGCCGCTACCTCCCCGAGTACAACGCCACGCGCAAGCGCGCCGGCAGCTTCCTGGCGCTGTGCAAGGCGCCGGAGCTCGCCTGCGAGGTGACGCTGCAGCCGCTCGAGCGCTGGCCGCTCGATGCCGCGATCCTGTTCTCGGACATCCTGACCGTGCCCGACGCGATGGGCCTCGGCCTGTACTTCGCCGACGGCGAAGGCCCGAAGTTCGAGCGCCCGGTCCGCGACGAGGCGGCGGTCGCCCGGCTCGCGGTGCCCGATCCGAACGTCGAGTTGCGCTACGTGATGGACGGCGTGTCCACCATCCGCCGCGCACTGAACGGCCGCGTGCCGCTGATCGGCTTCTCGGGCAGCCCCTGGACGCTCGCCTGCTACATGGTCGAGGGCGGCGGCAGCGACGACTTCCGCCAGGTCAAGTCGATGCTCTACAAGCGGCCCGACCTGATGCACCGGATGCTCGCGGTCACCGCCGACGCGGTCCGCGACTACCTGAACGCCCAGATCGACGCGGGCGCCCAGGCGGTGATGATCTTCGACACCTGGGGCGGCATCCTGCCGGACGGCCACTACCAGACGTTCTCGCTCGGCTACATCCGCCGGGTGCTCGAGGGCCTGCGCCTCGAGCGCGAGGAGCGGGCGCCGGACGGCAGCGTCAGGCGCGTGCGCGTGCCCTCGATCGTCTTCACCAAGGGCGGCGGCCTGTGGCTCGAGGACATCGCCGCCAGCGGCTGCGACGCGGTCGGGCTCGACTGGACCGTCAACCTCGGCCAGGCGCGGGCCCGCGTCGGCGACCGGGTGGCCCTGCAGGGCAACCTCGATCCGATGATCCTGATGGCCGACGGCCCCCAGATCCAGGCCGAGGCGATCAAGACGCTGGAGAGCTGGGGCGCGCCCCAACCCGGCCAGGGACACGTCTTCAATCTCGGCCACGGCATCTCGCAGTTCACGCCGCCGGAGTCGGTCACCGCGCTCGTCGAGGCGGTGCACAGCTACAGCCGCGAGCAGCGCCGGCGCGGCGCCGCAGCATCCGGCCTCTAGCGTCGCCGCACCACTTATGCACATCGCCGTCGGCTTCGGCCGACGGACGGCGCTCGCCCCGCAACAGCCAGGCTTGCCTCTGCAAGTGCTTGATTGTCAAGCGATTATATTTGTCGAAAAAGTGGGCATCCGCGCTGGAACCGCGCAACCGCGCGGGTCGGCGGGCGTTGATGCACATCTGTCCACACTTTTATCCACAGGTTTTGTGAACACCTCCGAAAACCATCGACGCCGTCGGGGGTTGCGACCGATTTGAAGGATTCACTTTAAGTTCGAACGTGGCTGACGAGCCCACCATCGCCCGCGTCGCCCTCGACGTGCCGCTGCCCGAGCCGTTCGATTACCGGCTCGCGGAGGGCTGGCGCCCGGCGCCCGGCGACTGGGTGATCGTCCCCTGGGGCACGTCGCGACGGGTGGGGCTGGTCGTCGGGCTGGCCGATTCGTCCGATGTGCCGCCCGAGCGCCTGCGCGCCCTCGAGGCCCCCCTGGCGGGCATGCCGCGGATGCCGGCGCACTGGCTCGGCTTCGTCGAGTTCGGCGCGCGCTACTACCACGCGGGCATCGGCGAGCTCGCGCTCCCCTCGGTCCCGAAGCTGCTGCGGGCCGTGCCGACCGCCCGCAGCCGCGGCGCGCCGACCGGCCGCGCCCGGAGCCGCTTCGACGCGATCGCCGCGCCGCCCGGAGGGCTGACGGCCGATCCGGTACCCGGCCACCCGCCGAACGACGAGCAGGCCGCGGCGCTGGCCGCGATCGAGTCGGTCGCGGGCCACGCGGTGCACCTGCTCTTCGGCATCACCGGCAGCGGCAAGACCGAGGTCTACTTCCGCTGGCTCGAGCACCGGCTGGCCAGCGCCCCGGACGCTCAGGCGCTGGTGCTGGTCCCCGAGATCGCGCTGACGCCGCGGCTGGCCGACCGGATCCGCGAGCGCTTCCCCGCCCATCCGCTGGCCATCCTGCACAGCGACATGCCCGATGCCGAGCGTGCCGCCCACTGGCTGGCCGCCGCCGAGGGCCGCGCGCGGATCGTGCTGGGCACGCGGCTGGCGGTGCTCGCGCCCCTGCCGGGGCTGGCGGCGATCGTCGTCGACGAGGAGCACGACGCCTCGTTCAAGCAGCAGGAGGGCGCCCGCTACTCGGCCCGCGACCTGGCGATCGCGCTGGCCGCGCGCCGCGGGCTGCCGATCGTGCTCGGGTCGGCGACGCCCTCGCTCGAGACCTGGCATGCGGTGCGTCGCGGCCGCTACCGGATGGCGACGCTCAAGCTGCGCGCCGGGGGCGCGGCGCTGCCGAAGGTCGTGCGGGTGCCGCTGCGCGGCGCCAAGCTGCGCCAGGGGCTGACCGAGACCGCGATCGCCGAGGTCGAGGCGACCGTCGCCCGCGGCGAGCAGGCGCTGCTCTTCCTGAACCGTCGCGGCTATGCGCCGGTGCTCACCTGCGGCGCCTGCGGCTGGCTGTCGAAGTGCGACCAGTGCGACGCCTATCGGGTGATGCACCGGATCGGCGGCCCGCCCAGGCCCGACGAGGCCGAGTCCGCCGGCCCGCGCTCGCGCTACCGGCTGGTCTGCCATCACTGCGGCGCCGACCAGCGCGTGCCGCGCGCCTGCCCCGACTGCGGCAACATCGACCTCGCCGGACTCGGGCGCGGCACGCAGCGCCTGGAGGAAGGGCTGCAGGCGCTGTTCCCGAACGCCCGCATCGGCCGGGTCGACCGCGACGTCGCCCGTCACCGCGGCGCCGCCGAGGCGGTGATCGACGCGGCGCACGCCGGCGAGGTCGACCTGCTGGTGGGCACGCAGATGCTCGCCAAGGGCCACGACTTCCGGCGCCTGACCCTGGTGGTCGTGGTCGATGCCGACGGCGGCCTGTTCGCCGCCGACTTCCGCGCGCCCGAGCGGCTGTTCGCGACCCTGATGCAGGTGGCCGGCCGCGCCGGCCGTCATCACGCCGCGAGCCGGGTGCTGATCCAGAGCCGCCACCCCGACCACCCGGTCTACGCGGCCCTCGCCGCGCACGACTTCGAGCGCTTCGCCGCCGACCAGCTCGCCGAGCGCGAGGCCGCGCGGCTGCCGCCCTTCGTGCACCAGGCGCTGCTGACCGCGCAGGCCAAGACCGCCGAGGCCGCCGAGGGCTTCCTCGCGCAGGCACGCGACGCACTCGTCGCCGGCGACACCCTGCCCCCGATCGGCCGCGAGGTGCTGGACGCGCTGACCGTCTGCGACCCGGTGCCGATGCCGCTCGCCCAGATGCGGGGCGAGGCGCGTGCGCAGATGCTGGTCGAGTCGGCCTCGCGCAACGTGCTGCATGCGGCCATCGGGCCCTGGCTCGCCGGGCTGCGCGCGCAGCGCACCCCCGTCCGATGGCAGCTCGTTATCGACCCCCACGAGATCTGAAGGACCGATGAGCGACACCCTGAATCCGGCCCAGCGCGAGGCCGTCAGGTACCTCGACGGCCCCTGCCTCGTCATCGCGGGCGCCGGCAGCGGCAAGACGCGCGTGATCACGCAGAAGATCGTCCACATGATGGAAGGCGGCGTCACGCCGCGCGCCATCGCCGCGATCACCTTCACCAACAAGGCCGCCAAGGAGATGGCCGACCGGCTCGGCAGCATGGTGAAGTTGCGCGGCAACGACACGCCGCTGGTGTCCACCTTCCACTCGCTCGGCGTGCAGATGCTGCGCCAGGACGGCACCTCGATCGGCCTGAAGAAGGCGTTCTCCATCCTCGACGCCGACGACGCCTCGTCGATCGTCGCGCAGCTGATGACGACCACCGACCGCAAGCTGGTGCGCGCCGTGCAGTCGCGCATCTCGCTGTGGAAGAACGCCGGCCTCGACCCGGACGAAGCCGCGGCGGCCGCGCGCGACACCGATGCGCACACGGCCGCGCGCATCTTCCGCGACTACGCCGCGACGCTGGCCGGCTACCAGGCGGTGGACTTCGACGACCTGATCGGCCTGCCGCTGAAGATGCTGCGCGAGCAGCCCGAGGTCGCGGGCCGCTGGCAGAACACGCTGCGCTACCTGCTGGTCGACGAGTACCAGGACACCAACGCCACGCAGTACGAGCTGCTCAAGCACCTGGTCGGCCCGCGCGCCGCGTTCACCGCGGTGGGCGACGACGACCAGTCGATCTACGGCTGGCGCGGCGCCACGCTCGAGAACCTGCGCCGGCTCTCGACCGACTTCCCGCGCCTGAAGGTCATCAAGCTCGAGCAGAACTACCGCTCGAGCCGCAGCATCCTCGCCGCCGCCAACACGCTGATCGCCAACAACCCGAAGCTGCACGAGAAGACCCTGTGGTCCGAGCTCGGCGTCGGCGACCCGATCCGCGTGCTGCCGATGGACGACGACGAGGCCGAGGCCGAGTCGATCGTGATGCGGCTGCAGGCCGCGCGCTTCGAGCGAAAGGGGCAGTTCAGCGACTACGCGATCCTGTATCGCGGCAACCACCAGGCGCGCGTGATCGAGCAGGTGCTGAGGAAGGAGAAGATTCCGTACGTGCTGTCGGGCGGGCAGTCGTGGTTCGAGCGCGCCGAGATCCGCGACGTGATCGCCTGGCTGCGCATGCTCGCCAACGACGAGGACGACCCGGCCTTCATCCGCGCGATCACCACGCCCAAGCGCGGCGTCGGCCCGCAGACCCTGCAGGCGCTCGGCACCTATGCCGGCGAGCGCCAGGTGTCGATGTTCGGCGCGGTCTTCGAGCACGGGATCGAGACGCGGCTCGCCGAGCGCCAGCTCGAGCCGCTGCGCGCCTTCGGCGACTTCGTGAACCGGATCGGGCTGCGCGCCAAGCGCGAGCCGGCCGGGCCGCTGCTCGAGGAGATCCTCAAGGCCATCGGCTACCACGAGTACCTGGTGCAGACCTTCGACGAGCGGCAGGCGAGCCAGCGCTGGCAGAGCGTCACCGACTTCGTCGCCTGGATCGCCAAGCGCGGCGAGGAGGACGGCAAGTCGCTCGTCGACCTCGCCCAGACCATCGCGCTGCTCTCGCGCCTGGACGGCAGCGACGAGGACACCGACGCGGTGCGCCTGACCACGGTCCATGCCTCCAAGGGGCTGGAGTTCCCGCATGTCTTCATCGTCGGCTGCGAGGAGGGGCTGATGCCGCACACCGGCGACGCCGAGGAGGAGGACGAGGACGGCCCGCAGCGCGTCGAGGAGGAGCGCCGGCTGATGTACGTCGCGGTGACCCGCGCGCAGCGCACGCTGACGCTCAGCTGGTGCCGCCAGCGGCGGCGTGCCAAGGCGATGTCGCCGAAGCTGCCTTCGCGCTTCATCGCCGAGATGGGGCTCGATGTCGAGGGCGGCGCTGGGGTGCTGGTCAGCGTCGACTCGGCCAAGGCCCGGCTGGCCTCGCTCAAGGGGCTGCTCAAGCCGCGGGGGCCGTCGGCGGGGGGGGGCTGAGACCCCTGCCCGCGAGACAGGCCCGGAAAGCAGAACGGCGCCCGAAGGCGCCGTCCGATGCCGGGTGGGGCGCGCCTTACTTCGCCGCCGCCACCATGTACTGCACCGCCGACTTGATCTCGGCCTCGCTGGCGGCCGAGCCGCCCTTGGGCGGCATCGCGCCCTTGCCCTTGACGACGCTGGCGGTCAGGCCGTCGACGCCGAGCGCCAGGCGCGGCGCCCAGGCGGCCTTGTCGCCGAACTTCGGCGCACCTGCGACGCCGGCCATGTGGCAGGCCTGGCAGGCGGCCTCGTAGACCTTCTTGCCGGCGTCAGCCGCGGGGGCCTCGGCCTTCGCGGTGGCGGCGACGGCGACGACGGCGACCGCGGGGGCGGCCGCCGGGGCCGCAGCGGCGGCGGGCATCGGCGCGGGGGCGGCCGGCGCGGCCTCGGCGGCGGCCGGGGCGGCCACCGCCGCCTTCGGCTCCTCGAACTTCGCGCCGCTCTTGTTCGCCATGAACACCACGGCGCGGGCGATCTCGGCGTCCTCGTACTCGCCGCCGCCCTGGGCGGACATCGCGCCCTTGCCCTTGAGCGCCGAGGTCAGCAGCGCGTCGTAGCCGGTCTTGATCCGGGGGGCCCAGGCCGCGACGTCGCCGGGCTTCGGCGCGCCGGCGACACCCGCGGTGTGGCAGGCGCCGCAGACGGCGTTGTAGACCTCTTCACCGGCCCGCAGCGTCTTCGGGCCGTCGGCACCCTTGAGCGAGAAGCCTGCGACCGGGCGGATCCGGGACTCGACCGCCTGCGCGCTGAAGGCGTCGCTGCCTGCGGCCGGCCGCTTGGCCGAGCCGACGTACGACGCCAGCAGCACGATGACGATGATCGGAACGATGAAGGCCAGCGTCACCACCGTGATCAGCTGGCGGGGGGTCTTGATGAAAGGCTCGTGTTCGCTGCTCATTCCGTCATCCGGCTGCGTCGGTACAAACCTTGGATTATAGCCCGATCGATCGCCCCGACGCGGCCCGCTTCACGCTTCGCGTCGGCCCCCGGCTTCATCCTCCCGAGACAGCGGCCGGCAGCTTGAACACCGCCACCGTCTCGGCCAGCGCACTCGCCTGGTCCTTGAGCTGGCCGGCGGCGGCGGCCGTCTGCTCGACCAGCGCCGCGTTCTGCTGCGCGCCGCGATCGAGCTCCTGGATGGCACTGCCGATCTGGGAGACGCCCGCGTCCTGCTGGTTCGCCGCGTCGGCGATCGCGGTCGACAGCGCCTCGAGTTCCTCGGCGCCGATCACGATCTGCTTCATCGTCTCGCCGGCGCTGCGCACCACGGTCGCACCGTCCGCGACCTTCTTGACGGTCGTGTCGATCAGCCGCTTGATGTCGCGCGCGGCCTCGGCCGAGCGCTGCGACAGCGCCCGGACCTCGCCGGCGACGACCGCGAAGCCGCGGCCCTGCTCGCCGGCGCGGGCGGCTTCCACCGCCGCGTTCAGCGCCAGGATGTTGGTCTGGAAGGCGATCCCGTCGATCACCGAGATGATGCTGGCGATCTGGGCCGAGGCCTTCTGGATCTCCTGCATCGTCTGGACGACGTTGTCGATCACCTGGCCGCCGCGGCGCGCGACCTCGGCATTGCCCGCCGCGATCTCCGAGCCCTTGCGGGCGTTGTCGGAGGTGCCCCTGACCGTGGTCGAGATCTCCTCCATCGACGCGGCCGACTCCTCGAGGCTGGCCGCGGTCTGCTCGGTGCGGCTCGACAGCTCGAGCGAGCCCGCCGAGATCTCGGCGCTCGCGCCGACGATCGAGTCGGCGCCGGTGCGCACCTGCGAGACGATCGCGCAGAGCGAGGCCTGCGTGGTCGCGAGGGAGGTCATCAGCATAGCCGCCTCGTCGCGGCCCCAGGGTTGGGGTGCGCGGGTCAGGTCGCCGCGGGCCATCGCGTCGATGTGCCAGCCGACCTCCTGCAGCCCGCCGCGGGTCACCAGGTAGAACGTGCGGAACAGGTAGCCGGCCAGCAGCAGCGTCACGGCCACCAGCACGGCGGTCGCGTTGCGCTCGCTCGCCAGCCCGCCGATCCGCACCGCGATCGCGGCATCGAGGGCCTCGAGCTGCGCCACCTGCGCGGTGCGCAGCTGCTCGAGCGCGGCCTGCGCCAAGCCGGCGATTCGGGCGCCGTCGCGCGGCAGTGCGTCCGCGTCGACCGCCTGCGAGCCGGCCTCGAGCGCGGCCCGTGCCTTGGTGGCGGCGGTATCGAGCCGCAGCGTCTGGACGAGGTCCTTGCGCTGCGCGAGCACCTTGCCGATGGCCGACTCGAGGGCGGCGAGGCCGCTCTCGCCCACGGTCGCCACGCGGTCGGCCCGCCGGCGCTGCGCGTCGGTCGCCTTGCCGGCGACGGTCGCCGCATGCGCGGTCGCGGCCAGCTGCGACAGCGACTCGGCGAGCGCCGGCACTTTCGTGGTGACCGCATCCATCAGGTAGTAGGTGTCGACGTCCGGATCGAGCGTCAGGTTCGAGCCGTCCGCCGCCTGCGACATCAGGTCGGACAGCGCGGCGACGTGGGCGCCGTGCACGACGTATTGCCGCTCGCTCGGCGCATCGGTCGCCAGCCCTGCGATGGCGGCGCGCGCGTCCTGCACCGCCTTCCACTGCGCCGCGGTGCCCAGCGCCTCGCCGAGCGACTTCTGCACGTCGGCGAGCCGGGTGCCGGACGGTGCCGGCGGGCGTTCGCCGCGCATCGCGGCCGCGCGGGCCGCCTGCGCCGCCTCGAGCTCGGGGAGCAGCGCGCGGAGGTAGGTGACGCCTTCGCGCTCGGCCGCCGAGAACGCGATGCTCTTGGCGTTGTTGGTGAAGAAGCCCCAGCTGAGCACGGCCAGCGGGATCGCGAAGGCGGCGGTGATCATCACCGACTTCGTCGCGAAGCCGATCTGCCTGAACAGGCGCACGCCCAGCGCCCAGGGACCGCGGACGGCGAAGAAGCCACCGCTCGGATGCGGATGGGCCGGTGCGTTGGAGGCTTGCGGTGCGGAGCGGAGCGTCATATGGAGGGGGTCCGATCGGGTCGAGAAGTGACGTCCGGTGCGCCGGCCTCGCGGGCGCCCCGGTGCCCGGCCGAGTTGACAGGACATCGTGGATCCTACGTAGGGGTAATCCGACATGAACGTCCGATAAGGGGGGTCTGTTCCCCCTCATTAACGGTTTGCCCACACTCGGCCGGAAGCCCTCCGGCGGCTCATGACTCGCCCCTGCGCCGCCCCCATGAGCCGCCTCGACCTGCCGTCGACCGCGACCGCCTGCCTGCCGGGGTATACTCGTGGATTACGCGCCCGTAGCTCAGTGGATAGAGTATTGGCCTCCGAAGCCAAGGGTCGCTGGTTCGATCCCAGCCGGGCGCGCCAGTCTTCAGGCGTTTTGGTAAAAATGGACCCGATTTTGGTAAGAATCGGGCCACCTCCTGGCGGGGTCTGACGGACCCCGACGTTTAAGAACACTTGGCTATGCGACTCCTCCAACAGGAGTTGCGAGATGGCGCCCAAGCGCACCAAGGCCAAGTCAGGCAGCGGCTACAGCCGCGTCGAGACCAACATCTACCGTGAGGTTCGCAGCGATGCGGCCGTGCGGTTTCGTGTGTCGGTCTACCCGCTGAAGCCGGTCACCAAGACCTGCGACCTCGCCGACGAAGCCGATGGGCTCGACTGGGCGCAGGGCGTCCGACTCGAACTGCTTCGACAGAAGCGGTCTCTTTCGGGTTCCCGTGCCGACCAGTCACCGGTCTACACGCCCAACGAAAGTGCCCGCCAGCCCGCCCCACCGTCGGCCGTGGAGAAGACCTCCAACGGGTCGCTCAGCCCGGAGGCCGTGACGGTCGATGCCATCCTGACGTGGTACGAAAAGCACGGTATCCCGCTCCTCAGCACTGCGGGTAGCCGCTCGGCCGAGAGCTCCCGCGTCCGGAAGCTCCGTGAAGTGTTCGGACCTCGGACGCTTGAGGACCTGACGGAGGTCGAAATCGAGGCGTGGATTCAGCGCCGTCTTCGAGGCGAGGGCGGGGGCGCCCGCAGCGCATGGCGAAACGAGCGGCACCGTGACACTAGAGTCCTGACGAAGGACCAGCGACGGCGACTTCGGGCTTCCATCGCGCGGGGTGACGCATCGGCCGCCAAAGACCTGCGCCCTGCTGCCAACCCGGTCAACGCTGTGTCCAAGGTGACGTCCCCGTCGACGCAGACGGTTCGCCACGAGCTCAGGGTCTTGCGGTCTGCCTGCAAGAGCTTCTTCCGCGCAGGCCAGTGGGCCAAGGCGCGTGGTTGGCTGGCCGCGACGCCCTTGATGACGATGCCCTTCCCGCAGGCGCGCAGCCCCGACAGCGGCGCATCTCGGCAGATGAGGAGCAACGGCTACTCGAGGCCTGCCATTCGCCAGTTGCGCGGTTCGCTATCCGCTTCGCACTGTCGGAGACGTGTCGGCGCTCCGAACTCGTACTGTTGCTATGGGAGGACGTGGACCTCGAGCGGAGCGTCCTGCGTATTCGACGGCCCGCCGGGCAACGCAAGTCCAAGACGCGTGACCGCTTGTTGCCGCTGACCCCGGAGTGCGTCGAGCTGCTCAACGAGATGGGCCCAAGGGACGAAGGGCCCATCTTTCCTATCTCGGCGTATGCGCTCAGCCAGGGTAAGCAACCGGGGAAGTCATCTTGCCGCGCTGAGGATGGCGTCTGAGCATGGTGTCCACTTACGGAGGAAGTGGACACCATGGAAAGTGCACGGCGTCAGGTACGGCGGCAACACGGCGAGGATCTGAAGGCGAAGGTA
>JAPLQE010000090.1 GCA_026399835.1 Burkholderiales bacterium | reverse complement strand
CTCGGAAGAAATCGGCGGTGTCGCTCATCGCAAAACTCCCAGAAAACCGCAGCAAAACAGCAGGAATCTGGGAGAAATGTTATCCGAAAACCGTCCTAAAGTCGTTTCCGATCAATGAGTTATGGAATGATCAGGGACGACCAGGTAGGTGATGACCAGCGGCCCCATCAGCGAGGACACGCCGCCCATCAGCCCCGACAGCGTGCCCACCGCGACGCCCCAGCGTCGCTCGCCGCCCGCGTCGATGTCGAGCCGCGGGTTCCAGGCCATCAGCGCGACCGCGAGCAGCAGCGCGCAGGCGACGAACATGTTCAGCGTGCGCACCGGCAGGCCGAGCGTCAGCCGCACGGTGAGCGCGGTCATCACCACCATCGGCACCAGCAGCCAGGCGAAGCGGCGCAGCGCGTAGCGCACGTGCCCGCCGTCGAGCGACTGAAAGACGTTCGATACCAGGATGGGGATGCCCATCAGCGCGATCGCCTTGGGGCTCGGGATGATCAGCGCCAGCAGCGGCACGACGACCAGCGGCAGGCCGACGCCGAGCAGGCCCTTGACGACGCCGCCGAGCATGAACGCCCCGCCACCGCGGCGAGGACCGCGAGGCCCGCGGGCCGGCCGAGGGCGGCCGAGAGCTGCTCGGCGAGGAAGGTGTCCAGGATCGCGGGCCGCGGGTCAGCGGTTCGCGCGTGCGAGCACCGCGTTCAGCATCACGTTGGTGCCGGCGTGCAGGTGCGCGGGGTCGGCGTTCTCGATCTCGTTGTGGCTGATGCCCTTCTCGCAGGGCACGAAGACCATCGCCGCCGGGCAGGTGCGGGCGACGTAGACCGCGTCGTGGCCCGCGCCGCTGGCGAGCCGCCGCGCGGTGTAGCCGAAGGCCGACGCGGTCGACTCGATCGCGCCCACCAGTGCCGGGTCGAACGCGCAGGGCGGGAAGTGCACGGTCTGCTCGATCGAGATCGACACGCCGTCGTCGGCGGCGATCTTCGAGGCGGCCACGCGCACCGCGTCGGCCATCGCGTCGAGGGTCGCCGCGTCGGCGTTGCGCAGGTCGATGCTGAGCTCGACGCGGCCGGGGATCACGTTGCGCGAGTTCGGCGACACGATCAGGCGGCCGACGGTGCCGCGCGCATAGTGCGGATGCGCCTGCGCGATCTCGCGGACCGCGATGACCAGCCGCGAGGCGGCGAGCAGCGCGTCGCGGCGCATCTCCAGCGGCGTCGGGCCGGCGTGGGCGTCCTGGCCCTCGATGACGACGTCGAACCAGCGCTGCCCGAGCGCCGATTCCACGATGCCGATGACCTTGCCCTCGCGCTCGAGCACCGGGCCCTGCTCGATGTGCGCCTCGAAGTACGCATCGAAGGCCGGCATCGGGTCGGTGCCGTCGGCGCCGATCGAGGCGAGCGCCTCGCCGACGGTGATGCCGTCGGCGTCTTGCTGCGCGCGGCAGTGCTCGGCGCTGAAGGCGCCGGCGAAGACGCCCGAGCCCATCATCACCGGCTGGAAGCGGGTGCCTTCCTCGTTCGTCCAGATCGCCACCGCGATCGGGCGCTTCGTCGCGATGCCGGCATCGTTGAGCGTGCGCACGACCTCCAGGCCCGCGAGCACGCCGTAGTTGCCGTCGAAGCGCCCGCCGTTGGGTTGCGTGTCGATGTGGCTGCCCATCGCGACGGCGCGAGCCTGCGGGTCGGTGCCCGGTCGGATCGCGTAGAGGTTGCCGATCGCATCGGTCTGCACGCTGCAGCCGGCCTCGCGCAGCCAGTCGGTGACGAGCGCTCGGCCCTCGCCGTCGAGCGCCGTCAGCGCGAGCCGTCGCACGCCGCCGCGTGGCGTTGCCCCGACCTTCGCGAGGGACATCAGCGAGGACCACAGTCGCTCGGACGAGGTGGACAGGAGGGCGGGCGCGGGGAGCGGTGCGTTCATGGCGGGCGGGGAAGGGCGGTGCGAGGGGCGAGGGGGGCCAGGCAGCGAGGCAGCGAGGCAGCATGTCGCCGCGATGGGCGGCAGTCGTCGCCGCACCATGCGCGCGGCCGCGCGATCCGTCAAACGGGGTGCATCACCCTAGGGTCCGCCCTGACTTGCGCGGCGGCGGTGGTGTGTTGACAGTGCGGTTTGTCATTCTCCGATCTTCGACGCGTTGTTACGGTTGAGGTTCGGGTGCGAACACTTGGGGCGGCCCAGGACCGGCGCGCTGAGTTTGCTGAGCAAGCGCGGTTGGGCTTCAGGCGGGTTGTATTAATTCATGGTCGGATCGTGTTTGCGGTCGATCGATTCTAGGAGGGGTGTCATGGGTGTTGGTGGAGTCGGTGGGGCTGATTCGGCTTGGCTGGTGGCGTCTGCCATAACGAGCGTTATTAAGACCAAGCACACAGTTGTCGGCATCGATAAATACTTAAAGCAAATCTTGCCTGGAATTGCTAAAACTGATCAATTGAATACCAAAATCGTCCCTGATAAACTCAACACAGAATTTTCGACGGCAGATGCCGTTCGGTTGGAGCTTCTTTCTCGCGTGGCCCGTCAAGTCGAAGCCATTGCTTCGGGCGGCTTTTTCGGGGCTCTTGGTAATACGGCGAGGTTCTTCATGACTGGGAAGGATGTGGATGGGCCGAAGATAACCGCTTCGATGGATGCCTCTAAGTTGAGCAATCTCATGCTGCAGCGCTGCATTAATGATGGCGTAACTCGCCAGGAGCAAGTAGATTTGCGTCGGGTAGTCGATACGTTCCTCAGAGATAATAGTTCGTCCTTGACCAAGTGATTTTCTCCGGCGCGCACACCCAGCTTCCCTGCTGCAAGCCCCGGGCGTCACGCTCCTGATTCGTTCGACATCCGAGGACGCCGAGTCCTCGGCCGATGTCTCGGCGCACCGGTGTTCGAAGCCCAGCCGCCCGCGAGCTCGCCACCGTTGTGCCGCCTCACGCCGGCCCGCCTGGCGCGCCGCCTTACCCGCCCCCCACCGGCGCGCCGAGCTCGGCCGAGACATCGCGTGCCAGGCGCCCGATCGCCTCGATCAGCTCGGCCCGTCGGCGGGGGGTCAGCCCCGCCTTGATGACACTGACCGCGACCGCGGCCACCGCAGCCGGCCCGCGCGCGCCGAGCACCGGCGCACCGAAGCACTGCATGCCCTCGGCCGTCTCCTCGTCGTCGACGGTCCAACCCTGGCGTCGTGCAGTGCCGAGCTGGCGCAGCAGCGCCGGCAGCCCGGGCACGCTGTAGCGGGTCAGCCGCGGCAGCGCGGCGTTGCCGAGCCGCTGCATCACCTCGGCATCGGGGAGCGTCGCCAGCATGGCCTTGCCCGACGCGGTGCACACCGCCGGGAACCGGCCGCCGACCCGGAAGTTGACCGCAAGCCCCCGGCTGCCCTGGCGGCAGTCGAGATAGACGACGTCGGCGCCGTCCAGCGTCGCGAGCATCACCGTCTCGGTGCCGAGCTCGGCGCTGCGGTCGACCCGCTCGCCGAACACGCGCAGCACGTCCGACTGCGCGGTGTAGGCGTCCGCCCACTGCAGTGCCTTCGGACCGAGCGAGAACTCGGCTTCCTCGTTGCGGCGGGCCAGCCCGAGCGCCACCAGCGTGGCCAGCAGACCGTGGACGCTGCTGCGCGGCATCGACAGCGCGCGCGACAGGTCGGCCAGCGACAGCGGCCGACGCGATGCCGACAGGGCGTCGAGGAGCCGCGTCGCGCGCTCGACAGCCGGCACGAGGCGCCCGGCCGATGGCTCCGGATCGGCGGGACCGGAACGCTTGGCAGCCCGGCGCGCGGATCGCTCGGGGACGGCGAGGCCGGGTGCGAGGCCGGATGTGGGGCGAGGTGCAGCGAGCGCAGCGCGGCGAGGGGGCACGGTTGACAGCCATTCGGTGGGTGCGGACAATCATTGCAGATCCTGAACGTGCATTCAACAGGTTGAACAGCGGTCTCCGCGCGCCGGATCCGCTCCACGGAGACACCCGCATGGGCACCACCGATCCACAGATCGCCTCGGGCACCGGCCTGCAACTCGCCGCCGTCGTCGGCCACTGGGTCGACGGCGCGCCGAGCGCGCCCGCCGCCGGCAGTCGCCACGCCGACGTGTACAACCCGGCCACCGGCGAGCGCGTGCGCACCGTGGCGCTGGCCGATGTCGCTACCGTCGACGCCGCCGTGCGCTCGGCCGCGCGCGCGGCGCCGGCCTGGGCGGCCACGCCGCCGCTGCGCCGCGCACGCGTCATGTTCAAGTTCAAGGAGTTGCTCGAGCGCCATGGCGACGAGCTGGCCGCGATCATCGTCGCCGAGCACGGCAAGGTCTTCTCCGACGCGCAGGGCGAGGTCACCCGCGGCATGGAGGTGGTGGAGTTCGCCTGCGGCATTCCGAGCCTGCTCAAGGGCGAGTACACCGAGCAGGTCGGCACGGGCATCGATGCCTGGTCGGTCCGCCAGCCGCTGGGCGTGGTCGCCGGCATCACGCCGTTCAACTTTCCGGCGATGGTCCCGATGTGGATGTTTCCGGTTGCGCTCGCCTGCGGCAACGCCTTCGTGCTCAAGCCCTCCGAGCGCGACCCGTCGGCGGCGCTGTTCATCGCGAAGCTGCTGAAGGACGCGGGCCTGCCCGATGGCGTGTTCACCGTGGTCAACGGCGACAAGGAAGCCGTCGACGCGCTGCTCGCCCATCCGTCGATCGCGGCGGTCAGCTTCGTCGGCTCGACGCCGATCGCGAAGTACATCCACGAGACCGCGTCGCGCCACGGCAAGCGCGTGCAGGCGCTCGGCGGCGCCAAGAACCACCTGGTGGTGATGCCCGACGCCGACATGGACCAGGCGGTCGACGCGCTGATCGGCGCGGCCTACGGCTCGGCCGGCGAGCGCTGCATGGCGGTGTCGGTCGCGGTCGCGGTCGGCGAGGACACCGCCGACCGGCTGGTCGCGCACCTCGCCGAGCGGGTCCGCAAGATCAAGGTCGCCGACGGCATGGACAAGACCGCCGAGATGGGGCCGCTGGTCACGAAGCAGCACTTCGAGAAGGTCACGGGCTACGTCGACACCGGCGTCGCCGAGGGCGCGACGCTGGTGGTGGACGGCCGCGGCCTGAAGGTGCCGGGCCGCGAGAACGGCTTCTTCCTGGGCGGCTGCCTGTTCGACGGCGTGCAGCCGTCGATGAAGATCTACCAGGAGGAGATCTTCGGGCCGGTGCTCGGCGTGAGCCGCGTGAAGTCCTTCGAGGAGGCGCTCGCGATGGTCAACGGCCACGAGTTCGGCAACGGCTGCTGCATCTTCACGCGCGACGGCGACGCCGCGCGCGAGTTCGCCAACCGCGTGCAGATCGGCATGGTCGGCATCAACGTGCCGATCCCGGTGCCGATGGCCTTCCACTCGTTCGGCGGCTGGAAGAACTCGCTGTTCGGCGACCATCACATGCACGGGCCCGAGGGCGTGCGCTTCTACACCCGCTACAAGGCGGTGACCCAGCGCTGGCCCGCGGGCATCCGCGCGGGCGCCGAGTTCGTGATGCCGACGATGAAGTGACGCGCGCGGGCGCACGCTCGACACGGGAGGCATCGCGATGACGACCACCGGCTTGCTGAAGGGGCGAGGCGTCGCCCCGCGCTTCGGACTCGACTGGCCGATCGTGCAGGCGCCGATGGCCGGCGGCATCACGACGCCGGCGCTGGTCGCGGCCTGCTGCGAGGCCGGCGCGCTCGGCTCGCTGGGAGCCGCGGTGCTGTCGCCCGATCGCATCCGCAGCGAGGTCGCCGCCATCCGTGCGCTCACGCGCCGGCCGTTCGCGATCAACCTCTTCGTGCTCGACGAGCCGGACCGCTTCGCGCGGGACGGCGAGGCGCGGGCCATCGAGCGCCTGGCGTCCTCGCGCGCGCGCGTCGGGCTGCCCGCGCAGCAGCCGCCCGTGCGGGTGTGCGAGTCCTTCGCCGCGCAGCTCGACGCGGTCGTCGAGGCCGCGCCCGCGGTCGCGAGCTTCCACTTCGGCATCCCCTCGCCCGAGCGCCTGGCGGCGCTGCGCCGCGCCGGCTGCCGGATCGTCGGCGGCGCCACCAACGTCGCCGAAGCACGGGCGTGGGCCGAGGCCGGCGCCGATGCGATCGTGGCCCAGGGCGGCGAGGCGGGCGGGCACCGCGGCACCTTCGTCGGCGGCTTCGAGGAGGGCGCGATCGGCACGATGGCCCTGGTGCCGCGGCTGGTCGACGCGGTCGACGTGCCGGTGATCGCCGCCGGCGGGATCATGGACGGGCGCGGCGTGGCCGCGGCCTTCGCGCTGGGCGCGCAGGGCGTGCAGCTCGGCACCGCGTTCCTCGCCTGCGACGAGTCGGGCGCGCATCCGAACTGGAAGGCCGCGCTCGCCGAGGCGGACACCCGCGGCACGCGCCTCACCCGGGTCTTCTCGGGCCGGCCCGCGCGCGGCCTGGTCAACGGGTTCATGGAGGCGATGCGGGCCGACGAGGGCGCGGTGCCGGTCTATCCGGTGCAGAACGCGCTGACCGCCGAACTGCGGGCGGCCGCGACCCGTGCGGGCGACATCGAGGCGATGTCGCTGTGGGCCGGGCAGGCCGCGGCGCTCGCCCGGCCGATGCCGGCCGCGTCGCTGGTGGCGCGGCTCGCGGACGAGTTCGACCGCGCGGTCGACGGGCTCGGCGGAGCGCGCGCATGACGCCGTCGCCGGGCACCGCCTGGGTGCTGCTCGTGATCGCCGGCCTGCTCGAGATCGTCTGGGCGCTGGGCCTGAAGTACAGCGACGGCTTCACCCGGCCCGTGCCGTCGGTGATCGTCGTGGTCGGCGCGGCCGCCAGCTTCTGGCTGCTGTCGCTCGCGATGCGCGTGCTGCCCGCGGGCACCGCGTATGCGGTCTGGGTCGGGATCGGCGCGGCCGGGACCGCGCTGCTGGGGATGGCGCTGCTCGGCGAGGCGACGACGGTGGCGCGGCTCGCGTGCATCGTGCTGATCGTGGCGGGCGTGCTGGGACTGAAGCTGGTGTCGGGCGGCTGAGCCGCCCCGAGGAACGGACGACATGACGATGCAGCTGAAGGACATGACCCTGCTCAAGTGCCGGGGCTTCATCGACGGCCAGTGGGTCGCCGCCGACTCGGGGGCCGTGTTCGCGGTGACCGACCCGGCGAACGGCGCGAAGATCGTCGAGGTCGCCGACATGGGCGTAGCCGAGACGCGGCGCGCGATCGACGCTGCCGCGCGGGCGCTGCCCGCCTGGCGCGCGAAGACCGCGAAGGAGCGGGGCGCCGTGCTGCGCCGCTGGTTCGAGCTGATCCTCGCGCACACCGAGGACCTGGCGCTGCTGATGACCACCGAGCAGGGCAAGCCGCTCGGCGAGGCCCGCGGCGAGGTGGCCTACGGCGCGAGCTTCCTCGAGTGGTTCGCCGAGGAAGGCAAGCGCGCGTACGGCGACGTGATCCCGACCGTCGCGCCCGACCGCCGCCTGCTGGTCATCAAGCAGCCGATCGGCGTGTGCGCCGCGATCACGCCGTGGAACTTCCCCATCGCGATGATCACCCGCAAGGTCGGCCCGGCGCTCGCCGCCGGCTGCACCATCGTCGCCAAGCCCGCCGAGGCGACGCCGTTGTCGGCGCTCGCGCTCGCCGAGCTCGCGCATCGCGCGGGCGTCCCGCCGGGCGTCTTCAACGTGGTGACCGCCGACGCGCCCAATGCGCCCGCGATCGGCCTCGAGCTGTGCACCAACCCGATCGTGCGCAAGGTGTCGTTCACCGGGTCCACCGAGGTCGGCCGCATCCTGCTGCGCCAGTCCGCCGACACCGTGAAGAAGCTGTCGCTCGAGCTCGGCGGCAACGCGCCCTTCATCGTGTTCGACGATGCCGACATCGACGCCGCGGTCGAGGGGGCGCTCGCCTCGAAGTACCGCAACGCCGGCCAGACCTGCGTCTGCGCGAACCGCTTCTACGTGCAGGCTGGCGTCTACGACACATTCGCTGCGAAGCTCGCCGCGAAGGTCGGGCAGTTCAAGGTCGGCGCCGGCACCGAGCCGGGCGTGAGCATCGGCCCGCTGATCGAGCCGTCCGCCGTCGCCAAGGTCGAGGAGCACATCGCCGACGCCACCGCCCGTGGCGCGAAGGTCGTCCTCGGCGGCCGGCGCCATGCGCTCGGCGGGCTGTTCTTCGAGCCCACGGTGCTGACCGGCGTGACCTCGGAGATGAAGGTCGCACGCGAGGAGACCTTCGGGCCGGTCGCGCCGCTGTTCCGCTTCGAGACCGAAGCCGAGGCGATCGCGATGGCCAACGACACCGAGTTCGGGCTGGCCGCGTACTTCTATTCGCGCGACATCGGCCGCGTGTTCCGTGTGGCCGAGGCACTCGAGTCCGGCATGGTCTGCGCGAACTCCGGGCTGCTGTCGAACGAGGTGGCGCCCTTCGGCGGGGTCAAGCAGTCGGGGCTGGGACGCGAAGGCTCGAAGTACGGGATCGACGAGTACATGGAGATCAAGTACCTGTGCCTGGCCGGGCTGTGATGCGACGGACCGGCGGCGGGCCGCGTACGAGGAACGAGGAGACGTGACGATGAAGATGCGCGCCGCGGTGCTGCGCCAGATCGGGCTGCCGGCGCCCTATGCCGAGAGCAGGCCGCTGTCGATCGAAGAGGTGGATCTGGCCGATCCCGGCCCGGGCGAGCTGCGGGTGAAGATCCACGCGGCCGGCCTGTGCCACTCCGACCTGTCCGCCATCAACGGCGACCGCCCGTGGCCGGTGCCGATCGTGCCCGGCCACGAGGCCGCCGCGGAGGTGCTCGAGGTCGGCGCCGGCGTGCTCGACGTGAAAGTGGGTGATCACGTCGTTCTGATCTTCAGGCCCGCCTGCGGCGCCTGTCCGGACTGCGCCGTCGGCCGTCCGGCGCTGTGCGGCCCGGGGGGCGAGTCCAACGGCGCCGGTTCGCTGCTCGGCGGCTACAAGCGCCTGTCGCTGCCGTCGGGCGGGACGCTGAACCACCATCTCGGCTGCGCCGCGTTCGCCGAGTACGCCACCGTGTCGCGGCGCTCGGTCGTGCCCATCGACCGCGACCTGCCCTGGGAGCAGGCGGCGCTGTTCGGCTGCGCGGTCCTGACCGGGGCCGGTGCGGTGTTCAACACCGCGAAGATCGAGGCGGGCGCCCGGACCGCGGTCGTCGGCCTCGGCGGCGTCGGCTTCTCGTCCTTGCTGGCGGCGGTCGCGTCCGGCGCGCGGGACGTGGTCGCCGTCGACATGCTCCCCGCCAAGCTCGAGCTGGCCAAGCAGCTCGGCGCGACCGCGACCTTCGATGCGCGCGATCCGGACGTCATCGCCAAGGTCAAGGCCGCCACCGGCGGTGGCGTCGATTACGCGTTCGAGATGGCCGGCGTCGTGCCCGCGCTGGAGCTCGCCTACCGGATCACCCGGCGCGGCGGCACCACCGTGACCGCGGGCCTGCCCAACCCGGCCGCCACCTGGCCGCTGCAGGCGGTCTCACTGATTGCCGAGGAGCGCACGCTGAAGGGCAGCTACATCGGCTCCTGCGTGCCGAGCCGTGACGTGCCGCGCTTCGTCGCGATGTTCCGGGCGGGGCGGCTTCCGGTCGATCGGCTGCTGAGCGAGCGCATTCGGCTCGAGGACATCAACCCCGCGCTCGACCGGCTGGCGCGTGGCGAGTCGATCCGGCAAGTGATCCTGATGCATTGAATGGTCGGGCCGCCCGGAGGCGGCCCGCACGAGGAGACGAGGCGATGGGCAAGGAGACCGGAGCGGCCGTGGCCGAGTTCGATTACGTGATCGTGGGCGCCGGCACCGCGGGCTGCCTGCTGGCGAATCGTCTGTCGACCGACCCGTCCAAGCGCGTGCTGCTGCTGGAGGCCGGCGGCAAGGACGACTGGATCTGGATCCACGTGCCCGTGGGGTACCTGTACTGCATCGACAACCCGCGCACCGACTGGCGGTTCCGCACCCAGGCCGAGGCAGGCCTCAACGGCCGCGCGCTGATCTATCCGCGTGGCCGCACCCTGGGCGGGTGCTCGTCGATCAACGGGATGATCTACATGCGCGGCCAGCGGGGCGACTACCGCAGTTGGGTCGAAGCCGGCAATGCGGGCTGGGACTGGGACGACGTCCTGCCGTACTTCAAGAAGCACGAGGACTACCAGGGGCTGGACGAGGGCGGCACCGATCCGCTGCACGGTCATGGTGGCGAGTGGCGTGTCGAGCGGCCTCGAGTGTCCTGGGAGATCCTCGACGCCTTCAGGCGAGCGGCCGAGGAAGCCGGCATTCCGCCGACGGATGACTTCAACCGCGGCGACAACAACGGCTGCGGCTACTTCGAGGTGAACCAGAAGCGCGGGGTGCGCTGGAACGCGTCGAAGGCCTTTCTGCGGCCGGTGATGGCGCGCCCCAACCTGACGATCTGGACGGATGCGCACGTCTCCAGGCTGCGGTTCGACGGCAAGCGGGTCATCGGTGTCGACGTCGTGCGCGGGCCGGTCGGGCAGGGCGGCGAGCCGCAGTTCGTCCGCGCCCATGCCGAGGTGATCCTGTCGGCCGGCGCCATCGGTTCGGTCTCGATCCTCGAGCACTCGGGTATCGGGCCGGCTGCACACCTGCAGTCACTCGGCATTCCGGTTGTCCACGATGCCCCGGGCGTCGGCGGCAACCTGCAGGACCATCTGCAGTTGAGGCTCGCCTACAAGGTGTCCGGTGTGGTCACGCTGAACAGGCAGGCCAACAGCCTGTTCAGCAAGGCGTGGATGGGGGTGCAGTACGGCCTCTGGCGGCGTGGTCCCTTGACCATGTCGCCGAGCCAGCTCGGCGCGTTCACGCGGAGCGACCCGTCGGTCGCTTCGCCGGACCTCGAGTACCACGTGCAGCCGCTGTCGCTGGAGCGCTTCGGCGAGCCCTTGCATCCGTTTCCGGCGTTCACTGCGTCGGTGTGTCAGCTTCGCCCTGCGTCGCGCGGGACCGTTCACGTCGGCAGCCCAGACTGGCGCGAGGCGCCGATCATCCGGCCGAACTACCTGAGCGACCCGTACGATCGGGCTGTTGCGGCGAATGCAATCCGGGTCACCCGCCGGATCGTCGGGCAGCCGGCCTTGGCGAAGTACAAGCCCGAGGAGTTCAAGCCCGGAACCGAATATCAGACCGAAGAGGAACTGATCCAGGCGGCCGGGAGCATCGGGACCACGATCTTCCATCCGGTTGGAACCGCGAAGATGGGGGCGGCGACCGATCCGATGGCTGTGCTGGACCATCGACTTCGTGTTCGCGGGGTCGATGGGCTTCGAGTGATCGATGCCTCGGTCATGCCGACGATCACCTCTGGCAACACGAACTCGCCGACGTTGATGATCGCGGAGCGCGGCGCGGAGATGGTGATTGCCGATGCGCGCGATGTTTCACGTGGAACATCTCGGGCGGTGGGTGAGGTGGTGACGGGGTAGGGCGCGTGGCCTTCCGCGGCGATATCGGGCGGGCCTAGCGCCAGACGGTGGCCGAGTGTTTCGGAGGAGGGCAGCCGTTCGAGCGTCAGGTGTGTGCCGTGGCCAGGTTGCCGTGGAGGGCCTGAGGTTGTTGCGGCGGCATGACCGCGTCGAGCGTGCTGCGCTCCCTCGCCTGATCCTTGACCGCGAGGTGGCGGTCAGTCGCAAACCGACTCATCGACACCGGGGGCGACGATCGGCGAGCCCGAGGCAGTTTCGATGTTTCACGTGAAACATCGGGCCGCCTTGGTCCGGGCTTGGCGCGGCCTGGTTCCCGACCCGTTGATGTTCAAGCCTTGGATTCCGAGGGCGACGCTGCATGTTCAGGCGGTGCCGAGCCACAACTGGCCCAGCCTGAGTCGTGGTGGGATCTCGGCGTCCAGCCTCCTGGGCGCCGTCGGCCCGAGCGCCAACCGTACGGCGCAGGCTGCTGCGCGCTTCCGAGTGCGCGGGTGCTAATGCCTCAGGCAAGCATGGGGCCTCGACGCGGGTGCCCGCGGACGTCGGTCTGCGTCGGGCGCAGGCGGATGATGCCCCGCGCGGGATGACTGAGGCGGTGCAGTGCGCGCCGTTGTCCGCAGTCCTGCATGCAACCCGTTGCGGTGAGCCGTCGGTCTTTCTCGAGCTGCCGCGTCCCGCGATGAACGCGGTCTCAGCGGTGTGCGGATTCGCTCCAGGTCCGGCGGGTTCGGTTGGCTGCATGCGGCAATGTGCGGGCGGGCGGCGGCATGGCGCGTCCCGGAGTGCGGTGATGGGTCGAGGCGCGGGAGGGTTGCAAGCCGGAAAGGATGCTCGGCCTTCCAAGCGCTGCGTACGGTCGAACGACGTGTCGGAGGCCAGCGCTCAGGTCGGGGCCATGTCGAAGCAATCGACCATTTGATCGACGGACGCGGGCGTGCAGACGCGCTAGAGGGTCGACGTCCAAGAGGGTCGACCACCAAGAGGGTCTGCGTTTTTCCCCGGAACGGGCAGGCGCGGCTCACACGGCGCGAGCCATTGCCGAGCCTGGCGCTGCGGAGGGCATACGGCCGTGCCCGCCATATGGACCGGATCAGTGCTGTCTTCCGGACGGATTCGTCGTCACCGCAATAGCGTAGCGAGACGCTGCAGCCCAGCAGCCGGGACCGTCGCGTCGAATCGTCATGGCGTGGGCCACGGCCGACATGTGTTCTCCTGGCCAGTCGAGCACCGTGCGTCGCGGCTCCCAAGGCTGATCGACCGACCCGCCTGGACGGCCTACGCCGTTCGGCCTGATGTTTCACGTGAAACCGCGCCTATAATCGCGTCCCGTTCGGCTTCAGCGTCATCGCCTCGCCATGGACTTCCCGGAACAGTTCGATGTGATCGTTGTCGGCGGTGGCCACGCTGGTACCGAGGCGGCACTCGCTTCGGCCCGAATGGGAGTCCGGACGCTGCTGCTGACCCACAACATCGAAACCCTCGGCCAGATGTCGTGCAACCCATCGATCGGTGGCATCGGCAAGGGGCATCTGGTCAAGGAAGTCGATGCGCTCGGCGGCGCAATGGCCGAAGCAACCGACGAAGCGGGCATCCAGTTCCGGATCCTCAACTCGAGCAAAGGCCCGGCGGTCCGCGCCACCCGGGCCCAGGCGGACCGGGTGCTGTATCGGCAGGCCATCCGCGGCCGCCTTGAAAACCAGCCTAACCTCTGGCTCTTCCAGCAGCCGGTCGATGACCTGATGCTGGAAGGCGATCGCGTCGTCGGCGCGGTCACCCAGGTCGGATTGCGGTTCCGAGCACGGGCCGTGGTCGTCACCGCCGGCACCTTCCTCAACGGCCTGATCCATGTCGGCCTGGAACACTATCCGGCAGGGCGCGCCGGGGACCCGCCTGCGATCTCCCTCGGCGGTCGGCTGAAGGATCTGGCCCTGCCGCAAGGCCGGCTCAAGACCGGCACCCCGCCCCGGATCGACGGCCGATCGATCGACTTCAGCCGGCTCGAGGTGCAACCTGGCGACAGCGACCCGATCCCGGTCTTCTCCTTCCTCGGCAACCCGGCACAGCACCCGCGTCAGCTGCCGTGCTGGATCACGCACACCAACGCCCGCACGCACGAGATCATCCGCGGCGGGCTCGACCGATCGCCGATGTACACCGGCGTGATCGAAGGTGTCGGGCCGCGGTACTGCCCGTCCATCGAGGACAAGATCCACCGGTTCGCCCACAAGGACGCCCATCAGATCTTCCTCGAGCCGGAGGGCCTGACGACCCACGAGATCTACCCGAACGGCGTGTCCACCAGCCTGCCGTTCGACGTGCAGATCGAGCTGGTCCGTTCGATGGTCGGCCTGGAGCGCGCGCACATCCTGCGCCCCGGCTATGCGATCGAATACGACTACTACGACCCGCGTGCGCTGAAGACTTCGCTCGAGTCGAAGCTTATCGGCGGCCTGTTCTTCGCCGGACAGATCAACGGCACCACCGGCTACGAAGAGGCGGCGGCTCAAGGCCTGCTCGCCGGGCTGAACGCCGCCCTCCAGGTATCCGACCGCGGCCCCTGGTGCCCGGCCCGCAACGAGGCCTACCTCGGCGTGCTGGTCGACGACCTGATCACGCGCGGCGTCTCCGAGCCGTACCGGATGTTCACCAGTCGGGCTGAGTACCGCCTGAGCCTTCGGGAAGACAACGCCGACCTGCGCCTGACGGCGATCGGCCGCGAACTCGGCTGCGTCGATGACGTGCGCTGGGATGCCTTCTGCCGCAAGCGTGACGCGATCGAGGTGGAGCTTCAGCGCCTGCGCAGCACCTGGGTCAATCCCCGTGTGCTCGATGCCGCTGCCGCCACGGCCCTGCTCGGCGCGCCGCTCGAGCGCGACTATGCCCTGGCCGACCTCGTGAAGCGGCCCGACGTCAGCTATGCCGCCGTGGTCGCGGCGACCGGCGGGGCCGGTGCCAGCGATGCGTCGGTCGCCGAGCAGGTGGAGATCCAGCTGAAGTACGCCGGCTACATCACGCGGCAGCAGGCCGAGGTCGCGAAGCAGGGCCAGCAGGCGCATCAGCCGATCCCCGAGGACCTGGACTATGCCGACGTCCGCGGCCTGTCGTTCGAGGCGCGTCAGCGCCTCGCCCAGCATCGGCCGCAGACGGTGGGGCAGGCCGGGCGGATCCAGGGCATGACGCCGGCCGCGATCGCCCTGCTGCTCGTCCACCTGAAGCGCATGCGCGCGGGCGCGTCGCGGGATGCGGCCTGACCGTCGCCCGACGAGTGGCGACGTCGACCTGCCGGCCTTGCTCGCGCAGGGCGCGGCCGAACTCGGCCTGCCGCTGGACGAGGCGACGCTGCGCAGGCTGCTCGACTACCTCGGTCTGCTGCGCAAATGGAACTCGGTCTACAACCTGACCTCGGTCCGCGATCCGGCCCAGATGCTCGTCCAGCACCTGCTGGATTCGCTGGCGATCATGCCGGCCTTGCAGAAGCGCGTGGACCTGGACCGCGCGACCCTCGCCGACATCGGTTCGGGCGCCGGCCTGCCGGGGCTGGTGATCGCGATCCTGCATCCTGCCACGCAAGTGTTATCCATCGAGCCGGTCGGCAAGAAGACGGCCTTTCAACGCCAGGTATGCGCAGAGTTGGCGCTAACTAACGTCGAGGTCGTCACGGCCCGTGCCGAGACACTGGGCCGGACCGTCGATCTGATCCTGTGCCGCGCCTTCGCCTCGCTGGTGGACTTCGTCGACGTTGCCGCCGGCCTGACCGGACCGGACACGCTGCTGGCCGCGATGAAGGGTCAGCGCCGCGAGATCGACGAGGAGCTCGAGGCGCTCCCAGCCGACTGCACCGCCGGCATCGAGCCGATCCACGTCCCCTTCCTCGACGCCGAGCGTCACCTCGTGCTGATCCGACGCGGCCCGACGGCCGCCCGGCCGGCCTGATTCCTTCCCGGAGCCGCCCGCCCGTGGCCAAGATCTTCGCCATCGCGAACCAGAAGGGTGGGGTCGGCAAGACCACCACCTCGGTCAACCTCGCCGCCGCCCTCGCGCGCCTGGGCAAGCGGGTGCTGCTGGTCGACCTCGACCCGCAGGGCAATGCGACCATGGGCAGCGGCATCGACAAGCGCACCCTGGAGCGCACGGTCTACCAGGTGCTGATCGGCCTGTCGGACGTCACCGAGGCGAGCGTGCGCAGCGAGGTGGGTGGCTACGACGTGCTGCCCGCCAACCGCGAGCTCGCCGGCGCCGAGATCGAGCTGGTCGACTTCGACGAGCGCGAGACGCGCCTGAAGGAGGCGCTCGCCGCGGTCGACGATCAGTACGACTTCGTGCTGATCGACGCCCCGCCGGCCCTGTCGCTGCTCACGCTGAACGGCCTGTGCGCGGCCCACGGCGTGGTGATCCCGATGCAGTGCGAGTACTACGCGCTCGAGGGCCTCTCGGACCTGGTCGCCACGATCAAGAAGGTCCACGCCAACCTGAACACCAACCTCAAGGTGATCGGCCTGCTGCGCGTGATGTTCGATCCGCGGATGACGCTGTCGCAGCAGGTCTCCACGCAGCTCGAGCGCCACTTCGGCGACAAGGTGTTCCGCTCCGTGATCCCGCGCAACGTCCGCCTCGCCGAGGCGCCCAGCCACGGCATCCCGGGCGTCGTCTTCGACCCGTCCTCCAAGGGCGCGAAGGCCTACATCGACTTCGGCGCCGAGATGATCGAGCGCCTCGACACCCTCTGACCCGCAGCCCGGACCCTTCGCGATGACGACATCCGCCGCCACCCCCCGCAAGCTCAAGGGCCTCGGCCGAGGCCTCGACAACCTGCTCGGCGCGGACCGTCCGCCGCCGGCACTCGACCTCTCGGGCGCGCCGCTTCCGCCGGTGGTGCTGCCGGTCGCGGTCCTGCAGGCCGGGCGCTACCAGCCGCGCACGCGGATGGATGAGGCCGCGCTGCAGGAGCTGGCCGCCTCGATCCGGATGCACGGCGTGATGCAGCCGCTGCTGGTCCGCGCGATCGGCACCGGCCGCTACGAGATCATCGCCGGCGAGCGTCGCTTCCGTGCGGCCCAGCTGGCGGGCCTCGACGAGGTGCCGGTGCTGGTGCGCGAGGTCAGCGACCAGAACGCGCTGGCGATGGCGCTGATCGAGAACATCCAGCGCGAGGACCTGAATCCGCTCGAGGAGGCGCAGGCAATCCGCCGTCTGCTCGACGAGTTCCAGTACACGCACGAGCAGGCCTCCGAGGCCATCGGCCGCTCGCGCAGCGCCACCTCGAACCTGCTGCGCCTGCTGAACCTGGCCGAGCCGGTCCAGACGATGCTGCTCGCCGGCGACCTCGAGATGGGCCACGCGCGCGCGCTGCTCGCGCTCGAGCGTGCGCAGCAGATCCTCGCGGCCAACCGGGTCGTCGAGAAGCGGCTGTCGGTGCGCGACACCGAGAAGCTGGTCGCACAGACCGCGGCCGAGTCCGCCGCCACGCCGGGCACGCCATCGGGCAGTCGGCCGCGCCGCAGCGTCGACGCCGACCTCGCCCGCCTGCAGGAGCAGTTGGCCGACCACCTGAACGCCCCGGTCGAGCTGCACGCGAACGCACGCGGCAAGGGTCGCCTGGTGATCCACTTCGACTCGGTCGAGCAGTTCGAGGGGCTGCGCGCCGCGCTCGGGCTGAACACTGACGCGCTGGGCGACTGAGCGTCGGCCGGGGCGGGCCCCGGCCGAGCGTCGGGGCCCTCAGATCCCGGTGGCCTTCCTGAGGAAGTCCGCGCGGTCGATCGACTTGACCGACAGGTCGCGCACGTCGCCGTCCTTGAACAGCTTCAGCGGGATGGTCGCCCCGGCGGGGCCGACCTTCCAGACCTTGCGGTAGAACTCCGCCTGGTCGGTGACCTTCTCGCCGGCCACGCCGACGATGATGTCGCCGGGCGTCACGCCCGCCGTCTCGGCCGGCCCGTTGCGGGTGACGCGCACCACCATCAGGTTGCCGCGCACGCTCTCGGTGGTCACGCCCAGCCAAGGATCGGCGCCTTCGCCGCGCCGCCCCTTGGCGAGCAGGTCGGCCATGATCGGCTTGACCAGGTTCACCGGCACCCACAGGTTGCCCGGGATGCCCTGCTGCCCGGACGCCGCGTCGTTGACGATCAGCGAGCCCACGCCGATCAGCCGGCCGTCGTCGACCGAGATCAGCGCCGCGCCGCTCCAGTTGTTGACCGGCGGGAACGTGAAGATCGCGGTCTCGAGCAGGTACTCCCAGCCCGCGGTGAAGGTCTTGCGAGACAGCACGAAGATCTCGGTCGCCTCGGGCTCGCCCTGGCCGAGCGTGAGCACGCGCTGCTTCTCCTGCACCCGGTCGGAGTCGCCGAGCGCCATCGGCCGGCCGTCCAGCGGCAGCACGGAGCGCACCAGCCCGAAGCCGGTCTTGTGGTCGTAGCCGGCGACCGAGGCGGGGATCCGCTTGCCGGACGCGGTCGTGACCATCACCGCGTCGGCCTCGAGCGTGAGGTAGCCGATGGTGAGCACCGTGCGCTCGTCGAGGATGATCCCGGTGCCGACCCGGTCGGCGCCCAGGCTCTGCGCCGAGGTCGCGTCCTCGGGCACCTTGGCGTCGAGCCGCACGACCGAGTCGTTGAACCGGGTCAGGTCACCGAGGCCGGGGGAGGGCGTGCGCGGCCGGGAGGGCGGTCGGGCCTGCTGCGCGGCCGCGGTCCCGGGCAGCGCTCCGGCCGCGAAGGCCGCCGCCACCCCTGCCGCCAGGCCCGCCGATACGCGCCGCCTGGACACCGCCGGCACGGACGCCGGCTCAGATCCCGCTCGGGCTTGCGCCGCCGGGCACGACTCGGCGACACCGCCGTTGCGAGACACGCTACGCATCCGAACCTCCCGATGCTGGTCTGACCGATTGTTCGGTCCCGGCGCCGAAAACGCAAGGGTGCCCATCCGCCGCCGCCGACCGCTGCCGCATCGGATCCGGAACCGCGCCGCAGGCTCGCCGCGAATCGGTATGACGAAACCCCGATTCCGGCATCACAGGCCCGTCCCCGGAGATGGTGCGATGCATCACGAACCCTGGTCTTCTTTGACCGGTACGGCCCAT
>JAPLQE010000013.1 GCA_026399835.1 Burkholderiales bacterium | reverse complement strand
CTCGGAAGAAATCGGCGGTGTCGCTCATCGCAAAACTCCCAGAAAACCGCAGCAAAACAGCAGGAATCTGGGAGAAATGTTATCCGAAAACCGTCCTAAAGTCGTTTCCGATCAATGAGTTATGGAATGATCAGGGACGACGATGGCGTATGGATGCACCGTCATCGCCGCTGCCCACGGAGGCGCATTGGAAACCATCGAGGACGCCGTTTCCGGGGTCCTCGTGCAGCCGGATTCGGTCGTGGAACTCACACGCGCGCTGCGACGATTGCTTCAGGACCCCGCGGAGCGAGTCGCGCTAGGAATGCGCGCGCGCCGTTCGCAACGTGAGCGGTTCTCGGTCGAGTCGTATCGAACAGGCGTGTCTGTTCAATTGCGGGCAGCGCTATCCGCAGATGAATGAAGCACACCCCGGACAGCGCAGGCGCGTCGTAGTGATACAGGGCTGAAGGCCCCGACCGAACCCAGGTGCGTCGTCGCTGGCAGAAGGCGCGAGTCCCTTACTGCACTCACAGGCGCTCGTATCGAGGCGAGCAACACGATCAATTACGCGACCGAAAACTCCGGCTGTCGAAGATGCGCTGCGACCTTCATACACGGCCCCTAAAGGAACCGAACGAATTGATCTGGGCATCAGATCGATCTCCGTTCAATACGTCGGAACGCTTTGTTCATTTGCGGCGTCGCGAGCCGGCTACGCACGATGCCGGTCCCAGGCCAGACGCGCAAGGCGTACCCAGGGAAAGAATGATCGGGTCTGAAGGACTGCAACGGGCCTCAGCTCAGGTATCAGGAAGGAGAGCAAATAGCCGAACGAAAAATACGCCGCCAAGGACGCGACGGCTGCACCGATGGGTCCATAGGCGGGGATCAGCAGCAGGTTCAGGAAAAAGCTGAGAGCGAGCCCGACAATCGCCGGCAGTGCAACGTAGCCGTGCCGCTCCCGAATGGCCAGCCATCGCTGGCGCGACGCGTTCATCGCGATCGGGATCGCTGTCCAAGCGTGAATCAGGAACACGCTCGCGGACTCCGAGTATGCATCGCCGAAAAGCAGGGAAACTGCCGGGCCACCCAGGATCAAGGCAATCAGCGTGAAGATCATTGCACCGGCCATCGAGAGGTCGAAATACGTCTGCTCGTATGGCGCCGTCCCGGGGTGATCCAGAGTTCGCGCCCTGGCCAGCAACGAGTAGGCGGAATCGAGAATGACGATCGGGACGACGTACAGCACCTCCGACATCTTCTGGGCGACGCTGTAGATTCCGACGTCCTTGGGGCCTGACATCAGACCCAGCATGACTGTATCCATCTTCATCAGCCCGGCCATCGCGGCAGCGGACAGGAAGTACGGCCAGCCGCTACGAATCAACGACCTCGCCTGATTCGAATCGAAGGTGAGTTCAGTGGGCCGTGGTGCGTCCTTCGACACCGCGAAAGCCACCAGCAATGCAAGGCCGACCAGCACGCCCTCCAGCGCGATCGTGGCTGCGAGTGCGACGACGCCGAATCCGGCGAGCAGCAAGCCGACTCTCGCGACCACGGCGACGATCGTTGCAAAGATCCGCGCCAACGAAGGCGGGAGCGCATCTGCGCGAGACTTGAACCAGGTATCGACCACCGAGGCCGACGCCCCCAGGATCCCGAAGCAAGCGACTTGCAGAGCGAGGGAAGCATGCTCCCCGGATCCGACAGCCATCGTCGAGCCGAAAAGCAGCGCCAAGACGACCACTACGGCGCAGGCGATCCGAAGGACGATCGCCGTCCCCAGGAGGTTCCTCGGGTCCGCGCCTGTAGACAGTCGTGCCGTCGTCGGCGTGTCCAGCCCCAGTCCTGCAACGCCCCAACCGATCGCAACGCACGCCGACGCAAAGTTGAGCGCGCCGAACTGTTCGGGTCCGAGCACTCTCGCCATCCAGAGTGCAACGGCCGTGACGAGCACGATGCGTATCCCGCTGTCGACCAGCAGGACAACGCTGCTTAGCGCGAGCCGCCGAATGCCGCCATGCGCTTTAGCAGAGAAGTTCAAGGCCTACATCCGATCGAGTGCAGCCAGTCGCATCGCGCCTCGGCAGCGGAACGAGCTGGAGAAGCAAGAGTTTCAATCATCTGCTGAGTTGCGTCTGGCCGCTTGACAGGTCCACGTCTACTGCGACCGCCCAATAGGTCAGCTGTTCACCGGCGCAATCACTCCCCGGGCGGACGCCGCATCGTTTGTCGGAAGCGTGCCGCCCAAGATACCGATTGCGACAGCAGGCATTGCCATCGGTACGAAGCCGCCTTATCGGCTGCAGCAAACCCACCGAAATCAAACTGACATCACACAGGCCGTCTCGCAACGTTGGCGGCGTGTGATGCACCGCGAACATCAAGAACTGTCCTCGCTGCACTTGCCTCGTGGCCCTCGCTCTGAAGGCCCCTTAACGGCAAGACAGCCTTCAGAGTCGTATTCCGACGAAGGAACGACCAGACAGTCGCACTCGCGCGGCGAATTGCAAGATATGCCGCTAGATGGCAAATCCACTCACGAGTTCCTGCATGACCGATTCGTAGAATCGTCGGGGCGTCGTCGCACGCGTTCCAGACCTCATCTCAGCGTCCCAGCCGGGCCATCCCCGCAGCTCGTGATAGAACCAACTCCAGCCGTACGCCTGAAAGAGCTCGATCGAGTCCTTTACGTACATTGCCGCAGACAAGCCTGGCGCAAAACGCACGCAGCTGAACTCACTGACAACCATCGGGACCCGGTGTCGAGACGAAAACTCGAGAGCATGCTGAAGCGATCCCTCCAGATCGGCGCGACAGTAGTCGCTCTCGCCACAACGACCATATGACTTTACGCTCTGGTAATCGGGCAAGACGTATTGGTGCGTGAGGCTCATGGGTCGGTATGAGTGCACGCTGTACACGACATTATCGAAGTCTACCGGCCTCATGTTGACGTACGAATCGGGCGTGGTGTCTGGTGCGGATCCGACAATGAGCGTACGAGTGTCGTCGATCCGTCTGATCGCGGTACCGATGCGAGTTACGAATTCCAGCCAGACCCGTTGCCGCTCGGCAAATGTCCTTCCAGGTGGTACCGGTTCGTTCAGAAGATCAAAACCAATGACGGCATTGCTGCCGGAAAGCCTTTCAGCGATTTCCTTCCAAACTTCAATCAACGAATCCTGCAGTCGCGGGTCAAGCCAAAGTGCGCCTCGAGCATCTTCTCCCACCGAAACAACGATGACGACCTGCACCCCGGCAGCGGAAAGCAGCGAGACGGTACTGTTCAACGCCTCGTATCCCTCGGTCAACGTGTAGCTGGAGTGGCCGGGCGAACGTGCGTAGAGCAAGAACAGCCTTACAGCATTGGCGCCAGTAAGCCTGAGAACGTCGAGAGTCGAACGGGCAGGTCCGACTGACCTCAGCGGACCAACTCCGAAGCCCCGCTGACCGGACTCCCGGAACAAAGCAGACTTAGCGAGAGACGTTGCACCAGCAGGGACTCGCGCACCAGCAGCAGCAGCAGCAGCAGCAGCAGTGCCGATCGCGCAGACAATTGAGCGCCTATCGGGCTGCATTGCTCCGCACCCAGCCCTTCTCGTCCTGCACCCGGGATGCGGCAACAGCAGATCCAAGTGCCAGGAAGGCCCAGAGTGTCATCGCGAACATGGGCTTCAGAAGAATCGGGTTTACTGCGAGTGTTGCCAGTGCAGACAGGGAGAGATACAGAGTCGCATGAACGATAGGACTCTTCAGATTCTTCTTCAGGGCAGCCCGAAACAAGACAGCAACGATACTCCCATATCCGATGCAGAAAATGGCGAATGCCAACGCCCCCCCTTGCCTCAAAACGTCGATCAGGTCGCTGTGCGTTGGGATGAGCTTAGTCTCCAGGTACTCCCTGTAGAGGATCCCCGACTCGCCTGCATAGAACTGGCCGAAGACCGGGGCTTTACCAATCTCCTCTAGGGCGATCGCGTACTGGTGCAACCGGACACTTGTGTTGCCGCTGGGCATCGAATCTCTCGTGGAATACATGAAAACGCAGGCCGCAACCACCAGCAGTAGGCCGCCTATCGATCCGAAGAGTTTCGCGACACCAATTCCACGACGAACACGATTCGAGTCCACTAGCCCCAGAGCCAGAACGTACAGCACCGCAAGGCCAGCAGTTATGTAGCCCGTCCACTTATGTGTCATATAGGCTGTCATCACCAACGCCACGAGTACGGACAGTCTCAACACACTCGCTCGAAACCTTAGCCAGAGGAATAATAAGAAAGGGAACACCAAGAATTCGAGTTCGTGCAGAACTTCGTGGGTGGCCGGCGCAAAAATCAGCGCCATTATCGCGCTCGCGAAAACCAACCCCCATGCTGAAATCAGTACGTTTTCGCTTGCCAGAGGCCCGAGCGACCGGTGTGTCCACCAAAAGAGAAGAGGCACGAGCGCCATTCCCACCCCGAAGGTCAGGTAGTGGTGGTCTACGTCCTCCACGACCATCGCGAAGGTCGAGCCGAGAATTGACCAAACAGCGAGCACTGCGAATGCCGAAAGACCGACCTGCGGCAAATCGACGCGGAACTCCTTCCGGCCGAACAGCCTTTCCGATGCCACCTGGAACGCTAACCCCATGACGAACAGCACCGTCGGAAGGTGTCGGATACCGCCGCCGATGTAGTTCTCCCGAAACGCCCTTTGGGATACGCACAACATCGCGGCCAGCAGTATCGAAAAAATGCAGACCCACTGGGAGAACATCGGAAAACCCTGGATCTTCTCCAAACGCCGCTTGGCTATCCGTTCTGGGCCGAAGGAAAGCTGCTTATTCATCGACATACACCCCGACTAGGCGAGCGATGGAGCATGCGCGATGCTCCTGCACTCTCAGAAGATCTTCTGGGCGATGTGATCCACGCGTGCATGGCGACCGGCGGTTGCCATGAAACCTGGCATCGCCAAGCAAAAGCGAGGAATCGAGTACCCCAAGCGTCGCGATCAGCAGCGCGGAAGCGTCGTTGCGTCCGGATTGCGATAATCCTACGGCCATGGTCAGACCCAACCGAATGGTGTTCTTTAGTCGCAGGACGATACTGCTCTGCGCGACTCTCAGGCCCGTTGCGGCCTGCGGCGTTTGCATCAATTACTCTTTTCAGCTCTTCGCAATTCAGCCGACGCGGCTCCGAGGATGTGATGGCTGGCGACCCCGTGTGTTTCTTCAGCACCCCTGGCGTGAGCGGGCTGCCTCACCCTCACGCCTGATTCAGCACACTCCCCAGCACCGCCACCCGCTGCGTCCCGCCGCTCTCCACCAGCTCCACCACGGCCTCGAACGCACTCACATCCTTTCGAGCCATCACCAGCGCCGCACCGGCCCGCTGCGCGACGAGCGTGGCGTCCGGCTCCTCGGCTACGCCGGGCGTATCCAGGATCACGATGTCGAACGACCGTGCGAACGCCTCGAGCAGATGCTCGAAGACGTCGCGCGAGAGCAGTTCGGAAGGATTGGGAGCGTCGGGTCCGCGGGTGAGCACGGTCAGGTTTCGAAGGCCCGGAATGCGCTGCAGGGACCCCGGCACGATGCTGTGGTTGAGCATCGACGACAGCCCCGTGCCATTGGCCAGCCCGAACATCCGGTGCAGGCGGCCGCGCCTCAGGTCGGCGTCGATGAGCAGCGTGCGCTGCCCCATCTGCGAGAAGGTCACGGCGAGGTTGGCCGCGAGGAAGGACTTGCCGTCGCCGCTGCCCGAAGAAATCACGGCGAGCGACTTGAGCGGCGATTCCGGCGGAGCGGCGATCTGCGCGCTGCGGATCTTGGCGCGCAGGCGGCGCAGGTCGGCGACCAGCGGGTTGCGGCCGTCATAGGCGGCCACGACTTCGTCGGTCACGCCACTGGTGCCGCGTTCGAGCACGGCATAGTCGAACTGGTAGGCGAGCGCACGCTCGACTTGTTCGGTGGTGACCAGCTTGTGGGCCACTGCCGCCTCACCGAATCGCATCCCCTCCTGCCTGGCCCAGGCGAGGATTCGCTCGACTTCGGGTGGGTGGATGAGGCCGGCCTGCACGAGAATGCGGCCGATCGGCATGCGCGATGCACCCTGACCACCAGTCGTCGAGGCACTGGATCCGGCGGCCTCGTTGCCCTGCGTGGCGGCCAGAGGGTCGCGCGCCTCCTCGGCGTCGGGCAGCGCACCGAACATGGTGGGCGCGAAGATCTGGGTTTCGACGCCCGCGGCGTCCTGGCCGGGACCAGCGAGAGCACGGCTCGACCTGAGCCATGGCAAGCGCGTGCCGCGACGCGTCGCGATGCCGCTGCGCTTGCCTCGGAAGGCATTGCGCAGCGTGCCCATCGGACGGACGCCGCTGGCCAGCTCCAGGTCCTGCGGTCCGCGCACGCGGCGGTTTCTCAGCTCTGCCGCCAGAGCGCCACCCACCCCCAGCAGGGCGCCCAGGAAGGCACCGACCGCGGCGTTCAGCACGAGCTTGGGACTCGACGGCTTGCGGGGCTCGGAGGCGGGGGTGAGCACGACGACGTTCGACTGGGTGCTCTGGCTTTCGAGGGAGGTCTGGCTCAGCCGCTGCGAGACGGCGTCGAAGGCCCGCTGAGCACTCTCGACATCGCGCTGGAGCACGGTCAGCTCGTCGCGTACCTGCTTGATCTCCAGCACCTTGGCACGCTGCCGATCCAGCGCGACCTTCAGATCGCCTTCACGCTGGCTCTGGATCTTGGAGGCATTGCCCAGGCTGCCGGTGATCGCAGCCGTCTCGCGCTCGATCTTCCGCACGATCGAGGCACGCTCTTCCTTGAGCTTGAGGATGTCGGGATGCTGGGTGCCGAGCACGGCGCCCTGCTGATCCAGGCGTCCGTCGACACGAGCGAGCTCAGCCTTGAGCGACTGGACGAGCGCGCTGGACAGCACTTCGGGCACATCCTCAGACGTGCCGCGAGACGCGGCATCCTTTGCGAGCGCCTGTCGGCGAGAGGCCTCGCCGGCCAAGGCCTGCAAGGTCACGAGCTGGCTCGACAGCTCGGCCAGCCGGGTGTTCTCGACATCCAGGCGCTCGTCCGCCGAGACGATGCCCTTGTCGCGCTGATACGCGGTCAGGCGGTTCTGCGCCGCTTCGAGCCGGTCGCGCAGCGCCTGTGTCTGGGTATCGAAGAACCCGCGGGTCTGCCGGGCGGGCTCGACCTTCAGCTGGACGCTCAGATCGACGTAGGCCTGCGCGAACGCGTTCGCGATGATCGCCGCGAATGCAGGATCCCGGCCGGTGTAGGTGATCGCCATGACGGTGGATTCGCGCGATGGCTTGACGTCCAGGTCCTTGAGCAGCAGGTCCGAGAAGTAGTGCCGAATGGATCCTTGCCTGTCGGTGGCCTGTTGCCATTGCTCGATGGCCTGGGCGTTCTCCGCGATCCTCAGCGTATCGACGACGTTGAGCGCCACCCGCTGGCTGGTGATGATGTCGATCTGGGTGGCCATGAAGCCAGGCGTGAGTTGCCCGGGTATCAGCAGCCCCAGCACCGGGTCCGGACTCTTAATGTCGACCAGCACCTGCGCCGTGGCGGTGTACTTCGACGGCAGCACGAGCGACACCCCGGCGGCCGAGCCGAGCGTCAGCGAGAACAGCAGGAGCGCGAGCTTCCAGCGGGCCTTCAGGATATCGACGAACTGCTGGAGAGTCATGGACGCGAGAGATGGCCTGGGCGTTGAGTCGGCTTCGACCGGCGGAGCATCGACGACCTGGGAATGCAGCTCACCCTAGATGAAGCGCTGCCGTCAGGATGACACGCAGCGCCGAACCAGGGGATTGGATTATGTCAGAGCAGCCAAGATCGATCGGCACGATGGCACCCGTACCCGGGAAAGGCGAACGGCCCGCAACACGCGGGCCGCCTGCGATGCAACAGACGAAAACGCCCGCATCAGCGGGCGTTTCGATGCGAAGCGGTCGGCTCAGGCCAGCGCCGCGGACGGTTGCTGGCGACGCCGGACGGCCCAGCCCACCAGACCGAGACCGGCGAGCATCATCGCCCACTCGTGCGCCTCCGGCACGGCCGCCACACTGATGTCGTCGATCAACAGGCCGCCGCTGAAGTTCGTGCCGCTGGTGAGCGCGCTGAAGCTCAGCAGCGTGGACGGCGACGTGGCGGAGAAGTTCAGCGTCGCGGTCTTCCAGCCCTGCTGGGAATCGGCGAAGGTGATGCCGATGGTGGTGGGCAACCCGGCGCCCGCGACGGCCAGACCCAGGTACTGGCCGAAGGCCGGATTCGGGTCGAGGAAGTTGCCTCGGTACTGGAAGGTCAGCTGGTACTCCTGGTTGGGCACCAGCGTGGTCAGGTTGCGCGAGATGGCGCCGGGCCCGGAGCCGACTAGGTCGATGTACTGGTTACCGTCGGCAGCCGGGATCGCGAACACCGGTGACCGGACGAGATCCACCGACAGGCCGCCCACGTTCCAGTCACCGACCATCGACCCGGACGAGAAGGTCTGGTACGCGGTGGAGATTGCCGGGCTCTCGAAGCTGTCCGTGAACACGGGCGCAGCCACTGCCGCGGTGGACAGGGACAGTGCGACGAGACCGGAAAGTGCGATGCGCATGGTGTTCTCGAGGTTGAACAAGCCTTAACTGGAGCATACCTTACCGTTCGTCGGCGTTCCATCACCCTACGGGGTGGCGCCGGTGGCCGAGGACGGCCGAGTCTGACAGGCCGGCGGCCGTCCTTCAGACGCCTAGCGTCGCCGCCCAGCGATCCACAGCATCATTCCCGCCAGTACCAGGAACATCGTGCCCGGCGCCGCCACCGCATCCTCGGAGATCGAGGCCACCACCGCGCTCGGCAGCGGCAGGCGGGTCACGACGACCTGAGGATCCCTCAGCGCCCGGATCTCGCGCGCCTCGCCAGCTGTGCCCACGTAAGCCGTGGCAGCGGCCAGGGACAGCGGCTTCGGGCCGTCCTGCGCGGCGACAGGCGCCCCGAGACAGACACAGGCCAGTGCAATGGTGACGGCGCGGCGGAGAAACGCGGTGTTGGTGCGGGGTTCAGTCATGGCGACGCGGAGCGGGGATACCTTCGATGGGCGAATCACCCATGTAGGCAAGTTTCGCGCCCGATTGCGGCAGGATCATTTCAGTCCACCGATACCCCGCTCGATCGCGCCCTTTTCGCCGTCCGGTGCCTTGGGCGCGGGCTTGGTCGCCGGAGCGGTAGCCCCTTGGGCGAAGTCACCCTTGTATTCGATCTTCGCCCCGTCACGGAGCCGCTTCATCTCGGCCTGCGCCGCTTCGGTGCGTCGGCGGTTCATGATGAACTGCTCGATCGCGGGACCGGCCTGCTTGGCATCGAGTGGCGCGGGCTGGCTCGAGCGGATCTCGGCGATGACGAGCTGGGGACCGTTCTGGAAGATGGCCACCTCGCCGTCCTTGAGCTTGGCGAACTTCGGCAGCAGGTCGAGCGGGATGCCTTCGCTGCCCCGCGCCACGTTGGTGGCGACGGCGGAGTCGATGCCGGCGCGACGCAGAAGGTCCGCGGCCTCGGCGGCGGTCTTCACTGGCGCCAGCTGCTTGGACAGCGTCGTCCAGTTGCTGGGCTGGCCGGGCAACACGATCTCGTTCAGGCGCCAGATGCGCCGCTCGGCGAACAGCGCCGGGTTGTCGGCGAAGAACTTGGCGACTTCGTTCGCATCCGGCTTGGGCACCTGGGCGGCGACGCGCTCCATGTAGGCACGCGCCAGCACCTCGCGCCGCGCGGCTTCGAGGCGCTGCATGATCTCGGCGTCCCGGTCGAGCTTCGACCCCTTGGCGCGCTGGACGGCGAGTTCCTGGTCGATCAGGCGCTCGAGCACTTCCTTGCGGGCCTCGGCGGCCCGCTCGGGCGGGATGCCGGGGGTGCGCTGGAGCACGAAGTTGATCTGGTGGACGGAGAGCTCGTCGTCGTTGACCTTCGCGACGACCTGCGTTGCCTTCTTCGCCCCGCTGCCGCCACCGCCGCAGGCCGCCACGGCGAGCGCCACGGCGAGCGCTGCGGCCACTCTGACGAAGCGCGCGGGAACGGGTCTCGCAATACAGGCGCGGCGGCGTTCGAAGGGGCCGGGTGCAAGACGAGCGTTGCAGGAAAGTGTGGTCATCGCAGTCTCGGTGTCGACGCGTGCAACGGCACGGTCGGGCCGCATCATAGCCAACACACTGGCACCACAAGGCGCACGGGCACGCGAGGCGCCATCCGACACACTCCTTGACGGCGCGGAACTGCCCACGGCGAGCGAGTATCGGCAACATTGACGAAGGCAGCGTCGCAACCGCGCGTCTTACCCGACTCGATCGTTCGAATGGGTGAGCAGTCCACGAAGTGGCGCGGTTATGATCGGTCCACCTTCTGGCAGACACAATCTTGGGTATCCCACCGCCCGGCGGCCTCTCCGCCTCTCGGTCCGTCGTGCGCAGCGGCAGCCGCAGTCTGGTTGCCCTGGCGCGGACGGTCTGCGACCCCTTGCTCACCGTCATCGCGCTGCTCGGCGCGGCCTGGCTGACGCGGGGTCACATCGAGAACAAGGACCTGGTCCTCGCGGTGATCGCCTTCTCGCTGGGCTATCCCGGATCGCTGCCCTACTCCTACCGCCCGGCCAAGCTGCTGCGGCAGATCTTCGGCAACTGGGCGGTGCTCGCCGGACTGATGGTGGTGTTCGGCCTGGCCACGAACATGCTCAAGGAATTCCCGCCGAACATGCTGGCCTGGTGGGTGGTGGCCACGCCGGTGATGCAGGCGGCGGCGCATGTGATCGCGCCGTGGCTGCTGCCGCGGGTGCTGTCGATGCGGGCGCAGCACACCGCGGTGATCATCGGTGCCAACGAGCTCGGCCGCACGCTCGCCCGCTCGCTGCTCGACTCGCAGGCGATGCAGCCGGTGCGGGTCACCGCCTTCTTCGATGACCGCACGCCGGCCCGGCTCGGCGACTCGCTGGAACTGCCGCTGACCGGACGGATCGACTCGGTGGCGGACTTCGTGCGCGCCAACCGCGTCGACCAGATCTACATCGCGCTGCCGATGGCCTCGCAGCCGCGGATCCTCAAGCTGCTCGACCAGCTGCGCGACACCACCGCCTCGATCTTCTTCCTGCCGGACATCTTCCTCTACGACCTGATCCAGGCGCGCGTGGACACGATGGGCGGGCTGCCGGTGGTGGCGGTCTGCGAGACGCCCTTCCACGGCACCACCGGCGTGATCAAGCGGCTCTCGGACGTCTGCCTGTCGCTGGCGGCGATCGTGCTGACCGCGCCGCTGATGCTCGGCATCGCGCTGGCGATCAAGTCGACGATGCCGGGGCCGGTGCTCTTCAAGCAGCGCCGCTACGGCCTGGACGGCGAACAGATCACGGTCTGGAAGTTCCGCACGATGAAGGTGCAGGAAGACGGCGCGGAGGTGCGTCAGGCCACGCGCGACGACGACCGGATCACGCCGCTCGGGGGCTTCCTGCGCCGCACTTCGCTCGACGAGCTGCCGCAGTTCTTCAACGTGCTGCAGGGGCGCATGAGCGTGGTGGGGCCGCGGCCGCACGCGGTGGCGCACAACGAGACGTACCGCAAGCTCATCAAGGGCTACATGATCCGACACAAGGTCAAGCCGGGCATCACCGGCTGGGCCCAGGTGAACGGCGCCCGCGGCGAGACGGACACCGTCGACAAGATGAAGCGGCGCATCGAGTTCGACCTCGAGTACCTGCGCCACTGGTCGCTGCAGTTCGACCTGTTCATCGTCTGGCGCACCATCGTGCAGGCGGTGCGGGGCGACGAGAACGCGTACTGAGCCGGTGGGGCTCAGGCCCCGCCCAGCAGCGCCCTGATGTCCGCGGCGATGTCCTCGGCGGTCTGCTGGTGACGCACGTACAGCCGCAGCCGGCCCTTGCCGTCGAGCACGTACGACGCGGCGGTGTGGTCGATGCTGTAGGTGCCCTCGGTCTTGCCGGGCACCCGCTGGAAGAACACCTTGAATTCGCGCGTGGTCTTCGCAGTCGCGTCCTTGTCGCCGTACAGGCCGAGGAAGCGCGGATCGAAGGCGGTGACGTAGGGCGCGAGCACGGCGGGCGTGTCGCGCTCGGGGTCGAGCGTGACGAAGAGCACCTGCACGCGGTCGGCGTCGGGACCGAGGCGCTTCATCACGTCGGCCATGGTGGCGAGCGTGGTGGGGCACACGTCGGGGCACTGGGTGAACCCGAAGAACAGCACCACGACCTTGCCGGACCAGTCGGCCAGGCTGCGGGCACGGCCGGTGGGGTCGGTGAGCGCGAGCGACTTGCCGTAGTCGGCCCCGGTGATGTCGGTGGCCTTGAAGCTGGCCTTCTTCGCGCCCCCGGGCCCGCCGCCGTCGCAGGCCGCCAGAAGCGCGGCCGCGGCGCCCGCGAGCAGCACGCCCCGGCGCGCGCTCACAGCCAGTGGTCCAGCAGCAGCGCGGCGAACAGCGCGCCGAGGTACACGATCGAGTACCGGAAGGTCCGGCGCGCGAGCGCATCGGAGTACTGGCGCCAGAGCTGCCAGGCGTAGCCGAGGAAGATGCCCCCCAGCACCAGCGCGGACACCAGGTACAGCCAGCCGCTCATGCGGATCATGAAGGGCAGCAGCGAGGTGGCCAGCAGCAGCACCGTGTAGAGCAGGATATGCAGCCGCGTGAGGTCGGGGCCGTGGGTGACCGGCAGCATCGGCAGGCCGGCGCGCCGGTAGTCCTCGATGCGGTAGAGCGCCAGCGCCCAGAAGTGCGGCGGCGTCCAGACGAAGACGATCAGCACCAGCACCAGGGCCTCGGGCGCGATGTCGTTGGAGACGGCGGCCCAGCCGAGCAGCGGCGGCATGGCGCCCGAGGCGCCGCCGATCACGATGTTCTGCGGCGTGGCGGGCTTGAGCACCACGGTGTAGATGACCGCGTAGCCGACGAAGGTGCCGAGCGTGAGCCACATGGTCAGCGGGTTCACGAACTCGAGCAGCAGCCACGCGCCCATGCCACCCAGCAGGCCGGCGAAGGCGAGCGCGGCCGGCACGGAGACCTCGCCGCGCGCGGCCGGCCGCGCCCTTGTACGCGCCATGCGGGCGTCGATGCCGCGCTCGACCATGCAGTTGAAGGTGAAGCCGGCCGCGGCCAGCAGCGAGATGCCGATCGTGCCGAACACCAGGATCGGCCAGGCCACCATGCCGTCGGCGGCGAGGAACATGCCGATCACCGCGCAGAACGCCGCCAGCATCACGATGCGCGGCTTGGTCAGCTCGTAGTACTGACGCAGCGTGTGGGCGAGGGGCGGCGGGGTGTGGTCGATGAGGTCCATCGCGGGGAGATCAGGCGCCGGCTCGGGCGGTCGGGCCGGACAGGGGCGAGGCACGCGTCGCGTCGACCGGGGCGGGCGGCAGGCTGGCCGCCGCGCGAGCGCGGAAGTTTACCACCAGCAGCACGCCGAGCAGCGCCGCCGCGCCGCCGGTGTGCAGGACCGCCGCGATGAGCGGCCAGTCGAGGAAGATGTTGGTGAGGCCGGTGACCAGCTGCAGCGTCAGCACCGCGAGCAGCAGCTCGCCGACACGCTCGAGTCCGCCGACGCGCCGGATCCGCCAGGCGAGCGCGCCCACCACGGCGAACACCACGTAGGCGCCCAGTCGGTGGGTGTAGTGGATGGCGGTGAGCGCCTGGAACGGCAGCGCGCTGCCGTCGCCGCTGACGCCCAGCCTGCGCCACAGCTCGAAGCCGGCGGCGAAGTCCATGTCGGGCCACAGCGCGCCCTGGCAGGCGGGGAAGTCGCGGCAGGCGAGCGTGGCGTAGTTGGTGCTGACCCAGCCGCCGAGGGTGATCTGCACGAACAGCAGCGCGAGCGCGAGCGCGGCCCAGCGCGCGTAGCCGGCGGCCTCGCGGGCCACGGGCGGATGGCCGGCGACACGCACCGCCTGGGCCAGCAGCAGCCCGAACAGGATCATGCCGCCGAGCAGGTGCCCGGTGACCACCAGGGGCTTGAGCTTGAGCGTCACGGTCCAGGCGCCGAAGATCCCCTGCAGGATGATCCAGGCGAGCGTGAACCAGGCCAGCGCGACGCCGGGCGGCGCCGACGGGATGGCCTGGAGCCGCCCGCGGCCTCCACCGGGCACCGGCACGGGATGCGACGGCCCTTCCGAAGGCAGGTCGGCGGGCGGCTCGGCGGGCGCCATGCGCGCGCCTGCGCCGGGCATCCGGGGGCCCGTGCCGGGCGGGGGGCGGCGCCCGTGCGAGGCGTCGATGCGGGCCTCGGCCAGCCGAAGGCGGCGCAGCCGGGTGGCCATCACGGCGAGCGCGATGACCATCAGCCCGAGTCCGGCCGCGATGTAGCGGTGGAGCATCTCGACCCAGGCCTTGAACTCGGTGACCGGCCCGTGGGGCCGCTCGGCGGCCTCGGCGCGGATGGTGTCGAGCGCGCCCAGCGGCGTGACCTTGCCGTAGCAGCCGGGCCAGTCGGGGCAGCCGAGGCCGGCGTCGGTCACGCGCACGAATGCGCCGAACATGACCAGGTCGAAGGTGAGGAAGAGCGCGAAGAACAGCAGCTTGCGGAAGGCGGGCATGGCTCGCCCCTCAGCCGACGCGCGAGGCCTTGAGCAGCCTCGAGATGTCCTTGCGGATCTTCGAGGGCTCGCCGTCCGCGGGGAAGCGCATCATCAGGAAGCCCAGCGGATCGACGACCCACAGGTAGTCCTCGATGCGCTTGCCCGGCTCGAGGGGCATCAGCGCGGCCAGCTCGGCGGTGTCGGCGCGCAGCACGACCGTGCCTTCGTACTCGCGCATCAGCTCGGCGGCGGGCTTGACCGCATCGGTGACCAGCCACACGCGGTCGATGCGCTCGCGCTCCTTGCCGGTCATGGTGCGCTGCTGGCGCAGCGCGTAGAGCTTGTCGGCGCAGGCCTTCTCGCAGGCGCCGGCGTCGACCTGCAGCACCACCCACTGGCCGAGGTGCGTGGCGAAGCGGTAGGGCTTGCCCTCGGCATCGGCCAGGCGCAGCTCGGGCACCGGCCGCTGCGGCAGGATCAGGGTGCCGTAGTTGGTGCGGCCGCTGGGGGGCAGCACGTAGTAGAACAGGTACGACAGGATGACCGGCGACGCGCAGACCAGCAGCACGGCCAGCAGCTTGAGGCGCTGGTGACGAAAGCGCGAAGCATCCGCCCGGGCGCTCTCCGGGAAGACGGCAGGGGCGGCGGCGGCGGCGCCCTGAGGGGCGGCCTTGGATTCGGGAGGGGCGGTGTTCACGGGTGCTGCGTCGTGGCGCCGCAGTATGGCGACGGGCACCCCGATTCTACCGCCGGGCCCATCCCCCCATTGCCGACGGGGCGGGGATGGGGTCGGGGTCCGTGACCGGGTCTGTGACGGGCGTCACGAAGCGGCGCCCGCGACGCTCCGGCACCACGCGGCGGACCCGGCTGTCCGGTCGGGGCATACGCCTGCGCGGCCGAAGGCGCCGTCGAGACTTCCGTCAATGTTGCGGCGCGGTCGTTCCGATACGATGACCGCTCGATCACTCAAGCGACCTCCTCAGATGAAACGTGCGCTGATTACGGGCATCACCGGACAGGACGGTGCCTACCTCGCCGAGCTGCTGCTGCAGAAGGGCTACGAGGTCCACGGCATCAAGCGGCGGTCGTCGCTGTTCAACACCGATCGGATCGACCACCTGTACCAGGACCCGCACGCCGACGCGCGCCGGATGATCCTGCACTACGGCGACCTGACCGACTCGACGAACCTGATCCGCATCGTCCAGCAGGTCCAGCCGGACGAGATCTACAACCTCGCGGCGATGAGCCACGTGGCGGTGTCGTTCGAGACGCCCGAGTACACGGCCAACGCCGACGCGATCGGCACGCTGCGCCTGCTCGAGGCGATCCGCATCCTCGGGCTCGAGAAGAAGACGCGCTTCTACCAGGCGTCGACCTCGGAGCTGTACGGCAAGGTGCAGGAGATCCCGCAGAAGGAGACGACCCCCTTCTATCCGCGCAGCCCGTACGCGGTCGCCAAGCTCTACGGCTACTGGATCACGGTGAACTACCGCGAGGCGTACGGCATGTACGCCTGCAACGGCATCCTGTTCAACCACGAGTCGCCGCTGCGCGGCGAGACCTTCGTGACGCGCAAGATCACGCGCGCGCTGGCCCGCATCAAGCTCGGCCTGCAGGATGCGCTGTACCTCGGCAACATGGACGCCAAGCGCGACTGGGGCCACGCCAAGGACTACGTCGAGATGCAGTGGCTGATGCTGCAGCAGCAGGAGGCGGAGGACTTCGTGATCGCCACCGGCGTGCAGTTCTCGGTGCGCGAGTTCGTGACGCTGGCCGCGCAGGAGCTCGACATCGAGGTGCGCTGGCAGGGTCAGGGCGAGAACGAGAAGGGCCTCGATTCGCGCGGCCGCGTGATCGTCGCGGTCGATCCGCGCTACTACCGGCCGACCGAGGTCGAAACGCTGCTGGGCGACGCCACCAAGGCGCACACCAAGCTCGGCTGGAAGCCGCGCACCACCTTCGCCGAGCTGGTGTCGGAGATGGTCCGCGAGGACCTGAAGTCGGCCGAGCGCGACGAACTGGTCAAGAAGCACGGCTTCGCGGCCTACGACTACCACGAGTGATCCGGCGCGCCTCATGATGAAGACCGACGCACGCATCTTCGTCGCCGGGCACAAGGGGCTGGTCGGTTCGGCCCTGGTCCGGACGCTGCAGTCGCAGGGCTACTCGAACCTGCTGCGGCGCGGCTCGAAGGAGCTCGACCTGCGCGACGCCGCGGCGGTCGAGCGCTTCTTCGCCGACACGATGCCGGAGTACGTGTTCCTCGCCGCCGCGAAGGTCGGCGGGATCATCGCGAACTACAAGTACCCGGTCGAGTTCCTGGCGGACAACCTCGCGATCCAGAACAACGTGATCGCGGCGGCGCATCGGCATGGGGTGACGCGCCTGCTGTTCCTCGGCTCGTCGTGCATCTACCCGAAGCACGCCCCGCAGCCGATGCGCGAGGACTCGCTGCTGACCGGGCCGCTCGAGTCGAGCAACCGTGCCTACGCGCTCGCCAAGATCGCCGGCATCGAGCTGATCTGGAGCTACAACCGGCAGTACGGCACGCAGTACACCGCCGCGATGCCGACCAATCTCTACGGGCCGGGCGACAACTACCACCCCGAGAACTCGCACGTGATCCCGGGGCTGCTGCGCAAGTTCCACGAGGCGAAGGCCTCGGGCGCGAAGTCGGTGACCGTCTGGGGCACCGGCACGCCGCGGCGCGAGTTCCTGTTCAGCGACGACATGGCACGCGCCTGCGTGCACATCCTCAACCTGGACGCGGCGACCTACGCGAAGCTGCTGGGCTCGGACGAGACCGCCACCGGCCGCTTCGATCCGCCGCTGGTGAACGTCGGCGTGGGCCACGACGTGACGATCGCCGAGCTCGCAGGCATGGTCGCCAAGGTGGTCGGCTGGTCGGGCACGATCGAATACGACACCAGCAAGCCCGACGGCACCCCGCGCAAGCTGATGGACGTCGGCAAGCTGCATGCGCTCGGATGGCGCGCGAGCACCGAGCTCGCGGACGGCCTGCAACTCGCGTACGCGGAATTCGTCCACACCCTGTCTGCGTGACGGTGTGGCATCCGGCACAGTGCCGGTACATTCCCCATCGGACGATGATCGCCTGACCGCGGGGCCCGTGCCCGCGGTCTGAAGAGGCGCCCCTCGGGCGCGCTGCGGCGCGCGCGACCATGGGCGTTCCCCCGGGGCCGGGCGATCGGCACCGGATCTCGCGTTGGTTGGGATCCTCATGCGCAACTGGACGTCGCGCGACCGCCGGACGGCGTTCGCGCTGCATTCCGCGCTGCTGCCCGACGGCCGGGTCATGACCTACGGCACGGACCTCAACGGCAAGCAGACCGGCAAGTTCTTCTACGACGTCTGGGACCCCTCCGGCGGCACGATCGCGGGCGGGCACCTCACGCTCGACAACACCACGGCACCGACCTCTTCTGCGCCGGCCAGGTGATGGTGTCGGACCGCACGCTGCTGCTGACCGGCGGCGACGTCTACGTCCAGGGCAACACGACCAACGTCGGCAACCCCGACTCGAACGTCTTCAACCCGGCGACCAACCAGCTCACGTCGACCGGGACGCAGATGAACCTGCCCCGGTGGTACGGCACGCTCACGAAGACGCACGACGACCGCGTGTTCATCCAGGGCGGGCGCAGCGGCGAGGCGTATCCCGAGATGCGCGACGCCGATGGCTCGTACCGGGCGCTGAGCGCGATCGACACCTCGATGCTGCACTGGTGCTACCCGCGGAACTACTCGGCGCCGGACGGCCGCATCTTCGCTACGAGCTGGCCGGCGGCGAGGCGTACACGATGACCTATGCCGGCACCGGCACCGTCATCCGGCACGGCGTCCTGCCGATGCCGGTGCCCGGCGAGGAGTCGAGCAGCTCGCTGATCGGCCCGGGCCGCGCGCTGCAGTGCGGCGGCAACGAGTTCTGCTCGGTGGTCGACTTCAACGGGCCGCGCCCGACGGTGGAGTCCGCCGCGAAGATGAGCTCGCGACGGCAGTGGAACTCGTCGACGGTACTGCCCGACGGCCGCGTGCTGATCACGGGCGGTGCGGTCACCTACACCGATGCCGCCTACAGCGGGCCGACCAACCAGGTCGAGATGTGGAACCCGAAGACCGGCGTCTGGTCGACCGGTGCGACCGCGGTGCAGCAGCGGCTCTACCACTCGACCGCGCTGCTGATGCCCGACGCGACGATGCTGGTGGCGGGGGGCGGCGCACCCGGACCGCTCACCCAGCGCAACGCCGAGATCTACAAGCCGCCCTACCTGTTCGCCGCCGGCGTCGCGGCCACGCGGCCGGTCATCACCTCGGCCCCGACCGTGATGACGCCCGGCGCGGGCCTGTCGCTGCAGGTCGACGACGGCGCGAAGATCGCGCGCCTGACGCTGATCAAGACCGGCTCCATCACCCACAGCTTCGGGATGGACCAGGCCTTCCTCGAGCTGCCTTTCATCCGCTCGGGCAACACGATCTCCGCGACGGTGCCCGACAGCGGCGGCGACCTCACGCCCGGCTTCTACATGGTCTTCGTGCTCGACACTGCGGGCGTGCCCTCGGTCGCGAGGACGGCGCGGCTGAACGTCGCGCCCACCTCGCCGCCGATCGCGCCCTGGACCCCCGAGGCCGGCCCCGCCGGCGGCACCGCGTTCAGGCTGGAATGCGAGCCCGGACAGGCGATGGTGGGCACGCACGGCCTCGCCGGCACCACGGTCTCGCGGATCGGCCCGGTCTGCGTGGGCGTGGGCGCCGACGGTCGATGGATCGGCACGCCGTGGAAGAACCCGGTCGCCGGCACGAGCACGAGCGGCAGCCCGTTCGAGTCGGTCTGCGCGCCTGGGCAGGCCGTCTCGGGCCTGCAGCTGCGCACCGGCGTGCCGGGCATCGCGCAGGTACAGGTGCAGTGCCGCGCGCTCGCCGCGGGCGGCCTGCGGCTGCAGCCGGGCGCAGCCGCGTCGAGCGCTGCGGCGGGCACCTCGGGCGGCGGCACGGCGAGCGGCCTGCTCGAGTGCGGCAGCGGCTTCGCGGCCCGGGGCCTGTACGGATGGACGGGCGCGGTGCCGGGCGCAGCGGGACTGCTGTGCCGCAGGCCGGTCGACGCGATCGACGTGAAGTCCGCGGGCAGCGCGGCGCCGCGCTACGCATGGCGTCTGCTCGGCGACGAGAACGCCACCTACTCGGTGGCGCCCAGGAGCCTGGTGCGGATCGGCGTATCGGAGTCCGGCCCGTTCACCGAGCAGAGCGCATCGGGCCTGTTCCAGGCGACGGTCGGATTCTTCGGCATCGATCCGGCGCCCGGACAGCGCAAGAGGGTGTGGCTGCGGGAGCCCGCACCGTGAGAACGAGGCGCGCCGCGACCGCTTCTGCGCCGCAGATGACGGCAGCGTCGCCCTGAAGGAGGAGTGCGACACATCGGCTGTGCGGCGACACTTTAAGATGCGGCCGGAAACGTGCGGTGAAGACTCGCGCGGCCGCCTTCTTCATCCCGATCGCCCCGCCGGGCCCAGGAGTTTCGATGCGTCGTTGGAAGACCCGTGGACGTGACAGCGCACTGGCCCTGATCGTGCCCATCATCGCCGCCTGCGGCGACGGATCGGGGACTTCCCAGACGCAAGGCGCGGCCGCGGCGACGGGCGGCGACGCGACGACGAGTCCGGCGGCCGCGCCGCGGGACGTGGTTGCCGAGCGGATGGCGAGGTCGCGCCGCGACTTCTTGCCCGGCATGGCCACCACCAAGGCCGCCGTGCCGCCGGCGGGCGCCACGCCCGACCAGATCGGGCAGTGGACCGCGCAAGGCGCGTGGCCGCTGGTCTCGATCCACGCGTCGCTGCTCGTCGACGGCCGCGTGATGACCTACGGCACCGACCAGGCCGGCAAGCAGACCGGCTCCTTCGTCTACGACGTGTGGGATCCAGCCGGCGGCACGATCGCGGGCGGCCACCTGACACTGCCCAACCGGACCGGCACCGACCTCTTCTGCAGCGCGCAGGTGCTGCTGTCGACCGGTTCCCTGCTGCTGGCAGGCGGCGACGTGCTGGTCGACGGCGACACCACCAACCGGGGCAGCCCCGACAGCAACATCTTCGACCCGGCATCGAACACGCTGACACCGGCGGCGAAGATGAATCGCCCGCGCTGGTACGCGACCACGACCACGACCTGGGACGGCAAGATCTTCGTGCAGGGCGGCCGCGACGGCGAAGACCGGCCCGAGCTGCGCGAGCCCGACGGCACCTACCGGCTGCTGAGCGCGATCGACACCACCGACATCGACTGGTGGTATCCGCGGAACTATTCGGCGCCGGACGGCCGCATCTTCGGCTACGGCGTCGACGGCGAGGCCTACACGATGGGCTATGGCGGGACCGGCTCGGTCGTGCGCCACGGCGTGCTGCCGATGCCCTATCCGGACACCCCCTCGAGCAGCACCCTGATCGCCCCCGGGCGCGCATTGCAGTGCGGCGGCGACCAGTACTGCAGCGTCGTCGACTTCAACGGCCCGCGTCCGGTCGTCGAGTCGGCCGGCGCGATGACCGCGATCCGCATGTGGAACTCGGGCACGCTGCTGCCCGACGGCAAGGTGGTGATCACCGGCGGCTCGGAGGTCTGGGACAACGCCACGGTCATCGGGCCGAGCAACGCCGTCGAGATCTGGGATCCGAAGACCGGCAACCGCACCGTCGGCGCGGTGGCCGCGCAGCCGCGGATGTACCACTCGACCGCGCTGCTGCTGCCCGACGCGACCGTGCTGGTCGGCGGGGGCGGTGCGCCCGGTCCGATCATCCAGCTCAACGCCGAGATCTACCGGCCACCCTACCTGTTCTCGCCGAAGGGCGGGCTCGCGGTGCGCCCGGTCATCACCACGGCGCCCACGGTGATGACGCCAGGCTCGCCGATCTCGGTCGAGGTCGACGACGGCGCGAAGATCGCGCGGATGACCCTCATCAAGACCGGCTCGATCACGCACAGCTTCGGTCTGGACCAGGCCTTCGTCGAGCTGCCGTTCACGCGATCGGGCAACACGCTGTCGGCGACCGTGCCCGACAGCGGCGGCGACCTCACGCCCGGCTTCTACATGATCTTCGTGCTCGACGCCGCGGGCGTGCCCTCGGTCGCGAAGGTCGCGCGGCTGAACGTCGCACCGACCGCGCCGCCGATCGCACCGTGGACCGCCGAGGTCGGCGGTGCCGCCGGCGACAGCTTCAAGCTCGCCTGCGAGCCCGGCCAGGTGCTCGTCGGCGTGCATGGCGTCGCCAACGCGCTCATCGGCAAGCTCGGGCCCAAGTGCGTATGGGTCGGCACCGACGGCAAGTGGATCGGCACGCCGGTCAATCAGCCCACCACCGGCACCGGCACCGGCACCGCGTTCGATGTCGCCTGCGCGACCGACCAGGCCGTCTCCGGCTTCCAGGGCCGCATCGGCACCACCGTCGGCCAGCTGCAGCTGCAGTGCCGCTCGATGACCGTCGGCGGCATGAAGGTGCAGCCCGGGACCGGCGCCCTGTCCGCGCTGATCGGCACCGGCACCGGCACGCAGCGCACGCTGGCCGAGTGCGGCGCCGACTTCGCCTCGCATGGGCTGTACGGATACGCCGACGCATCGGTCAACAGCATCGGCCTGCTGTGCCGCCGAGCCGTCGACGCGATCCTCGTGAAGGCCGCGGGCACGACCGCACCGCAGTACTCGTGGACCTACATCGGCGGCGAGGGCGCAGTCGTCACCGTGCCGCCGAACAGCTTCGTGCGCTACGGCGCGTCGGCCACCGACCGGTTCGTCGAGAAGATCGTCTCGGGCACCTTCCTCGCGATCAGCGACTTCTTCGGCGGTGACCCGGCGGTGGGGACGGCGAAGGGGCTGTACCTGAGGGTTGCTGCTGCGCCGGCACCGGCACCTGCGCCTGCGCCTGCACCTGCACCTGCACCTGCACCTGCACCTGCGCCCGCACCTGCACCTGCGCCTGCGCCTGCACCTGCGCCTGCACCTGCACCTGCGCCTGCGCCTGCGCCTGCGCCTGCACCTGCGCCTGCGCCTGCGCCTGCGCCGACGTACATCTGGACGCTGATCGGCATCGAGAATCAGGTGCTCACCGTGCCGGCGAACAGCGTCGTGCGCTACGGCGTCACCGCGACCGATCGCTTCGTCGAGCAGGTCGTATCGGGGATGTTCTTCGCGAACAACGCATTCTTCGGAGGCGATCCTGCGGTCGGCATCCAGAAGAACGTGTATCTGCGAAGCGTGGCGCCCGCACCTGCACCTGCACCTGCGCCTGCGCCTGCGCCTGCACCTGCACCTGCGCCTGCACCCGCGCCTGCGCCTGCACCCGCGCCTGCACCCGCACCCGCACCCGCGCCTGCGCCTGCGCCTGCGCCTGCGCCTGCGCCGACATACATCTGGACGCTGATCGGCGCCGAGAACCAGATGCTTACCGTGCCGGCGAACAGCGTCGTGCGCTACGGCGTCACCGCAACCGACCGCTTCGTCGAGAAGGCCGTCTCGGGAGTGTTCTTCGCGAGCAATGCGTACTTCGGCGGCGACCCCGCGGTCGGGATCCCGAAGAACGTGTATGTGCGCAGCGTAGCTCCGGCTCCGGCGCCTGCACCTGCACCCGCACCTGCGCCTGCACCTGCACCGGCACCGGCACCGGTCTACACGTGGACCTTGATCGGCACCGAAAACCAAGTGCTCACGGTGCCGGCCAGCAGCGTCGTGCGGTATGGCGTGACATCGACTACCCGATACGTCGAGATGATCATCGGGGGAACATTCCTGGCGTCGAACGGATTCTTCGGCAGCGATCCGGCTGTGGGCACCGCCAAGAACGTCTACCTGCGGGGGACGGCGCCCGCGCCCGCGCCCGCGCCCGCGCCCGCACCTGCACCTGCGCCTGCGCCTGCGCCTGCACCCGCGCCTGCACCCGCGCCTGCACCCGCACCCGCACCCGCACCTGCACCCGCGCCCGCGCCTGCACCCGCACCCGCACCCGCACCCGCACCCGCACCCGCACCTGCACCCGCACCTGCACCCGCACCCGCACCTGCACCCGCACCCGCACCTGCACCCGCACCTGCACCCGCACCTGCACCCGCACCCGCACCCGCACCCGCACCCGCACCTGCACCCGCACCCGCACCCGCGCCCGCTCCGACCTACACCTGGACGCGGATCGGCGGCGAGTATCAGGTGCTGACCGTGCCCGCGAACAGCGTGGTGCGCTACGGCGTGTCGTCGACCGATCGGTTCATCGAGAAGGTCGCATCGGGGTCGTTCTTCGCTGGCAACACGTACTTCGGGGGCGACCCGGCGGTCGGATTCGAGAAGAACGTGTACCTGCGCTCAACGCCGTGAGTCGCCGGCCCGGGTGCTCGAGCACCCGGGCCTCGTCGGAAGAACGCGAAGCGCGCCGGCGCGCTGAACCGCCGAGGCGCTCCCATCGTCGCTGCGTACGGCAGCGGCGCCGTGGCGGCTGTTCTCGTCGAAGGGGCCGATGCGCCCGCGACGCGGCCCGCTGACGCCGCCGCGTCAGCGCGGCCGGCGCACCGTCCGCCACCCCAGCACCAGCGCCGCGAGCGCGGCGGTGCCCGACATCGCGAACCACTGGAACGCGTACGCGCGGTGCTTGTCCGCGCCGCTGCCCGGCTCGACCCAGTCGCGCGCCAGGCCATCGGGCAGCTCGGAGAGCTGGCGCACGATGCCCTCCGTCACCGGCAGCCCCGACCATCGCCGATAGGCGTCGGCTTCGTAGTGCTGCCACAGCCACTCCCCGGGGGCCGCCTCCCCCTGCGCCGCGAGCACCATCGGCTGCGCGAGCGAGGCCTGCGCGAACCCCTCGACACGGACCGCATCGGCCTGCGCCGGCAGCACGGGCAGCCGCGTGCGCTCGCGCGCATCGCGGGCCACCCAGCCGCGCAGCACCATCACCCATGCGCCGCCCTCGAGCCGCAGGGGTGTGAGCACATGGAAGCCGGCCATGCCGTTGCGCGTGCGGTTGTCGAGGAAGACGCTCTTCGCGTCGTCGAACCGCCCGACGAGCAGCACGCGACGCCCGTCCAGCGAGGCCAGCGCGGGGTCCGACGCGGCCAGCGCGACCGGCGCCGCTGCCCGTGCGGCGTCGCGCTGCGCCTGCAGCACATCCTTCTCCGCGCCGCGCCGCACCTGCCACTGCCCGAGCGACGCGGTGAGCGCGACCACGATCGCCAGCGCGAGCGCGGGAATCCAGCGGGTCATCGTGCCGCCTCGGCCGGGCCCGGGCGCAGCAGGCCCCGTGCGACAATCGCCTCCGTGAAGATCGTCATCGCCATCGCATTCCTGCTGATCATCGGCAGCCTGGGCTCGGCCCTGTTCTTCATGATGCGCGACAAGGGCAAGACCCGGAACACTGCGCGGGCGCTGGGCTTTCGGGTCGGGTTCTCGATCCTGCTGTTCCTGTTCATCCTCGTCTCGCACCAGATGGGCTGGATCCAGGCCACTGGCGTGCCCATCGGGCCGCGCTGAGCCGCTGGCTGATCAGACCTCGATCACCAGATCGCTGTACCGCGCGAGCGAGCTGTCTGCCGTCAACAGCCGGAGTGGCTCGACCAGCGCCTGTGCGATCAGGATCCGGTCGAAGGGGTCGGCGTGATGAAACGGCAGGCGTGCCACCTGCGCGGCATGGGCCGCCGTCACCGGAAGTTCGATGAACCCGCTCTGTCCGATGGCTGCGCACAGTTCGTCGACGTCCGCATCGATCTTCCCGAGCCTCGACTTGATCGACACCTCCCAGATCGAAGCAGCTGAAACGTAGGCCTGATCGGCCTCCTCGATGAGTCGGCGGGCAGCCGGCTTCAGCGCCCGATGACCGGTCACGGCCCAGAGGTAGAGGTGCGTGTCGAGCAGCACACGCACGTCAACGCCCCTCGAACCCGGCGATGAGGTCGTCGGGCAGCGGCGCATCGAAGTCGCCGGCGACCCGGACACGCCCCTTGAGCAGACCGAAGCGGATCACCGGTCGCGGCTCGAGCAGACGCGTGATCCGCACGAGGGGCTTGCCATTGCGGCTCACCACCACGTCTTCGCCCGAGACCGCCCGGTCGACGAGCTGAGACAGCCGTGTCTTCGCATCGTAGATGTTCACGCTGTCCATCCGGCCACTCCGATTGATCGATTCCGACCAAGTCTAGTCTGATCCGATCTGATCATCAACGGTATCGACGGGCTGGACGACGTCCCCATATGGCGAGGGCCGCTCGCGGCGGCCCTTCCCTGCTTGCTGCTGCGGCTGCGGGCCTCACGGCCCGCGGCCACCTACAGCCAGTAGACGATCACGTACAGGCCCAGCCAGACCACGTCGACGAAGTGCCAGTACCAGGCAGCGCCCTCGAACGCGAAGTGGTTCTCCGGCGTGAAGTGACCCTTCAGCACGCGGATCAGCACGACGAACAGCATGATCGCGCCGATCGTCACGTGGAACCCGTGGAACCCGGTGAGCATGAAGAAGGTCGAGCCGAAGATGCCGGACGTCAGCTTCAGGTTCAGGTCCTTGTACGCATGCATGTACTCGAAGACCTGGAAACCCATGAAGACCGCGCCGAGCAGCACCGTGGCCGCCAGCCAGAAGGCGGTCGCGCCGCGCTTGTTGTCCTTCAGCGCGTGGTGCGCGAAGGTCAGCGTCACGCCCGAGGTCAGCAGCAGCGCGGTGTTGATCGTCGGGATCGGCCACGGGCCGATCGTCTGGAAGGTGTCGATCGTGCCGGCCGGCCCGAGGTTGGGCCAGTTGGCGCCGAAGTCGGGCCACAGGAACTGCTTGTGGTCGAGGTCGCCGAGCCAGGGCATCGTGATGCTTCGCGCATAGAACAGCGTCCCGAAGAACGCGGCGAAGAACATCACCTCCGAGAAGATGAACCAGCTCATGCTCCAGCGGAACGAGGTGTCGACGCGGAAGTTGTACTTCCCGCCCTCGGACTCGCCGGCGACCTGGCCGAACCAGCCGACCAGCATGTAGAACAGGATCGCGAAACCGACCAGCAGCGACCACGGCCCCCACGGCGCCGCATTCACGGTACCGACCGCGCCGAAACCCGCGAAGGCCATCGACACCGCGCCGACGAGCGGCCACTGGGACGGGGGCGGCACGAAGTAGTACGGTGCCGACGAATGCGCGTCTGCGCTCATTGTGGGTTCTCCCTCTCGAATCGAATGTCGTGTTGGGTCGCGTGCCGGCTCACTTGACCACCATCCGCACGATGGTGATCAAGGTGAGGACGAACACCGCGGCCAGCGCGATGCCCACGCCGATCACGACGACCGGATTGAGCTTCGCCATGTCCTGCTCATGCGCGCTGCGCCCGCGCACACCGAAGAACGACGCGGCGACGGCCTTGACCGTCTGGAGCAGCGACGCCTGCCGCTCCGTGGGGGCGGGCGCGGGCCGCTCGGGCCTGCCCTGCTCCGCCATCATCCGCCGCGCTCCTCGCGCGACGTGCCGACCTGCGGCGTGACGCCCGCGCCGACCTCGAAGAAGGTGTACGACAGCGTGATGGTGCGCACGTCGCCGGGCAGCTGCGGATCGACCACGAACACCACCGGGAAGCGCCTCGTCGCGTTCGCGTCGAGCGCCTGCTGCTTGAAGCAGAAGCACTCGAGCTTGCGGAAGTACTGGGCCGAGACCCGCGGCGCGTAGCTCGGGATCGCCTGGCCGAACATCTCGCGCGACTGGGTGTTCACCAGCTCGTAGTCGATGGTGACCAGCTCGCCCGGATGCACGTCCACCGAGCGCTTCTCGGGCCGGAACTGCCAGGGACCGTGATGGTTCGCGTCGAACTCGATGGTGACGATGCGCGAGCGGTCGACCTGCGTGTTCTTCGCGAACTCGGCGGCACTCGGGTCGACCTTGGTGAGCAGGTTGACCCCGGTGATCTCGCAGATCTTCTTGTACAGCGGGACCATCGCGAAGCCGAAGCCGAACATCAGCGTGGCCAGCACCGCGAGCTTGCCAAGCGTCTGCAGGTTGAATCGGGCGCGAGCGTCGGCGGGGCGGCTCATCCGAACAGCACCCGCTTGGCGATCACGCCCGCGAAGAACAGGACCGCGATCGACAGCAGCACCAGCGCCGTCCGCATGTTCGCGGGCTTGCGCGGGCCGGTCTCCCGATCGTCGGTCATGCTCGTCTCGTGCCTCGGCGGTGCCCGGCCGTCACTTGACGGTGGGCGGGGTCTCGAACGAGTGGTACGGCGCCGGCGACGGCAGCGTCCACTCCAGGCCCTGCGCGCTCTCCCACACCTGCGGGGTCGCGGGCTTGCCACCCTTGATGCACTTCAGCACGCAGGCCAGGAAGATCAGCTGCGACAGGCCGAAGCCGAGCGCGCCGATCGAGGCGACCTGGTTGAAGTCGGCGAACTGCATCGGATAGTCGGCGTAGCGACGCGGCATGCCGGCCAGCCCGAGGAAGTGCATCGGGAAGAACGTGACGTTGAAGGTGATCAGCGAAGCCCAGAAGTGGAACTGGCCGAGCTTCTCGTCGTACATGTGACCAGTCCACTTCGGGATCCAGTAGTAGACCCCGGCGAACAGCGCGAACAGCGAGCCCGCCACCAGCACGTAGTGGAAGTGCGCCACCACGTAGTAGGTGTCGTGCAGCTGGATGTCGAGCGGGGCGACCGACAGGATGATGCCGGTCAGGCCGCCGATGGTGAACACGAAGATGAAGCCGATCGCGAACAGCATCGGGGTCTCGAAGGTCATCGAGCCGCGCCACATCGTGGCCACCCAGTTGAAGATCTTCACGCCCGTGGGCACCGCGATCAGCATCGTCGCGTACATGAAGAACAGCTGGCCCGTCACCGGCATGCCGGTGGTGAACATGTGGTGCGCCCACACGATGAACGACAGGATCGCGATCGACGCGGTCGCGTAGACCATCGAGCTGTAGCCGAACAGGCGCTTGCGGGCGAAGGTCGGGATGATCTCGCTCACGATCCCGAAGGCCGGCAGGATCATGATGTAGACCTCGGGGTGCCCGAAGAACCAGAAGATGTGCTGGTACATCACCGGGTCACCGCCGCCGGCGGCGTTGAAGAACGAGGTGCCGAAGTGACGGTCGGTCAGCACCATCGTGATCGCGCCCGCGAGCACCGGCATCACGGCGATCAGCAGGTAGGCGGTGATCAGCCAGGTCCAGACGAAGAGGGGCATCTTCATCAGCGTCATCCCCGGCGCCCGCATGTTCAGGATCGTCGTGATGATGTTGATGGAGCCCATGATCGACGAGGCGCCCAGGATGTGCACGGCGAAGATCGCCATGTCCATGCCCACGCCCATCTGGACCGACAGCGGTGCGTACAGCGTCCAGCCCGCGGCGGTGGCGCCGCCCGGCACGAAGAACGAACCCACCAGCAGCAGCGCCGCCGGCGGCATCAGCCAGAAGCTGAAGTTGTTCATCCGCGCGAAGGCCATGTCGCTCGCGCCGATCATCAGCGGGACCTGCCAGTTCGCGAAGCCCACGAACGCCGGCATGATCGCGCCGAAGACCATGATCAAGCCGTGCAGCGTGGTCAGCTGGTTGAAGAACTCGGGCTGCACGTACTGCAGGCCGGGCTGGAAGAGCTCCAGCCGGATGGTGAGCGCCAGCACGCCGCCCGACAGCAGCATGACGAAGGCGAACCACAGGTACAGCGTACCGATGTCCTTGTGGTTGGTGGCGTAGAGCCAGCGACGCCATCCGGTCGGATGGTCGTGCGCGTGGTCGTCGTGCCCGGCGTGATGGTCCAGAACTGCGCTCATCGACTGCTCCCGATCTCGATTCCTGAATTTCGTGCGTCAGCGGCGGCACGCATCACTTGCGCGCCGCCGTGAAGTCCTTGGGCTGAACGATGGTGTCCTCGGGCTTGTTGCCCCACGCATTGCGCGTGTAGGTCGCGACCGCGGCCAGCTCGACGTCGGACAGCTGCTTGAAGGAGGCCATCGCCGTGCCCTGCTTGCCGTTGAGCAGCAGCGCGATCTGGTCTTCCTGCTTGCCCAGCACGAGCTTGGAGCCCTCGAGCGCCGGGAACGCGCCGGCGACGCCCTTGCCGGTGGCCTGGTGGCAGGCGACGCAGTTGGCCGCGTAGACCTTGGCGCCCCGGTCGTTCAGGTCGGCGACCTGCCACTCCTTGGTGGGGTCGTCGGCCTTCGCCAGCATGTCCTTCTTCTTGCCGTCGGCCCAGGCCTTGAAGTCCTCCTGGGACTTGACCTCGACGACGATCGGCATGAAGGCGTGGTTCTTGCCGCAGAGCTCCGCGCAGGCGCCGCGGTACGTGCCGACCTTCTCGGCGCGGAACCAGGTGTCGCGCACGAAGCCGGGGATCGCGTCCTGCTTGACGCCGAAGGCCGGCACCATCCACGCGTGGATCACGTCGTTGGCGGTGATCACCATCCGGATCTTCTGGCCGACCGGCACGACGAGGGCGTTGTCGACCTCCATCAGGTAGGTCTCGGACTTCGCCTCCTTGCCGTCGATCTGCGCCTGGGGCGTCGACAGGGTGGACAGCATCGAGATGCCGGCCCCCTCGCCCTTGAGGTATTCGTACCCCCACTTCCACTGGTAGCCGGTGGCCTTGATGGTCAGGTCGGCCTGCGAGGTGTCCTTCTGCTCGACCACCATCCGGGTGGCCGGGATGGCGAGGCCGACGACGATGATGAAGGGGACGATCGTCCAGGCGATCTCGACCGCGGTGCTCTCGTGGAAGTCGGCCGACTTGGCGCCGCGCGACTTCCGGTGAGCCCACAGCGAGTAGAACAGCACGCCGAAGACCGCGAAGAAGATCGCGATGCAGACCACCAGCAGGAAGTTGTGGATCCACCACTGGTCTGCCGCGATCCGGGTCACCCCGGGGGTCAGGTTGAGCTGGTTGACCCCGGGACCGCCGGGCATGTCGCCGACCGCCCAGGAAGCCCCGGCCATCAGCGCCGCTGCCGCGCCCACTGCAGATCGAACCATCCCTGCCCCGCGTTTCGTCTTGTGCCGTCCCATGCTCTCACCAAAGATCAACTTCGAATGCCCTGCAGCGTGCTGCGCAGCTGCCTCGCCAGGTCGCGCCGGTCGGACTCGGGGACGAAGCGCCCCACCTCGATCCGACGGCCGGCCGCGACCAGGCCGATCAATTCACGCCGTGTACCGGAGTACTCGACCCGCGTCCATGCCGGCGCGCACTGCTCCCGCCGCAACCGATCTCCCCTGCAGGTCTCGACCAGCAGGCAATCGCGGCACACCACGATGCGCTCGTAGTCCGCCGCATGTCGGGCGTACAGGACGAACGCGGCGCCGAGCGCAAGCACCTCGATGCAGGCGAACGGCAGCACCAACCACGCACCCCAGGTCGCGAAGAAGATCGCGATCGACAGCGACACGGTGGCCAGTGCACCGAATATCGCCGCCAGCTGCCGGGGCGCCAGCGAGCAGTTGCGCTTCAGCAACCACTCCTGCTGCTGCGAGGACGCGACATGGATCCACGGGTACTGCATCGGGAATGACATGCTTCAGGGCGTCCGGCGCAACACGGAATTATAGGCTTCCGGCGGGAGTGCCAGCAAGCCGAGGCCGGATACATGGCGGTTCTGACGCACGTCGGCCGTGGAAAGTTGCGAGGAAGGTTACGGGCATAAGCGCGGACCGACGGGCGGCGGCGAGACCTCAGCGTCCGCCGCCGCGCCGTGCCGGCGGCGGCCTGAACTCGACCGGCGACCAGCCCTGCGGGGGGCGCTTCTTCTCGCCGATCCACGCGTGACCGTAGACGAGTTCGAAGCCGGCCACCATCGGCGCAGCCGGGTCGGGGCCGCGCAGCCGTGAGGCGAGCGCGGCCAGGGCCGGGTCGCGGCGGCCCGGCGTGGCGAGGCCGCGGGGCCGGCTGCGGCGGGCGTCGCCGCCGAGCGCGCGCAGGTCGGCCAGGAGCCGTGCCGGGTCGCTCCAGGTCACGGTCAGCCGCTCGGCGTCCATCACCGGCTCGGCGAATCCGGCGCCGACCAGTGCGTCGCCGATGTCGTGCAGATCGGGCAGCGCGGGCATGGCCAGGCCCGCTGCGCGCAGTTCGGCGAGGGTGTCGACCCCGAGGGCGCTGAAGGTCAGCAGGCCGCCCGGGCGCAGCACCCGGTACCACTCGGCGATCGCGGCCGGGACGTCGTCGAACCAGTGGAAGGCCAGGTTCGACCAGACGAGGTCGACCGAGCCGCTGGCGATCGGCAGGCGGTGGGCGTCGCCGACCAGGTAACGCGCGAGCGGGCCGCCGCGGGCATCGGCGCCGCGGCCGGACAGGCGCCGGACCAGGCCGGTCGTCCAGCTGCCGCCGACCGGCCGGTCGAGGGCGGCGGCGCGCGCGATGCGGCGCGGCGACAGGTCCACGCCGATCGCCTCGGCCTGCGGCCAGCGGCCCCGCAGCCGTCGCGCGCCGTCGCCCAGGCCGCAGCCGACGTCGAGCACCCGGGCCGGCACGAGCTTCACCAGCTCGAGGCGCTCGAGCATCCGGCGCTCGACCTCGCGCAGCAGGAAGTCGGCGGGATCGGGGGAGGCGGCGCGGCGGTCGAACTGGCGACGCACCGACGAACGATCTAGATCGGAAGGTTCGGCCATCGTCGATCCAGTATACGGGCGCTGCGCTAGGCTTCCGGGGATGCACGCGAGCACGTCCCGCCCCCTCGCCCGCCCCCTCGCCCACCCTTTCGCCCGCCCTTTCGCCCGCGCCCGCCGACGGCTCGGCGGCTGGCTCGACCACCTCGCGCCGCGCGGCTGCGCGCTGTGCGGCACGGCGCTTGCGCCGCGCGCGTTCCCGGCCTTCTGCACCGGCTGCCTGCTCGAGCTGCCGGGCGCGCGGCGGGCGCGCTGCCGGCGCTGCGGACAGCCGACCGACGCGCCCGCGCCGGCGTGCACCGCGTGCGCGGCCGAAGCGCCGCCTGCGGTCGACGCCACGCTCGTGGCCGCCGACTACGCGCCGCCCCTCGACCGCGTGGTCACCGCGCTCAAGTTCGGCCGCCAGCTCCCGCTGGCCCGGCCGCTCGGCGAGCTGCTCGCGGCGCGCTGGGCGGGCGCGCTGCACGGCGAGCCGCTCGACTGCCTGGTGCCGGTGCCGCTGGCGCCCGGGCGACTCGCGCAGCGCGGCTTCAACCAGTCGCTCGAGATGGCGCGGGCGATGTCGGCCTGCCTCGGACCCTCGTTCGCCCCGCTACCGGTGCTGCCACGCCGGCTGGCAAGGCTGCGCGACACGCCCCCCCAGGCCGGACTGGCCCTGGCGGAACGCCGCACGAACCTGCTCGGCTGCTTTGGCTGCAGCGGCCGGCTCGACGGGCTGCGCATCGGGCTGGTGGACGATGTCATGACCAGCGGCAGCACGGTCGCCGAGGCTGCGCGCGCCCTGAAGGCCGCGGGCGCGACGCGGGTGGTGGCCCTGGTCGTCACCCGGACCGCCTAGACTGCGCGCCATGCTCCGAGTCGTCCTCATCCACCCCGAGATCCCGCCGAATACCGGCAACGTGATCCGACTGTGCGCCAACACCGGCGCGACACTTCACCTCGTCGAGCCGCTGGGCTTCGAGCTCGACAATGCGAGGTTGCGCCGCGCCGGGCTCGACTACCACGAGTGGGCAGGCACTCGTGTGCACGCGAGCTGGGAGGCGCTGCAGGCGGCCGAATCGCCCGACCCCGACCGAATGTTCGCCCTGACCACCCACGGCGCGCGCCGGCCGGACGAGGTCGCGTTCCGCGCGGGCGACTGGCTGGTGTTCGGCGCCGAGAGCTCGGGCCTGCCGCCGGCGCTGCGCGAATCGTTCCCGGCCGATCGCCAGCTGCGCCTGCCGATGCGCCCTGGCAATCGCAGCCTGAACCTCTCGAACGCGGTGGCGGTGACGGTATTCGAGGCCTGGCGGCAACGGGGATACCCCGGCGCGGGCTGAACGCCGGCCGCAGACGGCCGCCCCCTGCAGCTCCGGATGTTGCCGGCCGCGCCGCGGCCAGCATGACGGCCACCGCTCAGTCACCTGTGTCGACCGGACGTCGTCTACAGGGTGTGATGCCCGCTCGACCTCGGGTACAGGTTGGGTTGTCACCCGATCTGTGCGGTGCCAACACTGGCGCCAGTTGCGGGGTAGTTCGTTCGCTGTGCGACACGCAAAGACCCATCTTGAATGTGTCAGTCCAAATTGAACCCGATCGCCAGCTCGCGAGGCGCGGCTTCACCCTGATCGAGGTGCTCGTCACCCTGAGCGTGCTGGCCGTGCTGGCGGGCCTGGCCGCGCCGCCACTGGAAGCGCCGCTGTGGGGCAGTCGCCTGCGCTCGGTGGCCGCGGTGGACTGGAGCGCCCCCCGCTGCAGCGAGGACAGTTGCGTCGTCGATCTCGGCACCAAGACCGGCGCGCCCGCATTCGCCGGCGTCGCGCTTCAGCCCCGTTATCAGGTGGATGCGCTCGATGTCTCCGCCAGCGGCTCCGGCGAGCCGGTGCCTCTGTTTCGCATCACCGCGCGCGGCTACGGCGGTACCGCCGACACCGTGTCCGAACTCGAGGAGGTCTACAGGCCATGCAGATGACGAACCGACTCATCGCCCGGCTGGGCCTCACCCTGGGGCTGGCCCTGTGCGCCGGCGTGCAGGCCCAGGACCTCGTCGGCAGCTACGTGAAGCTGGAGGCGCAGGTGGTCGGGCCGGCGAGTTCGCCCACGCTGAACAGCACCAACGACCTGACCGGCGGCGACTGGGTGAACTGGACCCAGTACTTCGCCTCGCGCGAGGCTGCCCCCTGGGCGGCCGACGGCGAGCAGTCCGTGCCCAGCGGGCATGGATGGCGAAAGGGGTCACACAACAAAGCTCCGCCCAACACCTCCGTCCAGTGGAAAGTCGGGGGCGCTTGGACGACCAGCGAGCCCGCCAACGGCACGCTCGTCACCGCCGTGCGCTGGCACACCGACCCGATGCTGAAGATCGATTTCGGCGTCACCGGCACATCGACCGACTTCAGCGGCACCGGCGACGGCTTCCGGATCATCCCGTACAAGCTGAACTATTACGTGGTGAATCACCACACCTATGGCAGACAACTGAACTGCCGCTCGGCCAAAACCGGCGCACTCTGCGAGGGCTTCCCGCCTGACGGGGGCGGGCTGAGCATGACGGAAGCAGGCAACTTAAGTAAGTCCAGCATAGAGCACTTCACCCCGTGGGCTCCGATGGAAGCCCTGAACTATGAGACGGGCGAACTCTTCGTCGGGGTCGTCTCCAGAGATAACACCGTGAGGATCATGTGCACCAACCTGAATACGATCCAGGGTTGCGGGTCATGGGTACTCGCCTCCATCGCTTATAACGACCAGCTCAATGCGACTGCCGCAAATCTGGAGACTATCGGTTCAAAATACTTCGTGTTGACCCAAGGCGGCAACCTGCACTGTTTCGACATCGTTAATCGGGCAACCTGTGGGTCGACGAGTTATGTGACCCCGGGTAACCCCCCACCTGTGTGGATCACATCAACCCAGCTGGCTGGAAAGATGTTTTTTGCGTGGGGCGATATAAGCCGCTCGCCGGTTGGCGATATAGGCACTGGGCCGCCGAGAATGTGGTGCCATGACCCGGCAACCGCTGCGCCCTGCGCAGGCTGGAGCAACACAGGGTTTGCAACCACCTCTAGTTTAGGCGGAGCCGTACCGATCCCGAATGCCGATGGCACACCGCGGGGAGTTTGCGGGGTGGACGGTGTCAACTGCCGAGCCATAGACGGCACACCGTTTTCGCTCAGCGCCGCGGCGACAAACTACGTGAAAAATAACTCGGGCTGGACGCAGAATCCGGGATGGGGATGGAATATACACTTTACGAGTAACTACAATGCGGTCCAGGACAGTCGCATCTATACGATCCCAAATACCGCCTATGGCGTGAACTGTTTCGACTTTGCGACGGATTCGGTCTGCCCCGGCTTTCCTCGCAACACGAGCGCGTTAGACGCCGCGTACACCACCCGATTCGACCCGACACGTCCGAACTGCCTGCTGACGCTCGGCGACCGAGCCCTCGGCTACCAGTTCAACGTCAAGACTTTCGGCGCCTGCAGCGATCCCGGCACGTCGACCGAAGCCAAGACGCTGCAGGTGACTCCGGCGAACCACTACAAATGCGACCCCAACAATGCGTGGGTCACGGGCTGGGATGCGGTGCGGGTCTCGCCCACCATGACCTGGGGGGGCCTGTCGGGCCTGTCCGAGATCAAGGTCACCCTGAGGGACGGCAACGGCATCTTGCTGCCTGCGGCGTACACCCCGAACCGAACCTTCACCAACGGCAGTTTCAGCCTGGATATCAGCGATGTGCCGTACAGCCTGTACCCCAGCCTGACGGTGGTGTATCAGATGAGCAGTGCGGGCAACCTGTACAGCGCCGCTTCGGTGGGCGTGGACGTGACCTGGAAGGGGCCGCCGCGCCAGCTGTGCTTCCAGACCCAGGCTCCCAGCACGGTCGCCTGCGAGACGGCCTCCACGCTGACCGTGACCACGGCGCTGGCCACAGCGCCCGCGACTGCGCTGGAGACCATCGTCGTCGACAAGGCGCTCTCGCCGGGCTCCGGCACCGAGGGCTATGCCGCTGCGGCGGTGGCCACCTCGACGCGCGCGCTGAGCACCGCTCTGAGCAGCGGCGAGAGCAAGACCTACGTGCTGCAGGGGCGTTATGACCTGAAGAACTTCTCCGGCGACCTCTGGGCCCTGAGCCTGAACGCCCAGCTTCAGCTCGATATCGGCGACATCAAGAAGGCGTCCGACGGCATCCCGACGCCGAATTCCCGCAAGATGTTCCTGGCCAAGCCCGATGGCTCGGGCACCGCCGGCTCGATGTCGCTGGTGTCGCTGGACTTCGCCAAGGCCAGTGCGAGCCAGCAGGCCGCGCTGAACCTCAGCATCGCCGGCCTGACCGACAACCTCGGCTCGGCCCGGGTCGCCTACCTGCGGGGCACCGACGGCCCGTTTCGCGCACGCACGGGCGGCGCGCTCGGCCCGATGATCAACTCCGCGCCGATGGCGATTCCACAACGCGCGATCGCCGGGCTCTCCGAGGCCAACCACCCGGGGTATGCGGCCTACCGACGCGACGTCAGCCGCTCCAGCCCGATGGTGGTCTGGGGGGGCAACGACGGCGCCGTGCACGCCACCGAGGTCACCAGCACGGGGCTGACCGAGGCCTGGTCGCTGGTGCCCGACGTGATGCTGCGCAAGGCCGCGCAGTTCAGCGACTCCACCGCCGCCGCCATCCGCCTGAACCCCCACTTCGTGGACAACCAGCCGATGGTCGGCCATGCGAACACCGGCAGCGCATCCACCCCCGACTGGCGCACGGTGGCCGTGGTCACCTTCGGGCGCGGGGCGCGCGGGATCACCGCGATCGATGTCACCAACAGCGACCTGAGCGCCGGCAAGGGCGTGCTCTTCGAATACACCAATGCAACACACCCCGAGCTGAGCGATCTGGGCTACATCGTCAGCCCGCCGATCTGGAGCGAGGCCCTCGGCTCGCATCAGATCGTCAAGCTGAGCGACGGTCGCTGGGCCGTGCTGGTGGGCAACGGCATCGACAGCAACGACCAGAGCGCCGGCATGGCCGGCAGCGGCACCGGCCGCCCGGTGCTCTATGCGTTCTACCTCGACGGCGGCTCGCCACGCTGGCGCCGGTTCGCCGTCGACCAGCTGCTGGGCGGCGCCCCCAATGCGGCGCTGTCGACCCAAAACGGCCTGTCCACCCCGCGGCCCGTGGATGTCGACGGCGACGGCAAGGTCGACATCGCCTACGCGGGCGACATCAAGGGCAACCTCTGGCGCTTCGACCTGAAGAACCTGGCCTCGCCCTCGGTCAGCAAGCTGTATGCGGCGGGCCCCGCACGACCGATCCAGGCCGCACCGCTCGTGGTGCGCAACGGCACCTCGGGCGTGTGCCCCCCCACGCAGGTCAATGGCTGCTGGCAGGTGATCGTGGGCACCGGCGCCTACCTGAGCCCCTTGCGGAGCACCACCAACACCACCACCCAGCAGCTCGTCAGCGTGCTCGACCTGGGCGGCACCAGCACGGTGGCCGACGCCAGTCTGGTCGCGCAACCGTACAACGTCGCCAACGGCTCGGCCGGGGTCGAGTTCCGGGTCAGCGACGGCGCGCCCGTGGACTACGTCGGCGGCAAGCGCGGCTGGACTCTGGACCTGGGCGCCAAGGAGCACGCGGTCTCCCCGCCAGTGCTGCAACCCAACGGGCAACTGCGCATGACGACGGTCAGGCCACTGTCCGCCGGTGCAAGTGCCACCCAGTGCGTGCCCGCGCGCAGCTGGGTGTTCGAGATGAACCCGGCCATCGGGCGGCCCGCCGCCGACACCTTCGACTACAACAACGACACATCCATCAACGAGTTCGACCGCGTGGCAGCCACCGGCAGCACGGTGCCCCGCCCACCCCTGGCCATGGCGGTGACCGGTGCGCAGTTCAGCACCCCCGCCACCCTGCTCGGACCGAAGGTGTCGTCGAACACCGCCTACATGCTGCTCCCCAGCCTGAACGTCGACACCTCGACGAACACCGGCGGCGCCGCGGGCGCCAGCGCGGCGATCACCGGCGGCAAGCCCGTCGCAAACGGCATGGCCCGCAGCGGCGACCGCAAGGCGCTCGGCCGAGCCAGTTGGAGGCAAGTGCAATGATCGCCCGCCGTGGCTCACCCCGCCGCAGCGCGGCCGGCCTCACGCTGATCGAGAGCAACCTCGGCTGGGGGCAGACACCCCCCACAGGCACCGCACAATACCTGATCACCTTCGCCACTGCGCCTGCCGCCGCTGTACGTGCTCGTGGCCACTCCGCAAGGCTCGCAGGCGCTCGCCGATACGCCGTGCGGCGGCTCGCTGGCCATCGATAACATCGGGCAGCGCGGTGTCCTGAGCGGCACCACCGTGCTCGTCAATGCCGCCAGCGAGGCCTGCTGGCAGCCCGCAGCGCAGGCGGTAAGCACGGATCGGGGCGTCTGCCACTAGCACGAAGGCGAGCGGGCGCCCGAGGCGCACTACCCCACAGCCAGCACCCAGAGCAGGAGGCCGCAGCGGGGCGAGTCGTCGTGATTGGCCTCGTCAGAACCCCTGGAATGTCGCGAAGCCCGCAACCGGCTCGCGCTCGGTGACCAGCGTATTGATCTTCGCGTCCGTGTCTGCGTAGCCCAGCGACATCCCGCAAACCAGCGTCTCGTTGGCCGGCATGCCGATCACCTCGGCGATGATCCGGTGGTACTCGAGGAACGCCGCCTGCGGGCAGGTGTCGAGGCCGCGCGCGCGCGCCGCGGTCATCAGCGCCTGCAGGAACATCCCGCAGTCGACCAGGCTGCCGCGCTCCATGCTGCGGTCCATCGTGATCATCAGCCCGACCGGCGCACCGAAGAACTCGTAGTTGCGCCCGTGCTGCCGGTGCGTCTTCTCGAAGTCGCCCTTGCCGATGCCGAGCAGCCCATACATGTCCCAGCCGATCTTGCGGCGCCGGTCGATGAAGGGCGACACCCACTTCTCGGGGTAGTACGCGTACTCGCGCGTGTGGCGCTTCGCCTCTTCGGGGTCGTCGAAGGCGGCCAGCACGCGCCGCGTCAGCTCGGCCCGCTTCTCGCCGGCGACGACGTGCACCTTCCACGGCTGGATGTTGGTGCCCGAGGGCGCGCGCGCGGCCACCCGCAGGATGTCCTCGACGGTCTCGCGAGGCACCGGCGTGGGCAGGAACGCTCGGATCGACTGGCGGGTGACGATCGCCTCGTCGGCGTCGCGGCAGGGCTGGTGGCGGGTCGTCGGGTCGAAGGGCATGGCGTGCGGGGGTCCGGTGAGGGGGGTGTTCGGAATCAGGCGGCCGAGCCGGAGGAGACCGGCGCGGTGCGCACTGCGGGCGCGGTCGCGAGGCCCAGCCGGGCGAGCGCCGCCTCGAGCGTCGGAAACAGCTCCAGGGCGGCCACGTCGCGCTCGCCCGCCAGCCCGTGGCCGACGAAGGCACGCAGGCTGGCCGCCAGCGCATCGAAGTAGCCGGCGTCGCTGACCGCGACGATCGGCTTGGCGTGCTCGCCCAGCTGGCGCAGCGTCAGCACCTCGAACAGCTCGTCGAGCGTGCCCAGGCCACCGGGCAGTGTCAGGAAGGCGTCGGACAGCTCGATCATCCGCTGCTTGCGCACCTGCATGTCGGCGACCACCTCCAGGCGCGAAAGCCCGCGGTGCCCGACCTCGCGGTTCATCAGCACCGATGGGATCACGCCGAGCACCTCGCCGCCCTCGGCGAGCGCGGCATCGGCGAGCGCGCCCATCATGCCGACGCTGCCGCCGCCGTAGACGACGGTGGCGCCGCTGGCCGCGAGCAGCGCGCCGGCGCGGCGGGCGATCTCGAGGAATCGCGGCTCGGATCCGGGGCGGGCCCCGCAGAACACGCAGACGCTGAACGGACGGGACGGCTCGGAGGCGCTCATCGGGGGGTTCCGCCGCAACGGGGGTGGAGGGATCGGGACTCAGTCATCCTTGGGCTCGCGCACGAACTCGGCCTTCGGCTCGCGGGCGAGCAGCGCCGCGACCGCGTCGCGGGCGGCCCGGCCCTCGAAGAGCACGGCCGCGACCGCATCGGTGATCGGCAGCTCGACGCCGAGCCGGCGCGCCGCGCGGCGCACCGCCTCGCAGCAGGCCACGCCCTCGGCCACGTGGCCGAGCGACGCGAGGACCGCCTCGAGGGTCTCGCCGCGCCCCAGCGCCAGCCCCACGCGCCGGTTGCGCGACAGGTCGCCGGTGCAGGTGAGGACCAGGTCGCCGACACCGGCCAGCCCCATGAAGGTCTCGGGCTGCGCGCCGAGCGCCGCGCCGAAGCGGCCGATCTCGGCCAGGCCGCGGGTGAGCAGCGCCGCGCGCGCGTTCAGGCCGAGCCCGAGCCCGTCGGAGATGCCGGTGGCGATGGCCATGATGTTCTTCAGCGCGCCGGCCACCTCGACGCCGACCAGGTCGGCGCTGCGGTAGATGCGGGCGGCGCCGTGATGGAAGGCCTCGAGCGCCGCCGCCGCGACCTCCGCACGCAGCGACGCGACGGTCAGCGCCACCGGCAGGCCAGCGGCCACCTCCTGCGCGAAGCTCGGGCCGGACAGCGCGCCGCAGGCCACGCCCGGCCAGGCCTCGGCCATCACCTGGTGGGGCAGCAGCCCGGTGCCGGCCTCCAGGCCCTTGCACAGCCAGAGCACCGGCGGCGCCCCATCGGGCCGCGCGGCGGCGAGCGCGACGGCCACCGGCCGCAGGCCGGCGACCGAGGTCGCGATCACGATCAGGTCGGCGCCCTCGAGCGCGACGCCGACATCGGACGTCGTCGAGATCGGCCCGTCGAGCGGCACGCCCGGCAGGTAGCGGACGTTCTCGCGGGCGGCGGCGATGGCCTCGGCCTGCGCCGGGTCGCGCACCCACAGGCTCACCGCGTGCCGCGCCGACGCGTGGCGCGCCAGGGCCGTGCCCCAGGCGCCCGCGCCGAAGACAGCGAGCTTCACGACGGCCGGCGGGCCGGCCCGCTCACAGGCCCCAGACCTCGGAGACGCGAACGAAACCGGCGCCGCCGTCGCGGTGCCGCACGCGCACCCAGCCGGCGGGCGACTCGCCGGCAGCCGGGTCGGCCAGCTCGAGCAGCACACCGCGGTCGGCCTGCAGCACGACCGCTGCCGCGTCCTGCGGCTCGCGGCGCACGGTGGCGAGCGCCGCGGTCACGACGCTGCGCCGCTCGCCGAGGTCGGCCCGCTCGATCCAGACGACGTCGCCGGCGACGTCGCGCACCTTGACCCACTGCCCGAGCGTGGAGATCACCTCGAGCGGCATGCCGCGCGGCGCGGCGAACAGCTTGCGCGCCTGCTTGGACGGGCCGTCGTAGAGCACCGCGGGCGCCGCGACGCCGCGGATCTCGGCGAGCGCGGCCGCGGCGGGCACGAGGAGCGCCGCCGCGACGAGCAGGGCGACGACGGCGGCGGACCGGCGCATCGCCCCGGCCCTCAGTTGACCCGGCCGGGCACGATGATCTGCGGGCCGCTGGCGGGTGGCGCCGCCTGCTGCTGCATCTTCTGCTGGTACAGCGCCTCGAAGTTGATCTCGGCGAGGTGGATCGGCGGGAAGCCGGCCCGCGAGACGATGTCGGCGATGTTCGCGCGCAGGTACGGGTAGATCACGTTCGGGCAGACGACGTTGATGACCACCGGCATCTGCTCGGCCGGGATGTTCCGGATGTCGAAGATGCCGGCCTGCTTGGCCTCGACCAGGAAGACGATCTTGTCGGCGCCGATCTTGGTGGTGACCGTGGCCAGCACCGTCACCTCGTGGATCGAGTCGGTCAGCGCCTCGTGGCTGGAGTCGATCGCGATCTCGACCGCGGGGGCCTGCTGCTCGAGGAAGATCCGCGGTGCGCCCGGGATCTCGAGCGACAGGTCCTTCAGGTACATGCGCTGGATCTGGAAGACCGGCTGATTGGCATCGCTCATGAAACGGGATCCTTGGGCAAAGTGGGGTGGGGACGGCTCAGGCCTGCAGCAGCGGCAGCAGTCCGCCGGCGCGATCGAGCGCCTGCAGGTCGTCGCAGCCGCCGACGTGGGTCTCGCCGATGTAGATCTGGGGCACGGTGCGCCGTCCGGTGCGCGCGATCATCGCGTCGCGCTGGGCGGGCTCCTCGTCGATGCGGATCTTGTCGATGTCGGCCACGCCGCGCTGGCGCAGCAGCGACTCGGCGCGGATGCAGTAGGGGCACACCGCCGTGCAGTACATCGTGACCTTGGCGCTCATCGGGATCTCTTTCGGGTCAGGACTTCTTGACGACCGGCAGGCCGGCCTGCTGCCAGCCCGACAGGCCGCCGTCGAGGCAGAACACGTCGGCGCGGCCGCCCTTGCGGAGCACCGACGCCGCGCGCGCCGCGCGCGAGCCGCTCGCGCAGACGACCACGACCGCCTTGCCGGCAGGCAGTTCGGCCGCCCGCTTGTCGATCTCGGCGGTGGGGATGTTGCGGCTGTTGGCCAGGTGGCCGGCGGCGTACTCGGCGGGCTCGCGTACGTCGAGGATCACCGCACCGTCGTTGATCAGGCGGGTCGCCTGCAGCGTGCCGACGGTCGCCCCGGCGAGCTGCCGGGTGACCAGCGGCCACAAGAGCATCGCGCCCGAAACGAACGCGATGACGATCAGGAAGATGTTCTGGAGGACGAAATCCACGGCGTCGCCTGGAGGGGTTAGCCCAAAATTATAGAATAGACCGCGACCAACCCACTCCGAGCCATGACCTACACCCTCGTGCTGCTTCGCCACGGCGAGAGCCAGTGGAACCTGGAGAACCGGTTCACCGGCTGGACCGACGTCGACCTGACGCCCAACGGGCTCGCCGAGGCGCGCCGCGCCGGCGAGCTGCTCCGCGCCGAGGGCTTCAGCTTCGACCTCTGCTACACCTCGGTGCTGCGCCGTGCGATCCGCACGCTCTGGACGGTGCTCGACGAGATGGACCTGATGTGGCTGCCGGTGGTGCATTCCTGGCGCCTCAACGAGCGCCACTACGGCGCGCTGCAGGGCCTGAACAAGGCCGAGACGGCCGCGCAGTACGGCGACGAGCAGGTGCTGATCTGGCGCCGCGCCTACGGCATCGCGCCCGAGCCGCTGCCGGCGGGCGACCCGCGCGAGGCCCAGGGCGACCCGCGCTACGCGCGGCTGCGTCCGGAGGACATCCCGCGCACCGAGTGCCTGGCGGACACGGTGGCGCGGGTCGTGCCGTTCTGGAACGAGTCGATCGCCCCGTCGATCCGGCTCGGCCGCAAGGTGGTGGTCGCCGCGCACGGAAACTCCCTCCGGGCGCTGGTCAAGCACCTCGACGGCATGTCCGAGGACGACATCGTCGCGATGAACATCCCGACCGCCCGACCCCTCGTCTACGAGCTCGACGACGCGCTGCGCCCGATCTCGCGGCGCTACCTGGGCGACCAGGCGGAGATCGAGGCGGCGATGGCGGCGGTGGCGGCACAGGGGCGCAGCAAGTCCTGAGCCGGGGTCGAGCTGGGGCCTGAGCCGGGCACGGCTCGCCTCTGGCGCCGACCGCCCAGCGTCACCGCGCCCCCGGCGCCGACCGCCCAGCGTCACCGCGCCCCCCGCCGATCGGCGGGGCGGGGGTTTTCCCCACCCTGCCAGCACGGCCGCCTTTCAAGCCGTGCGCGCATGCGTATACTCGACATGGAAAAGTGGCAACCCCGGTCTGGCGCCCGCATTCGGGCCAGCGGCCTGCCACGTCGGCGTCCTCGAGATGAACACCAAGTTCAAGCCTCTTGCCCTTCTCAGCGCCGGCGCCATCGCCGGCGTCCTGATCAGCCTGGGCGTCACCGCGGTGGCGCAGCGCGACGCGCGCTCCGCGCTCCCGCTCGAGGACCTCAGGCAGTTCTCCGACGTCTTCGGCGCCATCAAGGCGTTCTACGTCGAGCCGGTCGAGGACAAGAAGCTGATCCAGGAAGCGATCAGCGGCATGGTCACCGGCCTGGATCCGCACTCGGCGTTCCTCGACGCCGACGCCTTCAAGGAGCTGCAGGTCGGCACCCAGGGCGAGTTCGGCGGCCTGGGCATCGAGGTCGGCACCGAGGACGGCTTCGTCAAGGTGGTCTCCCCGATCGAGGACACCCCAGCCTTCCGTGCCGGCGTCAAGGCTGGCGACCTGATCATCAAGATCGACGAGAAGCCCACCAAGGGCATGCCGCTCAACGACGCGGTCAAGCTGATGCGGGGCAAGCCGAAGAGCCCGGTCACGCTGACGCTGAGCCGCAAGGGCGAGTCGCGCCCGATCGTCGTGACGCTGGTGCGCGACGTGATCCGCGTCCAGTCGGTCCGCTCCAAGGTCATCGAGCCGGGCTACGGCTACGTGCGCCTGACCCAGTTCCAGGAGATGACCGTCGACAACATGGTCCGGCACCTGGGCACGCTCGACAAGCAGGGCCCGATGAAGGGCCTGGTGCTCGACCTGCGCAACGATCCGGGCGGCCTGCTGCACGGCGCGGTCGGCGTGTCGGCGGCCTTCCTGCCGCAGAAGACGCTGGTCGTGTCCACCGACGGCCGCACCGAGGACGCCAAGCGCAAGTACATCGCCAGCCCCGAGGACTACATGCGCGGCAGCCGCGAGGACATCCTGTCGAAGCTGCCGGGCTGGGTGAAGAACGTGCCGATGGTCGTGCTGGTCAACGCCGGCTCCGCCTCGGCGTCCGAGATCGTCGCCGGCGCGCTGCAGGACCACAAGCGTGCGGTCGTGATCGGCACGCAGACCTTCGGCAAGGGCTCGGTGCAGTCGATCCTGCCGCTGACCAACAACACCGCGATCAAGCTGACCACGGCGCGCTACTACACGCCGGCCGGCCGCTCGATCCAGGCCAAGGGCATCACCCCCGACTTCTTCGTCGAAGAGACCCCCGACGGCGACATCTCCCAGTTCCGCGTCCGCGAGGCCGACCTCACGCGTCACCTGTCGAACGACAAGGACAAGGAAGACAAGCCGTCCGTACCGAAGCCCGGCGACCAGGTCAACGAGAAGCTGCGCGACCGCAAGCCGATCGAGTTCGGCGCGCCCGACGACTACCAGCTCCAGCAGGCGATGAACCACCTGAAGGGCCAGCCGGTGCAGGTCGCCAAGAAGGACACCGTGGCCGCCGCCGACTCCAAGGAGCCGGCCAAGCCCGCGTCGAAGTGAACGCACGGACGGCGCGCCCCGCAGGGCGCCGTCCCGTGTCCGACCGGAGGGCGGCCGTCGTGGCCGCCCTTTCCGTTTGCGCGGTGCCCGCCCGCCCGCCGCACGACCTGCACCACCCGACGCCATGAACGATGCCCAGCTCCTTCGCTACAGCCGGCACATCCTGCTCGACGAGATGGGCGTCGAGGCCCAGGAGCGCCTGCTGGCCTCGACCGCGCTGGTGGTCGGCGCGGGCGGCCTGGGCTCACCGGCCGCCCTGTACCTCGCGTCGGCCGGCGTGGGCCGCATCCTGCTCGCCGACGGCGACACCGTCGACCTGACGAACCTGCAGCGTCAGGTGCTGCACCGCGACGACCGCGTGGGGCTCGGCAAGGCCGAGTCCGGCCGGCGCTCGCTGCTGGAGATGAACCCCGAGATCGAGGTCGAGGCGATCGCGACCCGGCTCGAGGGCGACGCGCTGCGTGCCGCGGTCGCCCGCGCCACGGTCGTGCTCGACTGCTGCGACAACTTCGCCACCCGGCACGCGGTCAACCGCGCCTGCGTCGAGGCCGGCGTGCCGCTGGTCTCGGGCGCGGCCATCCGCTTCGACGGCCAGCTCGCGGTGTTCGACACCCGCCGTGCCGACTCGCCCTGCTACCACTGCCTGTTCCCCGACGGCCAGGACGTCGAGGCAGTGCGCTGCGCCACCATGGGCGTATTCGCGCCGCTCACCGGCATCGTCGGCACCATGCAGGCGGCCGAGGCACTGAAGGTCGCCGGCGGCTTCGGCACGCCGATGACGGGGCACCTGCTGCTGATCGACACCCGCACGATGTCGATCGACCGGATCCGCGTGCCGCGCGACCCGGGCTGCCCGGTCTGCGGGCATCGCCCGCACGCATAGCGCCCGCCTCCCTGTCGTTCCAAGTTCCTCCGCCCCGCCAGGGGGGCCGGCCCGCCCGGAGAAACGGCTACCGACCGGTATTGCTGTCGCATGCCCGGCGGACCAGAATGGGGAAAACAAGGCAGGACCAGGAGGAGACCCCGTGAAGTTCATGTCGTTCAACCTGATGCCCTATCGGCACCTGCCGATGGACTTCCCGCAGAAGCACCGCTCGGTGTGGGTCGACATCCCGGGCGAGCTGTTCGACCCGGTCAAGGGGCACGCGCTCTACAACGAGTACATGGACCAGCTCGAGTACGCCGCCGAGCTGGGCTTCGACGGCATCTGCGTGAACGAGCACCATGCCAACGGCTACGGCCTGATGCCCTCGCCGAACATCATCGCCGGCTCGCTCGCGCGCCGCACGCGCGATGCGGCGATCGTCGTGCTCGGCAACTCGGTGGCGCTGTACAACCCGCCGGTGCGCATCGCCGAGGAGTTCGCGATGATCGACTGCATCTCGGGCGGTCGGCTGGTCGCGGGCTTCCCGGTGGGCACGAGCATGGACACCAACTACGCGTACGGCGAGGTGCCCACGACGCTGCGCGAGAAGTACTACGAGGGCGTGCGCCTGATCCTCGAGGCCTGGAAGCGCAACGACGTGTTCGCCTTCAACGGCGAGTTCACGCAGATGCGCTACGTGAACTGCTGGCCCAAGCCCATCCAGCGCCCGCATCCGCCGGTGTGGATCCCCGGCGGCGGCTCGGTCGAGACCTGGGACTACTGCGCCGACAACGGCTTCCTCTACAGCTACCTGTCCTTCTCGGGCTACAAGCGCGCGAAGGTGTTCATGGACGGCTTCTGGGAGACGCTCGACCGCAAGGGGCTGCCGCGCAACCCGTACCAGGCGGGCTTCGTGCAGTTCGTCGCGGTCGCCGACTCCGACCAGCAGGCCGCCGACCTGTACGGCGCGCATGCCGAGTGGTTCTTCAACAAGACGTAGCACGTCTACGGCGGCTTCGTCGAGGCGCCCGGCTACCGGACGCTGAACACCATCAAGCTGGGCATGGAGAGCCAGCAGAAGGGCCCGAAGATCATCGACACCACCTGGGCCGAGATGATCGAGCGCGGCACCGTGATCGCGGGCACCGCCAAGCGCGTGACCGAGCAGCTCGAGGACCTGTCGCGCACGCTGAACGTCGGCCACCTCGGCATCCTCGCGCAGTTCGGCGACATGCCGCACGACAAGGTGATGGTGAACCTGCGCCGCATCGCCACCGAGGTGACGCCGCACCTCAAGCACCTGTGGGACGACCAGTGGGAGGACCACTGGTGGCCGACCGCGCTCAAGCAGCCGCGCGTGCCCCGCGCGATCGCGCCGCTGGGAGCCGCATGATGGCCGGCACGATCACGCTGCCCGGCAACGGGTTCGCCGCCGAGGTCGAGCGCCACGGTCGCGGTGCGCCGCTGGTCTACCTGCACGGCGCCTTCGGGCTCGAATGGTCGGCGCCGCTGGTCGACGCGCTCGCGCGCACGCACGAGGTGATCGCGCCGAAGCTGCCCGGCTACGGCGCGAGCGAGGGCCTGGAGCGGATCCGCTCGTTCTACGACCTGTCGGTCTGGCTCGACGAGTTGCTGGATGCGCTCGGCCTGGAGCGCGTCGCGCTCACCGGCCACGACTTCGGCGGGGCGGCCGCGGCCGAATATGCCGCGCTCTTTCGCCGGCGCGTCGACCGCCTGGTGCTGCTGGCGCCCTACGGCCTGTGGCAGGACGAGGCACCGCTCGACGACATCTTCGGCCTCACCCCGGGCGCGCTGACCAAGCTGCTGTACGCGGACCCGGGCGGCGAGGCGGCGACCGCGTTCAACGCGCCGCTGCCCGACCCGGCCGCGCAGACCGAGGCGATCCTGCGCCGGCGCCAGGCGCTGATCGCGGCGGCCAAGCTGATGTGGCCGATCCCGGACAAGGGCCTGAAGCACCGCCTCTACCGGGTGACCGCGCCGACGCTGGTGGTGGGCGGCACGCAGGACGCGCTGATGGGCCGCGGCTACCTCGATGCGTTCGCGGCGGCGATGCCCGATGCGCGCGTGCGGATGGTGCGCTCGGGACACATGATCCCGCAGGAGGCCGCCGCCGAGACCGCGGCCGCGATCGACGACTTCGCGGGCGCGCGGCCGGCCTGAGGGCCGCGCTGCCCCCGCAACGGGACGAGGGCAAGAGCCTGCACGACCTGTTCTGCGACTGGGTCTGGGACATGCAGACGCAGATCGCCAAGCGCTGGGGCGAGGACGCGGTCGGCGAGGTGCTGCGCTCGAGCCAGGAGACCTGGATGCTGCGCCGCAGCTGGAAGGGCTTCCTCGGCATGACCGTGCCCGAGCGCGTCGCGGTGACCGCGGAGATCATGCGCGCCCACCACGGCGGCCCGAAGCAGGACGGGGCGCTGGGCATCACCGAGGACGAGCACCGCTTCTCGATTCGGATGGACCCCTGCGGCAGCGGCGGCCGGATGCGGCGCGGCGACCCGGTGGACGGCACGCCGTCGCGGCTCGGCGCGCCGTATTCGTTCGGCGTCACGCAGCAGCCGCACGACTGGAGCTGGGGCCGCACCGACGTGCCCTACTACTGCACGCACTGCGCGATGAACGAGATCCTGCCGATGGAATGGGGCGGGCATCCGCTGTGGGTCACCGACTTCGAGCCCGACGCGAGCAAGCCCTGCCACTGGCACTTCTACAAGACGGCGGATGCGATTCCCGAGGCGTACTACACGCGGGTGGGTCGGACGAAGCCGGCGGCGGGAGAGGGGCGGTACTGAGCGTCGCGGTGCCCTTCAGTGCCCCAGATGCCCGACGAACCAGTCGCGCGCCGCCGCCGTCGACGCCGCGAGCTGACCCATGTACGGGTCGTAGTGCCGTCCCGGCAGCGTGACCAGCTTCTTGGGCTCGGCAGCGAACTCGAAGGCCTCGAGCTGCCAGGCCACCGGCGTCTGCGTGTCGCGGTCGGCGACGATCATCAGCAGCGGCGTCGGCGCGATCCGCGCGACGAATGCGATCGGCTCGTAGGCGCGCATCAGCTCCAGGCTGCGCAGCGTGACCGCGTTCGGGTACACGGTCCCGGCCGGGTCGACCGCGCGCGCCCACTCCTCGGTCTCGGAGCCGGGCACGCCGGCGGGCGTCAGGCCCGGCGGCACGCCGCGGGCGCGGGCGTCGCGGTCGTCGGCCAGGCGCTTCATGAAGCGCTCGCGGCGGTCGGCGGGCACCCAGCTGTCGAAGGTGCGCGAGCCCGAGACCAGCGGCACCTGCGACACCACGCAGGCCACGCGCCGGTCGAGCGCGGCGACGGTCAGCGTATGGCCGCCGGAGTAGCTGGTGCCCCACAGGCCGATGCGCGCGGCATCGACCCCGGGCAGCGTGCGCACGAACGAGATCGCGGCGCGCGTGTCCTCGACCTGCAGCCACGGGTTGGTCTCGAGCCGCGGCCAGCCGCCGCTGCGGCCGTAGCCACGGTGGTCGTAGGCCAGGCAGACGAAGCCGGCTTCGGCGAACGCGCGGGCGTAGTGGTCGAGGCCCATCTCCATCACGGCGGAGAAGCCGTGGGCGAGCACGATCGCGGGGCGCGGGGCCGCGGCGTCGCCGGCGGGCCGGTAGAGCCAGCCGTGCAGCTTCACGTCGTCGCCGTCGAAGAGCACGTCGTCGCGGCGCACGGTGACGGCCCCCTCCTTCCCCGCCGTCCCCGCGCCGCCCGCCATCGCCGCCCCGCTCACAGGTACGCCGCCGACAGCTGCGCGACGATGTCCGCGTCGGCCAGCGCCTGGCTGCTGCCGCCCATGATCACGCGGCCGTGGCGCAGCACGAAGCCCTGGTGCGCGACCTGCAGCGCCATCGCGGCCATCTGCTCGGCGAGCACCACCGTGGTCTGGCGCTCGCGCGAGTAGGCGGTGATGAAGTCGAAGATCTGCTGGACGATGATCGGTGCGAGGCCGAGCGAGGGCTCGTCGAGCAGCATGAACGCCGGCTCGCGGATCGTCACGGACGAGAGGATCAGCATCTGCTGCTGGCCGCCGGACAGCATGCCGGACGTGCCCGAGCGCCGCTCCTCGAGGATGGGGAACGCCGCGAACACGCGCTCGAGCGCCTGCGGGAACGGCGTGCGCCGCGGCCCGAAGCTCCAGGCGATCGACAGGTTCTCCTCGACGGTCATCGTGCGGAACAGCCGCCGCCCCTCCATCGCGAGCGACACGCCGAGCCGCGCGCGCTTGTGCGCGGGCAGCCGGCCGATGTCGGTGCCGTCGATGCGGATCGTGCCGGCGGTGACCGGCGCGAGGCCGGAGATCGCCTTGAGCAGCGAGGACTTGCCCGCGCCGTTGGCGCCGAGCACCGCGGTGATCTGCCCGGGGCGCGCGGTCAGCGTGACGCCGTGCAGGGCCTGGATGTTGCCGTAGGCGACATCGACTTCGTTGAGCTCAAGCATCGGCGGTCCTCGGGGTCTGGACGCCCAGGTAGGCTTCGATCACGGCGGTGTCGCGACGCATGCCCTGCATGTCGCCGCGGTAGATGACGCGGCCGCTGTCGAGCACGACGACGTCGTCGACCAGGTCGGCGACGAAGTCCATGTGATGCTCGATCAGCAGCACCGCCTTGCCGCGGCCGCGGACCCAGCGAATCACCTCGGCGAGCCGGCCGAGCTCGCCCTCGGACAGGCCGGCGGCCGGCTCGTCGAGCATCAGCACCTCGGGGTCGGCCATCAGCGCGCGCGCCACCTCGGCGAGGCGCCGGTAGCCGTAGGGCAGCGACTCGAGCAGCTGGTCGGCGACGGCGGTGAGGCCCGCGATGGCCATGATCTCGCCGGCCCGCGCGATCGTCTCGCGCTCCTCGCGCATCATGGCCGGCGTGCGCAGCGCCGCCGCGAGCATCGAGCCGCGGTGCTTCAGGTGCGCGCCCAGCATCACGTTCTCGCGGACGGTGAAGCTCGGCACCAGGCGCGGATCCTGGAAGGTCCGCACCAGACCGGCGGCGGCCACCTCGGGGTTGGAGCGTCCGCCGATGTCGCGGCCGCGCAGCGTCACCTGCCCCGCGCTCGGGGTGTAGATGCCGCTGACCACGTTCACCAGCGTGCTCTTGCCCGAGCCGTTGGGCCCGATCAGCGCGGTGATGCGGCCGGGGCGCAGCGCGAGCGACACGCCGTCGAGGGCGACGAGGCCGGCGAAGCGCTTGGTGAGGTCGCGGACCTCGACGATCGGTGAGGCGTCGAGGTCGGCCGCGGTCGTGGTCACCGTCGACGGCGCGGTGGCGGCGCTCGCCGACGAGGCCGTGGTGCCCGCCGACGCGCCGGGGCTGCCCGTCGCGGCTCCGGCCGAGCCCTGGGCCGCCAGCACGTCGCGCAGCGCCCGCGCCGGCACGAAGCGCGCCGGCTCGGCGATCGCGCCGGCGAAGCCCTTGCGGAACAGCAGGAACACGCCCATCAGGATCAGGCCGTAGACCATGAACTGCCAGGCCGCGAAGGCCTGCAGCTTCTCGGGCAGCCAGGAGAACAGCATCGCGCCGAGGATCGGGCCGACGATGGTGCCGATGCCGCCGACGATGGCCATCACCAGCACCTCGACCGATCGCTGGATCGTGAAGCTGTCCGGGCCGAGGTAGCCGACGAGGTGCGCGTAGAACGCGCCCGCGAGCCCCGCGATCGCGGTGCTGATCGCGTACGCGCGGCGCTTGGTGCCCCCGGGCTGGATGCCGATGCTGCCGGCCGCGATCTCGCTGGCCTGGATCGCGAAGAACGCGCGACCGTGCATCGACTGCACGAAGTTGCGCAGCAGCCAGAGCACCACCGCGGTGGCCACCAGCAGCACGCGGAAGTAGTCCAGCGCCTCGAGCCGCACGCCGAGCACCACCAGGTTCTTCAGCGTCGGCGAGGCGACCGCGCTCAGGCCCATCACGCCGCCGGTGACGTCGGTCCACTCCTTGAGGACCTCGTAGGTCAGCAGGCCGAAGCCCGCGGTCATCATCGCGAGGTAGAACTCCTTGACCCGGCCCGCCGGGATCGCGAGCAGCCAGCCGGCCAGGGCGGCGAGCGCGACCGCGCACGGCACGGCGAGGATCACCGGCAGTCCGGCGGACTTGGTCAGCACCGCGGAACCGTAGGCGCCGATCGCGAAGAAGCCGGCGTGACCGAGCGAGATCTGGCCGGCGATGCCGGTCAGCAGGTTGATGCTCTGCGCGAGCAGGATGTTGATCATCACGAAGGACAGCAGCTGCACCGTGGCGCGGTCGGCCGAGGCCGGCACGAACCACAGCGCGAGCAGCACCGCGATCGACAGGGCCGGATGGCCCAGCACGAGCGAGACCTGGCGGCGGAGGGCGTTCATACCTTGACCACCTCCTTCTCGCCGAGCAGCCCGTGCGGCCGCACGGCCAGCGCCACCATCAGCAGCGCGAACGCGATGCCCTGCTCGGCCGCGGTCGACACGTAGCCACCCACCAGCTTCTCGACGACGCCGAGGAACACGCCGCCGAACAGCGCCCCCCAGGTGTTGCCGATGCCGCCGAGCACTGCCGCGACGAAGCCCAGGATCAGCAGGTTGAAGCCGAACGCGGCATCCACCGTGCCGGTGATCTGCGCGACCAGCACGCCGGCCACGCCGGCGAGCACGCCGCTGCCGACGAAGGACAGCATCACCACCCGGCGCACCGGGATGCCCATCACCGACGCGAGGTCGGGGTCGAGGGCCACCGCCTGCAGCGCGCGGCCCCAGGCGGTGCGCTTGAGGAACAGCTCGAAGGCGATCACCAGCGCCAGCGCGATCACGAAGATCGCGAGGTACTGAGCCGACAGGCGCACGCCACCGATCGACACGAAGTCGCGTGCGGAGAACAGGAACGAGGGGAAGGCGAGCGCCTGCGAGCCGAAGAACTTCGCGACGAAGCCCTGCAGGAAGATGCCGACGCCGAGCGTGGTGACGACCCAGCCCATGCTGCCGCCGACCTTGGCGATCGGGCGGATCGCGATCGACTCGGTCAGCGCCGCGACGACGCCCACCAGCACGATGCCGCCGAGCAGCCCGACGTAGAGGTTCGCGCCGATGCCCGCGAGCAGCACCGCCGAGACGGCCGCGAGCATCATCAGCGAGCCCTGGCCGAAGTTGAGCGTTCGGGTCGTCAGGAACGTGAGGTTCAGCCCGAGCGCGATCAGCGCGTAGACCGAACCGACGCTGATGCCGCCCAGGATCAAGCTGGCCGCGAAGCCCATTCGTCTCCCCTGTCTGGAGGTGTCGCCGCGCGGGCGGGGCGGGCGGATGCCCGCCGCCACCGCGCGGCGCTTCCTGCGAGTGCCGGTGCGAGTGCCGGTGGCTGCGAGGCGCTTACTGCGTCGCCGCCTTCAGCACCGCATCGTTCTTGTCGCCCTTGACGTACTCGAACATGCCCAGGTTCTCGGGCTGCACCAGCAGACGCCGCATCGGCGTGAACGTGGCCGCACCGTTGGACACCGGGAAGTTGCTGATGCGGTTCAGCGCCTCGGTGACCTTGGCGCGGTCGGTGCCGCCTGCCAGTCGCACCGCCTCGAGCAGCATCGTCGCGCAGTCGAAGCCCGCGCCCACCGTCAGCGAGAAGAAGACCTGCGGCGTGGCCGGGTCGTCGCCCCACCAGCGGTCGCGGCCGAACTTCGCCTGGTAGGCGTCGGCCAGCTCCTTGGCGACACCGGTCGGCGTCTTGCCGGGCTGGTAGGTCGAGATCATCGTGGCCCGCGTGCCCACGGCCAGCTCGCCCGCGCCTTCCTTGTACGGCAGCGAGATGCCGCCGCCGCTGGTGATCAGCGGCACGTCGAAGCCGGCGCGCAGCATGTTGCGACGGATCACCGCCATGTCGGCCCCCAGACCCACGACGACCAGCACGTCGGCACCGGCGCGCTGCACCCGGCTGATCTGCGCGGTCATGTCCTGCGAGCGCTGGTTGTACGACTCGACCGCAACGGGCTTGGTCTTGCTCAGGCGCTCGATCTCGACGCCGAGCAGCTGCGAGCCCGACACGCCGTAGCCGGTGCTCTCGTGCATCACGCCGATCTTCTTGAAGCGCGAGGCCACGTAGGTGCCCAGCGCCTTGGCCTCGACGTCGTTCTGGATCGCGGTGGAGATGACGTTCTTGCGGGCGGGCTTGTCGGTGCCGTCCGGATAGACGATGGACGGGGTCTGGCCCTGCGGATTGCAGTACGCACGGCCGTCGACGGTGGCCATGTCGATCACGGCGAGCGTCGGACCGCTGCCGCCCGGCCCGATGACCACGTCGATCTCGGGCGCGTCCAGGATACGGCGCATGTTCTGCACCGCGCGGTCGGGCACGAGCTGGTCGTCGAGCGAGATCGCGAGCTCGGCCTGGCGCCCGAGGATGCCGCCCTTGGCATTGACGCGCTCGAGCGCGATCAGGATGCCGCGGCGCACGCCTTCGCCGAACTCGTTGTACGGGCCGGTCAGGGCGCCGGTGTTGCCGATCTTGATCGTGCCGGTGCCCTGCGCGTCGGCCGAGGGCGCGGCCGCGGCCAGGGCCAGGGCGATCGACGCCGCCACCAGGGAAAGCTTGCCGTGTTTCATCGTGTCTCCTCCTTGCTGTCGTTGGAATCAGTCCGGACGTGCCGGGGTCTTACAAGGCCAGTTCGAGAATCTCGCGGACCTGAGCGGGATCGGTGATCGGTCGCGGATTCGCCTTGACCATCGGGCTCTGCATCGCGGCCGCCGCGATCCGATCGAAGTGCTCGCGGCCGACCTTCACCTCGCCGAGCGTGGTGGGCATGCCGAGATCGCGGATCAGCGCCTGCACCAGGTCGGGCGCGTCGCCGCCGGGCGCACCGAACGCGGTCGCGATCCGCGACAGCGGCTCGGCCACGTGCTCGCGGTTCCAGCGCATCACGTTGGGCAGCATCACGCAGGAGGTGTGGCCGTGCGCGACACCGGCCACGCCGCCGAGCTGGTGGCCGATGCCGTGGCTCGCACCCCATTCCACGCGCCCGATGCCGATCGAGGCGAGCCACACGCCGAGCTGGCTCTGCAGCCGCATGTCGAGGTCGCCCGGCGCGTGCCGGTTGGCGCGCAGCGAGGCCGACAGCATCTTCAGCCCCTCGAGGCTGCCGGCGTCGACGAACGGATTCGGCGTGCGCGAGCAGATCGACTCGACCGCATGGTCGACCGCGCGGATGCCGGTCGACAGCCACAGCCACTCGGGCGTGTGCACGGTCACCGCGGGGTCGAGGATCACGGCCTGCGCGCAGATGGTCTTGCCGACGTACAGGTCCTTGACCTGGCGCACGCGGTCGGTCGAGCCGCCGATGTTGCTGAACTCGGCGGCCGACAGCGTGGTCGGCACGACGATCTGGCGGATCGGCGAGGGCTTGGACTTCGGGGTGTTCCAGCTGCCGTCGGCGTTGGTCGTCACGCGGTAGGCGGACAGCTGCGCCTCGGTCTCGATGCCCTCGGCCAGCACGATCTGCGCGACCTTCACCGTGTCGATCGGCGAGCCGCCGCCGATGGTCACGATCAGGTCCGGCGAGTCGGCGGCGATGGCGGCCGCGGTGCGCAGCACCGAGCCCTGCGGCGAATGCTCCTCGGTCTCGTCGAAGAGGCCGACCGCACGCGCGCCGAGCCGCGCCCGGATCGTCGCGACCACGTCGGTCTTTCGATTGAGCGTCTTGCTCGCGACGATGAACAGGCGCTTCGCGCCGAGCTCGTCGGCGACGTCGGCGATCGCGTCGGCCGCCGGGCGGCCCCAGATCACCTGCTCCTGCTGGATGAAGGAATACTTGCCGGGCTTCATGCTCGATGCTCCTTCGGGGGCGCGTGCGAGGCGCCGTGGCGGACGGGGTGCGCGGGCCGTTCAGTCGCGCGGCAGCGCGTGCTTGGTCACCTTGCCGGTCGCGTTGTGCGGCAGCTCGGCGACGAAGCGGATCGACTTCGGGATCTTGAAGCGCGCCAGGTGGCGCCCGCAGTGCTCGAGGATGTCGTCGGCGTCGATGCCCGAGCCGGCCTTGAGGACCACGAAGGCACGGCCCACCTCGCCCCACTTCTCGTCGGCCACGCCGATGACCGCCACCTCGGCGATGCCGGGCATGCGGAAGATCGCGTCCTCGACCTCGGCCGGATAGACGTTCTCGCCGCCGGAGATGAACATGTCCTTCCAGCGGTCGACGATGTAGTAGAAGCCCTCGTCGTCGACGTACGCGGCATCGCCGGTGCGCAGCCAGCCGTCGGCGAGCGAGGAGGCATTGGCCTCGGGCCGGTTCCAGTAGCCCGGGGTCACCGTCGGCCCCTTGATCAGCAGCTCGCCCACCTGCCCGGTCGGCACCTCGACGCCCGCCGGATCGACGATCTTCAGGTCCGCGTGCAGCACCTGCTGGCCGGACGAGCCGATCTTGTCGAGCGCGCGCTCCTTGCTGAGCAGCGTGCCGATGGTGCAGGTCTCGGTCATGCCCCAGCCCTGCTGGAACAGCACGCCCTTGTCGGCGTACAGCTTGAGGAGCGACAGCGCGGACGCCGCCCCGCCGATGCCCACGCTCACCAGGTGCTCGAAGCGCGCCTCGGCGAAGCCGGGCAGCTGGCTCATGAAGAGGAAGTTGGTCGGCACGCCGAAGACATGGGTGATGCCGCTCGCGGGCGTGCCGATCAGGTCGAGGCACCACTGCGGATCGAACTGGCGCATCACCGCGAGGCTCGCGCCGATGTGGAAGCACGGCATCGCGTACAGGCAGATGCCGCCGACGTGGAACTGCGGCAGGTAGGTCAGGCCGCGCGAGCGCCGCGTGAGCTCGGTCGTCATCGTCGCGTGGATCGCGTTGAAGAGCTGCGCGCGGTAGGTGATCTGCGCGCCCTTGGGCCGGCCGGTGGTGCCCGAGGTGTACATCAGGACCCAGACGTCGTCGAGGCGCGGCCGCGGCGGCGCGGCCAGCGTGCGGCCGGCGGCGATCGCGCGCTCGTAGCCGCTGTCCTCGCCGTCGCGCTTGGAGACCACGTGCGGCAGCACGCAGCGCCCGCGCAGCTCGGCCACCTGCGGCGCGAACTCCTCGCTGTAGACGAGCACGGTCGGCGTCGCATCGTTCAGGATGAACTCGAGCTCGGGGACCGCGAGCCGCCAGTTGAGCGGCAGATGGATCGCGCCGGCCCGCTGCGCCGCGAACATCATCTCGTTCGCGTCGGTGGAGTTGTGGCAGAGCGTGGCGATGCGGTCACCGGGCCGCACGCCCGCTTCCTGCTGGAGCCACGCCGCCCAGGCGTCGATGCGCCGGTGCATCTCCAGGTACGTGAAGCGGCGCCCGGAGTGCAGGTCCTCCTGCGCGGGCGCCCCCGGCGTCACCATCGCGTGATGGGCGATCCAGTCGTACTGCGGCACGTCCACGTGTGTCGTCTCCCGATGTGCGCGGAAGGGACGGCGCGACTCGGCGCCGCGGGGGTACCGGTCCGTGTCTCCTCCTGCGGCCGGATCTGCGCCGGCCATGTCTCACGAGAATGACACCCGAACGGGCGAGCCCGCAAGCAGACGATCGGCCGCGGCGCGGCGTTCATGCCGGAAACCGCGGCGGGAGGGCGGGCGGTTGCAGTGATCGATACGAGGGCGGCGCGCGAGCTCGTTCGCGGTGCGCGACTCGGAGACTCCGCGGCGAAGCGCTCGAGGGATCCGCGCCGGCACCCAGCGGATCCGCGGCCGCGCTCAGGTGATGAGCAGCACCACCTGCTTGTCGAGCCCTTCGGCGGGCGGACGCTTGAAGCCGGTCTTGGCAAAGCGCAGCCAGCGCCCGAGCACGAAGGACAGCAGCAGGTTCGCGCGCGCGCCCGGGTCGTTCTCCGGCGGCAGGCGGCCCTGCTCGATCGCGTTGCGGAAGCACTGCTTGATCGAGGCCTCGATGCGGTCGTGCAGCTGGTTGATGCGGCTCTGCAGCCGCGCATCCTCGGTGACCAGCGCATCGCCGATCAGCACCCGCGTCATGCCCGGGTTGCGCTCGGCGAACCCGAGCAGCATCAGCACGATCGAGCGCAGCTGCTTGAGAGGGTCCGGCTCCTGGGCGACGATCTGGTTGATCAGCCCGAAGACGCTCTGCTCGATGAAGCCGATCAGGCCCTCGAACATCTGGGCCTTGCTCGCGAAGTGGCGGTAGAGCGCCGCCTCGGACACCTCGAGCCGGCCGGCCAGGGCCGCGGTGGTCACCCGGTCGCCGCCCGGCTCCTGCAGCATCTGCGCGAGCGTCTGCAGGATCTGCAGGCGGCGCTCGCCCGGCTTCGGACGGACCCGGCCCCGGGGGGTCGGCTCGCCGACAGAGGGGTCGGAAGCATCGGCGGGCTCGGGCGTGTCTGCGTCAGTGTGCATGGGTGCGGCCTGCGAGCGGAGTACGCGCTAACTGTACAACCGATCGGACGTGCACGTCTATGCCACGCTGGCCGCGCCTCGGACGCTGCCAGGCGGGCCGCCCGCCCCAGGCGATGCCGCTGACCAGGACCGTGCGCACGCCGCAGTGGCGGGCCGCACGCAGGTTCTCCACCGTGTCCTCGACCAGCACGCAGCGCGAGGCCGGCAGCCGCAGCCGCGCCAGAAGCTTGGCCAACATCGGCCGCGAGGGCTTGGGATGGAGGACGCCGGCGCTGTGCATCTGCTCGATCGCGATCATGCCGTCGAGCAGCGGGCCGATGCCGAGCGCGGCGATCACGCCGCCCGCGTAGGCCGCGGGCGCGTTGGTGACGACGATCTTGCGGCCCGGCAGCCGGCGCAGCAGGTGGGCGAGCCGGACGTCGCGCCGCACCAGCCGGTGCAGGTCGGGGAAGGGATGGGTCTCGCGCAGGAAGGCGTGCGGATCGACGCCGTGGTGGCGGACCATGCCGAGCAGGGTCGCGCCGTAGCGGCGCCAGTACTGCACGCGCAGCGCGCTCGCCGCGACCTCGTCGAGGCCGACGGTGCGCATCACGTAGTCGGTCATCGCGCGGTTGATGCGCGGCATGATCGAAGGCAGCGCATCGTGCAGCGTGTTGTCGAGGTCGAGCAGCCAGACCGTCCGGGCGCGGGGCGAGCCCGGGGGCGGGCGCTCGGTGCCGGGCGGGCGGCGCGCCGCCCGCACGAGCGCGAGGCTCACCGGCTGCGGATCATCGTCCCGACGCCCTGGTCGGTCATGATCTCGAGCAGCAGCGCGTGGTCGACGCGGCCGTCGATGATGTGCACCGAATGCACGCCGCCGCGCGCGGCGTCGAGCGCCGACGAGATCTTCGGCAGCATGCCGCCGGAGATCGTGCCGTCCTCGAACAGCTCGTCGATCTTCTTGGCGGTGAGGCCGGTGAGCAGGTTGCCGTTCTGGTCGAGCACGCCGACGGTGTTCGTCATCAGGATCAGCTTCTCGGCCCTCAGCACCTCGGCGATCTTGCCCGCGACCACGTCGGCGTTGATGTTGAAGGTCTCGCCGTTCCTGCCCGAGCCGATCGGCGCGATGACCGGGATGAATCCGGTGCCCGCCAGCGTGGTGATGATCGACGGGTCGATCGACTCGATCTCGCCGACCTGCCCGATGTCGATGCGCACGCCCGGGCTGTCCTTGCTCTCGAGCATCAGCTTGCGGGCACGCACCAGGCCCGCGTCCTGGCCGGTCAGCCCGACCGCCTTGCCGCCGGCCTGGTTGATCAGCTCGACGATCTCCTTGTTGACCTGACCGGCGAGGACCATCTCGACGAGGTCCATCGTCTCCTCGTCGGTCACCCGCATGCCCTGCACGAACTCGCCCTTCTTGCCGACCTTGGCGAGCATCTGCTCGATCTGCGGGCCGCCGCCGTGCACCACCACCGGGTTCAGGCCGACGAGCTTGAGCAGCACGACGTCGTGCGCGAAGCTCTTCTTGAGCTTCTCCTCGGTCATCGCGTTGCCGCCGTACTTCACGACGATCGTCTTGCCGTGGAAGCGGCGGATGTACGGGAGCGCCTCGGCGAGGACCTCGGCCTTGACGGTGGGCGACAGCGAGGCGGTCATGTGTCTCTGCTCTAAGATCCGACGATGGCCGCGATGATAACCGACCCCCCCTGCCCGTTCCCCGGCGCTCCGGACACCACCGGCGCGTCCTGCGGCGCAACCGCGATCGAGCGCGGGCGCGTGCTCGCGGCGGTGGGCGTCGCGGCGGTGCCCGCGACCGACGACGGCGCGCTCGCCGCGCGCGTGGCGGCGGCCTGGGCCGCCAAGACGATGCCCGCCGGCGCGCTCGGCGCGCTGCAGGCGCTCGGTGCGCGCCTGGCGACTTCGACCGGACACGAGACGCCCCGCATGGAGCGCGTCGCGATGCTGGTGTTCGCGGCCGACCACGGGCTCGCCGCCGAGGGCGTGTCGGCCTATCCGCCGGAGGTCACCGCGCAAATGGTGCGCAACTTCGCCGAAGGGGGCGCGGCGGTGTCGGTGCTGTGCCGCGCGAACGCCGTCGACCTGGTGGTGATCGACGCGGGGGCGCGCATGCCGCAGGCCGAGGGCTTCGCCGCGCATGGCGCGCGCTTCGTCGACGCGCGGATCGCCGCCGGCACGGCCAACGCGCTGCACGGTCCGGCGATGACCGAAGCGCAGGCGCTCGAGGCGATCGCCCGGGGCGCGGCGATCGCGCGCGAGACGCGTGCCGACGCGGTCGCGCTCGGCGAGATGGGGATCGGCAACTCGTCGGCGGCGGCGCTGCTCGCCGCGCGCCTGCTCGGGGTGCCGATCGAGGCGGTCGCGGGCCGCGGCACCGGCGTCGACGATGCGGGCCTGAAGCACAAGCGCGCCGTGCTCGCGCGCGTGCTCGACGCGCACCCCGACGCGCGCACGCCGCTGGCCGCGCTCGCGGCCTTCGGCGGCTTCGAGATCGCGATGCTCGTGGGCGCGGCGCTCGGCTGCGCCGCGCGCCGCGTGCCGGTGATCGTCGACGGCTTCATCGTGACCGCGGCGGTGCTGGTCGCGGCGCGGCTCGAGCCGGCGGTCGCGGGGCACTGCGTGTTCGCGCACCGCTCGGCCGAGCCCGGCCATGCGCGGCTGCTCGAGGCGCTCGGCGCCGAGCCGCTGCTCGATCTGGGGCTGCGGCTCGGCGAGGGCAGCGGCGCGGCCCTCGCGGTGCCGCTGGTGCGTGCGGCCGCGAGGCTGCTGGGCGAGATGGCCACCTTCGCGTCGGCCGGCGTGAGTGGACGGACATGAGCGACCGGACATGAACGACAGGATGGACGACGCCACCGGTACCTCTGCGAACCGCCTGTCGCTCGAGCGGATCGCCGCCTCGGCCGCACGCGTGCCGCCCGAGTTCCGCGACACCCCTCAGTACGACTGCGAGCCGCTGTCGCAGGCGCTCGGCTGCCGGCTGACCCTCAAGGTGGAGACCGCGAACCCGATCCGCAGCTTCAAGGGGCGCGGCGCATCGGTGCTGATCGATGTGCTGGCGGCCGCGGGCGAGCGCGGCCCGATCGTCTGCGCGAGCGCCGGCAACTGGGGCCAGGCGGTGGCGCATGCGGCACGGCGCGCCGGCCTGCCGGTGATCGTCTGGGCCTCGGTGAACGCGAACCCGATGAAGGTGGCGCGGATGGCCGCGCTCGGCGCCGAGGTGCGTCGCGAGGGCGAGGACTTCGACGCGGCGAAGGCGGCGGCGCGAGCCTGGGCCGCCGCGCACGGGGCGCGCTGGATCGAGGACGGCCGCGAGGCCGAGGTCTCCGAGGGGCACGGCTCGATCGCGGTCGAGCTGCTGGCGCGCGGCGACACGTTCGACCATGTGCTGGTGCCGCTGGGCAACGGCGCGATGCTCGCGGGCATCGCGCGCTGGTTCAAGGCGGCCTCCCCGGCGACGCGCGTGGTCGCGGTCTGCGCGCGCGGCGCGCCGTCGATGGCCGACAGCCTGCGCGAGGGCCGCGTCGTCGAGACGGCGCGCGCCGACACCATCGCCGACGGCATCGCGGTCCGCGTGCCGGTGCCCGAGGCGCTGGCGGACCTGCGCGGGCTCGTCGACGAGGTGCTGCTCGTCGACGAGGCCGACATCGTCGCGGGGATGCGGCTCGCCTTCGTGCACGCCGGGCTGCTGCTCGAGCCCTCGGGCGCAGTCGGCCTCGCGGCGCTCGTCGCGCACCGCGCGCGCTTCGAAGGCACGCGGTGCGCGACGGTGCTCTGCGGGGGCAACCTCGCCGACGCCGACCGGGCGGCGCTGCTCGCGGGGCCGGACAGGCGCTGACCCGGGCGGGGCTCAGCCCGTCCAGGCCTGGGGATTCACCATCGACTTCGGCGGCTCGCCGCGCGCGAACGCGGCCACGCAGCCCAGGCCCTCGCGCGCGATCGCGTCGAAGCACTCGTCGGTCCAGCACAGCGCGTGCGGCGTGACGATCACGTTGTCCATCGACAGCAGCGGGTTCGCCGGATCGACGGGCTCCTGCTCGAACACGTCCAGGCCGGCGCCAGCGATCGTGCCCGCGCGCAGCGCCTCGATCAGCGCGCGCTCGTCGACCACCGGGCCGCGCGCGAGGTTCACGAAGAAGGCCTCGCGCTTCATCAGCGCGAAGCGCGCCGCGTTCATCAGGTGCCGCGTCTCGTCGTTCAGGATGCAGACCGACACGACGAAGTCGCACTGCGGCAGCATCTCGTCGAGCGGCATGCGCGTCGCGCCGAAGCCGGCGATCGTCGCGGCGGGCACATAGGGGTCGGCCGCGAGCATGCGCCAGCCGAACGGCCGCGCGAGCGTCAGCAGCTCGGCGCCGATGCCGCCCACGCCGATCACGCCGAGCGTGCGGGTGGTGAGCCCCAGCCCCATGTGGCCGGTGCGCTCGTTCCAGCGGCCGGCGCGCGTCAGCCGGTCCTTGGCGAAGAGCCGCCCGGCGAACGCGAACAGCATCGTCAGCACCGCCACCGATACCGGCCGGCGGATCGCCACCGGGGTGTTGGTCACCACGACGCCCGCCTCGGTCATCGCCGGCACGTCGACCGAGTCGTAGCCCACGCCGTGCCGCGCGATCAGCCGCACGCGGCGGTCGGCGCGCGACACCGACTCGCGGGTGACTGGCAGCGAGTTCACGTAGAGCAGGTCGTAGCGGGCGGCGATGTCGGGGGTGATCGAGGTGGCCGACTCGGGGATGAACTCCCAGTCGATCGAGGGTTCGGCGTCGAGCAGCGCGAGCGGGCCGCGGCCGAACGAGGGCTCGCCGGACGGGGTCAGCAGGTCGCGGGTGAGGCCGACCTTGAGCTTCGGGCGGGCGCTCACGGACGGGCTCCGACCAGGCCGGTCAGCTGCCTGGCGCCGGCCACCATCAGGCCGAAGTCGGTGCCGACCGCGATCATCGTGTAGCCCCAGGCCTGCACGCGCTCGATCCAGCGCGCGTCGGTCGCCATGAAGCCGAGCGCCTTGCCGTGCGCATGCGCGGCGGCAGCCACCCGCTTCATCGCGGCCTCGAAGCGCGCGTCGTCGAAGGCGCCGGGGATGCCCATGAAATTGGTGAGATCGAAATGGCCGACCCACAGCACGTCGATGCCGTCGACCGCGGCGATCGCGTCGACCTCGGCGAGGCCGCGCTCGGTCTCGATCTGCGCGATCAGCAGCGTGCGGGCGCGCAGCTTCGGCATCTTCTCGGCCGGCGGGCCGGTGTCGAAGTCGTCGTGCGCGAAGCCGAAGGCCGCGCCGCGCCGGCCGTGCGGCGGGTACCAGGCGCATTCGACGATGTGCCGCGCCTGCTCGGCGGACTCGACCATCGGCACCATGACGCCGGTGGCGCCGACGTCGAGGGCCCGGGCGATGTAGGTGTACTCGCCGCGCGGCACGCGCACCATCGGCTCGATCGCGAGGCCGCGATGGGTCGCGTACAGCCACTTGAGCGTCTCGAACGAGAGCCCGGTGTGCTCCATGTCGTAGATCGCGTAGCGGCAGCCGGCCTGCGCGAGCAGCGTCGCGATGCCGGGCGTGAAGAACTCGAAGACCATCGCGCCGGCGACCGGCGCTCCGGCCAGCACCGCCGGGCGGACGGGGTTGTCTCTCATGGCTGTCTCCCTGTGGGGCCGGCGCGGTCGCGGGGCGCCGCGCGGCGCGGATGATCCGTCATGCGATGGTAGCAGCGGCCCCACGGTGCCCCGGCGCGCGTTCCGTTTCGCACGGCCGCGCGCCGGGGTCGCGGTACCATCGGTCGCCCGCGCCCTGTGCCGGGCCCTCGATGACACGCCAACTGCGCCTCTTCCTAGTCGCCATCCAGTTCTACAGCCGCATTCCCGTCACCGGTCGCCTCGCCGCGTGGATGGGCTGGGACGAGTCATGGCTGGGCCGTGCCACCCGCTACTTCCCGCTGGTGGGCCTGCTGGTGGCGCTCGGCCAGTCGCTGGTCTACGTCGCGGCGAGCACCGTGCTGCCGCATCCGGTCTCGGTGCTGCTCGCGCTGGCCGCCGGACTGCTGCTGACCGGCGCCTTCCACGAGGACGGCTGGGCGGACTTCTGCGACGGCTTCGGCGGCGAGAACGACCGCGCGCGCACGCTGGCGATCATGCGCGACTCGCGGATCGGCGCGTACGGCGCGATCGGCGTCGGCACGCTGCTGCTGCTGCGCTTCGAGACGCTGGCGCACGTCGACACCGAATGGGTCGTGGTGACGCTGCTCTGCGCGGCGGCCGTCTCGCGCGGCTGCGCGGTGCTGGTGATGGCGAGCCTGCGCTACGCCCGCGAGGAGGACGACGCCAAGGCCAAGCCGGTCGCCCGGAACGTGGCGACCTTCGATACGCTCGTGGCGCTCGCGATCGCAGCCGCGCCCGGGATCGTGCTGAGCCTGTGGACGGGCGACGCGACGCCGGTGGCGGTCGCGGCCGCGCTCGCGCTGCTCGCGACCGCGCTCATGCGCCGGATGATCGCGAAGCGGCTCGCCGGCTACACCGGCGACTGCCTGGGTGCCGTCCAGCAGGTGGCGGAGGTCGCCTTCCTGATCGGCATGCTCGCGGTGCTCGACCTGAATCCGACGGTCGAGCCGGCCTTCGACGCGGACGACACCGAGGAGGAGCAGTGACCCGCCGTGACGGCTCGGCGCGGCTGTGGCTGGTCCGGCACCCGAAGCCGGACGTGCCGCCGGGCCACTGCTATGGCGCGAGCGACGTGCCGATCGTCGATGCACACCTCGAGGAGCTGCTCGGGCTGCTGCCGCTTCGGCTGCCGCGCCACGCGCCGGTCTACAGCAGCCCGCTGACGCGCTGCCTGCGGCTGGCGCGCGGGCTCGAGGCCGCGGGCTTCGCTGCGCCGCGCGTCGACGCGAGGCTGCGCGAGATGGACTTCGGGCACTGGGAGGGCGGGACCTGGTCGGAGGTGCCGCGCGACCAGATCGACGCCTGGCGCGACGACATCGTGCGCTACGTGCCGCCGGGCGGCGAGTCGCTGGCTGCGGTGGCCGAACGCGGCACGGCGTTCGTCGAGACGCTGCCGGCGCATGGCGACGT